>NZ_JAWRXS010000016.1:0-177942 GCF_046534915.1 Burkholderia sp. SIMBA_051 | reverse complement strand
ATCGTCTTCGCCTGCTCGTCGGTGAGCAGCGAAGCGTCGAACTTGTCCCACGGAATGTCCTTCTCCATGTCCCAGCGCACGGCCTCGAGCGATCTGAAAAGTTCCGGATAGAGCATCGTCGTCACCGTCATCGGGAAGCGTTCGGGTTCGTGACCGGCCGCGCGGCACTCATGCCGACTGCGTGGAGGCCGACGCGGCCGCGTCGGCATCGGCTTCGCGCTCGTCCGCGTCGTCGTCCACCGTGCGCGGCGCCAGCCGGCCGCGCAGCAACGCGTAGTAGAACTGGCGATAGGTGCGGTGGTAATAACGGATACGTAGCGCGATCACGCCGTGCAGATCGTGCAGCCGCTCGATCGGCAGGTTCGGCATCATGTGGTGCTCGACATGATAGTTGTTGCCGTTGGTGAACCACGTCATGAATGCATTGCTCTCGATCGTGCGCGTGTTGCGAAACGGATCGGTGCTCGTCAGCTCGCAGCGGTAATGCTCGGGCATCTCGATCAGCGCATGCACCGGCGCCGCGACGAGCACGAGCGGCACGACCCACACCCACACGACGAACCACGTGTGCAGCGCGACCGACACGCCGGCCAGCAGCGCGATCGCCGCGACCATCAGCAGATGATCGCGGCGAATCGCCTTCGACACGAGCGGGTTGTCGCCGAAGCGCGCGCCCGGCACGACGAGTTTCGCGACGTTCTTCCCGAACTGCAGATAGTGCGCGGCCATCGACAGCCGCCACGCCCACAGTCCGACGCTCACGACCGGGCTGGCGCCGTACTGGTCGCCATAGTTGAAGAATTCCTTGTTCTCGGGCGTGCCGAGCAACCGGTGATGACGCAGGTGGCTGTCCTGGTAAGCATGGAACGACACCAGCATCGGCATGCCGACCAGCACGCCGAACACCGTATTGAGCCGCTTGCTGCGGAACCCCTGGTAATGCAGCGCCTGGTGCTGCAACTCGACGCCGTGCGCATAGGTCGCGCCGATCAGCAGCACGCCGACGATCTTCAGGATGACGAACGCAGACAGTGCGAACAGCATGCCGTGCGCAAGAAGCGCGACGTAGACCGCCAGCTTCAGCGAGAAGACCACGCCGCTCGGGCGGCTCTTCATGTCTGTAGCCGATTTCTGACGGGCGACAAGCGGTGAGGTGACGGACAAAGCGCTCTCCTTGGCCGGACCCTGCCCGGCACCATGACACGGCAACGCTGGCGCGCGCCGGGATGCAATTCTTCTGTGAGTCGATGCCGCGGACAAACGAATTTTCCGAACGCATTGCATGACGCCCGCGCATGAGCGCACCACATCGTGAATTAGACGACCGGTCGAATGCGTACCGACCGTTCACCTCGTGGATGCGTGCCGCGCATGCATTGCCTGCATAGATTCCGTTTGTCGCGTCGCGCCGATGCGGCAAGAATCCTCCTCACTCGACGAACGGCGCCGCCGGCATCGTGGCGCGAGCGGCCGTGTTCCGCAACGGGAGAATCCTCGTGACGAAGTGCGCATCCACCATTCATCGCCTGATCGAATCGCTCGAGGACGTCGACGGTGCGACGCATCGCATGACGTTCGTCGACGATGCGGGCAACGAAGCCGGCATCACGTACCGGCGTTTCGCGGAAGCGGTGTTCCGCGAGGCCGGCGCACTGCGCGAACTCGGCGTGCACGAGAACGACATGGTGATGCTCGCGCTGCCCGCGTCCGTCGAGCATGCGGTCGCGATGATGGCCTGCGTGATGATCGGCGCATTGCCGTGCACCGTGCCGGTTCCCGCACGACGCGCCACGGCTGGGCGTCAGGTGGTCGACGTCGCGTGCGAGCGGTATCGTCCGCGCGTCGTCGTCGCCGCGGATGCACAGGCCGCCGCGTGGCACGACGCTGCATTTCCGGCCGCGTCGACGCGCGTGGTCGATCTCGCGACACTGTCGATGGCCGCGGACAGCGGGGCGCGCGCGCTGATCAGCGCGAAGCATGGCCGCGATTCGCATCATGTCCAGCTGACGTCCGGCTCGACGTCGCATCCGAAAGCGGCCGTGCTCAGCCATGAGAACGTGATCGCGAACGTGCTCGGCATCGGCGGATCGGTGCGCTTCGACATCGCGGCCGGCGACGGCACCGCGTCGTGGCTGCCGCTCTATCACGACATGGGGCTGCTGACGCTGCTGTCGAACCTCCACTACCGCGCGCCGCTCTTGATGATGCAGCCGAACAGCTTTATCCGGAACCCGCTCGGCTGGCTCAAGCGCATCGCGTCGACGCGCGCGACCACGACGTCGGTGCCGACCTTCGCCCTGCGCTACTGCGTGCGCCGCTTCAATGCGGCCGCGATGGACGGCGTCGACCTGTCCGCGTGCCGCAACATCTTCATCGGCGGCGAACGCGTGGACGAAGCCACACTGCGCGATTTCGCCACGACGTTCGCGCCTTATGGCCTCGCCGCATCGGCGCTGCAGCCGTGCTACGGGATGGCCGAATCGACGCTCGCGGTATCGATGCACCGTGCGTGGCATGAAGGCGCGATCGATGGTGCGCCGTACGTGATCGCCGACACGATCGGCCGGCGCACGCTGATCGAGCAACGCGCGGCTCAACCGGTCACGCATGACGACAACCGCGACCCGCAAGCGGAAACTGAAACCGTGCTCGCGATGGGCACGCCGATCGAAGGCATGGCGTTCTGCATCCTCGACGACGGCGATCATCCGCTCGCGGCCCGCACGGTTGGCGAAGTCGCGATTCGCGGCACGTCGGTGATGCTCGGCTACCTGAACCCGGACGACGGCGCGATCGCCGCGCCGCTGACCGCCGACGGCTGGTTCCGCACCGGCGACGTCGGCTACGTCGCCGACGGTCAACTGCATATTCTCGGGCGCAAGAAGGAAGTCATCATCATTCGCGGCAGCAACTACTTCCCGCACGAGATCGAGGAAGCGCTGGCCGCGCATCGGGCACTGCGCAAGAGCACCTGCATCGCCTTCGGGCTGCCCGATCCGCAGACGGGCACCGAACGCCTGGTCGTCGCGATCGAGGCACGGCCGGCCGACGCCACGCCGCAGACGCGCACCGAATGCCAGCAGCTGCTCGCGTCGCGGATCGGCTTCGCCGCACAGGATCTGTGCTTCGTCGAACCCGGCTCGCTGCCGCGCACGACGAGCGGCAAGCTGCAGCGGCTGAAGTGTCGCGATCTGTATGCGACCGGCGCGCTGCCCATGATCGCCGCGCCGGGCGAGACGGCGGCCGGCGTCGGAGCCGAAGCTCAGCAAGGAGCGTACGCATGACGGCCGTTCAGACCGCCGCGCTGCCGCCGGTGCTCGAGCTGCGCGACGTCACGCGCGTGTACGAAGGCGCCGGGCACGTCGTCGCGGTGCGCGGCGCGACGCTGTCGATCGGCCCGCGCGACGTCGTCGCGCTGGTCGGCCCGTCGGGCAGCGGCAAGAGCACGCTGCTCAACCTCGCCGGCTTCCTCGATGTGCCGACGAGCGGCGAACGCTGGCTCGAAGGCCGCCGCGTCGACGATGCGCCGGACACGCTCGAACGGATTCGCCGCGAGCGCATCGGCTTCGTGTTCCAGCAGTTCAACCTGATTCCGGTGATGTCGGCGCTCGAAAACGTCGAGCTCGGCTGCTTCGCCTGGGGCACGCCGCGCACGCGTCGCGAGCGCGCCCGCGCGATGCTCGACGCGGTCGGCCTGGCCGCGCGCGAACGCCATCGCCCCGGCGAGCTGTCCGGCGGCGAGCAGCAGCGCGTCGCGCTGGCCCGGGCGCTGGCGAAGGAACCCGCGATCGTGATCGCGGACGAGCCGACCGCGAGCCTCGACAGCACCAACGCGCGGGCTGTCGCGGAGCTGATCCTCGACACCAACCGCACGCTGGGCACCGCCTTTCTGATTGCGTCGCACGACGATCGTCTGTGCGCGCGCCTGCCTCGCCGCATCGAGATGCGCGACGGCGTACCGGGAGTGAACCGTGAACTGGTCGACGTTTGCGTGGCGTAACCTCTGGCGCAACCGGCGCCGGACCCTGCTCACGATGGCGATGATCGGCGTCGCCGCGTTCGCGTCGAGCGTCGCGCTCGGCTACGTGATCGCGACCTTCGACGCGGTGCGCGAAGGGTCGATCGACAGCGGCGTCGGCCACGTGCAGGTGCTGCACCACGGCTATCTCGACCTGATCGGCGAGCGTCCGCTGCAGTACGGGCTCACCGCCGACGAACAGGCTGCCGCCGCGCAGGCCGTCGCGAAACTGCCGGGCGTGGCGACCACCGCACGCGGAATCGACTTCGACGGGCTCGTGTCGAACGGCGACCTGAGCTACGGCTTCGTCGGCGAAGGCGTCGAGCCGAACCGCGAGCCGCCCGGCTTCTTCGACTATCACACGGTGCTGTCGGGCCGCTATTTGTCCGCAACGAATGCCGGCACCGAAGTGGTCGTCGGCGCGGAGCTCGCGCGCAAGCTCGGCGTGCATGTCGGCTCGGTCGTGCAACTGATGGCGTCGACCGCGCACGGCGGGATCAACGCGACCGACGCGCAGATCGTCGGCGTGATGAGCACCGGCAACAAGGATGTCGACGAGCGGATCGTCGACGTCACATTCGGCGCGGCGCAGGCGCTGCTGCGCACCGACCGCGCGTCGCGCATCGCGGTGTTCCTGTCGGACACCGCGAACACGCCGGCCGCCGCCGCGACGCTGCGCGCCGCGCTGCCGCAACTCGACGTGCGGACCTGGGACCAGCTCGTGTCGCTCTATCACCAGGTCGTCGCGCTGTACAGGAACCAGTTCTCGGTGTTCGGCGCGATTCTGTGCGTGACGATTTTGCTGTCGATGAGCAACTGGATCCTGATGAGCATCGTCGAGCGTCGCCGCGAAATCTCCACGCTGCGCGCGCTCGGCGTGCCGGCGTCGACGGTGCGCGGCGTGCTGATCCGCGAGACCGCGCTGCTCGGCCTGCTCGGCGCCGCCGCCGGCATCGCCGTCGCGCTGCTCGCGATGGTCGCGCTCAACCATGCGCAGATCCACCTGCCCGCCCCGCCGGGCCGCGTGAAGCCGATCCTGCTCGAATTCGCGGTGTCGCCGGCCGCCATCGCCGCCGTCGAATGCGCGTTCGTCGTGCTCGGCGTCGCTGCCGCGGTACTCGCGACGCTCGGGCTCGCCAAACGCAACATCCTCGAAGGACTCGCCCCATGACCCGCATTCGCCTCATTCGCGCGACGCTCGCCGCGCTCGCCACGATGGTTGCGTGCGCACCGGCCGCCCGCGCGTCGGACGCGCCGGGCACCGCGCAGACCATGCTCGCCCGCGCCGATGCGTATCGCAGCACGGCTGCCGATACGCAGACCAACATCGAGATCACGAATGTCGTCGGCGGCCAGTCCGGCGACGCGACGCGCTACCTCGTCTACACGCGCGGCAACGGCGACACGCTCGCGCTGACCCGCAGCGGCGAGAACGACGGCCAGAAGTATCTGGCGACGACGCGCGGCCACTGGTTCTACGTGCCGAACACGCGCAGCGCGGTGCGCATCAACGGGATGCAGCGGCTGCAGGGCGAAGTCGTGATCAGCGACATCACGCGCACGCACTGGGCCGACAGCTATCGCGCGAGCACCGCGCCCGGCACGACGACGATCGCCGGCAAGCCGGCCACCGAGCTCGACCTCACCGCGACCGACCCGGACAACGTCTATCCGACCATCAAGCTGTGGGTCGTGCCGGACACCGATGTGCCGGTGCGCGCGCAGTTCTTCCTCGCGAGCGGCCTGCTGTTCCGCAGCGCCGATTTCTCGGCGCCGGTCGATGCGAACGGCCGCAAGGTGATCCGCAAGATCACGTATCGCAACGAGATCGAGAAGCAGCGCGCGAGCGTCGTCGACATTCTCGACGGCGGGCCGCACCGGATTCCGTCGGGCTGGTTCAACCCCGACACGCTCGCCGATGGTCAGTGAGTACGACGCCGATGCCGACGTTCATCGTGACCGCCCTCGCCGATCGCACCATCGCGCCAGCCGCACCCGCCGCGGCTGGCACGGTGCCGCACTTGCCGTGCCGCTCGCGCTCGGCTGCTCCTTCGCGCACGGAGCATCGCTGATGGAACAGCTCAGCACCCTGAACGGCATCGCGTACGCGCGCTCGGTCGACAGCATGGACGGCCACGCGCTGCTGGGCAGCCTGATCGGCGATGAGCCGCGCAACCAGCAGGAAGCCGGCGTGCTCGCGCGCATCGACGGCGAGAACCTGTTCATGAATGCGCGCGTCGTCGCGAGCAACCACTCGCTCGGCGCGCAGGCCACCCGCTTCAACGAGGTCGGCGTGCGCTACGCGTTCGACAACGGGATCACGCTGACGGCCGGCAAGCGGATCGACACGCTCGATACGTCGCAGGCGTTCTT
Organism: Burkholderia sp. SIMBA_051; assembly: GCF_046534915.1. NCBI lineage: Bacteria > Pseudomonadati > Pseudomonadota > Betaproteobacteria > Burkholderiales > Burkholderiaceae > Burkholderia > Burkholderia sp. SIMBA_051. The sequence goes on along the minus strand of NZ_JAWRXS010000016.1, from coordinate 171,551 downwards.
CCCGCTCGGCTTCTTCCAGAAGCGCGCGGCGACGGCCGACATCTACGACCGCTACGGCGACGTCGAAGGCACGCCGCTCGTCGAGGCGAAATGGGCCGGCGAGCAGACCACGCTGCAGTTCATCGCCGGCCAGAACCGCACGCTGCGCAACGACGTCGACAACCGCGACGTCGAGGGCGCGACGCAGCTCGTGCGCGGCGCGTACAACGGGTCGGGCGGCTCCGCCGCCTTGCTCGTCGGCCGTCACGCGGGCCGCGGCGGCGCCGGCGCGACGCTGTCGTTCGACGTCGCGAGTTCGAACACCGTCTATGCGAGCGCGTGGGTCGAGCGCGGCACGACGCGGCCGCTGCCCGCGTTCATCGCGAACGGCACGCCGCTCGATGCGCCGGCCGCGTACGACGCCGTCGACCGCCGCAACGATCGCCAGTACATGTGGCGCAGCGCGCTCGGGATGCAGAGCGCGCTGCCCGGCAACCTGTCGCTGATCGTCGAGTGGTCGCACGACGAAGCGCGCTTCGATGCGAGCCAATGGCGCCGGATGGTCGGCGCGGTGCACGCGAACAACGCGCTGCTGCCCGCGGCGCCCGGCGCGGCCCTGGCCGGCCTCGGCGGCACCGCGAACTTCGTCAGCGTCGACGGCAACCTGCGCGACTACCTGTTCGCGCGGCTCGGCAAGAAGATCGGCCGCGTCGAGTATTCGCTGCGCGGCGTCTATTCACCACAGGACAAGGGCTTGCTCGCGATCGCGCAGGTCGTCGCCGACGTGAACAAGCTCGTGAGCGTCGACGTCGCCGTGTCGCACGCGTTCTCCGACAGCCACTCCGAGTACCGGATGGTCGGTCTCGCCACCCGAATCGACGCCGCCGTGCGCGTGCGCTTCTGACAGGAACTCCGCCATGTCCACGCTTTCCGTTCCCGCCTCGTCCGCTTCGTCCGCCGCGCTGCTGTCGCCGCGCGTGCCGCGCGTGCCGCGCGTGGCCGAGCAGGCCGCGTATCCGGTGCTACGCCACCTCGACCTGATCGCGACGCCGCCGCGCGCGGCCGCCCGGCTCGTCGAAGCCGCCGCCGTGCGGCTGCTCGACAGCGAGATGGTGATCGCGCTGCGTGCCGCGACGCCGGACGTGCTGCCCGACTCGTCGGCCGCGACGCCGCTGCGCCACGACGAAGCGCCGCTCACCGAGGCGCTGCTCGAGCAGATCGGCCGCGAAGGCTTCCACCATCTGTTCAAGCCGTTCATGCGCGCGTTCATCCGCATCATGTTCGGGCTGTTCTTCTCCGACGACCAGAACCGCCGCGCGTGCGACTGCATCGATGCGGGCCACAACTTCGCGTTCCTGATGAGCGACGGCGGCGGCCCGACCCTCGGCGCGTGGCGCACCGCGGTACGCAGCGACGACCAGGGCCTCGCGCTCGCGGTCGACAAGGTGTGGGGCATCGAGGCGCACCGCGACTGCATGGCCGTCGTCGCGGCCCGCCTGCCGGGCGTGATGTTCCCGGCCGCGTATCTCGTGTGGCCCGACGAATACCGCAAGCTCGCGCGCGTGACGTGCGGCGCGCCGTTCCTCGCCGGCAACCTGCAGCTCGCGAACGTCGCCGGCCAGGTGCGCGTGCGCGCCGAGGACCGCCTGCGGATCGGCGGCCCGACCGTATTCAACAAGTACCTGACCGTCGTACGACCGTATTTCGTGCGTGCGCTGATGGCGCACGTCGGCTGGCTGGAGGCGACCGGCCGCGTCGAGCTGGACGCGGACGCGCGCGCCGTGCACCGCTTCATCGCCGCGGCCGCGCACGCGCAGACCGACGACGCGAACTACAGCTTCGGCAAGGTGCAGCGCGTGCTCGCGATCAAGCTGCTGTCGAACGAGTTCCTGACGGCGCTCGTGCGCGACGGCAAGGTCGCGACGTTCGACGACCAGCGCGACCTGCTAGCGTTTTCGAAAATGGAAGGCAGTTCGTACCGTTGTTATCACGAGCTTCGCAAGAGCCTGCGCTGCGAAGCCGGCAGTTGACCCCGCGACAGGCCGATCGATCCCGATCAACCCAACTCAAGACCCAAGGAGCTCCTCTCATGACGACCCAGACCGTTCCGGCCGACGCGCTCGACATCCTGTCCCGCGAAGTCGCGAAGATCCTCAACGTCGAAACCGTCGATACGGACGCCGGCATCGGCGAGCTCGGCATCGATTCGCTGAACATCGTCGAGCTGATCGTGTTCTGCGAACAGCTGTACGGTTCGATCGATCCGGAAGCGCTGAACATCACGCAGTACACGACGCTGCAGCAGCTCGACGCGCAACTGCGTCGCCAGCAGCACGCGGCCTGACCCGGCGATGCTCGCGCCCCTTGCCACCGCGGCCGCGCACGACGCCGCGCTGCCGGCCCCGGCCACCGCGTTGACGGTGCAAGCGCTTGCGTACCGGCGCGCCGCGCCGTCGCGCGACGGCCACGCCGTGCCGCTCGACGACACGGCGCGGGCGATCGGCGCACTCGCCTGCGCGGAGCGCGAACGCGTGTGCGGCGCGATCGGCGCGGACGACTACGTGCTCAGTTCGACGATCCTGTCGATGCTGCTGATGAACGACTCGCCGCAGCATCGCGTGTTCGCGCGTGCGCTGGCCGGCGCGAACGACTATGGGCCCGACTGGATGACGTGCTCGTACGAGTGTGCGGGCTGGGGCTACGTGCTGCGCCGCACGCTCGCGACGGCTGCCGAGACGGGGCCGCGCACGCTGCTGCTGCAGATCGTCGATATCGACGTGCACGGCTATACGTACTGGCATGGCAACCCGGCGTGGGGCCGCTCGGGCTTCGGCGTGTGCACGCTGCTCGTCGACGTCGGCCGCGAGGCGACGCCGTCGGTGCTCGCGGATGCCGCACCGCCCGCGAGCGCGGTCGTGCGGCTCGGCCGCGACATCCGCGGATTCTGCGCGGCGCGGCCCGGCGTGCGCGCGGCGCTGCCGTTCTTTCCGGCCACGTCGCGCCGCGCGCTGCTCGCGTCGGTCGGCACGACCCCGTTGCTGCCCGACGGCCACGGGCTGTTCGGTCATGCGTTCGGCAGCGATCCGTGGCTGTCGGTGCTGCTCGCGCACCGCGACGGCGACACGCCACGCCGCGCGGCCGTCTGCTCGCTCGCGTTGAACGGCTATTACGCGATCGCCGACGTCGCGTTCGCGCCGGACGCGATGCTCTCTCTCGACGGCGAGGCCTGACATGGTGCGCCCCGTTCACTTCACCTACCGGATCGAGCGCGATGCGCGGCAGCCGGTCACCGTCGCCGCGAGCGCGTACCGGATGCCGCTCGACACGCCGGCCGACTATGCGCGCGCGGCCCTCGCGGAAGCCGCCGGCGAGGCCCACGATGCGCACCGCATGCCCGGCGGCGAACGCCGCGTGCTGCTCGACCATGTCCAGTATTTCGCGTTCCTCGCGGACCTCGCACGGCGCGTGCGCGCCGCCGTGCATGCGGACGCGCGCCTGTTCATCGAAGTCTGCGCGCCGTACTTCGGCGCGCTGCCTGCCGAGCTGCTCGCGCCGCACGTGTTGCTCGGCGTGAACCTGTACGGCGAAGCGCTGCGCGATGCGACGCGCGGCACGCCGGTCGTATGGATCGGCGACCGCATCCTGCGCGACGCGGAGTTCGCCGGCGACAACCGCGTGCATTGCGCGATCTGGCCCGCGCGGCTCGCCGATGCGTTCGACGCGCAGCTGCGCGGCCCGTGGCCCGCGTATGCGATCCGTGTCGAGCCGCACGCAGCCCCGCTTTCCGCGCATCCCTCGTTTTCCGCGTTATCCGATTCCGCCCATCATTCCGGCGCCGCCGCGCTGCCGGGGAGACCATGACATGACTGACACGCTCACCGTTATGCAGGACACGGCCGACATTCGCTGGTCGATGCCCGTCGACGCGCTGATGTCGAACGACTACGCGCTGCGCGAAGAGGCGCTGAACCGGTTGTACGAGAAGGCGAAGGCCGCGCAGTGGGACGTCGCGACCGACGTCGACTGGAGCCACGAACTCGATCCGGCCAACCCGCTTGGGATGCCCGACCCGACCCTGCTGATCTACGGCACCGAGCTGTGGGGCAAGCTGTCCGACTCGGACAAGCGCGAGGTGCGCCACCACGCGCAGGGCTGGCTGCTGTCGCAGATCCTGCACGGCGAGCAGGCGGCACTGATCTGCGCGTCGAAGCTCGCGTCGGCCGAGGACGGGCTGAGCGCGCGGCTGTGCGCGGCCGCGCAGATGATGGACGAAGCGCGCCACGTCGAGGCGTACGCGAAGCTCGTCAACGAGAAGCTCGACGTCAGCTACCCGATGAGCCGTTCGCTGAAGGGGCTGCTGCACAACACGATCACGAGCAGCGCGCTCGACATGACGAACCTCGGGATGCAGGTGCTCGTCGAGGGCATCGCGCTGTCGATCTTCCAGAGCGTCGTCGCGTACAGCACGGACCCGTTCATCAAGGACCTGTTCATGCGGATCCAGCGCGACGAGTCGCGCCACTTCGCGGTCGGCCGGATCACGCTGTGCCGCGTGTATGCGGAGATGAGCGCGCACGAGCTGCGCGAGCGCGAGCAATTCGTATGCGAAGGCGCGGCCGTGCTGTACGAGCACCTGTGCGCGGACGACATCTGGGAACCCATGGGACTGTCGAAACGCGAATGCAGCGCGATGGTCCGCGAATCGCCGGTGTCGAGCTCGATCCGCCGCTCGATCTTCCGGCGGCTCGTGCCGACGATCCGCGAGATGGGCCTGCTCACGCCGACCGTGCAGGCGACCTTTGAAAAACTCGACGTCCTCGACTACGCGGCGATGCCGCTCAACTGATATGACGATGGCCTCTTCCCAAGCATCCCGCGACCCCGGCTTCTGGATCGGCATCGACGCGGTGGCCTACGAGCTGCCGGGCCCGCCCATCGACATCGAGGCCTGGGCCGCCGAACGCGACTACCCGGCGCAGCGGGCGGCCGCGATCGTCCAGTCGGGCAGCCGCTATTTCCACATGGTGCTCGACACGAGCGAAACCGACCTCGCGATCGCGGCGGCCGGCCGCCTGCTCGACTCGGCCCGCGTGCAGCCGTCCGACATCGGCGCGATCGTGCATGTGCACACGCAGCAGTTCAGCGTGCCGCCCGCGCCGCGCAGCCTGCCGCACGAACTCGCCGCGCGCTTCGGGATCGAGCCGCTGTGGCTCGGCTCCGTCGCGCAGCTGAACTGCGTGTCGGTCGCGGCCGGCATCGAGACGATCCGCGCGCTGATGCGCCGTCATCCGCAGCTCGACGCCGCGCTGCTCGTGTCGTCCGACCGCGTGTACGGCGAGGATTTCCGGATGCGGCAGATGACGGGCGTGCAGTGCGACGGCGCGGCCGCGATGCTGATCGCGCGCAACAGCACGAAGAACCGGCTCGGCGGGATCGCGATCGAGACGCATGCGAAATGGCATCGCGGCTCGGACACCGTCGCCGCGAACGAGGCCGACCTGATCATGATGGAGTGGCCGTACACGCGCAAGGCGATCGACGCCGCGATCGCGCTGGAGCCGCACGCGCTCGACGCGTACGAACTCGTGCTGCCGCACAACGCCGACCTGCCCGGCTGGAACGCGCTGTGCCGGGCGATGCGCGTGCCGGCGGAGCGGCTGTATGCGCACAACATCCACGCGCGCGGCCACGCGTGCTGTTCGGATTTCCCGATCAACGTGGCGGACGTCGGGCTCGACGCGGTCGCGCGCGGCAAGCGCGTGCTCGGCGTGATGCAGTCGAACTGCGGCGCCTATGCGGCCGCCACGCTTCATCCGGTGGGCCGCCATGACGCCTGAGCGCCCGCTTCCGCCCGCCGCCGACTACGGCTGGCTCGCCGACCTGCGCACGCCGTGCTACGTGTACGAGCCGGAAGTCGCGATCGCGCGCTACCGGTCGCTGAAGGCGCGGCTCGGCACGAAGCTGATCGTGTCGCTGAAGGCGAACCCGAACCAGGACATGCTCGCGCGCTGCGCGCATGCGTACGAGGACGGTGTCGAACTCGCGAGCCGCGGCGAACTCGACGCGGTGATCGGCCGGATCCGCACGCCGCGCTACCTGAACAACCCGTCGATGGACGAGATGTTCATGCGTGCGGGGCTCGCATCGCGCTGTCATTTCGTGCTCGACAACCCGGACGCGGTCGCGCGCTTCGTGCCGCTGGCGCGCGAAGCGGCGGCCGGCGGCAGCACGCCAGGCGCCGTGCTGCTGCGCATGAATGCGGGCGCACTCGCCGCCGAGCACGCGCGGGCGCTGTGGCACGACCACTTCGGGATGACGCCGAACGAAGCGCACGACGCGGTGCGCACGCTCGCGGCCGCCGGCTTGCCCGCAGCCGGGCTGCACGTGTTCTCCGGCCCGCACTCGTTCATCCGCCAGGACGCGACGCAGCCCGACACGCTCGTGCTGCCCGAGCGCCTCGCCGCGCTCGCCCGCGATCTCGCGCCCGCCAACGGCGCGCCGCTCAGTGCGCTGAGCCTCGGCGGCGGCTTTGCCGACGATCATCCGAGCGACGCCGCATTCGAACGCTATGCGGCCGCGCTCGCACCGCTGACCGGCGACTACACGCTCGCGCACGAAGCCGGCCGCGCGATCTTCGCGGACGCGGGTGTGTTCGCGACGCGCGTCGTCGCGGTCAAGCCGTGGCAGGACCGCACGATCGCGGTGTGCGACGGCGGCCTGTCGCATGCGTTCCTGCTCGCGCAGACCGAATCGGTGATGCGCCGGCTCGCCGCGCCGTCGCTCGTGCGCCGCGGCGCGGCGCCGCCGTCGCGCGGCGTGCCGACGCTCTATGTCGGCAGCACCTGCAGCCGCGCGGACGTGATCGGCCGCGACGACACGGGCGTACCGCCGCAGGTCGGCGACATCGCCGTGTTCGCCCGGTGCGGCGCGTATCACCGCACGTACTCGATGGCGCATTTCCTGTCCCACGAAGCCGCGCACGTGTACGTGCGGCCCGCCTAGACCTCCCAAGGAGCCGATCATGAACGCACTGATCAGCATCGCCGACCTGCTCGAGCGCGGCGCGCAACGCTGGCCGCACCATGTCGCGTATGCCGACGGCGGCGGCCGGATGACCTACGAACAGCTCGCGCACGCGGTGCGGCGCGCCGCCGACGTGCTCGCCGCACGCGGCGTCCGGCCCGGCGAGCGCGTCGCGATCTACGCGCCCAAGCGCATCGAAACCGTGGTCGCGATGCTCGCGGCCAACGCGCTCGGCGCGATCTTCGTGCCGGTCAATCCGCAATTGAAGGAAGCGCAGATCGAACACATCGTCACCGACAGCGGCGCGGCGCTGTTCGTCACCGGTGCGCAGCGCCTCAAGCGGCTGCCGGCGCTCGCGACGCTCGTCGGCACGCGTGCGCTGCTGATCGAGGAACTGACCGACGCGATCTCCGTGTCGGACGCCGGCGACGCATCGTATGCCGCCGGCCGGCCCGTCGACGACGATCCTGCCGCGCTGCTCTATACGTCCGGCTCGACCGGCAAGCCGAAGGGCGTGGTCGTCTCGCACCGCAATCTCGTGTCGGGCGCGTTCAGCGTCGCCGCCTACCAGCAGCTGGCCGACGACGACGTCGTGCTCGGCGTGCTGCCGCTCAGCTTCGACGCGGGCCTGAGCCAGCTCACGACCGCGCTGGCGTCCGGCGCGTGCTATGCGCCGCTCGACTTCCTGCAGCCGGCCGAGGTGCCGCGCCACTGCGACGCGTTCGGCGTCACGTCGATCACCGGCGTGCCGCCGCTGTGGATGCAGCTCGCGTCCGCCGGCTGGAGCGACACCGCACGCGCACGCATCCGCCGCTTCGCGAACACCGGCGGCCATCTCGCGACGCCGCTGCTGCAGCGCCTGCAGGCGCTGTTCACGCACGCCGACCCGTACCTGATGTACGGGCTGACCGAAGCGTTCCGCTCGACCTACCTGCCGCCCGCGGATGCGGCGCTGCGCCCCACGTCGATCGGCAAGGCGGTGCCGAACGCGGAGATCCTCGTGCTGCGCGCCGACGGCAGCGAATGCGCGGCCGACGAGCCCGGCGAACTCGTGCATCGCGGCGCGTTCGTCACGCTCGGCTACTGGAACCGGCCCGAGCTGACCGCGCAGCGCTTTCGCGCGCTGCCGCGCCGGCACGGCGAGATTCCGCGTCACGACGTCGCCGTGTGGTCCGGCGACATCGTGCGGCGCGACGCGGACGGCTACCTGTACTTCGTCGCGCGCGGCGACGACATGATCAAGACGTCCGGCTATCGCGTGAGCCCGACCGAAGTCGAGGACGTGCTGTTCGCACTGCCGCATATCGCCGAAGCGGCGGTGTTCGGCGTGCCGCACCCGGCGCTCGGCGAGGCGATCGCCGCCTGCGTCGTGTCGACGCTCGACGCGGATGCATGCCGTGCCGACATCGCACGCGCATGCCGCGAAGCGCTGCCGACCTACATGAGCCCGCTCGTCGTCGAGCCGCTGCCCGCGCTGCCGCGCAACCCCAACGGCAAGATCGACCGTCCGGCGCTCAAAGCCCGCTATCGCGACACGTTCGCGAGCCCCAACCTCGAGGAGACCGCCGCATGACCCCGTCGACGCTCGACGAAACCCGCGTGGGCGCGCGCCGTGTCGCCGCGCCCGGCACGCTCGCGCTGTCCGGCGGCGTCGTGGTGCTGCCGCCCGCCGTCGTATTCAGCGCGATCCAGGCGCAGGAGCGCCACCCCGGCTACCGTCATCTGCTGCTGCCGCAGGCGCGCTTCGCGCGGCCGCGCGGGCTCGGTGCGCTGACGCCCGAGGAAGGCGTGCGCCTCGCGCCCGGCGGCCGCCCGGTGCTGCGCGTCGCGCCACCCGGGCGCAGCCTCGCCGATCTCGCCGCCGACGCGGCGCTCGACCTGCGTGACCAGCTCGGCTCCGCGCAGCTCGCCCGCACCACGCACGTGATCGTCGCGAGCTGCGCGCTCAACGAAGGCATCGGCGATTCGGTCGTCGGCCGCATGCAGTACGAGCTCGGGCTGCAGCGCGTGACGCCGTTCGCGCTCGGCCAGAACGGCACGCTCGGCTGGTACTCGGCGCTGACGCTGCTCGAAGGGCTGCTGAACGAAGGCGACCAGGCGCTCGTGATCCTCAGCGACAAATGGCTGTATCCGTTCTTCCGCCAGTTCGGCGATCTGGTCGGCTACGGCGACGCGGCCGCCGCGCTGCTCGTGTCGTGCGCGGGCCCGGCGCCCGAGCCAGCGGCATGGGGCGGCGTGCGCGCGGTCGCGGTGGAGTTCGGGCCGTCGATCGCCGATCCGTGGGCCGATGCTCCGGCCGCGCTGCGTGACACGCTCGCGCCGGTCGCCGCCCGCGCGATTCGCCGCGCGCTCGACATGGCCGGCCTGCGCACCACGGACATCGACTGGTGCGTGCCGCCCGGCTTCGATCCGGGCTTCGCGGCGCGCGTGGCCGACGCCGCATCGATTCCGCTCGCCGCGCGGGTCCAGCACGAGGCGTCGGGCCACCTGTCGTCGGCCGAATCGGCGGCGGCGCTGATCCGGCTCGCCGGTGCGCTCGACGAAGGCGAGCGCCGCACGGTGCTCGTATGGGACGCGGCGCTGCATGGCGCGGCGGGCGCGGCCGTGGTCGACCTGGCCGGCGGCTTCGACGCCGCGCTCGATATCGAGGGAGAAGCGTGATGAGCGCATACAAGGTGAGCCTGCGCGAACTGCGCTTCTTTCTGTGGGAACTGTTCGAAGCCGACCGACACTTCCTCGAACACGGGCCCTACAGCACGCACGATCGCACGTCGATCGACGCACTGCTCGAACGCGCGCGCGACTTCGCGCTCGACCTCGGGCGCAGCTACCAGCAGGCCGACGTCGAAGGCTGCACGCTGCTCGACGATGGCCAGGTGCGCATCCCGTCGCATTTCCACGCGCTTTGGGCGCGCTTTCGCGACGAATGGTCGAACACGCTGTTCGGCACCGCGCACGGGCTGCCGCCGATCGTCACGCAGATGATCTACGAGATGTTCATGGGCGCCAATCCGTCGTTCATGACGTATGGCGGCTTCACGCGTCCCGCGGTCAAGCTGCTGCAGATGCACGGCACGCCGCACCAGAAAACGCTGATCGCGCCGCTCGAGGCGTACCGCTGGGATGCGTGCTTCTGCGCGACCGAACCGCAGGCCGGCACCGACCTCACCGCGGTCGCGCTGCGCGCGACACCGCTCGAACGCGACATCTACGCGGTCGACGGCGAGAAGGTCTACATCTCGGCCGGCATGCACGAGCTGACGGAAAACACGCTGTACTTCGTGCTGGGCCGTGTCGACTGCGCATCGCCGGACTCGTTCTCGCTGTCGTGCCTCGTCGTGCCGCGCTTCTGGCCGGACGAGGAAACCGGCGAACTGCAGCCGAACCATGTCGACTGCATCGGCCTGCCGCGCAAGATGGGGCTCAAGGGCTGCGCGAACACGCACCTCGTGTTCGGCGCGAACGGCACGACTCGCGGCTGGCTGCTCGGCGGCCGCCGCAACGTCGGCTTGCTGCAACTGATGCCGCTGATGAACCAGGCGCGCATGAGCACCGGGATGTTCGGTGTCGGCGTCGCGTCGAGCGCGTACCTGCATGCGGTCGAATACGCTAGCCGCCGGCTGCAGGGCCGGCCGATCGAGCGTGCGTCGAACACGAATGCGGCGCGCGTCGCGATCGTCGAGCATGCGGACGTGCAGCGGATGCTGGTCGACATGAAGAGCCGCGTCGACGGCTGCCGCGGCCTGCTCGGCAAGCTCGCCGCGACCGCGACGCGCGCGGCGATGCTCGAGGCGACGCCCGACGCCGACCCGGCCGAAATCGAGCGCCATCGCAAGCTGCAACTGCTGCTCACGCCGATCTGCAAGGCGTTCATCTCCGACCAGGCGTGGCGGATCTGCGAAACCGCGATCCAGGTGCACGGCGGGCTCGGCTACACCGATGCGAGCCCGGTCGAACAGAATGCGCGCGACGTGAAGATCCTGTCGATCTGGGAAGGCACCAACTACATTCAGGCGCAGGACCTCGTGCGCGACAAGCTCGGCTTTGGCCGCCATTCGCGGCTGATCCAGTACTACCGCGACGAGCTCGACGCGTTTCTCGCGCACCAGCATCACGGCAGCACCCACGCGGAACTGCGCCCGCTGTTCGACGCGCTGCGCGCGGGCGCCGACCGGATCGCCGCCGCGCTCGACGACATCGCGCGCGACGTCCAGGACGGCCACACGCACCGCAGCAGCCAGTTCTACACGCGTTTTCTGGAGATGTTCGGCGTCGTCACGTCGGCTTGGGTGCTGCTCGAATCGGCCACGATCGCCGCGCGCCGCCTCGATGCACCCGACACGGCCGACGCGCCGGCCGAACTCGCGTTCTATCGCGGCAAGCTGAAAAGCGCGCGTTATTACTTCGCGAACGTGCTGCCGGTGGTCGACCAGCATGCGGCGGTGCTGGCCGCGATGGCACATGCGGCGATCAGCGTGAGCAGCGACGAACTCGTCCAGGCGGAATGACATGGATACGACGCTCGCCTCTGCTGCAAACCCGACCGCAACCGCTGCGACCGGCGATGCGCCGCGCAACCTGCTCGGCCGCCCGGCCAGCCGCCATCGCGGCACCGACATCGACGGCGCGACGCTGGAGCCCGAAGCGCTGCGCGTGCGCGATCTCGACCTGAACACGCTGATCGGCGCGACGACGTTCGAAGGCGCGCTCGCGCATCTGTGGTTCGACGTCGCGCCGGGCAGCGACGCGCACCGCGCGCATCAAGCGGCCCTCGGCGCGCGGCTGGCCGCGTTCGCCGCCGCGCTCGCGCCCGGCTCGGCCGCGCAGTGCGTCGCCGCGAATCTCGGCGCGGCCGGCGTCGCGCCGGTGTTCGCGGCCGCGTCCGGCCTGCTGCGCGGCTTCGACGACGTGCTCGCCCACATGGATGGCCCCGCCCCGGACGACGCCGACCTCGATGCGATGCTGCTGTGCGTGGCCGCCGCGCCGTTCCTGTTGCATGCCGCGATCGAAGGCCGCCCGTTCGCCGCCCGAGACGACGCCGCGGCCGCGTCGCTCGCGCACGCATCGACCCACGCACAACGGATGCTCGCGCTGACCGGCGCGACCCGCGACGACGCGCCGGCGCAAGCCGCGATGGACATGCTGCTGGTCGCATGGCACGCCGGTTTCGGCTACATCACGCCGACCGTGCTCGCGCCGCGCGTCGCGATCGGCACCGGCGTCACGCTGACGCAGGCGATCGCGGCCGGCTTCCTCGCGAGCGGCCCGTCGCACGTCGGCGCCGCACTCGAGGCGATGCATTGGCTCGGCGCGCTCGCGCGCTCGGTGCCAGGCGGCCCCGCCGCGCCGCACGCGGCGCTCGACGCCGCCGGCCGCACGGCGATCGATGCGGCGCTCGACGCGAAACGCACGCTGTACGGCTTCGGCCATCCGCTGTTCGTCGCCGATCCGCGTCCGCCGCACATGCGCCGGCTGTTCGCCGAACGCGGTTTCGACGGCACATACCTGACGCTGTTCGACGCGTGCTGCGCGCAGGCCGATGCGCGCCGCGCGCTGCGGCCGAACATCGATTTCCTGACGGCGGCCACGTTGCTCGACCTCGGCGTCGCGGCGCCGTCGTGGGGCGTCGGCGTCGGGCTCGGCGCGCGCATCGCGGCGATGGCCGCGCATGCGGTCGAGCGGCGGCGCCGCCCCGCGTTCGGCGTCAACAGCGCGACCGCGCGACGGCTGCTGGCCGCCGTGCCGGTCGGCTGGCTGTGATCCTTCACCTTCAGCCCCCTTCAGCCAAAGGAACGTCATGCTGCTCAAGAACCTGCGCCCGGCGAACGACTACGATCGCTTCGCCACCGAAACGCTCGAACCGTGGGACCTGCTGTTCATCAGCCGGATCCGCCAGCTCGCGCGCGCGATGACGCCCGGCGTGATCGCCGACATCGGCACGGCCACCGGCGTCGTGCCGGTGCGCCTCGCGACCGATCCGGCGATGCGCGGCTGGCGCTACGTCGGCATCGACCTCGACCCGGCGATGCTCGACGAAGGCCGCCCGCGCATCCACGAACTTGGCCTCGACGACACGATCGAGATGCGCGTGGGCGACGCGCTCGCGCTGCCGTTCGACGACGGCACGCTGACGATGGCGGTCGGCCGCGCGACGCTGCACCACCTGCCGGACAAGGCGCTGAGCCTGACCGAGATGTATCGCGTGCTCGCGCCGGGCGGCATCGCGCTCGTGCACGACATGCGCCGCGACGCGCCGCAGCATCTGCTCGACCGCTTCACCGAGATGCGCGCGGCCGCCGACTATCCGCCGACGCACGTCGAGGAAAAGATCACCCTCGACGAAGCGCATGCGCTCGTCGCCGCGGCCGGCCTCGCGGACGTCGCGTCGATCTACAGCCCGAGCGCGGGGCTCGGCGCGCTCGGCTTCGAAATCCTGCTGAAGAAACCGGCGCTGGCCTGAGCGATGACCGATCTCGCCTTCCTCGCCGCGCACGCCGCGATGCGGCTCGGCGCCGACGACGTCCACTGCGCGCCGGTCGCGCCCGGCGCGACGCTGCCGCTGTGCGTGACGCCGCGCAGCGCGGAACTCGCGACCTCGCCGGAGATGTTCGTCGCGTGGTACCGCTCGCGGCTCGATACGATCGACACGCTGCTCGACGCGTGCGGCGCGCTGTTGTGGCGCGGCTTCGCGGTGCCCGACACCGCCGCGTTCGGCCGCCTCGGCGCACTGTATCCGGCACACGCGAACGGCTACACGGCGGGCGCGGCCCCGCGCAAGCAGCTCGACGGTCGGGTGTACGAATCGACCCGCATGCCGCCGCCGTTCAAGATCGGATTGCATCAGGAAATGGCCTATATGCCCGCGTTCCCACGCCTCGTCGCGTTCTATTGCCGGCAACCGGCCGACGCGGGCGGCGAAACGCCGATCTGCGACATGCGGCGCGTAACCGCGCGCGTGCCGCCCGCGCTGCGCGATCGGTTCGCCGCGCGCGGCGTGATGTATCTGCGTAATTTCGCGGCGCCCGGCGATCGCGCGCACGGGCTCGCCGCCAATCCGAACCTGCCGTTCGCCGAATACCACCGGCCGTGGGACGACGCGTTCGGCACGACCGAGCGCGACGAGGTCGAGCGGCTGTGCAAGGCGCGCGGCGTCGGCTGCCGCTGGCTCGACGACGGCAGCGTGACCGTGTCGCACGTCGGCAGCGCGCTGCGCGCGCATCCGCGCACCGGCGAGACGGTGTGGTTCAACCAGGCGAGCGCCCAACACCCGAACCCGCGCTCGATGGGCGAACTCAGCTACCGCTACCTGCAGCGCGTGTACGCCTCGCGCGCGGCGTTCCCCTATGAAATCCGCTATGGCGACGGCTCGCCGATGCCGTTCGACGATCTGGTGGCCGTCTACGACGCGTTCGACGACGAGGAGCTGTCGTTCCCGTGGCAGGCCGGCGACGTGCTCGTCGTCGACAACATGCTGGTCGCGCACGGCCGCAACCCGTACCGGGGCGCGCGCGACACGCAGGTCATGCTGTTCGACTGACAGGATGCCGACGATGAGCGACTCGCTACTCGCCTCCGTGCGCGCGCTGTTCGGCCCGCCGCCCGCGTTCGACCGGCCGCAGCGCTCGGGCGCGCAGCCGCTGCCCGACGCGCAGGTGCCCGCCGCGGCGCTCGGCGCGCGTGCGCTCGACGTCACGGCCGGCGATTTCCGCTTCCGCGCGCAGCACGTGCGCTTTCGGCTCGGCGCGATCACCGCGATCGTCGGGCCGAACGGGTCCGGCAAGACCACGCTGCTCGAAGCGCTGCTCGGCTTCCGGCGCGGCGCGACCGACGTGCGCGTGCTGGACCAGCCGGCCGCGCGCTTCATGCGCGACACGCGTTCGCTGCGGCGGCTCGGCGCGCAATTGCAGAAGGTCGAGTATCCGGACCACCTGCGCGTGTCCGAGATCGTCGCGCTGCATCGCGCGATGTACGTACAGGCGGACCCTGCGATCACCACCGCGCTCGGCATCGCCGAGCTGCTCGACAAGCCGTGCCGCGCGCTGTCGAAGGGCCAGCGCCAACGCGTGGACCTGTACGTCGCGCTCGCGCACCGGCCCGAGCTGGCCGTGCTCGACGAACCATTCACCGGGCTCGACCGCCGCTATGCGGGCGTCGTGATCGACCTGCTCGGCGACCGCACGCGCGGCACGAGCGTCGCGATGATCTGCCATTCCGAAGAAGAGCTGGCCGCCGCCGACGATCTCGTGTGGGTGCGCGACGGCGGCATACGCTACCAGGGGGACAAGGACACGCTGCGCGCCGAGCTTGTCGGCGACGCGCGCGCGGAGCTGCATTGCCGCGACGAAGCCGATGCGCGCGCCTTGCGCAAGCGGCTTGCCGCGCTGCCCGGCGTGACCGGCGTGCGCGTATCGCCTTCGCATGTCGTCGAAGTGTTCGGCGACGCGACGCTGCATCCGAACGTGCACCGGATCGTCGGCGAACGGGGCATCCAGCATCTCGCGCTCGCGCCCAGCACGCCGGGCGACCTGCTGCGTCTGTGCACCGAGGGCCCGGCCCGTGACTAAGGTATTTCTGATTCTCGTGCGCAACGAGCTGCTCGGCTATCTGCGCAGCCGCTCGTCGCTGTTCTGGACGCTGGTGTTCCCGGTGTTCCTGCTGAGCGTGATGCTGTTCGCGTTCGGCGGCTCGGGCTCGCTCGGCACGGCCGACATCGCGTTCGACGTGCCGGGCGGCCCGAGCGCCTACAGCCGCGCATGCGAAGCGCAGATCGTCGACAGCCTGTCGCACAGCGACACGGTGAAAGCGACGTTCGGCCGCGGCACCGCAGCCGATCGCGTGACCGTCGTGCTGGGCGCCGACGAACGCACGCCGGCGACGATCCGCTACGACTTCAACGGCACGCTCGCGGTGAAGGCCGCGTCGCGGGTCGTCGAGATCGCGCTCGCGCGCTGCGCCGCGCAGCGGCTCGGCGTACCGGCCGCGCAGGCGCGCTTCGAGAACAGCGCGCCCGCGCGCCGGCCGTTCGACTATGGCGCGTTCTTCGCGACCGGCCTGCTGGTGATGGCGTTCATGGCGATCGGGCTGAACTCGACGACGACCGCGATCGCCGCGCTGCGCGAACGCAACACGTTCAAGCTCTACGTGTGCTTCCCGGTGTCGCGCGGCGTGTTTCTGGCCGCGCTGATCGTCGCGCGAATGGTGATGATGGCGCTGTCCGCGCTCGTGCTGCTGACGGTCGCGCGCGTCGCATTCGGCATCGCGCTGCCGATCGCGGGCCCGGACGGGCTGCGCGCGTTGCCGATCGTGCTGCTCGGCGCGGCGATGCTGCTCAGTATCGGCGTGCTGCTCGCGAGCCGCACGCGCTCGCTCGCGGCCGCCGAACTCGCGTGCAACGTCACCTACTACCCGCTGCTGTTCTTCAGCGACCTGACGATTCCGATGCACGACGCACCGGCCTGGCTGAAAACCGCGCTCGCGTTCCTGCCGACCAACCAGTTCGCCGTCGCGCTGCGCGGCACGCTGCTCGACGGCGCATCGTACGTGCAACTCGCGCCGCAATTGCTCGGGATGGCCGCGAGCACGGCGCTGTTCCTGTTTGCCGCCGCGCGGCTGTTCCGCTGGCATGACGCATGACGCGTCGGCCGCTGTTTCGACGTTTCGACGATGGAGAAAACCGGATGAAAGCGAACAATCCCATAACCGACTACCTGCTGCATGCGAGCAACTTCCTGCCGGCGATCGTGTTCCTGTTCTACGGCCGGCTCGGCCCCGGCGAGCCGGGCGCACGCTGGACGCATGCGTTCCTGATCGGCGGCGTGCTCGCGCTCGTGCATGGCGCGTGGCTGATGCGGCGCGCGCAACGCAACAGCATCGCGCTCGGCGTCGACCTGTTCCTCGTGATCGGCGCGGTGCTCGCGATCGTGTCGCCGGCAGGTAGCCGGTTGTGGGGCGAGGAACTCGGCCCGGCCGCGATGCTCGTCTGCGTGCTGGTGGTCGGGATCGTGCACACCGCGTGGTCGGCCGGCGGTTTCGTCGACGGCACGGCCGCCGATCAGGCGCGCGTCCGCTCGCTGTCGTTCGTGATGCTCGCGGTCACGGCGGTCGCGCTCGCGGTATCGATCACGATGCGGCACAGCCCGCTGTGGGGCGGCGTCGTGCCGCTGATCGCGCTCGTCGTCGTGCGCGGCCGCCTGCGCCGGCAACTCGCGCACGCGCACTGACGATGAGCGCGCTGCCCGAACGCGCCGCGCAACGGCACGCGCTCGCCGCGGCGCTCGGCGACGGTTGGCTCGACGGCGACGCGTGCGAGCCGTACGCGACCGATGCCGCGCGGTACGGCGGCACCGCGCTCGGCGTCGCACGCCCGGCGTCGACCGCCGAAACCAGCATGCTTGCGCAGGTCGCGGCCGCACACCGGATCGCGCTGGTCCCGCAGGGGGCTCGCAGCGGGCTCGTCGGCGCCGCGATTCCGGATCGCAGCGGCACGCAATGCGTGGTGTCGTTCGACCGGATGCGCGCGATCCGCGCGTTCGACGCGGCGAACCGCAGCATCACGGTCGAGGCCGGCGTGCGCCTGTCCGAGATCAACCGCACGGCGGCCGAAGCCGGCCTCTGCCTGCCAATCGATCTCGGCAGCGATCCGGCGGCCGGCGGCCTCGTCGGCGCGAACGCGGGCGGCAGCCGCCTGATCAAGTACGGCGACGTGCGCCGCAACGTGCTCGGCGTCGAAGTCGTGCTCGCCGATGCGGCCGGCACCGTGATCGATGCGCTCGCGCCGCTGCGCAAGCGCAACGCCGGCTTCGACGTCGCGCACTGCTTCATCGGCGCGAACGGTGCGAACGGGCTCGTGACGGCCGTGTCGTTCGCGCTCGCCGCGATCGAGCGCTCGTCGTGCGCCGTGTTCGTCGCATTCGCGTCGTATGACGCGGCGCTCGCCGGCTTGCTCGCGTTCGAACGCGCGTTCGGCGAGCTGCTGTCGGCGTTCGAATTCATGTCGGCCACGGCCGTGCGATGTGTCGCGGCCGCCTGTCCGGACCTGCGCATTCCGTGCGCGACGGACGCCGCCGCGTGCCATGCGCTCGTCGAGATCGCGACCGGCATGCCGGGGCTCGATGCGTTGCTCGAAGCGCGCGCGCTGGAAACGCTCGAGGCGCTGGCCGACGACCGTGTGGTGCTCGATGCGGCCTGCGGAGCGGCCGAACGCTTCTGGCGGATTCGCGACGCGCTGCCGGTCGCGGTCGCGCAGGAAGGGGTCCCGCTGTCGTTCGACGTGTCGTTTCCGCGCGGCGCGCTGGCGGCGTTCGTCTCCGGCGCCGAGCAGTGGCTCGCCGACGCGCATCCGTCGCTGCGCTGCCACGCGTTCGGACACTTCGGCGACGGCGGCTGTCACCTCGTCGTGTCGATTCCATATGACGAAGCGCAGCGCTACGGGCCGTTGCAGCAGGTCGCGCTGCGCGGCGCGCTGTACGAGCGCGTCGTGCGCGCCGGCGGCTGCTTCAGCGCGGAACACGGGATCGGCCCGGTCAACGTCGCGTACTACCGCAAGCACGTGCCGGCCGCGCAACGGCAACTCGCCGGCGCCGTCCAGCGCGCGATCGACCCGCTCGGCCTGATCGGGCGAGTCCGTTACTGATGCGCCGATTCGATGCGCCACGGAGAATTCGTATGAAATCCCCCCACCCGCCCTGCCCGGGCCGCGCCGCCGAACCGGACGACGATCCGTCGTTCCCCGGCATGCCGGCCGCACTGCCCGACTCCGGCGCGGTGGTCAACGTGCGCGGCGTCGCGTACGTGATCGAGCTGCCGCCGCGCGACCATGCGCGCGCGGCGCTGTGGCGCGAGCTTGCGCATTGGCGCGACGATCGGCCGGCCGATGACAGGTCGGACGGCGACGCCGCGGTGGATGCTCGTCAGGATTGAGCGTTCATGCCCGGGGGCACGTGCGGGCGGTGTTCGGTGTTCGGTGTTCGGTGTTCGGTGTTCGGTGTTCGGTGTTCGGTGTGCGGTGTGCGGTGTGCGGTGTGCGGTGTGCGGTGTGCGGCGTGCGGCGTGCGGTGTGCGGTGTGCGGCGTGCGGTGTGCGGTGTGCGGCGTGCGGCATGCGGCAGTGCCGCTTCACGCGGCGATCGGCACACGGCCGCTCCGGCCAGCCATTCACCGCCCCCGCGCAATGCGGAACACCGACATCGCGGCCTGCATCGAACCGGCCTGCTGCTCGAGCGCGCTCGCGGCGGCACTCGCCTGTTCGACGAGCGCCGCGTTCTGCTGCGTCATCTGGTCCATCTGCGTGACCGCCTGGCCGACCTGGTCGATACCCGCACTCTGCTCGACGGTGGCCGTCGTGATCTCGGTCATGATCGTCGCCACGCGCCGCACCGACGACACGATCTCGTCCATCGCGCGCCCGGCCTGCGACACGAGTGCATTGCCGTCGCGCACGTCGTCGATCGACGCGCCGATCAACTGCCGGATCTCGCGCGCGGCGCCCGCGCTGCGCTGGGCCAGCGTGCGCACCTCGCCCGCGACGACCGCGAAGCCGCGCCCGTGCTCGCCCGCGCGCGCCGATTCGACCGCCGCGTTGAGCGCGAGGATGTTGGTCTGGAACGCGATGCCATCGATCATCGCGGTGATCTCCGCGATCTTCTGCGAGCTCGTGTTGATCACGCCCATCATATCGACCGCGCGGCCGACCAGTTCGCCGCCTTGCTCGGCGAGATCCGCCGCGCTCGCCGCGAGCGTGCTCGCCTGCTGCGCATTGTCCGCGTTCTGGCGTACCGTCGACGTCAGCTGCTCCATGCTCGCGGCGGTCTCCTCGAGCGACGCGGACTGCTGTTCAGTGCGGCTCGACAGGTCGAGGTTGCCCGCGGCGATCTCGCGCGCGGCCGTGTGGATCGCGTCGCTGCTGTCGCGCATGCCGGTGACGGTCGTCGCGAGGCCTGTCTGCATCCGCTTCATCGCTGCGAACAACTGGCCGATTTCGTTGCGGCCGGCATTGGGCACGTTCACGGTCAGGTCGTTCGACGCGATCCGGTCGAGCAGCGCGGCCGCGTTCGCGAGCGGCCGCGACACGATCGCGCGCAACGCGAAGTGCGTCGCGGCGATCAGCGCGAGCGCCAGCGCGACACCGATGCCGACCATCGCGACGATGCGCGTGTACGCGGCGTTGTCGTCGTCGATCGTGTCTTCCGCCAGCTTGTTGGCCGTGCGCTGGAATTTCTCGACGTTCGCCGAATACACCTGGCCGGCGAGCGTGATTTCCTTGTCGTTGATCTCGGCATACGCGGCGGTATCGCCATTGCGCAGCGCGTCGCTCGCGCGGGCGAGGACGCTCGCGAGATGCGTCGACGACTCGACCAGCGCCTGCTTCAGGTCGGCACCGAGGCTGCCGATCGGCGCGGTGTCCTTGAACGCCTGCGTTTCCTTCGCCGACAGATCGAACGTGCGCTGCGCGCTTTGCAAGGCCGAGTCGCGCTGCGCCGGGTCGTTGTGTTCCTTCAGTGCCGAATACGCGCGCACGAGCGCCGAGCGGGTACGCGTGCTGTCCTTGTACGCGTCGTTGACGAGCGACGTCTGCGTTGCGATCGCGTGCAGACGTTTCGCGTTCGTGTTCGCGCTGCCGAGCGCAACGACCCCGACGATGCCGCCGACGATGATCATCGCTGCAAACGTGGCCAGCACGGCGAGCAAACTGTTTTTTACCTTCAGATCGCGCATGGTGAATCGACTCTCGAAGTTATCCCTAGTCGGTTAACGACAGCGGCTGGTTCAACTTGAGTCGATTGCGCTTCGTCGTGCGGATCAGTTCGTCCCGTCGTACGTGACGATCTCGACCCAGTTCGCGCCCTTGCCGACCGGATACTTGCCGAGCGCGTCGAGGTGGCCGGTGTGCCGGTCGATGCGATACACCGCGAGCATCGGCGACAGTTGCCCGGCCGCGAGCAGATATGTGCCCGACGGATCGATCGCGAAGCCGCGCGGCTGCCGCTCGGTCGCGAACGTGCCGACTCGCGCGAGCTTGCCCGACGCCGCATCGACCCGGTACGCCGCGAGCGTGCTCGACGTGCGCTCCGACGCGTAGAGGAATTTGCCGTCCGGCGTCAGGTGCAGGTCCGCGCCCCACGGCTTGTCGCCATGAAAATCCGGCGGCAGGATCGACACCGTCTGAATCGGCCGCGCCTCGGCGCCGCCATGCGACAGCCCCAGCACGTGCAGCTTGCCGTCGAGCTCGTCGATCAGGTATGCGAACCGACCGTTCGACGAAAACACGAAATGGCGCGGGCCCGACTTCTCCGGCAGCCGGTAGGCGGGCTCGGCCGTGTCGGTCAGCGTGCCGGTCGACGCATCGAACGGCAAGCGCAGCCATGCGTCGGCGCCGAGCACCGACGCGAACGCGTAGCGGCCGTCCGGCGACTGGCGGATCGCATGCGCCATCGGGCCGGTCTTAATCGTCTGCTGCACGTCGCCGGCCACGCCGTTCTCGCCGATCCGGTTGACCGCGAGCAGGTTGCCGCCGTACGACGCGGAGAACAGGTAGCGGCCCGACGCATCGGTCGACACATACGCCATGCTGTCCGCGAGCGGCGCGCGGCCCAGCTCGATCAGCCGCCCGTCGAGCGGATTGATCGCGAAGCTGACGACGCGATACGGCGTCGAGCGCAGCGCCGCGTACAGCCGGTGATGATCGGGCGACAACGCCATCGGCATCACGGTGCCGTCGACCGGCACGGTTTCGATCGCGCGCAGCGCGCCGCTCGACGTGTCGACGCCGAACACTGAGATGTCGCGGCTGTCGCCGTTCGATACGTACGCATATGTCGCGGCATGCGCGAGCGATGCGGCCAGCGCGAATGCGGCGGCTGCGACGGCGCGCCATGCTGTGTTGTGGTTCATGGGAATAGATACGCTATCCGTGATACGCGATACGTGAAAAACACCGTTGACGCGATGACGGCGCCGGAGGTCGTCCGGCGCCGCGACAGGCAAGGCCTAGCGGTCAGAACACCGCGTGGCCGCTGATCAGGCTCGGCAGCCAGGTCGAGAAGAACGGCATATACGTGACGATGTTGATCGCACTGAAGATCGCGAGGTAGTACGGCCACGCCATCTTCGTCGTCTCGCCGATCGACACGTTGCCGATCGCGCAGCCGACGAACTGCACCGAGCCGATCGGCGGGTGCACGAGGCCGAGCGAGCAGTTCAGCAGCAGCATGATCCCGAACTGCACCGGCCCGACGCCGCACGCCATCGCGATCGGCAGGAACAGCGGCGTCGTGATCAGGATGTGCGCGGCCATGTCGACGAACGTGCCGAGGAACACCTGGATGATGTTGATGTACAGCAGCATCAGCCACGGCGCGGCGGTCGACTGCTTCAGCAGCCCTTCGATCGCATCCGGAATCTCCAGGTACGACATCTGGAAGCGCAGCATGTTCGACACGGCGATCAGCAGCAGCACGACGCCCGTCGTGCGCGCCGCATGCGACAGCGCACGGCGCAGCTTCGCGACGGTCAGCGTGCGGTACACGATCGCGGTCAGCACGAGCGAATACACGACGGCGATCGCGGCCGCTTCGGTCGCGGTGGCGATCCCCTTCGCGACGCACACGAGGATGATCGCGATCACCATCAGGCCCGGCACCGCGCCGACGAAGCTGCGCAGCACCGCATACCAGCCCGGAAACGACGGCAGCGCGGACGAACCGTCTTCACGGCGCGGATAGCCGTGACGCACCGCTTGCCAGTACGCGGCGACGAGCACGAAGCCCATCACCCACAACACCGGCAGCAGCCCGGAGAACAGCAGGTCGCCGATCGACACGCCGCTTACCTGCTGGCCGTGCAGCATCCCGGTGATCCCCTGCGCGGCGAACGCGTAGATGATCATGTTGGTCGAGGTCGGCATCAGCGCGCCGGCGAGCGACGCGTGCGTCGTCACGTTGACCGCGTAAGCCGCGCTGTAGCCTTCGCGCTTCATCAGCGGAATCACCACGCCGCCCATCGCCGACGTATCGGCGGTCGGCGAGCCCGACACGCCGCCGAACAGCGTGCATGCGACCACGTTGGCCATCCCGAGGCCGCCGCGGAAATGGCCGACGGTCGCTTGCGCGAAGCGCAGGATCCGGTCCGCGATGCCGCCATGCAGCATCAGCTCGCCGGAGAAGATGAAGAACGGCACCGCGAGAAACGAGAACGCGTTCATCCCCGAGATCATCGACTGCATCGCGGTCGCGATCGGCAGCCCTTCGACCATATAGGTCAGCACGCAGGAAATGCCGAGCGCGAACGAGACGGGCACGCCAAGCACGAGGAAAATCAGAAAACTGACGGACAGGATCGCGAGTTCCATGGCGTTATTGTCCCGACGAAGAACGACGAAGCGCGAGCAGGTGCTCGAGCGAGAAGAGGACGATCGCGATCGCCGCGGGAATCGTGATCAGGTAGCGCACGCCTTCGGGCAGCCCGATGATCGGGATGCGGTCGGCCATCGTCTCGGCGGCCATGCTGCCGCAGCCGACCATGATCGCGATCGCGAACGCGATCAGGCTCAGATGCTGGATCGCGATCACCACGGTGCGCGGGCCCGGCGACAGGCGCCGCACGAACGAGTCGAGGCCGATATGGCCGCCGTCGCGCACCTTCATCGCCGCGCCGAACATCGCGATCACGATCACCAGCAGCAGCGCGATCGGCTCGACGAAATCCGGCGCGTTCTCGAACACGTAGCGCATCACGACCGCGTAGAACACCAGCAGCGTGAGCGCCGCGAGACACAGCGACGCGATTCCCGCCAGCGCGCGGAACAGCAGGTCGTTCGCGCAGCGCAACAGCGGCGCGGCCGCGCGCGGCCGGCCCGGCGCCGCACCGTCCGCGGCGGCCGCGTCCGGCGAGCCCACGGCCGCCGCGCCGTTCAGGGAAGTGCGACGGGTCACTTGGTGGCCTCGATCTCGTCGACGATCTGCTTCATCTGCGGCGTCTTCTCGTACTTCGCCCACAGCGGCTGCATCGCCTTCACGAAGGCCGCGCGGTCGACCTGCGCGGCCGGCAGGATCTTCGCGCCGCCCTTCGTCACCGCCTGCTGCGCCGATGCCTCACGCGCGGTCCACAGCTTCTGGTAGTACGGCACCGAATCGGCCGCGGCCTTCCTGATCGCTGCCTGCTCCTGCGGCGACAGCGTGTCCCAGATCTTCTTCGAGAACACCAGCACTTCCGGCGTCATCGCGTGCTGCGTCTCCGAGTAGTCGGGCGCCACCTCGAAGTGCTTGGTTTCCTCGTACGACGGCAGGTTGTTTTCCGCCGCGTCGACCAGGCCCGTCTTCAGCCCCGTGTACACCTCGGCGAACGGCATCGGCGTCGGCGTGCCGCCCATCGCCCTGATCTCGTCGACCATCAGGTCCGATGGTTGCACGCGCACCTTCAACCCCTTCATGTCCGCCGGCGTGCGCACCGGACGCTTCGCGTAGATCGAGCGCGCGCCGCTCTCGTAGAACGTCAGCGCGATCATCCCCTTCGCCGAAAACGCGTCGAGGATCTTCTGCCCGGCCGGGCCGTACATCGCCTTGCGGAAATGGTCGACGTCGCGGAACAGGAACGGGAACGACGGGATCAGCGACTCCGGCACGATCTCGTTGAACGACGCGCCGTTCACGCGCGCCATGTCGATCGCGCCGATCCGCACCTGGTCGACCGTGTCCTTCTCCGAGCCAAGCGCGCTGTTGCCGAACACCTTGATCGAGTCCTTGCCGCCCGTGAGCTTCGACAGCTCGTCGCCCATGAACTTGACCGCCATGTTGGTCGGGAAGCTGTCGCCGTGCACGTCCGCCGAGCGGAATACGCGGGCCTGCGCGGACATCGCGAAGCCGGCCATCAGCGCGACGGCCAGTGCGGTACGGGAGCGGGGGAATCGGTGCGTCATCGTCAGTCTCCTTGTTGGTTGTAGCTCGCTATTTGGCGGCGATTCGGGTGGCTTGTGCATAGATCGGGCTTGGGCCTTCGCTGAATCGCAGTCATACGTTGTATGACGTGTCGGAGCGAATGTACGTCGGTTAATCGTTTAACTCACTTGGTGCATACCCCTATAAGCGCCTCTGTAGCGGGTTCACGGACGGATAGAGGGAAAAGCGTTCTCTGTTTAGGCGGATGCTAGCGAAACGTTTTCCGGAAATGGCTCTGTATTTGAATCGGAGGTAGGTTGCGTCGTTTTCCTGATGCCGAATGCCGTCTTTCGTTTCCCTGCCTCACGTCATAGGATGACTGTTCACAAGGGCGGCTACGGCCCACGCCGCCGCCCCGCCTCGACCGACCCGATACCAACCCGGCAGCGTCCGCGCACGCTGCCTCACCAGGAGACATCCGTCATGACATCCCGACTTTCCGTGTCGAGCGCCCGCCCGCGCGTGCTCGCCCTGTTCGCGACGCTCGTCGCGACCGCCGCCGCGTTGAGCGCGTGCGGCGGCGACGACGCGAGCACCGGCAGCAGCGCGGCCGCCTCCACGCCGCCCGCCGCCAGCGTGTTCCAGGTCGGCACGACCACCGTCGACGCCGCGCTGCCCGCCGAGCCGACCCTGCCCGCCGACACGCAGGTGTGCAGCACGCTGGAAGCCACCAATACGCTCGTGAGCCGCCCCGACGGCTCGCTGCCGCCGGAGGCCGATCCGTCGATCGCGGGTGTCGGCAAGGCCGTGTCGAGCGCGACGGCGAACCCCGACCAGGCGCGCATCCAGGCCGCGCTCGACGCGTGCGGCGCCGCCGTCGACGCCGAAGTCGGCGCGACGATCGCGGCCGCCGACGCATCGGCCACCGCTGCGCAGAAGACGGCGGCCGCGCCGAACGTGAACATCGCCGGCGCATCCGGCGAGGAGCTGGCCAAGCCGAAGTACCGTGCGAGCAAGTTCGCGGTGCGGCTCGTCGTCAACCGGACGGGCGCCGGCAACAGCTTCATCAGCGGGCCGCTGACGCTGCCGTCCGGCGTCACGCTGTGGATCGACAAGGGGGTGACGCTGTACGCGTCGCGCGACGTGAAGGCGTACGCGCCCAACGTCGCCGGACCGTATTGCGGCAACACCGCGGTCAGCGCGACGAAGGCCGGCAGTTCGTCGAACTGCCTCGCGCTGATCACCGGCACGAACCTCGTGAATTCGGCCGTGGTCGGCGACGGCCGGATCGACGGGCGCGGCTACGCGGAACTCGTGACGTCCGACGCGAAATACCCGCTGATGAAGGTCGACCTCACCTGCTCGAACACCTACGCGGCGTACAAGAGCGGCACCGTCGCGCCGGACGGCACCGCGTGCGACGACGGCGGCACCGTCGTCGATTCGAAGTCGACCGTGCGCAACATGACGTGGTGGGATCTCGCGTATCTCGGCAACATGGTGCAGAACGGCACGACCGGCTTCGGCTCGCAGTCGAACTTCCGTTTGATGGTGTTCAACTACGCGAAGAACCTGACGCTGTACCGCATCACGCTGAACAACAGCCCGAATTTCCACGTGGTGCCGAGCGGCGTCGACGGGCTGACGATCTGGAGCGTGAAGGTGCAGACGCCGACGCTCGCCGCGTTCGCGAACCCGGCCGGCAACGGCAACCCGCTGTACAACGGACAGACGTTCAACGCCGACAACGTGAAGAACACCGACGCGTTCGATCCGGGTTCCGCATCGAAGCCGACCTCGACGACGCTGTCGACCGGCAGCACGACCTCGTCGACCGGTGCGATTTCGTTCGACGGCTACCTGAAGAACTTCGTGTTCGAGTTCAACTACGTGAGCACCGGCGACGACGATATCGCGCTGAAGGGCAGCAACAATCCGTCGCCCGCCGGCTCCGGGTTGTTCGGCATCGACGGAAATCGCGACGTACGCTCGGATCGAAAATGGGGCGTCGTGATCGCGCACAACCATATCTACTGGGGGCATGGGATTTCCGTCGGCAGCGAGACCAACGGCGGCGTGACGAACGTTCAGGTGTACGACAATTCTTTCTGGGATTCGGAGGAAGGATTGCGAATCAAGTCCGACTACGCGCGCGGCGGCGAAGTGAGCAACATCCACTATTCGAACATCTGCATCCGCGATGCGAAGAACGCGTTGCTGTTCACGCCTTACTACAGCACAAAGGCCGTGCCGGCCGGCGGGCCGCTGTATCCGAACTTCCACGACATCTCGATCGCCAACGTCGTGATCATGGGGACGGCCGGCGTGAAACTGCAGGGGTTCGAAGCGAATACCGGCGGCTACGGCGAGCCGGCATTCCCGCTCGTGATGTCGCTGACCGATGTCGTGGCCGACACGCCCGACGGGATCTCGACCATCGCATCCGACGCGAACCTCACGCTGCACAACGTGAACCTGCCGGTGTTCGCGTCAACTGCGAACCGCGTCGTCGTGAATGGCGAGGCCACCCGCAACGCGCGTCCGGGCAACGTGCTCGACTGCAGCAAGGCGTTCGTCGACTTCCCCGGCATCGACCAGTCGAACCCGTTCGGCTCGACTTGGGCTCCGTCGTTGTAATGACGATGCGATGACGTCGGTTCTGCGTCGTCATGCGGGGCGTCGCGTCATCGTTGTCGGCGCGCCTGTCCTGTGCGCTTCGACACGCGGGCCGGACACGGCGCGCGTGTCGTCGTTGCGGGCACGCATGATGCGCGCTCGCAGCGACGTCGGAAACGCGAAAGGAGGTGTGCTATGCAGACGACCAGAACGCCGGCGGGGCAGAATCAAGACCCGCCGTTGAATCCGGGCGATGAAGGGCCGCCCGATGCGCCCGGCGTAGGCGAGGATCTGTGCGGAGTATGCCGCGGCACCGGCATGGTCGAAGGGCAGAAATGCGCGGTATGCGGCGGTACCGGCAAGGTATTACAGGGAATCGGTGGCGGTTAATCGGGATTCGGCGATGCCCCGGACGGCTTGGGCATCGCATGCGACCCCGCTTCAGCGTCGGACGCTAGTGCGGCATGTCGGCTATCTCGCCCCGCACGACTTCAACGCCCCAGCCGCCGGTCACGCAGGAACGCATTCAACTCACCGCCCGCATGCTCGATGTGCCGCTTGAGCAGTGACGCCGCCGCCCGCGCATCGCCCTTGCGGCACAACGCGACGAGTTCGGCGTGTTCGGATTCGGCCACGTCGCGCGCGGCCTCGGATAGAGACAGTTGCACGCGCGTGTAACGGTCGGTCTGTTGCAGCAGCGACGCGACGATCGCCGTGGTTTTCGGCTGGTCGGCACGCGACAGCAGCAGCTGATGCAGTTCGGTGTTCAGTTCGCCCCAGCGTCCGGACTGGCTCGCATGCAGCACTTCGCTGTATTCCGCGAGGATCGCGTCGAGCCGCGCGAAATCGTCGGCGGTGAGCTTCGGAATCGATTTTTTCAGCAGCACGGGTTCCAGCAGCGCGCGCAATTCGAACAGTTCGGTGATGTCCTCCGGTGACAGCTCCGAGACGATCGCACCCTTGTGGGGCAGGATCTTCACGAGCCCTTCGCTCTCGAGCTGCACGAGCGCTTCGCGCAGCGGGATGCGGCTGATGCCGAGTTCGGTCGCCAGCGCATCCTGGCGAAGCTGGTAGCCGTCGACATACTCCCCTGTCAGGATACGGCGGCGCAATTCGTTCGCTGCGGCTTCGGCGCGCGTGGCGTAGACAAGAGCAGGGCGTTTCTCGTTCATGTTGCGATTCGGACTTGGGGAAGGCGGGCAGGCAAGCGCCGGTGCGGCGGCGGATATTGCATATTTTCTACAATATTAGCAGAGGGGTCTTGGGGGAGGTGGCGGCGGACGCGGAGCGTCGGGCAGGCGTGCCGCCGCGCCCGTCGGTCAGCCAACAAAAGGGCTCTTCGTAGGTGTCGCTACCGACCCATTTCAGCCAGTCACGAAGTCGGAGCGTGAATGTCGGTTCGGGGCAGCATTGGACAATGGTCCCCGACGTTACAAGCCCGCGTCGTAGTTGTCGCTACTGCCGCAAATGCGGAGCGAAGGTCCTGCCGACCACGCCCGAGATGAAATCGATGACCGCGCGAATCGGCGGCGCATGCCTGAGATCGGCATGCACAACCAGCCAGATTTCGCGAGAGAACGACTCCCCATCAAACGGCAGGCGTTGCAGATCGGGATCGCTATCACCCATGAACATTGGCAACGCAGCCACTCCGACTCCCGTTCGGGCCGCCACCTGCTGCGTCGTGATATCACTTACTTCGCAAATGATCGGTCGCCCTTGGGCAATCGACTCAAGCCACTTCTGGTGCGGCATTTCCGCGAATTGCGCTTCATAGCCGATGAATGCCCAATCGGCGGGGGTAGACGCGTGCACATATCCGTGGCTCGCATATAGCCCAAACATCATCTCACCAAGCTTGCGCGTGACGTTTTGTGGTTCCTCGGGGCGAACGAGCCGCACCGCAAGATCCGCTTCACGGCGGCCTAGCGAGATTCGCTGCGCCTGACTGGCCATCGACAACCGAATGCCCGGGTGTAATCGAGTGAATTCATGAAAGTGATTCGCGAAGAGGTTATTCGCGAGCACTGGCGGCACGCTCATGGTCACCATGCCGTGCATCGGCATGTGCTCCGCTAGCGCAAGTCGCTCAATCGCAAACGCGTGCTCTTCCATTTGCTCGGCCAATTGGAGAATCTGCCCGCCTGCTGACGTTGGTCGGCACGCACGCGGCAATCTGTCGATCACACGTACCTGCAGTTCGGCTTCGAGCGCGCTGATGCGACGACTGACCGTCGCATGATCGACACTCAATCGTCGTGCCGCGGCCGAGAGACTGCCAGTTTGCGCAACGGCAATGAAGCAGCGAAGGTTTTCCCAGTCGAACATCGGTGCATTTTCTCCGGGTTGCTATGCGATTTTGCGGAATATTCGCACAGACCGCGATCCTATACGCTTCGACCTTCCCAATTCGAAGGATTGTCGATGCCGTCACCATCCAAACATCAGTCGTTGCTGGTTCAAGTGGCGGCATGCCTCGGCTTTGTCGTCGTTCTGGTCGACGTCAGTGTCGTCAACGTCGCGCTCGACACGTTGCGGACGGCTTTTGGCGCAAATGTCACCGACCTGCAATGGGTCGTCAATGCGTATGCGCTCGTCTTCGCATCGTTGCTGCTAATTGCGGGCGCGCTGGGCGACCGGCTTGGTGCAAAGCATATGTTTATCGCAGGCTACGCGATTTTCACGCTGTCATCGATCGGCTGCGGCTTGACGCAAACCATGCAAGCGTTGATCGAGTGGCGTCTGGTCCAAGGGCTAGGCGCAGCGCTGCTGGTGCCGAATTCGCTGGCCGTCTTGCGTCTGGCGTTTCAGGATACGGCGACGCGCAGTCGGGCGATAGGCTGGTGGGGCGCGGGAGGTGGTATCGCGTTGGCCGCAGGACCGCTTGTGGGCGGGCTACTTGTCGCTGTAATCGGCTGGCGCAGTATTTTTCTGGTCAACGTGCCCGTCGGTGTAGCAGGCATCTGGTTGACCTGGAGATTCGTGCCTGATACGAAAGCCCAACGTGGCAGGAGTCTCGACCTTCCCGGGCAACTCACCGGCGCACTTGCACTGGCGGCGCTCACGTTCGCATCAACCGAAGTCAGCGCGCTGGGCTGGAGCAGTCCCGTTGTTCTCGGCGCCTTCGCACTATGCATCGGGCTGAGTATCGTATTCATCCGTTTGGAAACACGCAATCCGGCCGCGATGCTGCCGACCGCGTTGTGGGAGGACCGGACCGTCCGCAGCGCGACGATTATCGGCATGATCGCGAATCTGGTCTTTTACGGCATTGTCTTCACGTTAAGCCTGCTCTTTCAGTCCATCTGGCACATGACGCCAGTGCGCTCGGGAGTTGCACTCTTGCCGATGATGGGTATTTTGATGCTGATGAACATAGTTGCCGGACGACTGGCGAGTCGGCTGGGGGCGCGGACGTTGGCAACGATCGGCTTACTGATTTCCGCAGTCGGTTATCTCGCGATGTGGCCGGCAATCGCCGCGGAATCTTTCTGGCTGCTTGCAGTCCCGATGCTCCTCGCAGGCAGTGGCATCGCCCTTACGATTCCCACTATTACTGCTGCCACGCTTACCGCCGTGAGTAGCGCACACTCGGGGGTGGCATCGGGATTGTTGAATGCTGCCCGTCAGATCGGTGGCGTAATGGGCGTCGCGATATTCGGCTTCTTCGTTCGGCGGTCAGGGTGGGTGTCGTTTATGCACGGGATGGAGCATGCATTGGTCGTTTCGGTACTACTCTTGATAGTCGGCGCCGCAATGGCCTGGCGAAATTTAGGCCAGACGCCGCCTCTAGCTCGAAGACAGAATGGTCGTTCACCGTCCTGAAGCAGACGATTGAGCGTCAGCAAGTCGTCGCACGAATAAGACCGCTTCTGGCCGACTACAGCCCGACGGTGAGCCGTTGTCGGATGCCGGCGTCGAACGGACTGCATCCGGTTGAATCCGCCACCCTTCCCGGCCATTCGCTACGTCAACTTGACTTGAAGGGAGATCCAGTTCGAGTCCCGAGCAACGGGCGCTACCTGACCCGGACGCTCGCCTGAAACCGAAGCGGCCATTGACACTCTTGCTTGAGTCGGTTTGTCGCTTTCACCAATAGCGCCTCACCACGCGATGTGTCCTTCGACACAATCGCTGCCAACTTTGGCCAGCGCATTCACCAGCCCTGCGCGCAGCAGGGTCAGCGCGCGGCTCTTTTCGTCGATTTCTGTGAGCTTTGCTTGCAGGCAAGCGACCTTTTTCGCAACACCGAATGTCGGACTGTCCCATATATGAATGACGTCGCCAATTTCCGTGAGCGTGAAGCCTAATGCCTTCGCATGGATAATCAGCTGTATCCGCTGTAACGAGCGTTCGGAGTAGTGCTTGTACGTATTTGTCGCGTGAGGTTGTGTTGCTTTGTCCAGCAGCCCCATTCGCTCGTAGTAGCGCACGGTATCGTGCGAAACGCCCGCCCGCTTGCATAGTTCGCCGATGCGCATGCTGCCTCCATTCAATGTTGTGGACCGTCATTAAGGCTTGACCGTTGCCTGTAGTCAACGGTTTACAGTCCAAGTCACCTTCCACTCCATCCGCGGGCTATGAGAAATCGTTTCGATTTTCACGGAAAAACAGCACTTGTCACGGGTGCATCGTCGGGTATCGGGCGCGCGTTTGCCTATGCATTGGCCAAACGTGGTGCGAGCCTTCTGCTGGTCGCACGTTCTCGCGACAAGCTGCGCGATCTGGCCGCGGAACTGCGACGCGACTATGCGTGCGACGCCGATTTCCTGACGGCCGACCTGAGCACAACTGATGCCGTACACACGATCGATTGCCACCTGAAGGTGACCGGAAAAGTCATCGATGTACTCGTCAATAATGCGGGCTTTGCGGCTTACGGGCGCTTCGAAACGATTCCGTGGACGCGCCAACGCGACGAAGTGCTGGTGAACTGCATGGCCGCAATCGAGCTGACTCATCTTCTGCTGCCGGGGATGCAGGCGCGTTCCGCTGGCGTGGTCATCAACGTCGCGTCGACAGCCGCATTCCAGCCCGATCCTTATATGGCCGTCTACGGCGCAACCAAGGCCTTTCTGTTGTCATTTTCAGAAGCCGTTTGGGCTGAGAACCGGCATCGCGGCATCCGGGTCGTCGCCTTATGTCCCGGGGCGACGCAAACCGCCTTTTTCGATGTCGTTGGCGCGCAGGAGGCGGCCGTCGGCACGCCGATGCCTGTCGCGAGTGTGGTGCAGGATGCCTTGCGGGCGCTGGATCGCAATCGGAGCCATCGGATTGTTGGAACCCGGAACCGGCTGCTTGCCAATTTGCAGAGACTGTTGAGCCGCGAGATGTCGGCACGCCTGGTTGAGAAAATCCTTCGGCCGAGAGACGTTCAGGACCTGGTGACCGGAGAGACCAACGCGTAGGGTGCGGCCACTATCCGCCCCACGTTGCGCTCCAGCCGTTCCGGTTTGAATGTGAGCGGCTTCCGGCGGCCGTATTGGGCGGCGGAACGTGATGTCAGAGAACGAAATGGCCCGACGCGGATGGTCGCCACGTGCGGTTGGTAGGCCTGCCGGCGGAGTTGGCCATCGATTGTCAACGATCCGAGCGTCCGTGTCGAACGGCTGAAATTGGCCGGTTTCTGTCTTTTATCGATCGCTTACCGATGGAACGACGAGTCCGGCATCCAAGGCCATGCGTATTCGGGGTAAGGAGCCTTTGCAGCTCCTTGCAGCTCACAGGGCGCGAGCGCACAGGAGATATTGCCTCGAGCAATCAGCCTGCGCCGTCGGCGGTGCACGGAGTATCCGTCGATGTCGCATCCTGGCGGCCTGCCCGGATTACTACTCCCTGCGGTAGTGGCCTACACTAGAACTTACCCGTTCCGCGGGCTCGGTTGCAGTTGCAGCTTTGATGCAATGCAGTGTTGCCGCCGGCCGATCGAAGCGAGCGACTGGCGATACCACGGGCGACGCCGGAGTTATCTGCTGCCTGAGCTCATCTGGAACCGACGTTCAAGGAGGAGTTCATCATGTTGCAAACCAGTGAAATCCAAAAGCGCTTTACCCATCTGCAGCAAACCGTGAGCGAGGCATCACGTACCTGTCACGCCGACAGGACGATTCCAAAGGACCTGATCAACTGGATGGATGAGTTGGACAAGGAATGCAAATCGGCGAAGAAGCTCATGGCGTCCAACGATGAAGATCGTATTCGGCAATGCGTCGACGATCTCGAACGAATCGGTGATCGTGCAGAGCGTGCTTGCCAACAGGCCGGCAGTCTTGATGCCAAGATCATGAATGCAGTAAGTACGATGCATTCGGAACTTTCCGATCTAAAGCGACAACTGCATTGACGTACCCGACAGCCCCGGTTTCATGTGTGTTTCACGCCGGGGCTGTTTGCCCTTCGGCCCGCACTTTGACACGCCGATAGGCAATATCAACAACTGGACCTTCCCGGCACCCGCGGTTTGTGAACACGCGGCGCAACAGTTCGAGTACTTGCACGCGGGTCCTGAAGCAAGGGCACTTTATGCGCTGATGCGATTGGTCGAGGGGCTTGATCCGTCCTTTCGGGAGTGATCGCAGCCGTGGTGGTCGCGCCCATGCGAGCGCGATTGGGCAAGCCCACCCCTAATCCGTGCTCGCGTTCGCAGATCATCAGCGGACCGGAGTCGACCCACCCACTCGCGCCGTTGGAACCTAAGCTACCTCAACGGCAGGTACTGCACACAAGAAGTCACCTGTGCCTAAGTGCTGGCGCCCGACCATGTCGATCCGGAACCTGAGTCCGCGCCGACAATCGGGAATATCCGCTGCGCGCAATCAGAAACGCGTTCAGCTCGATCACGCGGAACGTCGCCGACATCATTAGCGAGTCGACGTGGCGACACATCGGCGTTTGGCTCGGCGCCCGCGGGAGGGAATAGGTCAGGCCAATGCGTCGCCAGGCTCCCAGATCCTATTCTGGATTGAAGACGGTCTGATCGTAACTGCCCGGCGTTGGAAAATGACCGCCGGATTGATCATGCAGGAATGCTCGTATTGCGGATGGCCGGCACACCCGGACTTTTCGCGCGATGCGCATCGGCATTTGCAGTCGCAAAGCAAGTAAGGTGCGGCCTCGTGGCCGCACCCGGATCGAGACGGGTAGCATACGGGTATGCCGCTCTCCGCGAAACTTGCCCAGTAACAATCAGGCGCAGCTTACGGCGCGTTGCCGCCTCCCTTTCCATTGTTCGCACCGCCCCGGCCGAGAGCCGGCTGGTTGGCAGAGATATCACCATAGCCGCCCAGACCGCCAGTGCCATAGGTCAGATCAACCGCCGACGTCGTGAGGCCAATGTTGATCTTGACGGTCGGCGCGAGCGACCCGCCGCGCCGCGGGCCGATTGCGTCGATAAAGGATTCGACCAGGCCGCCCGGCATCACATAGTGCGAATACGATTGGAATGTGCGTGGATTCTGGTTTGGATCCAGCGCAAACGGAAAGCCGATAGGTTGAGTGAGGTCGGTCGGGTTGCCGAGCACCAGGCCGCTGCCCTTGTTCATCGGCAGGAAATCGCTGCGGATCCCGTTGCCGACGAAACCCATCACGCCATCCGGCCCGTCGACGCCAGTCGCATAGGTCGAGCGGTGGGTGATCGTGAACAGATAGTATTTGCCGTTGCTCAGATAGATCTGCGGCCGCTCGGTCTGGTCGTCCACGCAGTTCGCGGAAAGAATCGGTGGAAGAAACTTCCATGCAGTGAGCTGAGGATTCGTCGCGATCGCGAGGCCGACGTTCGCTTTCTGCAGTACCGCACTGGAAGCATTCACAGCTGCGACAGTCTCGGCGAACGGGTCGCCGGATACATAGCCGAGGTCGTCGGCAGTGCACGTGGGCGCCCCACGCGGGCCGGCGGTGTTGCCCTCGAACACCATGTACGTGTCGCCCGGATGAGCCGGATCGAGGAACACGTACGGGTCACGGAAGTTGTAGAAATTATTTTGCGCACCATTCTGATACAGGACACCGTCGGGTTGCAGCAGCGCCTGGTGATCATTGAAGCCGTCGAACCACACATGCGTGGCGTCCGCGTGGATATGGCCGTCCGCGCGCGCAATGATCGCGACCGGCGGGGTGATGTCCGGGCCGTTCGGGGACGTTTTGTTGAACGCCAGCGCCGTGTAGTAGAGACTCACGTTGGCGCCGCTGGTGAGCCTGGCGGAGCCGGACCATTCGGCGTTTTGCGTGATCGGCACGGTGGGGCCGAAAACCCTGATGCTCGAGCCATCCGGGAACAGATGGCCGCCGAAGATCCATCCGCCGTTCGCGGGCCGCTGTGACGCGGGAATGCCCGTCTTGCGATAAAAGAATCCAATGCGCGCATGCACGTGCCGGTCGTCGAACGAATAGCCGCCGTGGCGATCGGCGGTCAGCGAGAAAATCACGTCCCAGCCCTTGTAGCTGAGTTGCACTGCGTGCAGGTCCGCGAGCGGCCAGGTGTCCCATACCCAGAAGTCGGCATTGGTGTCAGGGAAGTCCGCGCGGATGTTCGGCATGGTGAGGGCCGGGGGCAGCGAGTTCCCGCCGACTGTAGTGGGAAGGGACATGGCCTTGATCTGCCGGGCATCCGCCCTTGTCCATCGGGAGGTAAAGCTGGCGGCGGGATCGAATGCCTGTTGGGAGTGAGGTGTCGGGGCTGGGAATTGCGCCTGAGCTGGTGTCGTGGCGATAATCATCACGACGGCAGAAACTGCGCTCGCGAGCAGGTGGGGGCGGAGCAGCCGGCTCTGCGGAAAACAGCTACTCATCATCATTTCTCTCCTGAGTAATAACTGGTAGCACACCGTAATTTTTACGAAATGCGAGTCTAGTCAAGAGCACGCAATTGAAGGTGTCAACCGCTTGATTGTGTCAGGCCGATGCCCGACGGGATTGGCCCTACAGCCGGCATCCGTGGAACTACATACATAGTTCAAAGTCGCCCGCCGTTCGGCGTGACGGACCATCCTGCATGCCTTGACGGCAGCGATACACTTGGCATTCGCAACGCGGCACGTCCGGGAGAACCAGGCAAGTCCTTGCTGTAGATGCGATGCGTTCTGGCGGAGCCCAGCTTTCGAGCCAACGCATGGCACTATTGCTTTGCACCGCGTGGATCAGCGAGACGGGTAATCGTCATATCGCTGAACGTCGCCTCGCCATTGTCGGCGAAGACCGAAACGCGATTGGCGTCGGGTGCCGGAAAGATGAGGTCGGTGATGACAGTACGGCCGTCGCCCGTAAACACTTCCACTGAATTCCGGTCGACCAGTACGGTAAGGCGCAACTTCCCGTTCTCCAACGGCATATTGACAATGTGCTGCTTGCTGAACGCGTTCGAGAATCGGATGTTGCCGGACCTAGAGCGGTCGAGCGTGAGGGTCGGGCTAGCGGTGTCGTAGAAGATCCAGGTGCCGACATCACCATTCGCCGAGCCCCGCACAGTAAGGCCGGCCCGCTGGGCCGAATCGTAGATGGATTTATCAGATGTGTAGTGGTCGAATGAATTCGGACACTGATTTTGGCGAGAATGATCGCCATGAAGCGGTGTCTGACGAGCAAGCACCGACGTCCGTTTTCCCCCGGAGTTCAAACAGCAAGCAGCCAGTCTGGTGCTCGACCAGGGCTATAGCCATATGGAGGCAAGCCGCTCGGTCGATGTCGGCGAGACGGTGCTGTGTCACCGGGTGCAGCAACTTCAGATGGAGCGTCGGGGCGTCGTGCCGCAGGCAAGGCAATCACGCCGGATCAACGGCGCATTCAGGAACTCGAGGCGCGTATCGAACGCCTCGAGCGTGAGAAGGCCATTTTAAAAAAAGCTACCGCGCTCTTGATGTCGGAAGGCACCGAACGTGCGAAGCAATTGATCAGATCGGCGCAAGCGAATCGGTCGAACTGATCTGCACGGTATTCGACTGTAGCGATCCTGCCAGTATGCATACCGGGAGCATGCCCAGCGCGTTGACACCGAGCGCATGGCACCGCGTGGCCGGGTACACGAGCTGTTTATCGAGAGCCGAAGCTCTTGGCACCGATCGCGGTCGAATTCTGCGTTCGCAGAACTGGTCACACACCAAGGCTCACCGGCGCAGCCCGAACACGCCGTGCCAGAGCGCGCTGAAAAAGTCCGTATGCGCGTGTTCGCCACTCCTTCGCGCGTCGCTCTTTGACGCCTGCGCCGATGCCGCCTGTGTCGCCCTCTCGTCGCATTGCGGCATCTGCTCATCACGCTCCCCGTCCCGCGATGCGCCCGGCTGGCGCGACGCATGCAACTCGACCACGCTGCCGGCAATGCGCTCGGCGAGTTGAACATCGCAATCACGGCCGAGCAGAACACCGAACACGACGTCGCGGTTGTGCCCTTGCTCGGCGAAGCGCATCGCCCATGCCACGAACCGCGCATATTCCGCTTCGCGCTCCGCGTTCAAGCGCTCCCCTTCTTCGCGAAGCCGTGCGTGACGCAGCATTTCCTCTGCGTAAGCGGTGTCATAGACGCGGCGCAGCTCCGGGTCCGAGAGAATCGCGTATGCCTCCTTGATCTCCTGAAATCGCGCATGCGCGTCTGCTTCGCACCCGACGTTGCGGTCGGGATGCGCTTTCATCGCCGCCTTTCGGTAGCCTCGCTTGATTTCCTCGTTGGTCGCGTTCTCGCACACACCGAGCAATTCATACATTGTCGTCATTGTGCGTCGGGATGAAAGTCGGATCGCGTTGATCGTAGCATGTCGCCGCAGCGCCAATCCGTCGGGTTGAGAATTCACCGGGTTCTGACACCCTGAGTGGAGGTCAGGAACGCTTTGGCAGATGACGAAATCTGAATCATTCTCATCGGAACGGCCGTTTGCCGACTGGAGCGGTCGCTCGAGTGTCCGAATGTGCATGCAAGCGAACGGCGCCTCATTTCAAGAAAAAGTAAACAGTTTTTGAATGAACTGACAGCGAAGTCCCCCATCGATTCATGGCATTGACGTTCGCTTAAGCAGAATGGCTTGATCCGACTCGACCAACGTTGCGAAACATCTGAGAGGCACCGAAATTAGATGCCTTGGGACAACAATCCGCTCGCACGTCCAATCCTCTGCAAGGACCTTTGGCAGTCCGTCGTCGACCTTTCTGTCGATATCGCTTTCAAGCTCCCGTCCTGCCGCGACAACAAAGGTGTTCGAGATGCGTCTGGTGACATTCGCCGTCTCCATAAGAAACTGCCGCAACTCGTCGAGATCAAAATTGCGCGGCAAAGGAAGGGAGACGACGAACTGTGCCCTCACACCATTTTCTTCAATACCGATGCTGCTTCGAGCGCCGCCGGCTCCGATAGATTGATCACCGTATATGAAAAGCAGTTCATCATTTCCTGCACCGGCTGCCAATAGGGACTCGCCTTCAGGCCACGGTTCACATTGCGCAACGCCGGTCTTGTAGTTGTTCCGACATATCTCGTGAAGGTTGTCAAAGAACGGGGCGTAGGACTTTGCGAGATCGAAAACCATCCCGAGGCGTTCAGCCGGCGAGATCGCTTTCTCAAGCACGGTGACTATATTCAGATGTTCAGCCATGGTATGCCCCTTCGGACAACGACCATTTAGTTGGAACAAGGGCTGTCGCGATCGCTTACCCAAACGCGGCAACAAACTACCGCTCATCATCCAGCCCCGCCGACGCCTTCCCTCCCGTCGACATCCCTCACCGCGTCCCCTCCCCTTCCCCGGCCCCTCTAGCCGCAACCATGCGACTTTGCACAGCAACGAGTTGATCATCCGTAGTCGCCACCAGCCACAGACGCGCCTGCTCCTCGATCCGGCGGTTGTGATCTTTCAACGGACCCATCGTGGCAGCGGCCTTCCAGACCACCGGGCCGATACGGCTTTTCCTGCCCGATGGCGCGCCTACCAGCAGACAGTAAGGTCCCAGCGGCAGCGACACGAATGGAAGTGCCGGACTCGCGGATACGCGCCAGTCAATGAACGGCGCGTCGCCGATAAGGAGTGGCTGGGGCAAGCCGTAGAGCACACTAAAATCGTACAGCCCAAGTTGCTCGCGCATGCCGACATAAACGCGCCGGATGTCGTCGACAACCGCCGCGCGGATCTCGTCGTCGAACATGGGTTCCTGCGCGTATCGGGCAAATGCGTTGCGAGCCTCCCCTTGGTATGCACTGAACAGGCCAATCTCCACGCAGTCCTGCACGGCGCGCTGCACCTCCGCTACAGAACCGGCTTCTTCCGGCTTACCCAACTGCGCAGCCCGCAAAAACCGGGCAAGGCCGGCCTCCTGAATTGCGGGCCCCTCCACAGACGCATCGTCGTCAGCGCCGTTGCCAAGCGGCACGTAGATATATTTCTCCGCTGCGAAATGCGACTTCTTGCCTTCATCAAACTTGATTTCGCAGTCGACGCAGTCCAGATAGCGAGTCCCGATTCGGCCGTGCTCCCAAACCCAATTTTTCAGGAACGGACGTAGCGGATGCAGTCTGTCGTGATCAGTCATGGAACCCTCCAGGTTGCCCCAGTATAGTTCCAAGTTGCCGATCGCCCCGTGCAGGACATGGCGATCGATCAATCCGACGGATCGAGGCGCCGGTCAGACTGCACGCGACACAAGCTCGCGCAGAACCGTCTCCAGTTCGACGCGGCCACGCACGATTTCGTCAGGATTACTTTCGAAATCGATCCAGCCTTCGTTGAAGCCGTCCAGCATGCGCATCCGGGGTAGAGGATGCTTCATGCCCTGCCCGCGGAACAGCGCTTCCCACGTCTGCCTGTCGACAACTTCCGCGCGTACCTGCGCACCCAGCACGTGAGCGAAGGCCAATGCGAGATCATTGGGACTCACCCGGCGCGGGCCCTCGAGCTCGACCACGCGCACACCGCACCACGTCTGCTGGAGCAGTTCGGCCGCAACGCGGCCTACATCCGCGGTAGCGACCATCGGCACGGGCTTGTCGAGCGGCTGGAGGTAACTCGCAATGACGCCATCGCCTCGCGCGGACGCGACATCCCATGCAGCGTTTTCCATGAACCAGCCAGGCCGCAGGAATGTCACCGGCATCGGCATCTCGCGCAGTGCCTGCTCCATCAGCGTGCGTTGCGTGAGCAGATTGCTCTCGTCGGCCTGCGCGCCGATCGTCGACAGGCAAACGACTTTTTCGGGCCGCGCCTTCAGGAGCGCTGCGGATACAGCCTCGATCACCTTCCGCGCTTCGGGAAACCCGGGTGCCGGATCGAACTCCGAAGGCGGCAGGATAAAAACGCCGGTGGCGCCCTCGAACGCGGCGGCGAGCGACGAAGCGTCTTCCATGAACGCCGTCGCGATCTCGCAACCTCGCTCTGCCCATGATCCTGCCCGCGTCGCATCGCGCACGACCGCGCGCACCGGCTGCCCCGTGGCCAACAGCTCGCGGGCCAGTGCGCCGCCAACCTGGCCGGTGATTCCTGTTATTGCATACATTGCTCGTTCTCCATGTGGGATACATCGGTTGTCTCGGTGACACGCATTCTGGACAAACGCCGATCGAAACAAAATGACATGGATGGCATCAGATCAGTGACAACGAGTCATCAATGCGGCATGATCAGCGGCGTTATCCTGCGCTGCTGCACGGCGCAGTTTTGGCGCGTTGGCCTTCGGGTTTGTCGGTCGCGATCCACCACCCGCATTCAGTCGAGCAACCATGAGATCCAGTAGCGAGAAGCTGTCCGGCAGCATCAGCGTGTTCGCCGCCGTGGTGGACATGGGGACGTTCGCGGCCGCTTCGGAAGTCATAGGAATGACGCCACCGGGCGTCAGTCGCGCGATTGCGCGGCTGGAAAAAAAGCTCAACATCCGGCTCTTCAACCGAACGACGCGCTCCGTCTCGCTGACTGAAGAGGGCCGCCGCTTTTACGAGCAGGTCATGCCCCATCTCGCCGGGCTGGAGGAAGCAGCTGCGGCTGCGGCAGGTAGCGCCTCCGCAGTGCGTGGAAAGCTGAGAGTCAATCTGGATCCTGTCGTCTACCGGACCATTCTTGGGCCGCAACTCGATGCGTTCATGGACGCGCACCCGGAACTCGAAATCGAGCTCATCGCGCGAGACAGTCTTGGCGACCTCGTCATGGACGGCTTCGACATCGCCGTGCGATTCGGCGAGCCCCGAGCCTCTACGCTGATCGCGAGAAAGTTGCTCGATACCGGCATTGTTACGGTCGCGTCGCCCGCGTATATCGCTCGCCGGGGACGGCCGGCAAAACCCGAGGACCTTGAAAGCCGAAGCCACCGATGCATTGAATTTCGCAACCCGGAGACAGGCAAGCCGTTCGCGTGGGAATTCCATCGCCGACGGAAACGCGTTGTGGTGGACACCCGGGGACGCCTCACTGTCAACGATCCGGGCGCCTTGCTGAACGCATGCCTAGCTGGTTCCGGAATCGCGCAGATGTTGCTGCTCGGTGCCGAGCCCCTGATCGCGAACGGCCTATTGATCAATCTGTTTCCCGAATGGGCAGACGAGCGATTTCCGCTATACGCGTACTACCCGTCCCGGCATCACCTGCCGGCAAAGATGCGGGCGTTTCTTGACTTCGTTGTGGAGTTGATGGGCAAGAACGAGCGCGGCGGCGCGCGTTAAGCACCCACGATCTCGTCGTCAGTCGCATCTCAAAGCAGCAGCGACACACATAGCGCCACACCGGTCAGGTAGGTACCCAGTGCGCCGACGAACCGCAACGGGTTGAACCTTGCCATCGTCGGCCATGCGATCAGTCCGATGACGAGCAAGCAGCGGCACACGGTCGCCGCGACCATCAGCGACACTGTCGCCGTCGAAGGCGATCGCGCACCAAGATAGAGAAACAGTAGCGCGAGGAACGGCGCGTATTCGGCCGTGTTGGCATGAGCCCGGACGAGCTTGTGCAGCAGGTTCGCGGGGTCCGGCTTGCAGCCCGACGCGATGCCTTCACGGAAACGCATCGCCGAGATCGACAATCCGAGGCCGAACAGGAGCAGCCCTAGAACCACCACGCATGCGAGAGCAACGTTGTTCATTCGAGCGCACCTCCTTGGCAGAGCATCAACGAACGCCGGTTTGGTGGGGTAAAGCTACACCGATCTTTAGCCAAACCATCAGCGCAGATCGGCACGAAGGTCGCGCACACCGCGCCCGGTCCTCTGGCGCAGGAGCGCACCCAACGTCGCCCCGTCGATATAGCCTACCTGAGCGGCCGCGGCTTCCAGGTCCATGCCGCCATGGAGCAGCGCTTGGGCGTGCTCCACGCGCAAGTCCTGAAAATAGGACAGCGGCGATTTTCCCAGTATCGCTTGGCATCGCCGCTGCAATGAGCGCGTGCTGGTCCCTACCGCGGAAGCGGCATCCGGCAGGGAGAATCCATCTTTCAGATGATCCCTTGCCCAGCGCTCGAAACGCAGGACGAGGGGATCGGCCTGCGCCAGATGGTTCGGGATAATGTATTGCGCCTGCGACGAACGCAGGTCGGCGAGCAGGTATCGCGAGACCACCACGGCCAACTCCGGACTCGCCTTGCGAATCAGCCAAAGCGCAAGGTCGAGATGCCCCATCGCCGCGCCGGCTGTTACGCCGATATCGGTCGGCACCAGCATTCGCGACTCTTCGAGCTGCACCTTGGGGAAGCGTTGCCGGAACAGCGGCGCAAGCCACCAGGTCGTCGTCGCCTCGCGATCATCGAGAAGACCGGTTTCGGCCAACACGAACGCCCCGATACACGAAGTGGCGAGGTTGGCTCCCTGCTCATGCCACCTCCGGAGCTCCACAACCGCCTGCTTTACGTCAGCCCGCTCGAGCGCCGGAATCAGAAGCTCCGGTGTCGAAGTCGCCAGGGCAGGAAGAATCACCCAGTCCGGCATCAATGCCGGCGTTATGGGCTGCACGGGAATAAGGAGCCCGCCATTGGTCCGCACCTTCTTGCGCACCCCCACGACGCTTATTTCAAACGGAAGTTGCCTGCCTTCACGGGCCGCGAAACTGTTCGCCATCCTGAGCGCATCGAGCATCGCCGTGTACCCGGTGTCAAACACACCATCGAGAGCAATCAGCGTGATTCGCATGGCGTAAACGACCCCAAAGTTGGCATTTACGACTGTACCTTCTTTCGAGTGCGGGGACTAGACTCTGCCTCGTCGATTCACCAAGGAGACGACAGATGAAAGTTTTTGCAATCGGAAAGGGCGTGAAACCCATCACGGACGACGTTCGGCAACAGATCATGCCGAAGGAAGTCCCGCACACACTTAAGCTCTACCTCGAAGGGAAAATCGAGCAGTTTTACTTTATCGACGAACATCCGGGCGTGGTCTTCCTGATGAGCGTCGAATCTGTCGATGAAGCCAAGGCGATCGTGGGTGCAATGCCCCTCGCGGCTGGCGGCTTCCTCGACTTCGAGTTCCTGCGGGTCGGCCCGCTCAAACCCCTCGGTATGCTGCTTCAGGGTAAATAAGCGAATAGCGCCGTCAATGATGCTGCAAGTTGTTGACGGCGCACCGGATGCTTTGAAGCGAGGGGAAGCGCGCTGACTATGAAGCCGACAACAGAGTGAGGCCGGTTTCTAGGCACCGCCGCCTCCAGCGACTTTAAGTTGGTCAACAAAAGCTAGAGCAACCGGCGCCCAAGACATACCGCGCGCCTTTAGCTAGATGCCACCGTGCGCGGCGATGAACATGGCAACGGCCGACCGGCAATAGGATTCGATTTCGTTGTCGTCCGCTGCTCTCGCCTGATCGAAGCGTGCGACCATCAGAAGATCGGATCCTTTGAAAAGCGCGGCAAACAAGCGGGCGGACCGGAGGGGATCGGGCACGTTCAGAAGCGCCTTCGCATGCAATTGACGCAACAGGGCCTCAATT
Source organism: Burkholderia sp. SIMBA_051 (assembly GCF_046534915.1). Lineage (NCBI taxonomy): Bacteria > Pseudomonadati > Pseudomonadota > Betaproteobacteria > Burkholderiales > Burkholderiaceae > Burkholderia > Burkholderia sp. SIMBA_051. The sequence goes on along the minus strand of NZ_JAWRXS010000016.1, from coordinate 127,195 downwards.
TGAGCGATGACATGGGCGGGGCCAGCTTCGTAATGGAGCTTGCTTAACGAGTTTTGATTCGTCTTGTCGGCCATGACCATGGCTTCGACACTGCGAACATCTGATCTCAACAGCGTGCGCAGCAGTGATGATCCCACCGCCATGAGCTGATCTTCGACCGAACCGTCGACGCCTTCAAGAAGGGCCTGTGGTGCAAACAGCTGATGGCAGCCGGCCGCGATTGCCGCGCTGAACAGCGCCTCCTTGTTCTCGAAGTGCCGATAGATGCTGAGCTTGGATATCTTCGCCCGCTGGGCGACCTTGTCCAACGTCGTCGCTTGAAAACCCAATTCCACAAATAGTTCGCCCGCGGCGTCGACGATCGTTTGGGCAAGCGCCTCATTGGCGGGCCGGCCACGCCGGGCCTGTTTATTTTCGGTCACGATAATTCCGGTACTTGACAGTATCTCAATAATATAATTACGATACCACGTAGTACCTGAAATGTGCAAGCCAATGGGTGGCGTCCTCCGAATAGGTTTCCCCCCAGCCCCCTCCATCCACAACACGGAGCCCATCACCATGAATGACGTCATCATCATCGGCGGCAGCTTTGCCGGCCTCGCCGCCGCCCTGCAGCTCGGCCGTGCCCGCCGCAACGTCACCGTTCTTGACACCGGCCGTCCGCGCAACCGCTTTGCCAGCCACTCGCATGGCCTGCTCGGCCACGATCACAAGCCGCCGCTGGACATCCTGCTCGAGGCGCGGCAGCAGCTGGCGCGCTATCCAACGATCACGATGGTCAATGCCCGGGCGGAGAGCGTGTCTGGCGCCATCGACGATTTCTGCATCGTCACTGACGACAACGAAAGCCTAAAGGCGCGCCGCCTGATCCTGAGCTATGGCGTCGCCGACCAGATGCCTGATGTTCCGGGCTTTGCCGAAAGCTGGGGCACGTCCATCGTGCCCTGCCCCTATTGCGACGGCTTTGAAGTCGCCGGCCAGCATTGGGGCCTCGTTTGGTCCGGCCCGCAGTCGCACCAGTCTGTCAGGCTGTTCCACGATTGGACCGACAAGTTGACTGTCTTCTCCGATGGTCACGACATTCCACCCGATATCCAGGCCGATCTGGCGCGCCGCAAGATACCTGTCGTCGATGGCCGGATCGTCGAGATCGCCCATCACGAGGGCCATATCGTCACCGTCAATCTCGATACCGGTCGCAACGTGGCGGTCGACGTCCTGTTCGCCAATCCGCGCAACAAGCCGTCGGCAAGCCTGCATGAATCACTGAGCCTCGCCACGGTGGATACGCCCACCGGCATCGTTCTCAAGGTCGACGAGCGCCGCCAAACCAGCATGCCCGGCATCTACGCCACTGGCGACCTCGCCACGCCCTTCTTGCCATCGGTTACCCAGGCATCCTCGCAGGGCGCGATGGCGGGCATCTTCGCCCAGCAGTCGATGGTGGTTTGAGAGCACGGATTCCCTTCTCTTGTTGCGTCGCCGCCTTCGAAAAGGTTGGCGTAGATCGATGCGGCGAAGGGTGGATCGTCGAGCCAAGGAGATGACATGGCAAAGCAACGTGCGGATCAGGTGGGTGACTGGAATGGTCAAAGCGGGGAGCGCTGGGTCGCCAATCAGGCCCGGCTCGACGCTCTGGTGGCGGTGTTCGGCCAGGCCGCGATCGAAGCCGCCGCGCCCGCGACGGGCGAGCGCGTGCTAGACATCGGCTGCGGCGCGGGCGCGTCGACTCTGGCTCTGGCCGCCCGCGTCGGCCCGGGGGGCCAAGTGCTGGGCGTGGACATATCCGAACCGCTGATCGGCCGAGCGCGCGCACTTGCGCCACAGGATACGCCGGCCCTGTTCCAGGTGGCCGACGCCAGCAGCGCCGAGCTGCCCGAGGGCGCGTTCGACATCCTGTTCTCGCGTTTCGGGGTGATGTTCTTCGACGATCCGACAGCGGCGTTCGCCCATATGCGACGCGCGCTGCGGCCGGGCGGGCGGGTCGCTTTCGTCTGCTGGCGCGGTGCGGCTGAGAACGATTGGATGCGCCTGCCGGTGGGCGCGCTCAAGGGCATCCTCCCGCCGAGTGCGCTGCCCGATCCCGAAGCGCCCGGCCCGTTTTCGTTCGGCGACCGGGAGCGCGTGGCACGCATCCTGACGACGGCCGGCTTTACCGATATCGCTATCTCGCCCTTCGACGCGGCCGTCCGATTCGGCGAGGGCGAAACGCGGGACGCTGCGATCGACGACGCGGTGAAGATGACACTCGAGGTCGGCCCACTGTCGCGTGCGCTCGCTGATCAGCCCGACGACATCCGCGCCCGCGCGTCGGCCGCGGTTCGTGCCGCCTTCGCGGGCCTCGCCGGCGAGCGGTCAGTGATGATCGACGGCGCGGCGTGGATCGTCATGGCACGCAATCCGGCAAGCTGACAGGGATTAACAAGGGAGACGCCCTGCTCGGTGGAGCTGCGCGTCTTTGGCCGCTCAGATTGATGTCCCTTCTGGCCGATGAACATGAGACGCAACCCACAGCAGCACCTGCAACCGTCACTCCAATGATGATGCAGCAGTACCTGCACCTTATCTGACGAGGCTCGGCGCGCAAACCTACGCCACGACCTACGCTTACCCTTTCGAGAATCGGCCGTTACCGAGGCTGTGTGAAAACGCGAAACCAGCCGGTTTTCGGGTGTCGCTTTACCCTTCCCGAACCGCCGCCAAGCCTATACAGCGCGATCTGAAGGGGGCGAATTCCTGGAGCAACGCGGCCAGCCTGCGTTTTCACACAGCCTCGACCCGAAGCCGTCTTCCGACGCGTCTTGCGAGACAATGGCACCTCTGCGACTGCATCGTCGGCATAGCGCGTATTACGTGCAACTCAAACGCGAACTTATTCGCAGCTTCGATAATTGTGAAAATATACGCTTTGTCGTTCTTTTATTAATAATAAGTGAATGCCGACCTGCAGTGCTGCAAATCTTCAAAGTATAGATCGGGTTGCACGTGAGTTATGCGCCAAGATGGAGCGCGAAACTTCGCCAAGCAAAAAAGAAATTTCTAGTTCATTACCTTTATTTTTCTATACTTTCTAATCGTTGATTGGCAACGCCAATAAAATTCCGAAGTGAATATTATTAATATGAAGCGCGATTTTCGCCATGGCTTTGACGTGTCTGCTGACTATTGCGGAACAAAGCAAGGCGAGATCCAGGCGGGGGCGAGCATCCTTTTCGTGTGGTCAACGATCGGTCAGGCCGCGGTAAGGCGCGCTACAAAGATCTGGCGATGAGCACCGCGCGGTTGTTGACCTATTAAGAGGGAGGTCCGGTCCTGAGTGCGTAAAGCGAGTCAGGAAAGAGACCAATTCGGCTCATTTTCGTGAAAACATTCTCGGCGCGTATTTTATATCAAGATATTTGATTGCGGGATTGTATCGAAACACTCACCGACAAAAAGGTGATTGATCGGTGCTTCCTTAATCTGATGAAAGGAGAAAAAAGGCAATTAGCAAGCCGGTTATTTATCAATAGCTTCTTGGAGAACAAGCATGAAGAATCTAGCTTTGATTGCATTGACAGCGGTGCTGGTCGCTCCCGCGGCATGGGCCGAAACCAATGCCGCCGATGGGCCCAGTGGAGCACATTTTGCAACTGCCGCGCCGGTATGCACCGTAGATCAATCCACTCTGGATGTCAGTTGTACCGGGGCTACCATCGGGGGGATCGGCCACACGAATGCGACAGCGAACCTGTCGGCGACTTACTCGGGCACCGTTCAGTGCAGAAACCATGGCGGTCAGGTCGTTGACGTGAAGACGCAGGTCACGGATGCTGCTTCGGCGGGAAAGCTGATCGCGTCCAAGAACGGGCAAATCGTCGTGCCGCCGCTCGGCGTGGTGGCGCCGACGTCCCAGCAGTTACTCGCCAATGCCAGCTGCCCCAACGGGAACTGGACCAAGCAGCTTACCGCGGGCCCCACCCTCGCGAATTTCGTCTATACGATCACCTTCGCGGGCTTCAGCGGGCCTTATTTCAGCCTCGTGGGTCCTTGATTGACGTGGCACAGGCTTCGGCACATTCCACTGAACGGGAAGACCCCGGCATTAGCGAGAACGCCCTAAGCCATAGGGATGGGCGTGCCAGCATCCGCTGGCACGTCTGCAATCGGTGACGGCTGGTACCGTCATTTCATACGGTGCCACGCCCACTTTTTCATGAATCATCGGATGCTTGGTCATGCAACACGATGTTCACCTTGGTTGCCGCGCGTGGCATGTCCCACATGCAGCGCGCTATTTTTTGCACGCTCGGTCGATGCTGCTGTTTAGTCTGCTGATCACCGGATGCAGCGGAGGGGATTCCGCTCCACCATCAACGGCAGCCCCGCAGCAAGCTTCGTCGGGATTGGCCCCATTGGCGGCGCAAGGCACGCCGCCAGGAGGGGAAAAATCGGCACCGTTGGGAGTGGTGGACGAACCTCCCGTGCCGTCGACAGGCTCTGCCACGATGGTGCAACTCAGTGCCCTACCACATCTGTCATCGCTGTCCGACCGTGAGAGAGCGGGGTTGCTCATGCTGCTGCCATCCAAGTCGGCATCGCAACGGCTGGCCTTGATTAACATGTATCCCAGCCTGGTCAAGCTCCCGGAGCAGCAAAAGGAACTGTTGCTGGACAGACTAGAAAAAATCGTCCCGGTCACGGTAAGTGAGCGTCAATGACCGCTTCCTTCCGACGAAGCTTTGGTGCTTTCGTAACGAGAGCGAAATTCGATGTGAAGCCGCCGTCTGAGTGTCTGAGCAAATCGCGGGTTGAATCCGCAGCCGAACGCCTCCCCAACGCTCCCGAGAACCCCGCGATACCAAACAAAAAAGCCACCCTCCCGGGTGGCTTCCCATCAGCGATCACGCCATCACCCCCGCATCACGCACGCGTGCGCCGACTCGCCTCCGCATCGACATCGCGCAGCGACTTGCCGCGCGTTTCCTTCGCAAGGCCCACGCACACGATCGAGATCACGGCCGCGGCAACCAGATACAGCGCGATCGGCGTCGACGAGTGATAGCGCTCGAGCAGCGACAGCCCGATCAGCGGCGCGAGCGAGCCGGCCATCAGCGGCGCGACCTGGTAGCACAGCGACAGCGCGGTATAGCGCACGTTGGTCGGGAACATCTCGGTCATCAGCGCCGAATACGGCGAGTACGTCATCGATTCGATGAACAGACCGAGCACGATCGCGGCCATGATGATCCAGTCGTTGCCGGTATCCATCATCGGGAACGCGACGAAGCCCCAGCCGGCGGTCAGCACCGCGCCCGTCAGGTACACAGGCTTGCGGCCGACGAAGTCCGATAGCAGCCCCATCAGCGGAATGAAGAAGAAGTGGATCGCGTTGGCCGCGAACATCAGCTTCAGGATCCGCGTGGTGTCGGCCCCGACCACCAGCTTCAGGTAGGTCAGCGAGAACGTGACGACCATGTAGTACAGGATGTTCTCGGCGAACCGCGCGCCGATACCGATCAGCACCTGCCGCCAGTGATACTTCAGCACGTGCACCACGCCAAGCTGCTTTTCCTGCTTCTGCGCGCGGCGCGCCTGCGCTTCCTTGAAGATCGGCGCATCGTCGACCTTGCGACGAATCCAGAAGCCGATCAGCACGACCACCGCCGAGAACCAGAACGCCGCGCGCCAGCCCCACGACAGGAAGTCGGCCTCGGACAGCGAACTCGACAGCACCAGCAGGATGATGGTCGCGACGAGGTTGCCGGCCGGCACGCCGGCTTGCGGCCAGCTGGCCCAGTAGCCGCGGCGGTTGTCCGGGCTGTGTTCGCTGACCAGCAGGATCGCGCCGCCCCACTCGCCGCCGAACGCGAAGCCCTGAATCAGCCGCAGCGACACCAGCAGCACCGGCGCCCAGTAGCCGATCGCATCGAAGGTCGGCAGGCAGCCCATCAGGAAGGTCGTGATGCCGACCACGATCAGGCTGACCTGCAGCAGGTATTTGCGGCCGAACTTGTCGCCGTAGTAGCCGAACACCAGCCCGCCGATCGGCCGCGCGGCGAACCCCACCGCATACAGCGCGAACGCGGCGAGCAGGCCGTCGATCGGGTTGCCCGTCTTCTTGAAGAAGTGCGTGCCGAACACCAGCGCCGACGCCGTTCCATACAGGAAGAACTCGTACCACTCCGCCACCGATCCGACCATCGACGCCGCGACGACCCGCTTCAATTCCCGTTTCGACGCCGTGTCCTGCACGGCTGCTGCACTACCGGGCGAGACTGCCTCGCCGACCTGACTTGTCATCTCCGTATCTCCTCTCGTTGTCGTCCATTTCCCGTGACGGGGCGGCTCGCGAGTAAGCGCGCCGAAAGATTTTATACAATATCCAATACACAATCCACGCAATCTCAAAAATGCTTTCGGCAGAAATGCGACACGGCGGGCGCGTGGTACGCCGACCGGGATGGAAGCCTGCGAGACGGATGTTTTTGGTCGGAGGAAAGGGCGGCGAGGATAAGCTTGCGGGGCGCCAGTCGGGCTGCCAAGCCATCAGGCGGAGCCGGAACGCGGCGTCGACCAGCTTTGTCGAGTGCGGCCGCCCTCCCCGCCGAAGGCCGCCGCGACGCGGTTCTCAACTTCCCCGACACCGCGAAACGACGCCCCGTGTCACGCCCTTTTTATTTTATATTGTATAAAATATGCGGACTGGCTAGAATGCACTCGTCGATGGCTGACTCTCGGTCGAAACCGGAGGCAACGTTTCGGCACCGAGGCAAACAAGAGGCGGCCGGCCGCCGTCCGGGTGACGTGAAGCACCGACGAGACGGCGAGCGCGCGTACGGCCCAGGTTGCCAGCACTGGCAATTGACCCTATCTGAATGTGAGGAAACGAGATGAGCGACAACATTTTTACCGGCACCATTCCGGCCCTGATGACTCCGTGCACCGCTGATCGTCAGCCGGATTTCGACGCGCTGGTAAAGAAGGGCAAGGAGCTGGTGGCACTCGGCATGCGCGCGGTGGTGTACTGCGGCTCGATGGGCGACTGGCCGCTGCTGACCGAAGCGCAGCGCCAGGAAGGTGTCGCGCGCCTGGTCGAAGCCGGCGTGCCGACGATCGTCGGCACCGGCGCGGTGAACTCGAAGGAAGCCGTGTCGCACGCCGCGCATGCGGCGAAGGTCGGCGCGCACGGCCTGATGGTGATCCCGCGCGTGCTGTCGCGCGGCGCGTCGCCGGCCGCACAGAAGGCCCACTTCGCCGCGATCCTGAACGCAGCGCCGAAGCTGCCGGCCGTGATCTACAACAGCCCGTACTACGGCTTCGCGACCCGCGCCGACCTGTTCTTCGAACTGCGTCGTCAGCACCCGAACCTGATCGGCTTCAAGGAATTCGGCGGCGCCGCCGACATGCGCTATGCAGCCGAAAACATCACGTCGCAGGATGACAGCGTGACGCTGATGGCCGGCGTCGACACGCAGGTGTTCCACGGCTTCGTGAACTGCGGCGCGGCAGGTGCGATCACCGGCATCGGCAACGCGCTGCCGCGCGAAGTGCTGCAACTGGTCGACCTGTGCAAGAAGGCCGCGCAAGGCGATGCGGTGGCGCGCGTGCGTGCGAAGGAACTCGAAGCGGCGCTGGCCGTGCTGTCGTCGTTCGACGAAGGCTGCGACCTCGTGCTGTTCTACAAGCACCTGATGGTGCTGAACGGCGACAAGGAATACACGCTGCACTTCAACGAAACCGATGCGCTGAGCGACGCGCAACGCAACTACGCGGAAGCGCAGTACACGCTGTTCCGCAACTGGTACGCGAACTGGTCGAAGACCATCGCGTAAGCCGTGCGATACGCGGCCGTGACCCGGCCGCCTGCATGAGAAAGGAAAAAGCCACGGAGCGATCCGTGGCTTTTCCTTTATCCGCGCACACTCGACAGGCGCCTGCCGAATCAGTGCTGCTGCACGGCCGCCCCGCTCGCGCGCTGGTGTTCGGTGATCTCCGTTCTGCAACGGCCAATCGCATACAACGCACCGGCCGCGGCGAACTCCGGCACCGCAATCAGGCTGAACCCATCGCCGAAACGCCAGCCGAGCCCCATCGCGACATGCGCTGCGCGCACCCGCACAGTCAGGGCTTCACCGTCCCCCGCCGCGACTCGATCCCGTCGATCTTCGCGAGCAACACATTGCCGAGTTTCATCACGTGGCGCGGCATGCCGGGAATCGCGAGCAGCACCTCGATCCGTGCGCGCCAGTAGCCCGGACGACTCACGCGCATCGCGTACGGCATCGCCGCCGCGCCGGTATCCGCATCGCTTTCGAGCAGCGCGACCATTCTCTCGATATGAGACAGCTCGCGCTCCACGTAGTCTCTTGTCAGCATGTGATTGACACTCCCCCGCAACACGGCATCCGGCCTGGCGTCGTCGGCGTGTCGCCGCATGGGCTTCTCGCTCGACACGTCGTCGTTTCCCGTCACGGTACGCGCGTCGTGTGTCAGGAAATCGCCGGCACGCGCGAGGGTTCTGTTCGTATCGTCGGATCTATGTCGCGCTGCGCAGCCGGTGCCACGTCCATGGCGACGACGACCGTCAGGCGGGATCGCCGAGTTCGTCGGGAAGTTGAGCGGCTGAACGCGCTCAGCCGCGTCGGCCGCGCGCGCTCGTACGCTTGCCCGTGCCCGCCGGCGGCTCGCCCGCGCTCATCCGGTCCAGTTGCCGGACGATCTCCGCGCGCAGCTCGGCCGAAATCTCCACGCTGTCGAGCAGCTCCGAGATCCACAGCCCGTCGGCGGCCAGCCGGCAGATCATCAGCGTCGCCGCCCGCTCGAGCGGCACCGGGTCCGGCCGCGTCCACTCGCGCATCGGCACCGACCAGCGCGCGCGCGTCTCCTGCTCGGTGATCATCGACGCGACCAGCACGCGCAGCACGTCGGTGCTCGCGGCCGGCTGCGCGGTGTCGAGCACCGCATGCAGATACGCACGCGCCGCCGCGCCGTCGCCGTACGAGTCGGCCGCCCGGCGCGCGGCCATCTGCGTCGCGAAGCGTTCGGTTGCCTGCCCGAACAGCGCATCGAGCAGGCCCTGCTTGTTCGCAAAGTGATACTGCAGCGCGCCTTTGGTCACGCCCGCACGCTCGGCGACCGCATCGAGCGTCAGCGCGGCCACGCCCTGACCGGTCGCGATGTCCGACGCGGCTTCCAGCAGCTGCGCGCGCACCTGCTCCGGCGCCTTTTTCCGCCGCACGCCGGCAGCGGGCGTGGGCGCGGGCGCGCTCCGGGCGTCGGCCGGTCCGGCCGTGTCGACAGGCACGGCGGTAGCGCGCGAAACGGGTTCGAGGCGTTTTTTCATGGGGGCGATGGTAGCACCCGCGGTCTCGATATAAACATTCCGGCTGGATGGTATGATCCGCCGCATGAACAAACCCGCCCCCTCCCCCTGGTCCGCGCTCGACACCGCGATCGCCCGTGGACGCGACGCGCTGATGCGCCTTCAGCAGCCTGACGGCAGCTGGTGTTTCGAACTCGAATCCGACGCGACGATCACCGCGGAATACATCCTGATGATGCATTTCATGGACAAGATCGACGACGCGCGCCAGGAGAAGATGGCGCGCTACCTGCGCGCGATCCAGCGGCTCGACACGCACGGCGGGTGGGACCTGTACGTCGACGGCGATCCCGACGTGTCGTGCAGCGTGAAGGCGTACTTCGCGCTGAAGGCCGCTGGCGACAGCGAGCATGCGCCGCACATGGTCCGCGCGCGCGACGCGATCCTCAAGCTCGGCGGCGCGGCACGCTCGAACGTGTTCACGCGCATCCTGCTTGCGACGTTCGGCCAGGTGCCGTGGCGCGCGACGCCGTTCATGCCGATCGAATTCGTGCTGTTCCCGAAGTGGGTGCCGATCTCGATGTACAAGGTCGCGTACTGGGCCCGCACGACGATGGTGCCGCTGCTCGTGCTGTGCTCGCTGAAAGCGCGTGCGCGCAACCCGCGCAACATCGCGATTCCCGAGCTGTTCGTCACGCCGCCCGACGAGGAACGCCAGTACTTCCCGCCCGCGCGCGGGATGCGCCGCGCATTCCTCGCGCTCGACCGCGTGGTGCGCCATGCCGAGCCGCTGCTGCCGAAACGCCTGCGGCAGCGCGCGATCCGGCATGCGCAAGCATGGTGTGCGGAGCGCATGAACGGCGAAGACGGCCTCGGCGGGATCTTTCCGCCGATCGTGTACAGCTACCAGATGATGGACGTGCTCGGCTACCCGGACGATCATCCGCTGCGCCGCGACTGCGAGAACGCGCTGGAGAAGCTGCTGGTCACGCGGCCCGACGGCAGCATGTACTGCCAGCCGTGCCTGTCGCCGGTATGGGACACCGCGTGGAGCACGATGGCGCTCGAGCAGGCGCGCGGCGTGGCCGTGCCGGAAGCCGGCGCGTCCGCGAGCGCACTGGACGAACTCGACGCACGCATCGCGCGCGCGTACGACTGGCTGGCCGAGCGCCAGGTGAATGACCTGCGCGGCGACTGGATCGAGAACGCGCCCGCCGACACGCAACCGGGCGGCTGGGCGTTCCAGTACGCGAACCCGTACTACCCCGACATCGACGACAGCGCGGTCGTCACCGCGATGCTCGACCGCCGCGGCCGCACGCATCGCAACGCGGACGGCTCGCATCCGTATGCGGCACGCGTCGCGCGCGCGCTCGACTGGATGCGCGGGCTGCAATCGCGCAACGGCGGCTTCGCGGCCTTCGACGCCGACTGCGACCGCCTGTACCTGAACGCGATCCCGTTCGCCGATCACGGCGCGCTGCTCGATCCGCCGACCGAGGACGTGTCGGGCCGCGTGCTGCTGTGCTTCGGCGTCACGAAGCGCGCGGACGACCGCGCGTCGCTCGCGCGCGCGATCGACTACGTGAAGCGCACGCAGCAACCCGACGGCAGCTGGTGGGGCCGCTGGGGCACGAACTACCTGTACGGCACGTGGAGCGTGCTGGCCGGGCTCGCGCTCGCGGGCGAGGACCCGTCGCAGCCGTACATCGCCCGCGCGCTCGCGTGGCTGCGCGCCCGTCAGCACGCCGACGGCGGCTGGGGCGAAACGAACGACAGCTACATCGACCCGGCGCTCGCCGGCACCAATGCGGGCGAAAGCACGTCGAACTGCACCGCGTGGGCGCTGCTCGCGCAGATGGCGTTCGGCGACGGCGAATCGGAATCGGTCAGGCGCGGCATCGCGTATCTGCAAACCGTACAGCAGGACGACGGCTTCTGGTGGCACCGGTCGCACAACGCGCCGGGCTTTCCGCGCATCTTCTATCTGAAGTATCACGGCTACACGGCGTACTTCCCGCTGTGGGCGCTCGCGCGCTATCGGCGGTTGGCTGGCGGCGTGTCGGCAGCGGGCGCGCACGCGGTGCCGGCGTCCACGGGCGCGGACGCCGCGCTCGCCTGAGCGACGGCACGCGCACGCGCACGCGCACGCCGCACGTTACGGCTTGCCGTTCAGCGACTCGACGATCCGGTACGCGGTCTTCACGCGATCCTCGATCGGGAAGCTGCGGTTCGCGAGCATCACGATCGCGATCCGCTTCGCGGGGACGAACGCGACATAGGTGCTGAAGCCGTTGGTCGAGCCGGTCTTGTTGATCCACGTGTCCGGGCGCGGCGCGAGCGGCGGCTTGAGTGCGGTCGCGGGCGTCGCGTCGTGGAGCATCGCCGGCCCGTTGCCTTCGAGCAGCGTCGGCAGCGCGACCGGATACGGATACTGTTCCCAGATCAGGTCCTGCGTGAACGGCCCGGCACGGAAATAGCCGGTGTGCGTGCGCTCGAGCGCGCGCTGCAGACGCGGCGCCGTGTCGACCAGCCCCATGTTCGCCTGCACGAAGCGCAACAGGTCGGCCGCCGTGGTCCGGACGCCGTACGCCGGCTGCCACAGCATGCCGCCCGTCATCCGGATCGGCTTGCCGTCCTGCGTATAGCCCTGCGCATAGTCGCCCCGGCGCGCGGCGGGCACGTTGATGTAGGTATGCGTCATCCCGAGCGCGGGGAACAACCGCTGTTCCATCAACGCCGCGAAGTCGCGGTTCATCGCCTTCGCGGTGAGTTGCCCAAGCATCCCGATCGCGACGTTCGAGTACGTGCGGCGCGTGCCCGGCGCGTACGCGGGCCGCCACGCATCGAGATAGCGCATCAGGTCCGCGTCGTCGCGGATGCTGTCGGGCACCTGCAGCGGCATCCCGCCCGGCGTGTGCGTGCCGAGTTCGAGCAGCGTCACGCCACCGAACGGCTTGCCCTGCAGCGCGGGCAGGTACTTGGCCGCCGGATCCGACAGCGACAGCTCGCCGCCCTCTTGCGCGTCGGACGCGAGCGTCGCGGTCAACGTCTTGCTGACTGAGCCGATCTCGAACAACGTGTCGCCGGTCACCGGCTTGCCGGTTTGCGTCGACATCACGCCATAGTCGAACACGTAGGGCTTGCCGTCGGCGACGATACCGATCGCCATGCCGGGAATGGCGAACTGCTTCATCAGCGGCGCGACGTTGCGGGTCACGGTGTCGTGAATCTCGTCGGGCGTGGCGGCGGCCGCGCGGCCGGCCGTGACGGCGGCGCACGCGGCGACGAACAGGGTCGCGGCGATGCGTATCGCGTTGAATCGCATGGTTGCGGTTCCTTCGATTTTCTGATGGTTGTGTGGACAACAGGTCCGGCCGCGCCGCGCGGAGAATGTGGCAGCCGGCCGGTCGAAGCAGGACTATCCGCCACCGGCCGCCATCCAACAATCGATGATATTTTGCGCGAGCCTAAAGAAAATCTTATGCAACGCATACACCGGCCATGCCGATGTCAGTCCGGTAAGCGGTCGAGAAAGGCCAGCATCGCGGCGTTGAAACGCGCCGGCCGCTGCAGTGGCGCGAAGTGGCTCACGCCGGGCAGGATCGTCAGTGTCGCGCCCGGAATCGTGCGCGCGAGATAGGCCGCATGCTCGGCGCGGATGAACTCGTCGTGCTCGCCCTGCACGATCGCGACCGGCACCGCGATCGCAGCGAGGTCGGCCGCGCTGTAATTCGGTTGCGTGCGCATCATTTCGCTGACGGCGGCGACGAACGCATCGAACTGGTCGGGCGTCGCGGACAGTCGCGCGTAGTCCTTGCGGTGCCGCGCGAAGCAGCGGTCGATCAGCGGGCTCGGCACCATCTCCTTCGTGCCGCCCGGATCCATGTTGCACGCGAAGAAGAACACGCCCGCCGCGCGCTGCGGCGCGCGGGCGGCCAGCACGAGCGACACGCACGCGCCATCGCTCCAGCCGACGAAGCGCGCGCGTCCGATGTGCAGCGCATCGAGTACCGCGAGCACGTCCGAGGCCATGCGTTCGTACGAATAGGGGCGATCGTCGCGCGTGCTGCGGCCGTGGCCGCGGCTGTCGATCACGATCGCGCGGTAGCCGGCCGCGAGCAGCGCCGGCACCTGGTTGCCCCAGTTGCCGCCGTGGCCGAGGCCGCCGTGCAGCAGCACTACCGGCGGGCCGTCGCCGAACGACGCGTGCCAGATGCGCGCGCCGTCGTGGTCCAGCCATCCTTCGGCATCGGCCGCGGGCAGCGGCGTGCCGCCTTGCGCGTCGAAGCGGACGAGGTCGTCGTCGGCGAATTCCGCATTCATCGTTCTGCCGTCCTTTCGAGGGAGACGAGCTTGCGATTGTAATGCGCGGTGTGGCGTGCCGCGATGCGTCGGCGTGCTGTGCTGGGCTGTGCGGCGCCGTGCCGTCAGGCCTGCGTCGATACGAGCCCGCCGGACGTCGAGCCCCCCGACTTCTGGAGGGCCTGCGCGAGCTGCGCGATCGCCGTCGACAGCGCGGCCGAGATCGTGCTCGCTTCCGCGCTCAGCGTCTGCTGCTCGACCGCGGCAGCCGGGTCATCCTTCGCGCGCTGCGCGGCAGCCGCCATTTGCTGCTGCAGTTGCGCGAGTTGTTTCTGCAAGCGCTCGATGAGCTGTTTCAGTTGCGCGACCGCGGGATCGTCAGCCGACGATCCCGACGCGCCCAGCGTCTCGCCCGCGCCACCGGACGGCGCGGCGCCGCTCGCCGACGTCTTCGTTGCGCTGCCTGCAGGCGACGACGCAGCCGCCGTGGCGGTCGGTGCGGCGCCGGTGCCGGACGGGTTGGCGGCCGCGTTGGTGGTGGCGAGCGGGGTCTGCGTGGCGGAAGAGAGATCGATCTGCATCATGTCGGTCCGTAATGAGTGTGTGCGACTCGCGTCGGTGAACAGGGAAAACCTTGCAACCGGTTTACGGTATTCGTCGGACAAAACTTTAGTCTCGCCTTCTGCGGTGCGCCGGCGCGGCCGCGCAGCCAGCGCCGCGCGCCATTGTCATGCGCAGGCTGCGGATTGCTGCGAAGGGGCCAGAATGACCGGCCATCCGCGCTGGTAAAATCGCCGGCTGTTTTCGGCAAGACTTGCGGGCTACCCCCGCACCGGCGCGCGCCCGATCGGGCGCGACACGCGACGCCGTCCGGCGCCGTCGCCGCGCGAGCCCCGCGCCCGCAGCGACACGACGACGCGACGGCTTCGGCGCGCATCCCCTTCATCACCCACTTTGAGGAATTCACGATGGCCCGCATCGGCGCCTTCTGCCTGACCACGTGGCTTGCGGCCGCGATTCTCTATTTCGGCCAGCATTCGGTCGCGATGATTGCGCTCAGCGGCGTGGTCGTGTTCGGCGGGTTCGATCTGCTGCGTCCGTAACGAGCACCGGTTCGTTGCAGGCGCGGCGGGCCCGTCACGAGCATCGGCGCCGCCTCCCCGCACACCCTCATCGCAAGCCAGCCAGCCCCATCCGCATCGCCAACGGCGACCCCGCAACCGCCCCACCCGCGCCACACATCAGCGCGGCAACGTCCGCAACGACGACGGCCCGCCCGACAGCGCGATCCGCTTGCCCGTATCGCGCAACTGGCCGCCTTCCACCGCATACAGCGCGAGCTGCCGCTCGACGTTGAACTGCACGATCACGTGCCGGCTGTCGGCGGTGAATACGATGCCCTGCGCGGCTTCGCCGCCCGGCACTTCACTCGTCTGCACCGCACGGCCGTTGCGGATCTCGAACAGCACGACCTTGCCGAGCTTGTGGCGGCCCGGGTTGTCGGCCGTGAGGTTCGAGCCGTCCATCGCCTGCACGGCGATCCACTTCCCGTTCGGCGAGATCGCGACGCCTTCCGGCAGCGACGGCACGTTCAGGTACTGGACCGTGCGGAACGGCGTGCGCGACACGTCGATCAGCGCGACCGAATCGGCATCGCCCGCGAGCGTGCCCGTATAGCCCGGCAGCCCCGCGAGCCCGACGTTGCTGACGACGGCCCAGTGATTGTCGCTCGACACGTCGATCGTGTAAGGCGCGACGCCCGTGCTCAGCCGCGCGCCGCTGTCGGTCACCTTGCCGTCGTCGACATTCAGCACCGCGACGCCCTGCTCGTCGCGCAGCGACACGAGCGCATGCTTGCCGTCGTGCGTGAAGCTGATCCCGGCGAGCCGCTTCTTGCCGATCTTCAGGTTGCCGTCGAGCGTCACCTGCGTGCCGTCGATCCGCAGGATCGACACGCTGCCGTCGACATTCGC
The DNA here is from genome assembly GCF_046534915.1 of Burkholderia sp. SIMBA_051. NCBI lineage: Bacteria > Pseudomonadati > Pseudomonadota > Betaproteobacteria > Burkholderiales > Burkholderiaceae > Burkholderia > Burkholderia sp. SIMBA_051. Next base: position 111,610 of record NZ_JAWRXS010000016.1, on the reverse strand, counting down.
CACCAGCGCGACGCGACCCGACCGGTCGATCGCGATCCCCTGCGGGTGCGTGCCGAGTTCGATGCGCGTGATCGCCGCCGGCGACGCATCGAGATTCACGACCTGCAGGAACGTGTCGTACACGAGTTGCTTCGCGCTCGTGTCGTAACGCGTCGGCGCGCCGACCAGCGCGAGTTTCGCGTCGGGCGTGATCGCGACGGCCTGCGGCGGCCCCTGGATGCCGTTCTCGACGTCGACCTGCAGCGCGACCTTCGGCGGGAACACGCTCGCATCGAGCAGCGTCAGCGTGTCGGCGGGCGGCGATGCAAGAAAGGTGTCGCGGCCTTCGACGCGCTGGTACTTGCCGTCGTTGCCGGACACGATCCAGTCGGCCGCGTGCGCGGCGACGGCGGTGGTGGCAAGCGTCAGCGCGGCGAGCAGACGGGCGCGACGAAGGCGAAAAGGATTCGAATGCATGACGGACGGTTCTCCGGATCGGTTGCGGACGCAAGGAATCGCACGACCCTGCTGCTCGACGGGTCGATGCCATCGCATGATGCCCGAAAGCACGCGAAACCGGTGTGTCGCGGCCGCCGGTCAGCGAGTGCGCGGCCCCGCGCCTTCCCACTGACGGACGTCGTCGAGCGGATACACGGGCCGCGCGAGCCGCTCGTAGCGGAACAGCTCGAAGTCCGACCCGGTCACGCCGCGGCTGTCACACTCGACGAGTGCGGCCGCGATCGGCACGAACACGGGCCGGCAATACATGCGCGACTTCAGCAGCAGGAATCGCGCGCGGCGTGGATCGATGCCGACGCTCTCGAACACGCCGAGATCCCACGGTTCCTGCGTGCGCTCGGTGACGACCAGCGTCGCCACGCCGATATCGAGCACCGCCGCGCGGCCCATGTAGGCGCGCTGGCCCGTATAAGTCGGCCCGGTAATCACGTATTCGCCGTCGGTGATGGCGCGCACGATGCCCGTCGCGCGAAACGGTGCGCGCCGCGCGCCGCCATGCGACGGCATCCGGTTGCCGACCAGCACCGTGACGGTCGCGCCCACGCCCGCGTCGATCAGCGCCGCGACGGCTTCGGGGTCGCACAGCGGCCCGCTGACGATCCCGTCGAGCCCCTGCGCGAGCGCGGCCTCGAGCAGGTCCATCGTGTCGCACGCGCCGCCCGACATGCAGTTGTCGCCGTGATCGAGCATCAGCACCGGACGGTCCGCGCCGCCCGCCAGCGCCGCGGCCTGCGCGACCGATTCCGCGAGCGGCGCGCTGCGGTACACGAACGCGTCACGCGCGTCCCAGATCTGCCGGGCGATGTGTTCGGCCACCGCGTCGGCTGCCGCGCGGTCGCCGTCGGCGACCACCACGACGCTGATACACGGCGCGGGAATATCCGCGAGCGAGAAGCCGGGCAGCACCGACACCGCGAGCATCCCGTCGGCCTCCGCCGCGCGCGCGGCCTCCACCGCGAGCCGCATCGCGCCTTCGGCGCTCGCGCTGCGCAGCGTCGACGTCATCAGCGGCGGCTGGCGCCATGCGAGCACGGGCCGCGCGCGGCCGTGCAGCCGGTCGAGCAGCACGCGTGCCGCATGCTCGCCCGTCTCGTACATGTCGACGTGCGGATAGGTCTTGAAACTGACGATCACGTCCGCGTGGTCGATCATCTTCTGCGTGACGTTCGCGTGCAGGTCGAGCGCCACCGCGATCGGTGCATCGGGCAGCGCGGCGCGCACGCGCGCGAGCAGGTCGCCCTCGCCGTCCGCGGATTGCTCGGCGACCATCGCGCCGTGCAGGTCGAGCATCACCGCGTCGCAGCCTGGCGTGGCCGCGACGATCGCATCGCAGATCGCCGCATACGCATCGGCCGCGACCGGGCCGCTCGGGTTGGCGGCCGCCGATACGGGCGTCACGATCTCGGCGCCTTCACGCTCGGCCGCATCGATGAACGCGGCCATCGCGGTGCGCATCCCGTGATTCGCGCGATACGCGTCGTCGCCCCAGTCGGGGCCGTTGCGGCCGAACGCGGCGAGCGGCGTCGGTACCGGCGAGAACGTGTTCGTTTCGTGATTCATCCGGGCGATCAGGATTTTCATCGTGCGCGGCCCTCCGCGACCCCAGCGGCGCCCAGCATCGCGTGCAGCAACACGTTGCAGCCTGCCTCCAGATGCACGGGATCGGCCTCCTCGATCTCGTTGTGACTGATCCCGTCCTTGCACGGCACGAAGATCATCGCGGTCGGTGCGACGCGCGCGAGATACACGGCGTCGTGGCCCGCCCCGCTGATCACGTTCATCGACGACAGCCCGAGCGTGCTCGCGCCCGCGCGAACCTGCTCGACGAGTGCCGTATCGAACGGCTGCGGCGGGAAGTACACGACCTGCTCGACGTCGATCGGCATGCCAGCCGATGCGCCCAGCTCGGTGCACGCCGCGCGCAGTTCGGCATCCATCGCCGCAAGCGTCGCATCGTCGGCCGCGCGCAGGTCGACGGTCAGCGTCACGCGGCCCGGAATCACGTTGCGCGAATTCGGGTGCACGTCGACCCAGCCGACCGTGCCGCGTCCATGCGGCGGATGCGCGCACGCGATGGCGTTCACCTTGCGCACGAGATCGGACGCGACGAGCAGCGCGTCGCGCCGCAGCGCCATCGGCGTCGGGCCGGCGTGCGCCTCCATGCCGTGCACGGTCACGTCATACCAGCGCTGCCCGAGCGCGCCCTCGACCACGCCGATCGTCGTGTCGTGCGCCTCCAGTACCGGGCCCTGCTCGATATGAGCTTCGAAATACGCGCCGACCGGATGAGCGCCCCGCCCGTCGCCCGCATCGCCCGCATAGCCGATCGCGGCCAGCGCGTCGCGCACCGACACGCCGTCGCGGTCGCACTGTGCGAGCGCATGGTCGAGCGTGAACGCGCCCGCGAACACGCCGGAGCCCATCATCACGGGCACGAAGCGCGAGCCTTCCTCGTTGGTCCAGACCGCGACCTCGAGCGGCGCCCGCGTGCGCACGCCCGCGTCGTCGAGCGTGCGCAGCACTTCGAGGCCCGCGAGCACGCCGTAGTTGCCGTCGAACTTGCCGCCGGTCGGCTGCGTGTCGATATGGCTGCCCGTCGTCACGGGCGGCAGGTCGTCGCGTTCGCCCGCGCGCCGCGCGAAGATGTTGCCGATCGCGTCGACCCGTACCGTGCAGCCGGTTTCCTTCGCCCATGCGGTGAACAGGTCGCGCGCCTCGCGATCGAGTTCGGTGAGCGCGAGGCGACACACGCCCCCTTTGTCGGTCGCGCCGATCCGCGCGAGACGCATCAGGCTGTCCCACAGCCGCGCGCCGTCGACGCGCAAGCCGGACGCCGCGACGCCCGGTGTCGAATCCTGAACTTGCATCGATGGAATTCCTCGCAATGAAAGGGCGCGGCGCTTACGCGACGCCGACGCCCAGGTAACGGTCCTTCACCTCGTGATCGGCCGCGAACGCCGCGTTGCTGCCTTCGTAGACGATCACGCCCTGTTCGATCACGAAGTGGCGATCCGCGAGCTGCGTGCACACTTCGAGGTTCTGTTCGACGAGCAGGATCGCGACGCCGGCTGCCTTGATCTGCTTCAGCTGCGCGACGATCTCCTCGACGATCACCGGTGCGAGCCCCTCCACCGGCTCGTCGAGCATCAGCAGCCGCGGGTGGTTCATCAGCGCGCGGCCGATCGCGAGCATCTGCTGCTCGCCGCCCGACAACTGCGCGCCGCCGTTGCGGCGGCGCTCCTTCAGGCGCGGGAAGATCCGGTAGATGTCGTCGAGCTGCCACGGCGAATCGCGGCGCGCGCCGAGCCGCAGGTTCTCCTCGACCGACAGCAGGCGGAAAATCCCGCGATGCTCGGGCACGAAGCACAGGCCGCGCGCGGCGATCCGGTGCGCGGGCTGCCCGGACACCGGCCGGCCCGCGAACGTCACCGTGCCGCCGGTCGGTGCGACAACGCCTGCGATCGTCTTGAGCGTCGTCGACTTGCCCGCGCCGTTGCGGCCGAGCAGCGTCACCGTCTCGCCTTCGTTCACGTTCAGCGAGATGCCCTGCAGGATGTGGCTCTTGCCGTAGCAGGCATGGACCTCCTTCACGTCGAGCATCATGCGCGGCCTCCCGTGATCATGTTGCCGAGATACGCGCTGCGCACGCGCTCGTCGCCGCGAATCGCATCCGGCTTGCCTTCGACCAGCACGCGGCCCTGCTGCATCACCGTAATCGTGTCCGAGATGTCCATCACGATGCCCATGTTGTGTTCGATCAGCACGACCGTGTAGTCGTCGCGCAGGCCACGGATCAGCGCCTTCATGTCGTCGAGATCGTCGATCCCCATGCCCGACGTCGGCTCGTCGAGAAAGATCGCGCGCGGCCGCGCCGCCAGCGCCATCCCGACCTCGAGCCGGCGCTGCTGGCCGTGCGACAGCACGCCGGCCGCCGTATCGGCGAAGGGCTGCAGGCCGAGCCGCTCGAGCACGTCGTCGACGATGCCGTCGTGCGCGAGCGCACCGCGCGGCGGCGCCCACGGATTCAGCGCACGCCGCGATTCGACACCCTGCGCGGCGACGCGCAGGTTCTCGCGCACGCTCAGGTTCGAAAACAGGCTCGTCACCTGGAACGAGCGCGCGATGCCGCGCCGCACGCGCTTGTGGTCGGGTTCGCGCGACACGTCGTGACCGTCGAACAGGATCGAGCCCGCCGTGATCGGCAACGTGCCCGTCAGCGTATGGAACAGCGTCGTCTTGCCCGCACCGTTCGGCCCGATCACCGAATGCACGGTGCGCGGCATGATCCGCAGATCGACACCGCCCAGCGCCGTGAACTTGCCGTAGCGCTTGACGATGCCGCGCGCCTCGAGAATCGCTTCGCTCATTGCCGCTCCCCGGTCGTCGCTGCCGTGCGTCCGCCGCGCCGCAGCGACGCCGCGACACGTTCACCCAATCCCCACAACCCGCGCTGCATGAACAGGCTGACCGCGATCAGCACGAGGCCGAGCAGCAGCAGCCAGCGCGGCCACAGCGTCGACAGCCAGTCCGCGAACAGCACGTAAAACGCCGCGCCGAGCACCGACGCGAACAGGTTGCCCGTGCCGCCGATCACCGTCATCACGAGGATCATCTCGCTCGTGTGGTAGTCGATGTTCGACAACGGCGCGATGCCCGTCATCAACGCGTGCAGCGCACCGGCGAGGCCCGTGACGGCCCCCGAGATCACGAACGCCGCGAGCTTGAAGCGCTTCACGTCGTAGCCGGCCGCAGCCGCGCGCGCCTCGTTGTCGCGGATCGCGAGCAGCGTGCGGCCGAACACCGAGCGCGACACGCGCAACAGCAGCCAGAACACCACGACGAACAGCACCGCGACGAAGCCGTAGTAGCGCCACGGCGAATCGAGCGGAACAAGCGGATGCCCGAATGCGGACAGCACGGGGCGCGGGATGTCGAGCAGCCCGTTGTCGCCGCCCGTGAGGTCCGGCGTCGTGTAGGCGAGAAAGTAGAACAGCTGTCCGAACGCGAGCGTCAGCATCACGAAGTAAGTGCCGCGCTGCCGGATCGAGAACCAGCCGACGAGCGCGGCCGCGACGGCACCGAGCACGGTGGCGGCGACCAGCGCGGCGGTCACCGACGCGACGCCGTGCGTCAGCACCAGCCCCGCCGCGTAGCTGCCGAGCCCGAAGAAGATGCCCTGCCCGAACGACAGCAGCCCCGTGTAGCCGAGCAGCAGGTTGCAGCCGAGCGCGGCGAGCGCGAACACCAGCACTTCGGTCGCGAGCGAGCCCGAGGTCAGTGCGACCGGCAGCACGCACACGACGGCCACCGCGAGCCAGCCTTCCGGCCGCTGCAGCGCGCCGCGCCGCGGCTGCGGGCGCGACGTGGCCGCCGTCCCGGGCGGCAGCGGTTTCGACGATTCGATCATGCGGCCCTCCCCAGCAACCCGTTCGGACGCAGCAGCAGCACGGCCGCCATTGCGACATAGATCATCAGCCGCGCACCTTCCGGCCACAGCGTGCTCATCAGGCTCTGCACGATGCCGACCAGCAGCCCGCCGACGAGCGCCCCGAGAAAATTCCCCATCCCGCCGACGACGACCACGACGAACGCGATGCCGAGCGCCTCGATGCCCATGAACGGGTCGACGCCGCGGATCGGCGCGGCGAGCACGCCTGCGAGTGCCGCCGTCGCCGCGCCGAGCGCGAACACGAGGCTGAACACGCGCGTCACGTTGATGCCGAGCAGCGACACCATCTCCGACGATTCGCTGCCCGCGCGCACCGTGCTGCCGAGCCGCGTGCCTTCGAGCACCCACCACAGCAACACGGCGAGCACGGCCGTGAACGCGATCACGAACAGCCGGTATTTCGGGTAGACGAAGCCGCCCCAGATCACGACGCCGTTCAGCGCGTCGGGCGGCGGCACGTTGTCGCCGAGCGGGCCCCAGGCGAGGATCGCGCACTCCTGCAGCACGAGCGCGAGCCCGACCGTCGCCAGGATGTGGAATTCGTGCTGCTGCGCGTACACGTGACGCAGCACGAGCTTTTCGACGCCCCACGCGAACGCGCCGACGACGAGCGGCACGACCGCGAGCGCGACCCAGAAATTCGCCGACCATTGCAGCGCCTGGTAGCAGAGATAGGCGCCGAGCAGGTAGAACGCGCCGTGAGCGAAATTCACGAAGCGCAGCAGGCCGAACACGATCGACAGGCCGACGGCGAGCAGGAAATACAGCATGCCCACGCCGATGCCGTTGACGATCTGCAGCAGATAGACGTTCATGGCTTCCGTGTCAGAAAGGAAGGTAACGGACGCCCGCGGCGCACGACGGCCGCGGGCGCATGCACTGCGTCACGCGAGCTTGCAGTTCGTCTTGTCGACCGGCAGGAACGACTGGCCCGAGCTGACGATGTCGGCGTAGTCGTCCGCGTTCTTCATCCGGCTCTTCGGCTTGCCCTTCAGCAGGTAGTAGTTCTTCAGCACCTGGTGGTCGCCCTTGCGGATTTCCTCCGGGCCCGTGAGGCCGTCGTACTTCATGCCCTCCATCGCCGCGACGACCTTCTTCGGATCGGCGCTGCCGGCCTTCACCATCGCGTCGACCAGGATCTTCGAGCAGATGTACGAGCCCGCGAGGCTGTAGTTCGGGTTCGCCTTGAACGTGGCGTTCGCGCGCTTCACGAGGTCGCGGTTCAGCGGCGAATCGATGTCGTGCCAGTACTGCGCGCCGAAATACACGCCGTCGCAGATGTCGGGCCCGAGCGCCTCGAACTGCTCGAGGCCGGACGCCCACGCGAGCAGGATCGTGCAGTTGCGCTTCATCCCGAAGCTGACGGCCTGGCGCAGCGTGTCCGACGATTGCGAGCCGAAATTCAGGATCAGGAGCACGTCCGGCTGCGCGGCCGCCGCGTTCGTCAGGTAGCCGCTGAACTCCTTCTCGGCGAGCGAGTGGTAGCTGTTGCCGACATGCTCGATGCCCTTCTCCTTGAAGATCGCCTTCGCGGCCGACAGCAGGCCGTCGCCGAACACGTATTGCGGCGTGATCGTGTACCAGCGCTTCGCCTTCGGCAGCATCTGGGTCAACGGGCGCACCGTCTGCTCGATCGCGCCGAAGGTCGGCACCGACCAGCGGAACGTCGCGGCATTGCAATCCTTGCCGGTGATCTCGTCTGCGCCGGCCGTCGTGATGAACACGCCGCCCGCCTTCTGGACTTCCTTGCCCATCGCCAGCGATTCGGACGACAGGATGCCGCCCGCGAAGAAACGCACGCCCTTCTGCTGCGCGATCTCCTGCACGCGCCGCACGGCGGTCGCGGGCTTGCCCTCGGTGTCGAGCGCCGTGTAGGCGAGCGGCGCGCCGAGCACCTTGCCGTACTGCTGGACGACGAGCTTCATGCCGAGATCGGCGTACTTGCCGTTGGCGGCGAACGGCCCCGACATCGGCACCGGGCACGCCAGCTGGATGGATGAACCCTGCGCGAACGCGGCACGGGACGACATGCTGCCGAGCGCACCCGGCACGGCCGACAGCGCGGCCAGTTTCAACAGTTCTCGGCGATTCAAGTTGACGCTCCTGATAAAGGGGGACACACGCGATGCGACCGACTGCCAAACCGTGCCCACGCCCTGCAGGATGCGCGCCGCCGGTTGATCCTATTTATCATGATAAATAGAATGAACCTGATGCTAAAGTTGATCAAAATTGGTGTCAATCAGGCAAAATTCCGTACCCGCGCCGGAACGGATCGTCGACGATGACGCGGCGCGCAGTCAGACAAAGGAGTCGTGAAGATGGTCATGGACCGAGCCAGGGCGGGCCTCGCGGTCGAAATCAAGCAGCCGAAGCGGGCCGACCTCGTCGCCGAGGAGATCAAGCGGCTGATCACCGAGAAGGACCTGAAGCCGGGCGACCGCCTGCCGCGCGAAGCCGAGCTGCAGCAGCTCTACGCCGTGAGCAAGAGCACGATCCGCGAGGCGTTGAAGTCGCTCGAGGTGCAGGGGCTCATCAAGGTCACGACCGGGCCGTCGGGCGGCGGGATGGTCGTCGAGGTGCCGCTCGACCGCACGCTGCAGCTCCTGCAGAACTACCTGTTCTTCAAGGACGTGACGATCGACGACATCTACACCGTGCGCAAGCTGCTCGAACCCGAGCTGGCGGCCGGTGCCGTGCCGCACCTGACCGAGCGCGACTTCGCGGCGCTGGAGGCGAACATCGCGTGCTGCGACGGCGCGTCGGGCGTGCACGACCGCGGCCATATGCTGCGCCAGCGGCAGGAGGACACGACGTTCCACGACATCCTCGCGGCCGCGAACCCGAACCCATTCCTGCGCTTCAGCTGCGAGCTGATCAACGAGATGATCCGGCAGCTGATCGAGTTCCGGAACGATACGCCGCTCGTGGAGCACAAGCGCTTCGGCGAAGCGAACGTGTCGATCCACAAGGCGATCCTGCAGGCCGCGCGCGAGCGGGATGCCGAACGCGTCCGGGCGCTGATGGTCGAGCACATGACCGAGGCACCCAAGCATGTGAAGCGGATGAAGGGCAAGCTGCGCGGGCGGTTGATCCTCGATTCCGAGATCCGCAGGCGGGCCGCCGCGGCCGTTGCGGGACCCGATGCGGGCGCACCGGATCCCGACGACGACTGATTGCCCGCGGGCGCGGCGTCGGCTCGACGCCGCGTGCTGCGCCGCGCACGGGATCGTCAGCCGCGTCGCGGATGCCGAGGCGGCTCCGGGTCGTTACGGTTGTCATGGCCGTGACGGCCGGACGCCGCGAGCGGGGTCAACACCGGCGAGTACGCATCCGGGCCTCGCTTTCCCCGGGCGGCCGGGATCATCATCTCCCGCACGCTCACGCGTACCCCGTCGTCCCCTTCGTCTCCAGGTATTCGACGAGCCCGAACTCCGCATACTCGCGGCCGTTGCCCGAGCGCTTGTAGCCGCCGAACGGGGCGGCCGGGTTCCACGGCGGGTAGTTGATGTGGACATTGCCGACCCGCAGCCGCGCCGCCACCCTGCGTGCGCGATCGAGATCCTTCGACTGCACATAGGCCGCGAGCCCGTAGACCGAGTCGTTCGCGAGCGCGATTGCCTCGTCCTCGGTCCGGTAGGTCATGATCGCGAGCACCGGCCCGAAGATCTCCTCGCGCGCGATCGTCATGTCCGGCGTGACGTTCGAGAACACCGTCGGCCGCACGTAGAAGCCGTCAGCGAGCCCCTCTGGCCGCCCGGGGCCGCCGGCGACGAGCGTCGCGCCTTCTTCGATCCCGAGCCGGATGAAGTGCTGGATGCGGTCGAACTGCGTGCGGCTGACGACCGGTCCGATGTCCGTTTCCGGCGAACGCGGATCGCCGACGACCGTGCGCGCCGCCTCGGCACGCGCCGCTGCCTCGGCCGCGGCCAGCTGGTCGACATGCACGAACATCCGCGTCGGCGCGTTGCACGACTGCCCGCTATTGCTGAAGCAGCTGCGCGCGCCGCGCGTGACGGCATCCTCGATGTCGGCATCCGGCAGGATCAGGTTCGGACTCTTGCTGCCGAGCTCCTGATGCACGCGCTTCACCGTGTCGGCGGCCGCCTTCGCGACCTCGACGCCCGCACGCGTCGACCCGGTGAACGACACCATGTCGACATCCGGATGCCGCGACAGCGCGTCGCCGACTTCATGCCCGTAACCGTGCACTAGGTTGAACACGCCCGGCGGCACGCCGGCCTCGTGCAGGATCTCCGCGAACAGCACCGCGCTGAACGGCGCGATCTCGCTCGGCTTGAGCACCATCGTGCAGCCGGCCGCGAGCGCCGGCGCGACCTTGCAGACGATCTGGTTGATCGGCCAGTTCCACGGCGTGATCAGCGCGCACACGCCGATCGGCTCGTGCGACACGAGCAGCGAATCTGTCTGCGTGCTGAACCGGAACGCCTGCAGCGCACGGATCGTCTGTTCGAGATGCGCGGTGCCGACCGCGGCCTGCATCGCGCGCGCGAACGCGATCGGCGCACCCATCTCCTGGCTGATCGTGTGCGCGACTTCGTCGTAGCGGCGCTGGTAGATCTCGAGCACGCGCCGCAGCAGCGCGACACGCTCGTCGACCGTCCAGCGCGAGTACGTATCGAAGGCCTGCTTCGCCGCGCTGACCGCCCGGTCGACGTCGGCCGGCCCGCCGATCGCGAGACGCGCATATGGCCTGGCGGTCGCCGGATCGATCACGTCGATCGCGCGCGCGTCGACCGGGTCGACCCACTGCCCGGCGATATAGCTCTGTTGCGAGGTTCGCATCGAATGCTCCTGGGATAACGAATGCCCGTGCCGTGCTCAGCGCGTCGCACGTGCGTAGGTATCGACGAGGATGTCGCGGATCTGTGCGACGAACCACACGATCTCGTCGCGCGACATCACGAGCGGCGGCGAGAACTGCACGATCGGCGTGCCTTCGTGATCGACGCCCGCGCGGCACAGCAGCCCCGCTTCGAAGATCGCGGGCGCGAGCAGCGTCGACACGAAGGCCTGCGCGCCGATGCCGGCCGCCCAGCGGCGCGCGGTCTTGTCGGTCACGAGTTCGAGCGAGTAGTGGTAGCCGTCGCCGCGCACGTCGCCGACGCACGGCAGCTCGAGCAGGCCGTCGAGCGTCTGGCGGAACACCGCTTCGTTGCTGCGCACGTTCTCGAGCACGCCTTCGCGCTCCATGATCGCGAGGTTCGCGAGCGCGGCCGTGCATGCGACCGGGTGGCCGCCGTACGTCGCACCGTGCAGGAACATCTGCTGCGGGCCGTCGAGCACGGTGTCGACGACCGCGTCGCTCGCGATCACGCCGCCCAGCGGCACGTAGCCCGACGCGATGCCTTTCGCGAACGTGATGATGTCCGGCTTCAGCCCGTAACGCGTCGACCCGAACCATTCGCCCAGACGCCCGAACCCGCAGATCACCTCGTCCGCGACGAGCAGCACGCCGTGCCGGTCGCACAGTGCGCGCAACCCTTGCGCATAACCGGCCGGCGGCGTCAGGCTGCCGCCCGCGTTCTGCAGCGGCTCGACGACGATCGCGGCGACGGTGTCCGGCCCTTCCTGGACGATCAGCGACTCGATCTCGTCGAGCAGATGGCGCGTGAACTGCGCTTCCGTCTCGCCTTCCGGCCGCCCGTAGCGCTTCGTGTTGCTCACGTGCCGCACGCCCGCCATCAGCGGCTCGAAATGCTTGCGGAAGTTGGTCATTCCGTTCAGCGCGAGCGCGCCGAACGACGTGCCGTGATACGCGACGCGCCGCGCGATGAACTTGCGCCGCTGGGGCTCGCCGCGCGCCTGGTGGTACTGGCGCACCAGCTTGATCGCCGACTCGTTCGACTCCGAGCCGCTCGACGTGAAGAACACGCGGTTCAGGCCGTCCGGCGCGAGCGCCGCGAGCTTGTGCGCGAGACGGATCGCCGGTTCGTGGCCGTAGCCCCAGTTGGTCGCGAACGGCAGCCGCACCATCTGCTCGCGGATCGCGTCGCCGATCTCCGCGCCGTGGCTGTAGCCGACCTGCACGCAGTACAGCCCGGCCAGCGCGTCGAAGTAGCGCTTGCCGTTGCGGTCGACGAGCCAGCAGCCTTCGCCGCGGTCGAACACCGTCAGCGCCTGCTCGCGATAGGCATCGGCGTGCGTGAAGTGCATCAGCAGGTGGCGCTTGCCGAGCGCTTGCAGGTCCGCATCGAGATTGACGTCAACACCGTTCATGGGTCACTCCTCCTTTTTGCGTTGCGACGCCGGCGACCGGACGCCGCCGGCCGGTCATTCAGTTCATCGACAGCGTCGGCGCCGGACGCGTGAAACCGCGCGTGAGCCACAGCAGTTGGCAAAGCCCGAGCGCGAGCCAGCCGAGGCCGACGTAGAAGGTCTGGCGCGACAGGCCCGACCACAGCCATACGTTCATCGCGAAGCCGAGCGCGGGCACCACGCCGAACTTGATCCAGCACGCGAAGCGGCGGTGTTCCAGGCGACCGAGGTAGCTGCGCATCACGCACAGGTTCACGACCGCGAACGCGACGAGCGCGCCGAAGCTGATCATGGTCGACGCGAGATCGAGCGTGATGAACAGCGCGGACAACGACACGGCGCCGACCGCGAGCGTCGCGCGCACCGGCGTGCGCAGCCGCGCATGCAGGTGGCCGAACACGCGCTCGGGCAGCACCTGGTCGCGGCCCATCGCGAACAGCACGCGCGTCACGCTCGCCTGGCCGGCCATCGCGCTCGCGAAGCAGCCGGCCACGTAGACCGCGACGAACGGCGCCGACAGCGTGCCGCCGCCGATGCGTCGCATCAGTTCGAGGCTCGCCGAATCGAGATCCCTGAATGCATGCCAGTCCGGAAACACCACCTGCCCCGCATACGCGATCAGCATGAACAGCAGGCCGCTCGCGAGCGTGCAGAGCAGGATCGCGCGCGGCACCGTACGGCGCGGCTCGTGCGTTTCCTCCGACAGCGTCGACACCGCGTCGAAGCCGAGGAACGACAGGCACAGGATCGCGGCCCCGGCGAGGATCGCGCGCGCGTCGCCCGACGATGGCAGCGCGAGCGTCGTCGTCAGCCCCTCGCCGGCCGCGACATGCGCGGCCGCCGCGACGAACACCGCGATGAACACGAGCTGACTCGCGATCAGGATCAGGTTCACGCGATTGACGAGCCGGATGCCGACGATGTTCAGCCCGGTGATCAGCGCGATGCTCGCGACGATCCACACGCTCGCCGGCACCGCCGGAAAGAGCTGCTTCATGTAGATTCCGATCGCGAGGTAGCTGATCATCGGGATGAACAGGTAGTCCATCAGCAGCGCCCAGCCGACCATGAAACCGGCCGACGTGCCGAAGTTACGGCTCGCGAACGTATAAGCGGAACCGGCGCTCGGCATCAGCCGCGCCATGTGGCCGTAGCTGTGCGCGGTCAGCAGCATCGCGACCAGCGTGACCGCATACGCGATCGTCAGATGGCCGTTGGTCTCGCGCGTGACGATTCCGTAGGTCGTGAACACCGTCATCGGCAACATGTACGCGAGACCGAAGATCACCAGCGTGAACAGCCCGAGCGAGTGCGCGCTGCGTGGTCCCGCCTGGGCGTGCCCGTTCGCATGCGTTTGCACATCGTCTGTCGCGGCGCTGGGCGCGCGCTGCTCCGGCCTCGTGTCTTTCATGCTGTCCTCGCGTGGATGTCGTCCATGACGTCAACACTCGTGTCGTCGGCAATGCCGCCATCGCAGGCATTGCGCGATTCGGAAACGAGTGTGGTGCGCCAAAAAATCGACGACGAATGAGAAAAGCGGACGTAATCGGGGGATATTTGCGGACGTGCGACCGGCGGCATGTCGCGAGCGGGGAAGGCCCGCTGGCGTTTCGCGGGCATTCCCGCTATGTTCTATGCGAACCCCGTCGTCGCCCTCGCACCATGGACAGCAAGTCCCATCGACCTCAAAGCCGCGCCGAACGCAGCCTGCGTTCGGCGCTCGGCCTCGCGCGTCCCGCCGGCCGCCAGGAGGACATTCCCGCCACCGTGCACGCGATCGCGGCCGCGCTCGACGAGTGCCGCGTCCGACATATCGATGGCGCGGTGCTGCTCGAAGGAACCGGCCTCGGCGCGGCAGAAGTCGCGTCGCCGAGCCTGCACGTGAATCGCGGCCAGGAGCAGCGCTGCTTCCGCAATCTGCTGCGCTGCACCGGCTTGCCGTCGATCGGCCTGTCGATCGGCGCGCGGCTCCATGTGTCGACGCTCGGCCTCGCCGGCTACGCGATGCTGATCAGCGGCTCCGTGATGCAGGCGTTCCGGTGCATGAGCCAGTTTCCGTTGTTCATGGGCTTGTATTTCGACGTGCGCGTGCACGCGCATGCGCAAGGCATGAGCGTGACGATCGATCGGTACAACGGCGAACCCGACATCGAGGTGTTCCAGACCGACATGTGCCTGTCGAGCCTGCGCCTGATCGTGTCCGACCTGGTCGGCAAGCCGGTGTGGCCCGCCCGGTTGCATCTCGCGCGCCGCGCGCCGCGCAACGGCGCGGACTACGCGCATCACTTCGGCTGCCCGGTGGCGTTCAATGCCGGCGAGAACCGGCTCGTGTTCACGAGCGTGAACGGCACCGAGGTCCCGCGGCTCGCGAACGAAGTCAGCTTCAATGCGCTGCACGGTCAGTGCGAAGCGCTCGAGCGACAGTGGGCGGCGTCGATCGGCACGCGCTTCGCCGACCGCGCGAAGGAATTGATGGCGCGCGACCTCATGCGCTTCAAGTCGATGACGTCGCTCGCGAACGCGCTGCATCTGACCGAGCGCACGTTGCGCCGCCGGCTCGAGAAGGACGGCATCACGTTTCAGTCACTATTGGACGACGTGCGCCGTCAGGAGGCGGTGCGGCTGCTCGACGAGCCGGACCTGAGCGTGGCCGCGATCGCGGAGCGGCTCGGCTACAGCGAACCGCGCAGCTTCCGCCATGCGTATAGGCGCTGGACCGGCAAGACGCCGCGCGCGAGCGCGGGTTCGGACGGCGACGGCGACGCATTCAGCGGCGTGGCCGCGCACACACCCGATTCCAGCGGCCGTAGATGCCGCACGGGGTGAAAATCGCCGCGCAGCGTGTCGAACCGGTCGTCCGGCATCATCATGTCGTGCTGCGGGTAGTCGTCACGGCTCACGCGTTCGAAATGCGCGGCTGATCCATCCGGACGCCGATGCATTCTGCACGGCGCGCGCGAACGATCGCACTGCACACGCCGCGCGCTCGGCTCACGCATCCGCCAGCACTTCGAAACGCAAGCCAGCATGCCGCTCGAGACGTTCGACGAAGCGCGTGTCGAACATCGTCGCGGGCGTCCAGAACCCGCCGCCGCGCCCGATCTTCGCGCCATCTCGGCTGCAATCCAGCGCGAGGCTGAGCGCGGCCTGCCCGAGCATCTTGCCGGTCGAGCCATAACCGGGATCGCGATCGCCGGTGACTTTCACGCGCAGCGTCCGCCCGTCTTCGGCACGCCCGAAGAAGCGCAGATCGTAGCGGCCGGCCAGCTGCGCGGCGACGCTCGGCCCCTCGCCGGGCTTCGGCAGCAGGAAGCGCTCCATCAGGCCGCGCACCGGCGGGATGAGCACGCCCGCCATGAACGCGCCGAGGCCGGCCACCATCGTCAGCGCGGCGAGACGGCCCTTCAGGCCCGTGCCCGTGATGACCGCCTCGTCATAGGCGAATCGGGTTCCGTATGCGTCGCCGGCGAGCGCGTTCGAGCGATGCACGACGCGCTCGTTGATGGCCGCCATCACGAACGGCGCGATCCACGTGCCGCCGTCGCGATCGAATTCCGCCGACCGGACCGCGTGCTGCCGCACCGTGAAGCGATGATCCGCCGGACACAGCGCATACGGATCGAGCAGTTCGCGGCGCAACGCGGGATCGGCCGCGGCTTCGCGCACGACGTTGATCACGCTCGCGACCGTTCCGCCCGACGCGCCGCCCTTCAGCGTCTTCACGCGCATCTTCACCTGCGTGGCCGGCACGCCCCACTGCCGCCTTGCGTGCTGCTGCAGGAACAGCACGCCGATATCCGACGGCACCGAATCGAAACCGCAGCAATGCACGATGCGCGCACCCGATTGCCGGGCGGCCGGCTCGTACCGTTCGATCATTCGCTTGATCCACTGCGTCTCGCCGGTGAGATCGCAGTAGTCCGTACCGGTTTGCGCGCAGATCCGGACCAGCGGTTCGCCATACAGCGCGTACGGCCCGACGGTCGACACGACGACGCGCGTGCGTGCGCACAACGCCTGCAATTGCGTGTCGTCGGCCGCATCGGCGACGATGATCGGCAGCGTCTGCCATGCGGCGCCGAGTGCCTCCCTGACGTGCCGGAGCTTCGCGTCGGAGCGGCCGCCAATCGCCCAGCGCAGCGTTTCGCCGCTGCCCGACAGGTATTCGGACAGGTAGCGCGTCAGGATCTGCCCGACGAAGCTGGTGGCGCCGAATACGACGAGATCGAGATCATGGGTCGGCTGGGTCATCGACGCTTCCTCTGAAAGGGGTTGGCTAACGGCAGCCACGCTCATCGGACACCTTCAATGGCGTCGGCAGGTTCAGCACGAGCTGCGCATCCTGGACCACGTCGAACCGCGCGACGGCGGACACGCCCAGCCCGTCGAGCAGCGGGCTCAGCGGGCCGCCATGCCGCACCAGCTCGACGCCGCACGGCAACACGCACTGCGCGAACGATAGCGTATTGGTCTGCACCCAACTCTGGTGCCATACGCCGTCGACGAGATTGATCATGATATTCGTGCCCATGCGCGACTGGGAAGGCATGTCGGTCAGCGCGGGCGTCGGCGCGTTCAGCGTCAGGTCGGGCCGACCGTCCGCTCGAGCCGATGCACATGCCTCTATCCGCTGCGTATGACCTGGCCGCGCGAATGATCGGGAATCCCAAGAGCCGGAGCGCGTAACGATGCCCGCGCACCCGGCCGCGCGCCCCGCTTCATCATTCGAGTTCGACGCCCTTGAGCTCGGGGCTCAGGAACAGTGTCGCGACCATGTCGAGCACGTAAAGGCCGGCGAGCAGCGCGATCGCCGTCTGGAGCGAGTAGCGCGCGGCCAGCGCGCCGACCGCCACCGGCCCGAATCCGCCGACCGCGCGTCCGATATTCCCCAGCACGTTCTGCGCGGTCGCGCGCGGCGGTCGGATAGCCGTCGGACATCAGCGTCCCGTAGCCGCCGACCATCCCGTTGACGAACATTGCGCACACAGAAAGCGCCGCGCGCGCCCGCTTCCTGGAACGGAAACGGGCAGCGGCGGTAATGAATTTGAAAGGTATCGGAGCCGGCGATCCCGCCATCAGGCGGGACACCGAAGAACGGGATGAAGCGGGTGTGGCGCGACCGGCGTCACCGCCGGCGCGGGCCGAACGGCACCGCGGCGGTGCCGGTGCGGCATCAGCCCTGGTCGTCCCCGGGCCACCAGGTTCGGGCCTCGCGGTCGACGAGCAGCGTGTCGAGATCCTTGCCTTCGAGCCATTTGGGTCGCGGGCCGCGGCCGGACCATGAGCGGCCGGTCGTCGGATCGTAATACTTGGCAGGCGCCTTGCGTTTTCGCTGGACGATGTAGCCGAGGGCGCTCAGCACTTCCTGCTGCGTGATGCCCAACAACTCGACCTGCTCCTTGAATGCCGCGAGTGCGGCTTGCTTCTCCTTCTGCTTGGCATCCGACAACTTGATGTTCAGGTCCCGAAGTTGTGCTTCGAGTTCCTGCAGGGCCTGGGTCATGTATTCATCCTCTTTGGGTATGTTTTTATTCAAAAAACCTCCGATGGCCGAACCTATCACGAAGTTCCGCCAATCTGTGTTGCGATGTGTGAATTCGCCCGGACCTGCAAGGCTTTCGCAGTATGCCGCAGGCAATGCGATCGTCGAAAGCCGCATGGCATCGGCACGCAACACGGGGCGCGTCGCGCTCGAACGCGCGGCGCGCCGCCTGGGTGGCGACCTCCTCGCCACCGGCGCCGCCCCCTTGCACGGGCGCGGCAGCATGGCGCGAATGATAGCAGTGCCCATCCCTCGTGTTTGAGGACTTTTGCGGCCCGGCGCAGCCCGGGCTTCGCCGGACCTCGCGCGTCGACGCCTGCGCGGCGATTTACGCGCCGACGCTGCACCCGTCCCACGCGATCCGGGCGAACAGCGCATGCAGCTTCGCGCCGCGCGCGGCGTTCAGCGCGCGTGCATGGGCGACGCGTCCGGCCAGGTATGCGCGGAAATCCGGGTGCGCGGCACGATTCTGCGACGCCGGTCCGTGGCGGATGCAGTTGGTCAGGATGGCCTTCAGGACATCGAACTCGTCGCGCGCCAGATTCGGATGGCGATTGACGACCACGCCGGCCAGTTGCTGCCGCACGCCCCGCGGCATCACGCGCGTCTTGCGCAGCTGCAGCGCGAAGCCGTCCTCGAGCGCGATCGCGGCGACCCGCGCCTGCAGCCGCCCGGCCTCGCGGGCAAGGGCGCCGCCGCCCGAGAACGCGAGATCGTCCGCATAGCGCGTGTAGGTCGCGTCGAGCGAACGCGCGAGCCCGGCGAGCCGCATGTCGAGGCGGAACGCGCACAGGTTCGCCAGCGCCGGCGAGGTCGGCGCGCCCTGCGGCAGATGACGGTTGCGGTAGCGCTGGCGGCCGGTCCAGTCGAACCGGTCGCGCAGGTCGGCCTCGAGCAGCCGCGCCGACGGCACGCGGTTGGTGCACAGCGCGGTCAGCGTGCGCGCGACTTCCGCCGGATAGCCGAGCGTCACGAACAACGCATGCACCCGCGCCGCGCGCACCGACACGAAGAAATCCGCGAGATCGAAGCGGACGACGACGTCGCGATCCGCATGCGGGGCCGCGAACGACACGATCCCGCGTCCCTTGCGAAAGCCGTGCGCCGCGTCGTGCGGCGGGATGCGATCGAGCAGACCGTGCAGGATGCGGCGCTGCGCTTCGCGCAGCCGGCCCTTCGGGATCTCGATCAGGCGGCAGCCGCCGCGACGCTTGTCGTAGCCGGTGTACGTGTAGTGATGCAGCGGCGAGTCGCTGGCGCGTGCGTCGACGCGCCAGCGCTCGGACAACCAGTCGAGCTCGGGCGCGCTCACGCCGAGCCAGCGTGCCAGGTCGCCGCACGTCGGCCATTGCGGCACGTCGGCGCCGGCGAGCCGCGCCGGCAAGTGCCGCTGCACCGGCGGCCGGCGCACGATGCGCATCACGACCGGCCGATCGCGGCCGTACCACGCGATCATGAACGCCGACGTATCGGCCAGCGCGCTGGCGAGCAGGTCGGTATCGACGTCGGCCCAGTGCGTGCCGAAGTGCGCGATCGCGTGATCCACGAGCTCGTGCGACCACGACGGTGCGGCGCCGAGCACGGTCGCGATGCGCTCGAGCATGCCGCCACGTTCGGGCGGGCCGGCCAGCATCGCTTCGGCAATCATGCGGGCTGTATCGAACCGGGATGCGTGCATGGCAAGGAATGGGCGGGACGATGAGTCAACGTGACAGGTACTGCGAGAGCAGTCGTTGCGCAACGCGCAACCTGCGCTCTTGCGACGCATCGGAGTGTCGGTCTCATCCACGGGGTAGCCCCGTGGTCCTGGAACATCGGCTGCCTGTTCCGGGGGTGTGCTTGACCCACCGCCCCGCGACGCGACTTTAATGGCCGCGCGCGCGGGGTGTCAAATGGCGGGTCGCGCGGCGCTCATGCCCGTCGCGCGAAAAACTCGCCGAACGGTGTCGGCGACACGCGGACGCCCGGCCATGCCGCTCAGCATCGTCGCGCGGGTCGCGTGCGCGATCGAGTCCGGTACGTCGGTACGAAGACGTGTCGGCATGGACCCGATCTCGCTCTCTTGCTCTCGTGCGTTGTTCGAATGCGTCAGCGCATCGGCGAACCGGGCGTTTCGGACTTACGGCAGCGGCGGCGCGTCCCGCAACACGGCTTGCAGCCCGGTCGCGAACGGCGTCGCATGCTCGATCCCGAGTGCACGCACGCGCGCCGCATCCAGATGGCAATCGTACGGACGCGGCGTCGCATCGGCCGGCGTGTCGATCCGCGCGAGCGCGGCGTCGATGCCGAGCGCGGCCGCGATCCGCTGCGCGATGTCGTACTTCGTCATCGGTTCCTCGGCCGACCAATGCCGGATGCCGGTGACGGTCGAACCCGCGAGATGGCGCAGCGTCAGGTCGCGGATGACCTCGGCGACGTCGGGCGTGTAGGTCGGATAGCGAATCGCCCACGCGTCCATGCCGACCGCGTCCGCGCCCGGTCGTGCGGACGCGACGATCGCCGGCACGAGGCTCGTGACGGCCGACTCGCGCCAGTCGACGATCGGGCCGTAGAGCAACGGCAGGCGCAGCACGCAGGCAAGCGGCGACGCGGCGAGCAACGCGGCCTCGCCTTCCAGCTTGGTTCGGCCGTAGATGTTCAGCGGGTTCGGCGCGGCGTCTTCGCGGTACGGCGCGTCCTTGCCGTCAAATACGTAGTCGGTGGAAATGCCGAGCGTCCACGCGCCGTAGCGCGCGGCGAGCGCGCCGATGCGGGCCGGCGCGTCGACATTGATCGCACGTGCGGCCGCGGGGTCGCGCTCGCAGACGTCAGGGCGCCGCTCGGCGGCGCAGATGATCACGGCGGCCGGTCGCCGGGTGTCGAACAGGTGTTCGAGCGCCGGCTGATCGAGGACGTCGAGCCGCGCGACGTTTTCCGGCGGCAACGCGAGGCGGCGTGCGCCCGCGGTGTCCGGGTTCCGGATGGTTGCGAGCTGCGTCAGCGACGATTCGCGGGACAGCGAAGCGGCAACCGCACGGCCGAGCAGGCCGGACGCGCCGATGAGAAGGATGGTCGGATGCGACACGGTAGCCAACGACGAAAGG
Source organism: Burkholderia sp. SIMBA_051 (assembly GCF_046534915.1). Lineage (NCBI taxonomy): Bacteria > Pseudomonadati > Pseudomonadota > Betaproteobacteria > Burkholderiales > Burkholderiaceae > Burkholderia > Burkholderia sp. SIMBA_051. The sequence goes on along the minus strand of NZ_JAWRXS010000016.1, from coordinate 90,759 downwards.
GAAAGAGGGCCCCAAATCTATACGAGAACCGGCACCGATGTCGATTTCGCTCGCACGTCGACGACGTGCGCGTAATGAAACGAGGCCCGGTGCGCGATTGCGCGCACCGGGCCTGTCGTGCGGCACGAAGTCTCGCGCCCGCTTACTTCCGGTCGAACGAATACCGTCCCGGCCCGCTGACCGCGAGCAACAGCAGCCCGCCGATGATGCTGATGTTCTTGTAGAAGTTGATCATCGCGAGGTACTGGTCCATGCCCTGCAGCGCCCAGTAGCGATGCCCGATCAACGCGGTTGCGAGCGTATAGACCGCGAACACCAGCGCGAGCGGACGCGTGTAGAAGCCGACCGCGATCAGCGCGCCGCCGACCAGCTCGACCGCCACCGCGATCACCGCCGACAGCTCGGGCGACGGCGCCCCCGTCGACGCCATGTACGCGACCGTGCCCGAGAAGCCGTTCAGCTTCTGCCAGCCGAACAGCACGAACAGGATCATCATCAGCACGCGACCCGCCAGCAGCAGCTCGTCCTTCTTCGAATCCAGCGAAACGTAACGCATAGCAATCACCTTGAATGGATGGTTTGACGCATTCGGTGCCGACGGCCGCCGCAACGGCGAACCCAAAGATCGACAACGAACCCGCCTCGCACGATCGAACCGCGGGCCGGTCGGCCCGCTGCCGAAGAACCCGTCCGGTCGCGCCGTCTTGGCACGCTTCGGATCGGTTCTGGCGAAGCACGGGTGCAGTCTACTGTCTCACCGAAAATCATCAATCCGTCGAAACAAGATTCGTTGTCTCGATTTAGTGGACAATTGTCACGTAACAAACGTGTCGTATGCGGCCGCGGGGGCATGGCAAATCTGCTGCGCGGCGCCGAGCGCGACGACGCGGTGCCGGCGCTGCCGCAAGCATCGGAGGGCAAGGAGATTGTCACCGACTGTCGCGCGATGGGCTTTACCCTCGACCGGCATCCGCTGGCGCGCTGCGCGATCGGCTGGCTCTTGATCGCCTACAGTCGGCCGAGCAGCTGCAGCCGTTGCGTAGCGGCCAGCTCGCGCGCGCGTGCGGATTGGTCACGGTCCGCCAGCGCCCGGGCACGGCCAATGGTGTGCTCTTCATGACGCTCGAGGACGAGACGGGCCACGTGATTCTGGCCCGGTCTGCTGGAGAAGTTTCGGAACGAAGCGCTCGGCGCTGGGCTGCTCGCCGTCCATGGCGTCTGGCAGGCCGAAGGTAAAGTACGGCATCTGATTGCTAGCAAGCTCGTCGACCGGACCGAACTCCTCGGGGCGCTGCCGACGACTGCACGGGAGTTTTGCTGAAAAGACACGGCGCGTGGCAGGTCGGCGTCCTCTACAGGTGCCGGTCCACGTCCATGCGTTGATGCAATACCCGAATCACGTCCAGGCTGTCGGCCGTTTCCCGATAGAACACCACGTGGGAACCGACCATGTAGCGCCAATAGCCGTTGCCCGCACGACTCGGTCGCCCTCTCCACTCGCGCCGCGCGAGACGCTCGAACGCCGAGGCCAGCTCGCCCACATAATGCTCGGCCTGCTCAAGCGACCAGCGTTCGAAGGTGTAGGTCCAGATGTCCTCGAGATCGGCCTCGGCCAGCGGCGTCAGCCGCACCAGACGCGCCTCAATCGGCATGCTTTTTCCGCATCCGCTCCAAGAACGCCTGGCTGTCAAAGGCAGTCGGCTCGCCCGAGGCCTCGCCGGCCTTCAAGGCCTCCTGCAGCGCCCGCAACTCGGTTTCCTGCGTTTCGAGCAGCCGCAGCCCCGCCCGCACCACGTCGCTGGCCGAGCCATAGCGACCGGATGCGACCTGCGTGTCGACAAACTGGGTGAGGTGGTCTCCCAGCGAGATTGAAGTGTTCCGTGCCATCGTGCACCTCCTCATGATGGCACCATCATATACCAAATTTTGGTATCGGCCCCGGGTCCCACGGCATCGATGGATCTGCCAAGGGCGTTATCAGATGCAGTATTTCTGGCCCCCTGAGTGCCAGCCGGCGTCGACCATGAAAAAACCCGGCGGAAGCCGGGTTGTGAGATACGTGACCGTAGGTGGAACAGGCTATTTCGCAGCACCGCTTCGCGACGCGAGCACTACGGTGCTGGCCGCTAGCCGGTCGGCTCCGCGCGCCGCGATCTGCGCCACTCCGGCAGCGTGGGGAGCGGCAGTCTGGCGGCCCGATCGCCCTCAGGCGGGCGGCCACGGCGAAAGCACACTGTCCCAGTACTCGAACGTCAGTTTGCCGGCGACTTCGTCACCGACGTAATCCAACGTATAAGCGGTGGCCAGGCTCAGCACGCCTTGGTCGGTGCCGTTGTCGTCGACCACCCAGGTCCTGGCCTTATCCAGCGTAACAATCGATACCTGCGTGCCCTGGCCGAGCGCGGTCTTGGTAAACGAGAAGCGCGCGTGATTGAGGGTATTGTCATCCGGCGGCTCAACGGCCGAATATGGGATCAATTTCGTCGGATCGTCCAGGCTTTGCATGATCCAGTTACCCTCCACATCGCTAAATACCCCCATCGTCGGATTCATGGTGAACATGCAGAACACATCCGGGGTGTCTTTGCACGCCACGTAACAATCTCGACCGTAGAAGCTAGTAACCAGCGATATCCACTTTTTGTTGTACACCGACCTGAACGCAATGCCCTGCAGAGACAATCCCATGCTTGCCACTCCTCGTAATGATCAGTGATCGGCAACACGCTCCGCCGCGGACGTGGGCTCTTTTCCAACGCGAGCGCGGAGAAGACTCGGCCCTCGATTGCCGAACGCTCAATATAGGTGATTCGGCGCGAATTCATATGACGAAAACCACGTCTTCAGCTTGCTTGGTCACGTTAATGCGCAAGGCCGTGTCTCACGTGGTAATCCACGATGTCGATCAAAGCACCACACTGGCCCAGGTTCGGCACTCGCGTCGGCGTCGCGGAAACTACCCAATGGCGCGCACTTCCGGAATCATCGCTGCCTGACCGCAGTGATTCCCGGCGGAATCGGTGAGTTGCCACACCGTCGCGTGATCGATCCAGAAGCGTGTGCCGGACTTCGTGATGCGTATCCCGCGATATCCCGATACGAAGCCGTCTCGCGCGACTTTCTCGAGAAACGACTGGCGTTCACTCCGCTCCATCGGCTCCGCCGAGAACCGTGAAGGCAGTGCGGTCAGTTCATCCCAGTCATAGCCGAAAATGGCCTGCGCGCGCTTGTTGCCGTAGACGAACACGGGATCGACCACTACACCATGCGCGAGAATCCCGAAAGGCGCTTCCTCGTACAGCCATGTCGCGGCTTCGGACGTGCCCATCCCGGCAGGAACGAGCGACTTGTGGAGCAGTCGCTGGTAGCTGTCCGCAAGGACGCGGAAGAAGTGAACGTCGATGGGCGATGACATTGCAGAAAGCTCCGGAGAAGGATTTCGAGCGCAATAGTATGACGATTTCGGACGCACCGTCATGGACGCACCGTCATATTGCCGCCCGCCATCCGCCGTCGTCCGATCAGGATGCCTCTGCCGGTGCCGGCGACATGTTTCGCGGGACAAATTCAATTGCCACTCGGAAAAACCGAACGGACAAGAAAGCCATAAAAACTCGATTTGCCAACAGACAGCCGACACGCGTATCGGCCCGCCGTCCCGCCGAATCACATGAGGTCGATCGGAAGCGTCTTGTCGAGCTTGTCGTGCCACGCGCGAATGGTCTTCGGCACCGTCTTTTTCCACGCCGGCACGTTCGAGTAGTAGCGCATCCGCACCTTGTCATGCGCATCGAACACGAGCAGCCCGATCCACAGATCGGTGCCCCGTTGCATCACGATCGCGGCGTTCGTCGTCGCGATGCCGCGCACCCAGTACGACGTCACGCTGGCGTTCAGGCCGTCGAGATCCTTCTCGTCCACGCTGGTGTTGATCATGTCGACGAGCGTCTGATAGTCGGCGCCGAGCAGCTTGTGCGCGACCGCGTTCTGCCGCGCGTCGGTCAGCACCTTCAGGGTCACGAGATCCGGTGGCGGACTCGCCTGCGCCTTCGATGCCGTCACGTAGTCGCCCGAATACGTGACGCCCGAACCGGCGCCGCAATCGCCATCGCTGCCCTGCTGCGCAACCTGCACGCGTGAGCCCTTTCGGCTGAAATCGAGCCGGCATTGATCCTGGCGAAACGTGCCGCGGTCGCCGTGCAGTTCGATATCGCCGCCGAGTCCGCCGGTATTCGCACCGTTGTTGCCGCTCAGTTCGAAGTGCAGGCGCGGCGCCGTGCCGGTGAACGTCAGCACGCCGCCGAACGACGGGTTGTCGCTGCCGCGATACCACGTCTGCTGCCACCGGTCGGCTGCAAGCGGCGCACCGTTCAGGCTCGCGAGCCGCTCGCGATAGCGATCGCTGACGCACAACACGTCGTTGCCGCAGCGGTCGCGCTGCTTGAGCCATTGCAACTGCGCGGCCTTCAACGCGGCCGTATCGCCGCCTTTCGCAAGCGCCTTCTTCCACGCCGCGGCCAGCTGACCGTCGAGCGACGACAGCGCGGGATCCGCGCAGATCGCCTTCTCGGTCGGCGAAGCGGCTTTCGTGCAGTCGAAGCCGGCCGCGTGCGCGGCCATCGGCGCCATCATCAGGACTGCCAAGATCATCGCGGATCGCAGGTTCGCGCGCCGCGCATGCCGGCCGTGCATCACGGTTTGCCCTCGCTCGCCGGCGCGAGCATTCGATCGGTTTTTCATTGTCATTGGACTCGTCGTGGATCGCAGCGAGTAGAAGCTACGTGCTCGATGCGATGTGAGGTAAAAACGCCCGGCCCGGCATGCGCTGCGGACCGTCGGCCCCGTCGAAGCCTAACGCGAATGCGCGCCGCCGATCAATCGCGTCCCCTGCCCTTTACCTCCGCACGCCCAGCCGCTCCGCCAGAAATCCGATGAACGTGCGCAGCGTGACGAACCCTTCCCGATGCTGCGGAAATACCGCGTTCAGCGTGATCGGCGACGGCGCATACGCGTCGAGCACCGGCACGAGCGCGCCGCTGTCGAGCGCCGCGCCGACGATGAAATGCGGCAGCAGCGCGATGCCGAGCCCCGCGATCGCCGCGTCGCGCACGACTTCGCCGTTGTTCGCGACGAGCGGCCCCTGCACGTCGAACGTGCGTGCCGCGCCGTCGATCCGGAATTCCCAGCCGACGCGCCGCTCTCGGCCGTATAGCAGGCACGTGTGCGCGGCAAGATCGGCCGGCGTGTCGGGCGTGCCCTGCCGCTTCAGGTAAGCGGGGCTCGCGCACGCGATCATCTTCCACGCACCGAGCGGGCGCGCGATCAGCGTCGAATCCTCGAGCGCGCCGATCCGCAGCACGAGGTCGAAGCCCTCGCCGATTAGATCGACGCGCCGGTCGGTCAGGTCGAGGTTCAGCCGCACGGCCGGATGCGCGGCCAGGAATTCGGCGATCAGCGGCGACACGTGCGTGATCCCGAACGACAGCGGCGCGCTGATCTTCAGCGAGCCATGCAGTTCGGTGCTGCGCACCGACATCGCCTGCTCGGCGTCGGCGACCTCGGCGAGGATCCGCTGCGCGCGCGCATAGAACTCCTGCCCCGATTCCGTGACCGCGAGATTGCGCGTATTGCGATGCAGGAGGCGCACGCCGAGCGACGCCTCCAGCGCCATCGTGCGCCGGCTCACGAATTGCTTGGACAGCATCAGTTGATCGGCCGCCGCCGTGAAGCTGCCCGCATCGACGGTCGACACGAAGATCCTGAGGTCGTTGAGTTCCATATTGTCCACCTGAAAGTGACAGTCATTATCTATACAACCATTTATTTGTCAAATCGATTGACCTAAGATTCATCTCAACGAACGGCCGGGCCCACTTTCGAGGTTCGGCGACTTCCAGGACAAAATCATGATCGAGACTCGTGCAGCAAACCAACGTGGCCACGCCGAGCATGGCTGGCTCAGCTCCCGTCACACGTTTTCGTTCGCGAACTACTACGATCCGAAGCAAGTCGGCTTCTCCGACCTGCTGGTGATCAACGACGACCGCGTCGCACCGGGCCGCGGCTTCGGCACGCACCCGCACCGCGACATGGAAATCCTGTCGTACGTGCTCGACGGTGCGCTGGAGCACAAGGATTCGATGGGCACCGGGTCGGTGATCGTGCCGGGCGACGTCCAGTTGATGAGCGCGGGTACCGGGGTGCGTCACAGCGAGTTCAACCACTCGCACGAGACGCCCGTCCACTTTCTGCAGATCTGGGTCGGACCGTCCGAGAAGGGTGCCGAGCCGCGCTATCAGCAGACGAATGTCGCGGAGGCCGACAAGCGTGGCAGGCTCACGCCGATCGTGTCGCCCGACGGTAACGGTGGCTCGCTGAAGATCCGCCAGGACACGCGGATCTACGCGGGCCTGTTCGACGGCGACGAGCGCGCCACGCTCGAACTGGCACCGGGCCGCTTCGCCTACGTGCATGTCGCACGTGGCAGCGTGACGGTCAACGGCGTGACGCTCGGCGAAGGTGACGGCGCCCGCATCCGCGACGAACAGGTGCTCACGTTCGCCGACGGCAAGGATGCCGAGGTGCTGGTATTCGACCTGCGCCCGGTCGAAGTGACGGCCGAATGGGCGTGACGCCCGTTCGGAAAACCAGGCCCCGCTGACCGCGGGGCCTTACCTTATCAATCGGAGATTCGCATCATGGCCAAGGTACTCGTTCTTTACTACTCGTCCTACGGGCACGTCGAAACGATGGCGCAGCACATCGCGGAAGGCGCGAAATCGGTGCCCGGCGTCGAGGTCACGCTCAAGCGCGTGCCGGAAACCATCCCCGCCGACCAGGCGAAGGCCATCGGCGTGAAGGTCGATCAGGCCGCGCCCGTCGCCACCGTGGACGAGCTCCCGAACTACGACGCGATCATCTTCGGCACGCCGACCCGCTTCGGCAACATGGCCGGCCAGATGCGCACGTTCCTCGACCAGACCGGCGGCCTGTGGATGAAGGGCGCGCTCGTCGGCAAGATCGGCAGCGTGTTCGCGTCGACCGGCACGCAGCACGGCGGCCAGGAAACGACCATCACGTCGTTCCATACGACGCTGCTGCACCAGGGGATGGTGATCGTGGGCGTGCCCTACGCCTGCAGCGGGCTCGTCAACATGAGCGAGATCACGGGCGGCACGCCGTACGGCGCGACCACGCTCGCGGGCGCGGACGGCAGCCGTCAGCCGAGCGCAAACGAGCTCGACATCGCGCGCTACCAGGGCAAGCACGTCGCGGAACTGGCCGTGAAGCTCGCGTCGTAACGCGGGTGCCGCCGGCCCCGGCAGGCCCGGGACCGCGGCACGCACACGAACGAACGGCGCCGGTCGAACCGGCGCCGTTCGTCATTGCGCGAACACCGGCCGTTACTGGCCCGATGCCGGCGCGGCAGGAGCGGGAGCGGGCGCCGCCTTCGTCGCGGGCGCCTTTTCGACCGCGTTCTGCGGGTAGTTGCTCTGGTCGTTGGTCAGCCGGTAGCCGCTGCCCGTGCCGATAGCGTTCAGGTCCTTCGCATGGCGCGCGCGGGCTGCCTTGCGGGCGGCCTTCTTCTGCGCCTTGTCGAGCTGCTTCTGCGTCGGCGCGGACGCCGGATCCTGCGCGTATGCCGCCGGCGCCGCGGTCAACAGCAGACCGAACGACGCCGTTACTGCCACTGCCACCGAAACCACGCGAAACTTCGTCATCGCCGGTTCTCCTTGTCGATTGTTGGATGTGGGTCGAACGCCGGCACGCACGCGACGGGTGTCGGCGTGCGACGACGGCGCCGATGCAACGTTAGCCGATCGTCGCACGAATGTCCGTGCCGGTTCCTGAATTCTCCTGATAACGGCAGCGATACGTGCGCGGCAGGCGCCCGGCCGGCCGGCGCGGCGCACGCGGCCATCAGGGAAACCGATAGTCTCGCGCGCGGACGGCGCGTGCCGCCGCTCAGATCCAGCGCGACAGCACCGGCAGCAGGATCGGCACGACGAACGCGGTCAGCACGCCGTTCAGCCCCATCCCGAGCCCCGCGAACGCGCCGGCCTCCTCGCTGACCTGGAACGCGCGCGCGGTGCCGATCCCGTGCGATGCGACGCCGAGCGCGAAACCGCGCACGGCCGGCTCCTCGATACGCAGCACGTTCAGGATTCCGCGTGCGCACACGGCGCCGAAAATCCCCGTCGAGATTACCAGCACCGCGGTCAGCGACGGAATCCCGCCGATCGCCTGCGCGACGGCCATCGCGATCGGCGTGGTCGCGGATTTCGGCGCGAGCGACGCGATCGTCTGATGCGACGCGCCGAACAGCGCGGCAATGCCGACCGCCGATACGATCGCGGTCAGCGAGCCCGCCAGCAGCCCGACGAGCAGCGGCACCGCGGCGCGCCGCAGCTTCGACCACTGGCGGTACAGCGGCAGCGCCAGCGCGACGGTCGCCGGGCCGAGCAGGAAGTGGACGAACTGCGCGCCCTCGAAATACGTCGGATACGGCGTGCGCGTGATCGTCAGCAGCACGACGATCAGCGCGACCGCGATCAGCACCGGGTTCGCGAGCGGGTTGAAGCGTGCGCGTGCATAGACGGCCTGTGCAATCAGGTAGGCGATCAGCGTGATCGTCAGGCCGAGCAGCGGGGTCGCGGCGAGGTAGACCCAGATCGCGCCGAGTTTCGGGAAGGCCGTCACGGCGTGCCCTCCGCCGCGCCGTGCCCGCGCCGCTGGCGGCGCAGCAGCGCGCGCGTGACGAGCGCCGTCACGGCGATCGCGAGCGACGTGCTGACCGCCAGCGCGACGACGACCGCGAGCGCATCGCCGCGCACGCGGTCGGCCGACACCATAATGCCGACGCCGGCCGGCACGAACAGCAGCGACAGATGGCGCAGCAGCTCGAGCGTGGTCGGCTCGATCGCGTCGGCCAACCGCGGCCGCAGCATCACGAAGCCGAACAGCAGCAGCATGCCGATCACGGGGCCCGGCACCGGCAGGCCGAACAGATAGGACACGCCTTCCCCGAGACACTGGAAGGTCAGCAAGACCGCGAACGCCTGCAGCATGAACCGCTTCTCCCGAACGTGGCCGCGCTACTGCGGTACCGGGTAGCCGCGCGGCCGATGGACCGGCTGTGAACGACGCCGGCGTGGACGATACGCGCGATCGTACCAACATTGAATGCCGCGCGGACGGCGGGACGTCATCGAGCCGGGGCGCAAGGGGGTCAGGATTCGTTGATCCCGTCGCCATGCGCCGAGCCGCGCGCCACCGCCCGCCCCGACGCGACCGAATGCGAGATGCACGACGCAGCCGATGCGTGCGGGACATGCGACCGCCCGCCCCGCCCGCGTCACAGCCGCACGATCGTCGATTTGAGCTCGGTGTATTTGTCGAGCGCGTGCAGCGACTTGTCGCGACCGTTGCCCGACTGCTTGTAGCCGCCGAACGGGAAGTTCATGTCGTCGCCGCCGTCGCCGTAGCAGTTGACCCACACCGTGCCGGCACGCAGGCGCCGCACGACCGTATGCGCCGTCGCGAGGTCGGCCGACCACACGGCCGCCGCGAGCCCGTACTCGGTATCGTTGGCGATGCGTACGGCCGTATCGACGTCGTCGAACGCGATCACCGACAGCACCGGCCCGAAGATCTCCTCGCGCGCGATCGTCGCCTGCGCGTCGACCTCGAACACGGTCGGCTCGACATAGAACCCGCCGGTGTCCTCGCGCACGCGCGCTCCGCCCGTCACGAGGCGTCCTTCCTCCCGTCCGATGCCGATGTAGCGCATCACGCGCTCGAGCTGCACGCGATCGACGATCGCGCCCATCGCCACCGCGGGATCGAGCGGATGCCCCGGTGCGAAGCGCCGCGACGCGGCGACCAGCCTATCGACGAACGCCTCCTTGATGTCGCGATGCACGAGCAGGCGCGAGCCCGCCGTGCACACTTCCCCCATGTTGAAGAAGATCGCATCGGCCGCCGCCTGCGCGGCGCGATCGAGGTCCGGGCAATCGGGCAGCACGAGGTTCGGCGACTTGCCGCCCAGTTCGAGCCAAACGCGCTTCAGGTTCGATTGCGCGGCGCACGCCATGATCTGCTGCCCGGTGCGCGCCGAGCCGGTGAACGCGATGCAGTCGACGTCGCGATGCAGCGCCAGCAGTCGTCCCGGCTCGGCGCCGCCGGGCACGACGCTGAACACGCCGGGCGGCACACCGGCGTCGCAGGCGAGCTGCGCGACGCGGATCGCGGTCAGCGGCGACTTCTCGGACGGCTTGAGCACCACGCTGTTGCCGGCCGCGAGCGCCGGCGCGAATTTCCACGCGGCCATCAACAGCGGAAAATTCCACGGCACGACCGCCGCGACGACGCCGATCGGCTCGCGCGTGACGAGCCCGACGAGATGACGGTCGGCCGGCACGACCTCGCCGCCGACCTTGTCGATCGCTTCGGCGTACCAGTCGACGCAATGCGCGGCGGCCGGCACGTCGATGGCCGTGGTGTCGGCAATCGGCTTGCCGGTGTCGAGCGTCTCGAGCAGCGCAAGTTCGTCGCGATGCTCGCGCATCAGCGCCGCCCAGCGCTGCAGCACGGCCTTGCGGGCACGCGGATTCATGCCGGCCCACGCCTGCGCGTCGAACGCGCGGCGCGCGGCCGCCACGGCCGCATCGACGTCGTCGGCGCCGCAGTCGGCCACGTGCGCGAGCACGCGGCCGTCGATCGGACTCACGCACGCGAACGTCGCCCCGCTGTGCGCGTGGCACAGGTCGCCGTTGATGAACGCGCGCGCTTCGATCCGCAGCACGGCCGCGCGGGCCTGCCAGTCTTCGAATGTGAATGGATTCATGGGTGTTCCCTTCCGGTCAAAAGTCGGTCATCACGATCCGGTCACCGGATCGATCGGCGTGAACGTGCCGGCGCGCGCCTCGATCGCCTCGCCGGCGGCGAGGCACAGCGCCTCCTGGAAGCGCCCGGCGACGAGTTGCACGCCCGTCGGCACGCCGTCGCGCACGCCGGTCGGCACCGACAGTCCCGGCAGCCCGAGCAGCGCGGTCGCCAGCAACGGCCCCTGCATGGCGACGATGTCGCGCATTGCGTCATCGCCGTGCTGGTCGGCATCGATCGCGAACGGCTGTGCACACGACACCGGCATCAGCAGCAGCGGGTAACGCGTGAAGAACTGCTGCCAGTCGCGCAGAAGAGCAGTCCGCCGCGCCAGGCCGTTCATGTAGCCGGCGAGGTCGAGCGGCGACGCGAGGCTGCGCTGGCTCGCGAACGCGGTCCGGATCGCCGCGTCGCCGTGCTGCATGATCACGTCGCCGAGCCCACCGCGCGCTTCGTTCGTCACGAGGTCGAGCCATAGCGCGCACGCTTCGGCGATCCGCGGCGGTTGCGCTTCCTCGACGACGCAGCCCGCCTCTTCCAGCCAGCGCGCGGCCTGCCGGACCGCTTCGACGACCACCGGGTCCGACGGCACGCCCGGCAGCGCCGGACACACGGCAACCCGTACCGGGAACGTCGCGTCGCGACCGGCCGGCGCGACCGGCATCCACCACGCGTCGCGCGCGTCGCCCACCGCCATCGCATCGAGCGCGAGGCGCAGGTCGCCGATCGTGCGCGCCAGCGGCCCTTGCACGGACGCGAGCTGCACGGCGAGCGTACGGTCCTTCGATTGCGTCGCGTTGTAGGCCGGAACGCGGCCGGTGCTCGGCCGCATCCCTGCGACGCCGCATGCGTAGGCCGGGTAGCGGATCGAACCGCCGAGGTCGTTGCCGTGCGCGATCGCGCCGATGCCGGCGGCGACCGCGGCGGCCGCGCCGCCGCTGGAGCCGCCCGGCGTCAGCGACGGATTCCACGGATTCGACGTGCGGCCGTGCAGCTCGTTGTCGGTGAACCACCGGTACGAAAACGCCGGCGCATTGCTGCGCCCGATCACGATCGCACCGGCGTTGCGCAGGTTCGCGGTCACCGGGCTGTCTTCCTGCGCGAGCAGACCGGCAAATGCGCGCACCCCGTTCGTCGTCGCGTGGCCGGCCGTGTCGACATTGATCTTTACCGTCACCGGCACGCCGTGCAGCGGGCCGACCGGCGCGCCTCGCGCGATCGCGGCATCGGCTTCGGAAGCCGCCTGCAACGCGCTGTCGGCTAGCACGTCGACGATCGCGTTGATGACGGGGTTCACCTGCTCGAGCCGCTGCAGGCAGCTGTGCACGAGTTCCGTCGACGACACGTCGCGCCGCGCGACGTACGCGGCCATCTCGGCCGCGCTCAGACGCCACAATTCCTGGGTCATGGGATGCTCCTCGTTGATGATTGGATCGGGTTGACTCGGCCTCGCGCTACGCGCGCGACGGCTCGGCCTGCGGCGCATGCGACGCGTAGATCTTCCGGCACGTCTCGACGACCTCCCACGTGCCGCGAAAACCCGGCGGAATCACGAAGCGGTCGCCGGCGCGCAGCACGCGCTCGCCGCCGTGCGCACCGCGCACGATCGCGACGCCGCTCAGCATCTCGCAGTACTCCGACTCGTCGTAGTCGATCGTCCAGCGTCCGGGCGTGCATTCCCAGATCCCGCAACTGAACTGCCCGCACGGGCTGATGTAGTGATGCGACAGTGTCTGCATCGGATTGCCGTCGAGCAGCAGCCCGGCCGGCACGCGGCTTTGCGTGAGCCGGGCCGGCGCCTGCATCAGGTCGACGAGACGGGTGACGTGGGTCATGAATGCCTCCAGCGCATGAGTGAATGGTTCAAAACGATTCATTGCCGCGCGCTCGAGCAAGCCGCGCCGCACGGGTCAAAGCAGATCCATCGTCCGGTGCCATGCCATCGCGAGCGCCAGCATCGGCGTGCGCAGCGCGCGGCCGCCCGGAAAGTCGCGATGGCGAATGCGGCCGAACAGGTCGAAACGCGCAGCCTGTGCGTCGATCGCTTCCGCGATCAGCCGCCCCGCGAGACCGGTCACGTTCACGCCGTGCCCGGAGAAGCCCTGCGCGAAATACACGGTCGGCTCGAGCCGCCCGAAATGCGGCGCGCGATTCATCGTCGCGTCGATCAGGCCGCCCCACGCATAGTCGATCCGCACGTCGGCGAGTTGCGGGAACGTCTTCAGCATGTCGCGCCGCATCGCCTTCGCGAGATCGCGCGGGGTACGCGTCGAGCTGCTCGCCTTGCCGCCCCACAGCAACCGGCGATCGCGCGTCAGCCGGAAATAGTCGAGCGCCGAATTGCAGTCGCTGATCGCCGCGTCGGCCGGCATCGTTTCGGCCGCGCGTGCGTCGCCGAGCGGCTCCGTCGCGATCACGTAGGTCGCCACCGGGATGATCTTGCGTGCGAGCGCCGGCGCCAGCTGCCCGAGGTACGCATTGCCGGCCAGCACGACGTAGCGGGCGTCCACGTGGCCGCGCGCGCACCTGACGCGGTGATACGGCGCGGCACGCTCGAGCGCGAGCGCCGGCGTGTCCTCGTGGATCGTCACGCCGGCCGCGCGCGCCGCGCGTGCGAGGCCGAGCGTGTAGTTCAGCGGATGCAGGTGGCCGCTGCCTTCATGACGCAGGCCGCCGACGTAGCGGTCCGAAGCGACGAAGCGCCGCATGTCGGCACGTTCGACGATGTCGTAGCCGCGATAGCCGAAGCGGCTCACCGCGGTGTCGCGCCATTTGCGCAGCGCGTCGATGTGGCGCTTCTTGTTCGCGGCCGTCAGATAACCGAGGGTCAGGTCGCAATCGATGCCGTGGCGCTCGACCCGCTGCCGGACGAGATCGACCGATTCGAGCCCCATCGCCCATATCTGCCGCACGTCGTCGGCCGGCAGATAGGCCGAGAACGTATCGATGTCGCACGAGTACCCGGCGATCAACTGGCCGCCGTTGCGACCGCTGGCGCCCCAGCCGATCCGCGACGCCTCGACGAGCACGACCGAATGGCCGCGCTCGGCGAGATCGAGCGCCGCGGTGAGACCGGTGAGCCCGCCGCCGATCACGCACACGTCGGCCGACACGGCTCCATCAAGCGCCGGATGGCGGGTTCGGTCGTTGGCGGTATCTGCATAGTACGACTGAATATGTTGCTGATTTTCGAACTTGAGCATGAGTGACAATCGCTAACGGCGTCGCGTCAGAACGCGTAGATGAGTTGGGTCGCGAGCAGGTCGTTCGACTTTGCATACGACCCGTCGTGACGCAGGAATACCTTGTTGCTCGCCCAGTCGTGCCGATACTCGACCTTGACCGTCACTTGCTGGGTCGGATAGAACAGCAGGTCGAATGCGGCCGCCTGCCGCGTCGCGCCCTTGCACTCGAAGCCGACGCCGCCGTTCGCCTTCGACATCGCGAGGCAGTCCGCGTCGATGCCGAAGCCGTTGTACGGATCCATCCCGTTGCCGTTCAGGCCGATCGACGATCCGCCGCCGCCGTTCCTGCGGTTGACGAGCAGGTCGTAGCGCAACGTCGCGCCCATGCGGCCGACCACCGGCACGTTGAACTTGCGATGCGCGAGCAGCGACAACCCGAACCACTGCGCAAGCCCGCCGTTGAACGCGCCGTGCTGCTGCTGGCCGTAGTCGAACTCCGCGTTGTACTGCGCATCGGCGAGCGTGTAGGTCGCATCGGCTTCCGCGAAGAAAAACGTGCCGTATGCGCCGGGCGCATTGCCGCCCACGCCGTAGTGCACATTCCCGGTGGCCGGGTCGATCGCACTCGGCAGCGTCTGGCGGCCGATGTTGATCGACCCGCCGATATCGAGCGCACTGCCGCGCATGTAGTCGACGCGCGCGGTGAAGGTGGGCACCTTGTTGCTCGTCGTGATCGGATCGCCGAGTGCGTTCACGCCGGTCTGCGTGACGGCGCCCGCGCTGCGGAACTGCTCGTTGCCGACGAAGAACTTCCACGCCCACTGCCCGCTCGGGCTCAGGTAGTTGATGCCCGCGCCGATCGACGAACCCGGATCCGAGAAGTCGTACAGCAGGTTGTGCGTGAGCGTGAGCATCTGGTTCGACTGCTGGTACTCGTAGCCGCCGAAGCCGAGCACCAGCCCGCCGATGAACGCGGTCGTACCCGACAGCGGCACCGTGACGACGGCCGTGTTCACGATGTCGAGACCGCTCGCGCCGCTGCCCGTCATCATCGACAGGCCGGCGCCGCGGTTCGGCATCAGCGTGATTTCAGCGGACGGCGCGCTCGGCCCGACGCCGAACGTCTTCTTGATGTCGAGGAATACGTCGCCGAACGTGCTGTTGTAGTAGGTGTACGCGCTCTCGTGGTTCGCGAACTGGAACGACGACGTGCCAGCGCCCCGGTTGTACACGTAGGTCGGATCGAGGTAGCCGGTCACCGACAACCCGGCGATCGGGCCGGTGCGCGCGGCGTCGGTGAGCGAGTCGACCTTCAGCTGCTGGTTCGCGACCTGTTGACGGATCTCGGTCACGTCGTCGTTGGTCAGCACCGCAGGCGCGTGCCCGTAGCCGGACGCCGACGGGTCGGCCGCGGGCGTACTCGCCGCCGCAGCCGACGAAGCCGGCGCGGCCGCCGGTTTCGCGGCGAGTTGCGATTGCAGCTCGCTCATCTGCCGCTGCAGCACGGCGAGCTGCTGTTGCAGCACCCTGATCTGCTCGGCGCTCGAACTCGCGACGGCCAACCCCGGCAACGCACCGGCAATCAGCGCGCACAGCATCTTCTTTTTCATCCAACGTCTCCTTGTCGTTCTTCACTTCACGGGATGCGGTGCGGGGTCGCGGCGCGCGTGCACGGCCGACGCGCGAGCGGGCGGCAAGACCGTCGGTGCAGACGGTGCGTCCGGCGCGCAGGCCGCGTGCCACGCACGGGCGTCGCGGGCTTGCCGTCGCTCGCGCGCCAGCATCGAGCGGTTCACGACGACGACGCCGATCGTCACGACCGTGATGAACACCGTCGCGAGCGCGTTCATCTCCGGGTTCAATCCGAGCCGCACGCGAGAGAACACGACGAGCGGCAGCGTCGTCGAACCGGGGCCCGACAGGAAGGCGGAAAGAATGACGTCGTCGATCGACACGGTGAACGCGAGCAGCCAGCCGGACACCAGCGCCTGCGCGATCAGCGGCAGCGTGATCACGAAGAACACTTTCAGCGGCCGGGCACCGAGGTCGAGCGCGGCTTCCTCGATCGAGCGATCGAGCTCCTTCACGCGCGACTGCACGATCACCGCGACGAACGACAGGCACAGCATCACGTGGCCGATCCAGATCGTCAGCCAGCCGCGCCCGGCGGGCCAGCCGAAGGTCTGCTGCATCGCGACGAACAGCAGCAGCAGCGAGATGCCCTGGATCACTTCGGGAATCACCAGCGGCGCGTTGATCATTGCCGCATAGAGCGTGAAGCCGCGAAAACGCCCCATGCGGGCCAGCACGAAGCCGGCCCAGGTGCCGATCGCGACCGACGCGGTCGCCGTCAGCACCGCGATCTTCAGCGACAGCCACGCGGCCGTCAGCAGTTCGTCGTCGTGCAGCAGCGCGCCGTACCAGCGAAACGAGAAGCCGGACCACACCGTCACGAGCTTCGACGCGTTGAACGAATAGACGACGAGGCTCGCGATCGGCACGTACAGGAACAGGAAGCCCACGCCCAGCACGCAGGCGGACAACAGGCGATTCGCGCGGGTCATGAGCGCCCCTCCGCTTCGGCCTGGCTGTAATGGAGCAGCGCCATCGGCACGAGCAGCAGCGCCACCATCGTCACCGTCACCGCGGACGCCATCGGCCAGTCCATGTTGTTGAAGAACTCGTCCCACATGACGCGACCGAGCATCAGCGTGTTCGCGCCGCCGAGCAGTTCCGGGATCACGTATTCGCCGACGGCCGGGATGAACACGAGCAGGCTGCCCGCGACGATTCCGTTGCGCGACAGCGGCAGCGTGATGCGCCAGAACGCGGACCACGGCGTCGCGCCGAGATCGTGCGCGGCCTCGAGCAGCGTGAGATCCATCTTCACGAGATGCGCATAGAGCGGCATCACCATGAACGGCAGGTACGAATAGACCATCCCGATGTAGACGCCCGCGTCCGTGTGATAGAGGCGCAGCGGTGTCGCGATCACGCCGAGCGCCACCAGCGCGCGATTCAGCAGGCCGTCGTCCTTCATGATTCCAACCCATGCATAGACGCGAATCAGGAACGACGTCCAGAACGGCAGCATCACGGCCATCATCAGCAGGTTGCGGCGTGCCGGCGCCGCGCGGGCGATGCAGTACGCGATCGGATAGCCGGCGAGCACGCACATCAGCGTCGACGCGGCGGCCATCTTCAGTGAACTGACGTAGGTTTTCAGATACAGGTCGTCCTGCAGCAGCAACGCGTAATGCTTCAGCGACAACACGAACTGGACCGTGCCGGCTTCGAGCCGTGCGAGCGCGGTATACGGCGGAATGCCGAGCATCTGGTCCGCGAAGCTGATCTTCAGCACCAGCACGAACGGGAGCGCGAAGAAGATCGTGAGCCACAGGAACGGCACGCCGATCGCGACGCCGCGGCCCGACGGCAGGAAGCGCGACAGCGCGGCGAAGCGGCCGGCGCCGGCGTTTGCTGCACCGGCGGAAACCGGCGCGGACGGAGTGGAAGCGGAAGTTCTGATCATGTCGTCCTCACTGCGTCAGCACGACGCCGCTGGCCGGCGACCACGACACAAACACGTCGTCGTTCCACGATGGCGCGCCGTCGTGCAGCAGGTGCGAGCTCGACAGGTTCGACACGACCGTCTTGCCGCTCGGCAGCCGCACGTGATACAGCGAGTAGCTGCCCATGTACGCGATGTCGGTCACGACGCCGCGCGCCCAGTTGTGATGCGAGCCGGGCTTGTCGCGCGACACATGCACGCGCTCGGGCCGCACCGAGATGCCGACGGGCATCCCCAGCGGGCCGGTCACGCCGTGGCTCACATACATGCGCGCCTCGAGGTCGTCGCTCTCGACGAAGATGTGATCGGGCTCGTCCTCGACCACGCGCCCTTCGAACAGGTTGGTCGAGCCGATGAACTCGGCCGAGAAGCGGCTGTTCGGGTATTCGTACACTTCGCCGGGCGTGCCGATCTGCACGATTTTGCCTTCGCTCATCACCGCGAGGCGGCTCGCCATCGTCATCGCCTCTTCCTGATCGTGCGTGACCATCACGCAGGTCACGTCGACCTTCTCGATGATGTTCACGAGTTCGAGCTGGGTCTTCTGGCGGATCTTCTTGTCGAGCGCGGACATCGGTTCGTCGAGCAGCAGCAGCTTCGGCCGCTTGACGAGCGAGCGAGCCAGCGCGACGCGCTGCTGCTGGCCGCCGGACAACTGGTGCGGCTTGCGCTTCGCGTACTTGCTCATCTGCACGAGCGCGAGCGCGTCGGCCACGCGTTCCTTGATCTCATTCTTCGGCGTGCCTTCCTGCTTCAGCCCGAACGCGACGTTCGACTCGACCGACATGTGCGGGAACAGCGCGTACGACTGGAACATCATGTTCACCGGGCGGCGGTACGGCGGCAGCGACGCGAGGTCTTCGCCGTCGACGAGGATCTTGCCGGAGGTGGCCGTCTCCAGCCCGGCGAGCATGCGCAACAGCGTGGACTTGCCGCAGCCCGAGCTGCCGAGCAGCGCGAACAGCTCGTTCTTCGCGATCGTCAGGTTCACGTTGTCGACGGCGGTGCTGTCGCCGAATTTCTTCACGACGTTTTCGATGCGCACGAACGCATCGTGCGCGGGCCGGCTGCGATGGCCGGCGGCGGCCGGCCGGGCGTATACGATGGAATCCATGATCGTCGCCCTCAACCGCCTGACTTCAGCTGCAGCCACAACCGGTTCTGCATCCGCGCGATGTCGGCGCTGCGCGGCATCGCGAGCGACGTCTTCGCGAGCGTGCCGTCCGGCAGGTAGATGCCCGAATCCTGCGCGATCGCCGGCGTCACGAACGATTTCGCGGCCTTGTTCGCGCTCGGATAGAAGATCTCGTTCGTGATCGCCGCGTTGGTCTTCGGCTCCTCGATGTAGTTGATCCACTTCAGCGCCGCTTCCGGGTGCGGCGCATCCTTCGGAATCGCCATCACGTCGAACCACAGCAGGCCGCCTTCCTTCGGATTCACGTAGCGGATTTCGTACGGACGCTTCGCGTCGAGCGTGCGCCGACGCGCGACGCTAACGTCGCCGGACCAGCCGAGCACGACGCACACGTCGTTGTTCGCGAGATCGTCCGCATAGCCGGCCGAGCTGAACTGCGTCACGTACGGGCGGATCTTCTTCAGCACGTCGTAGGCGGCCTGGTAGTCGGCCGGATTCTTGCTCTCCGGATCCTTGCCCAGGTACTGCAGCGCGGCCGCGAACGCGGCATCCGGCGCATCGAGCAGAGATGCCGCAGCCTTTGAGCTTCGCCGCGTTCGCGGGATCGAACAGCAGCGCCCAGCTGTCGGTGGGCGCGTTCTCGCCGAGCCGCTTTTTCACTGCGTCAACGTTGTAACCGATGCCCGTCGTGCCCCAGGCCCACGGCACGCCGTACTGATTGCCCGGATCGGCCTTCGCGATCATCTTCATCAGCACCGGATCGAGATTCGCGAGATTCGGCAGCTTCGACTTGTCGAGCTTCTGGTACACGCCGGCCTGGATCTGCTGGGCGAGATAGTTCGACGTCGGCACGACGATGTCGTAGCCCGAGCTGCCCGCGAGCAGCTTGGTCTGCAACGTGTCGTCGCTGTCGTAGCTGTCGTAGCGCACCTTGATGCCCGTCTGCTTCTCGAAGTTGGGCACCGTGTCGCTTGCGATGTACTGGGACCAGTTGTACACGTTCAGGTTGGCGTCGCCCGCATGGGCGGACCGGCTGGTCGCGAGGGCCAGCCCCGCGGACGTGACGAGCGCGGCGCACAGGGCCGCGCGACGACGGGAACGGATACGCATGGGGATTCTCCTTGTGATGGGTATCGGCCCTGGCGCCATGTCCGGGTCCGGACTCGCGTCAACGCCGTCAAGCGGTGTTCAGCACAAGGGTCAATGTAGAGATCGCGGCCCGCACCGTCAGTCGTGAAAACCGGGACAAACGTCATCGCCGTTCGCGGTCGTTTGGGTAGATTCCCGCGTAGGCAGTCGAAAATATTCGTGATACCTGTAGCGCCACCTGACTTCTTCGACATCCGACGCCATGAGCGCTGCGCTTTCCACCCCCGATCTCCCGCTGAGTCACGTCGCATTCGTGACGGATACGCTCGGCGATATCGCGCAAGCGATCGGGACGCCGCAGTTCATGCGCGCCGTGTACGACACGCTCGTGCGCTACGTCGATTTCGACGCGGTACATCTCGACTACGAACGAAGCGCGGCGTCGGGCCGGCGCAGCGTCGGCTGGATCGGCAGCTTCGGCCGCGAGCCGGAGCTCGTCGCGCAGGTGATGCGCCACTACTACCGAAGCTATGCGAGCGAGGACCTCACGTATGCGGCCATCGACAGCGAAAGCGACACGCAATTGCTGCAGGTGTCGTCGCAGCGGGTCGCGAGCGAGCTGCGGCACCTGTTCTTCGACGCCGGCGACATTCACGACGAATGCGTGATCGCGGGCGTGACGGGCGGCACGCGCTACTCGATTTCGATCGCGCGGTCGCGGCGGCTGCCGCCGTTTTCGCTGAAGGAACTGAGTCTGCTGAAGCAGCTGTCGCAGGTCGTGCTGCCGATGGCGTCCGCGCACAAGCGGCTGCTCGGCGCTGTCTGTGCGGACGAAGGGCCGCGCGACGAACTCGATCTCGACCGCGTCGCGCAATGGCTGCCGGAACTGCAGGACCGGCTGACCGCGCGCGAGATGCATGTGTGCGCATCGTTCATCCAGGGCATGACGTCGGCGGCGATCGCGCAGTCGATGGGGCTCAAGACGTCCACCGTCGATACCTATGCGAAGCGCGCGTTCGCGAAGCTCGGCGTCGATTCGCGCCGGCAGCTGATGGCGCTCGTGCTCAGGAATGCATCGCGTCGGCACGATGCGTGAGGGCCCGGCAAGCGCGCCGCCGTCAGGTTGCGCACGCAACTATATGGCGATACGCCGCCCCGCCTCATAACGATCCGACAATTTATTGGTTCCCTTGACGATGCGCCGTCCGTATCGTTCACCGACTCGTCAGACCTATCGACCAACGGGGGAATCCAATAATGAAACGAATCCGGACATTCGCGCTGCTCGCCCTGCCGGCCTCGCTCCATGCCGCCGGCGCGCACGCGCAAAGCAGCGTCACGCTGTACGGCATCGCCGATGCGGGTATCGCCTACGTGCACAACGTGCGGAACGCGAACGGCAGCAATGCGTCGAACCTCGTCAGGTTCAGCAGCGGCAACCTGTCCGGCAGCCGCTGGGGGCTGCGCGGCATCGAGGATCTCGGCGGCGGGCTGTCCGCGCTGTTCCAGCTCGAGAACGGCTTCAACCTCGGCACCGGCGCGCTCGGCCAGGGCGGCCGCGAATTCGGCCGCAAGGCCGTCGTCGGCCTCGCGAGCAACACCTACGGCACCGTGACGCTCGGCCGCCAGTACGATCCGGTCGTCGATCTCGTGCAGGGCCTCACCGAGGACAACTACTTCGGCGGTGTGTTCTCGACGCCGGGCGACCTCGACAACTACGACAACAGCCTGCGCGTCAGCAACTCGGTGAAATACACGAGCCCGTTGATCTCCGGCTTCCAGTTCGCCGCGCTGTACGGCTTCGGCGGCGTCGCGGGCGCGACCGGCAACGGCCGCACCTACAGCTTCGGCCTGAGCTATGCGAACGGGCCGCTGTCGCTCGGCGCCGGCTACTTCTTCGCGAACGGCGGCTCGACGGTCGCGAGCGGCGTGCGCACGTGGTCGAGCAGTTCGGACACGCTGTTCAACACCGTGATCAACCAGGGCTTCTCGAGCGCGAAGTCGATCCAGATCGTGCGCGTGGCCGGCCAGTACGTGGCCGGGCCGGCGACCTTCGGCCTCGCGTATTCGAACACGCAGTACGGCGCGGACACGCTGTCGGCCTTCACGCAGAACGCGAAGTTCAACAACGGCTCGGCGTTCTTCAACTGGCAGTTCTCGCCGGCGCTGCGCGCGGGCGTCGGCTACAACTACACGTCGCTGACGGGCCCGGCCTCCGCGCACTACAACCAGGTGAACCTCGGCGCGGACTACGCGCTGTCGAAGCGCACCGACCTGTATGCGCTATTCGGCTACCAGAAGGCGAGCGGCAATACGTTGAATGCGAGCGGCGCGATCGTGAAGGCCGCGGCATCGGTCGGCTCGTATGGCGTGAACTCGGGCACCGATACGCAGGAACTCGCGATCGTCGGCATCCGCCACAAGTTCTGACAGCGCACGTCGCCTCGCGCCGCGCCGGTGGACGCACGTTGCGATGTGCGTCCGCCACGCGCCGTGTTACTCAGGTCTAATGCCGTCGCATCCCGCCGAATCCGTGGCCGCCGCCTACGAAGGCTGGGCCATGGTGAAAGCCCGCGCCCATCGGAACGCCGACGTGGCCATGCCCGACCCCGTCGAAGTGACTGAAGTGACCGAAGTGGTCGAAGTGATGGCGATGATGGAAGCGGTCGATGAAGACGAAACTCACGCCCGTTCCGACGAAAACCGCCGGCCCCCAGTACCACGGGTCGGTGTACGGATAGGCGGTATCCGGATACCACACGATGCTGCCGTCCGGGCTTTGCACCATCTGCCAGGTGCCGTCGCTTTGCCGACACGCGCGCCCGACGATCTGCTGTTCCGTGCCGTCGATTTCCGCCTGCGCGACGACCGCACGACAACGGGCGCCTTCGTCCGCCGAGTCGTCGCCGTACGTTTGCGCAAGGACGCACACCGAACACCCGAGACAGACTACGCCCATCCCGAACCGAAACAAGTTGCACATGATCGGCTCCTGCATTATTGCCCCCGACCATTCGACCCTTGGCGTCACGCACGGCGCCGGCTTCGTATAGGGTCACCCGACGATTGAACGACTGGGTATGGCGAATTATTCCAGGGGTCGTGATGCGAAAGCGCGACGCGGCAACCGCCGTCGATCAGGCGCGCGGCGAGCGCCGCACGATGCAGTAGACGCCCGCGGCGGTCACGCCGAAGGCCAGATGGGCGACCAGCGTGATCGCGCCGCGCACCGGAACGAACCACGGAAAGATCGCGGTGAACGCGTGCAGATTGACGCCGTAGAGAACGAGTCCGAACACGCCGCCCGCGAGCAGCGCGGCGCCGGCCGACAGGTTGCGGACCAGCTTCGCCAGCACGGCCGCATAGGCCAGCGACAGCGCGGCGTGCACCAGCGTCGCCACGCCCATGATCAGCGGATCGAACCCCGAGGACGCGCCGAGCACGGCTCGCCCCATCACGATGGCGGCCGTCAGGCGCGCATCGCGCAGCAGGTTGTGAATCGCATCCTCGCCGGCGATCGGCCAGAGCATCAGCTCGATGACGGTCGAGCCGACCGCCGCGCCGAACGCGGCCCACAGAATCGGCACCGGACCGTTCCGTTTCAAGCGTCCTCCGCGATGGCCACTCGCCGCAAGGCGGGGCCTACAACGGACGTTCGCAGTCCGTCCAGTACGCGAACGGATCGCGATGCTTCGGATAGTGCTCGTCGAGCCATTTCAGCAACGTCGCACGCGCGTTGTCCATGTCGGCCTTCGACGACGACGTCGTCAGCTCGTGCACCTCGACGGACTTTTCCCGATCCATCACATAGCAGTTCCAGTCCGGGCCGTCGCCATCCGGATCGTCGGACGCCTTCGACGACTTGCCCCAGCCGAACCCCTTGCGCGCATCGATGTAGTAGCGCGGATGCACTTTCAGATACGACATCTCGCCGCCCTGCAGGCTGCTTTCCGCGCGCAGCACGTCGCGCTCGTCGACGATCTGCGTGACGTCCGGAAGCCGGCGCGAGCGCCACCCGGCCGGCAGCGTCGCCGTCGCGCGGACCGCGTCGTACGCACCCCACGTGAGGCCCCACGCTTCGGCCATGCGCTTCATGAACGCATCCGCGCCCGGATAGCCGCGCAGCTGGATCCGCGTCGACAACGTGACTTCGACCCGGCCGTCGGGGCCGGCGGGGTCGCCTGCCGCTTCGAACGGGTTGCCCGGACGCGACGCGCGCTGCTGCGCGTCCGCGGGCGCCATGCCCGAAAACAGCTGGTCGAGCGCCGCACGCGCTTTCGACGACTTGTCTGGTCTATTCATTACTCACTCTCTCCCTCTGCATCCGTACGTCTGCAGAAACTGTCGATTCTCATTCATTATCGGATTTCGCGTTTTTCCGCGATCGCATTGTCAATCATCCGGCATCCCGGGTCGAGCCGCGGCGACGTCAGGCGCCCTTCGACGCGCGCGCCGGCGGCTGCACCGCCTGCCCCAGCGCCGCCCGCATCCGCTCCATCAGCGCGAGCACCTCCGGACGATTCTCGCCCTTCGCATGCACGAAGTGATACTTGAGCGGCGACTCGACCTCATGCCGGCTCACGCGGACGAGCGCGCTGCGCTCGAGATACGCATCCGCGAGCGGCATCCGCGCGAGCGCCACGCCGAGCCCAGCTTCGGCCGCCGCGAGCACCAGGTTGTAATCCTCGAAGCGGCGATCCTGCGCGCGCGGCTTGAACGGAATGCCGAGCGCGTCGAACCAGGTACGCCAGCCGGTCACGTCGGAATCGTGCAGCAGCGGCATCTCGAGCAGCGCGGCGTCGCCGCTTCGACGGCGCAGCGCGGCCAGTTGCGCGGCGAGCCGCGGATGCGCGACCGGATGGAGCGTCTCCGGCATGAACTCGCGGGTTTCGAGCTGACGCCAGTTGCCGCGCCCGTAGCGGATCGACAGATCCGCTTCGCCGGCGGCGATATCCACGTTGCGCACTTCGATACCGAGCTCGATGCGCAACGCGGGCACTTCGCTCTCGAGTGCATGCTGCCGCTCGAACAGCCAGAGCTGCGCGAATGCCGGCACCACACTCAGCTTGACGAGGCGCGGCGTACGCGGCGAGCGCCACTGGTCGGCCGCGCCGTCGATGATCGTGAACGCCTGTTCGATCCGGCCGACGAAGCGCTGGCCGTCCGGCGTGAGGCGCACGCCGCGCGCATGGCGTTCGAACAACGCCATGCCCAGCCAGTTCTCGACGGCGGCCACGCGCCGGCTGATCGCGCCGTGCGTGACGCCGGACACGTCGGCGGCCGCCAGAAACGAACCGTGGCGCGCCACCATGCAGACAGTCTCCAGGCTCGCCAGCGGCGGCCGCGAGCCGGGTGCCGGCGTGACGGCCGGCAGCGCGTCCGCCACACGCCGAGACGTGCGCGCCGAGCCGTCGGCCCGGCGCCGCACCGAGCTGTGAGCCATATTCATATTCGGATGTTGATCTGTGCGCTAGCTTAACATCTCGCCAGCCCGCAGCATTGTCGCATGAACACCCTTTCCTCCTCGTCGCGCAGCGCGCGACAGCCGCTCGTCGCGGCCGGCGCGGTGGCGTTCACGATCGTCTCGTGGGCCTCCGCTTTCCCGTTCATCCGGATCGGCCTGCACGGGCTGGCGCCGCTGCAACTCGCGGCCGGGCGCTTCGCGACCGCGGCCGTGCTCGTGATCGCATGGCTGGCGTGGCGGCGGCCCGCGAAGCCGTCGACACGCGACGCGTTGCGCTTTCTCGTCTGCGGGTTTCTCGGCATCGCGCTCTACAACGCGCTGCTCAATACCGGCGAGCAAACCGTGTCGGCCGGCGCGGCGAGCTTCATCGTCAATACGCTGCCGATCTTCACGGCGCTGCTGGCCGCGGTGTTTCTGCACGAACGCTTCAATCGCTGGGGATGGCTCGGTTCGCTGCTCAGCCTGGCCGGCATCGCGGTGATCGCGCACGGACAGCCCGGCGGGCTCGTGCTCGGCTCGGGGAGCACGCTGATCCTCGGCGCGGCGCTGTGTTCGGCCAGTTATTTCGTGCTGCAGCGGCGGCTGATTCCCGTGTACGGCGCGCTGCCCTGCGCCGCGTATACGCTGCTGGCCGGCGCGCTCCTGCTCACGCCATGGTTGCCCGGCGCACTCGTGTCGCTCGGCGGCGCGTCGCATGACACGATGCTGGCCGTGCTGGTGCTCGGCGTCTTTCCCGCCGCGCTGGGTTACGCAACCTGGACTGTCGCGCTCGGCTACTTCGGCGCGGCGCGCGCCGCCAATTTTCTCTATCTGACGCCGGCGGTCGCGACGGCATTGTCGATCGTGCTGACCGGCGAGCGGCCCGGCATCGAGACGGTGTGCGGCGGCCTGCTGGCGATTGCGGGCGTGATAGTCGTCGCGTTGCGTGGGCGGATGTAGGCTCACGATTTCGTCGAACGGCAAAGACCGATCCGAAGAACGATCCGACGAACGATCTGACAGCGGTCCGGTCATGCCGGGCCCGGTTGTCTGCAAAGCTGAACGCACACGCCGCTCATATCGACCCGCACCAATTCGCCGACGCGGCCCGACTTGACCGTTAGTTGCATCAAACGAATGGCGATGAAAGTGTGCAGACAAACCGACCGAACAGTTCGCGATTGATTGCATCGCACTGTCCATGGCCATCGGCATCCGCCCGGTCGAATAATCGGAGCAATCGACAGCGGCGCGAAACGGCCACCAACCTGCACGACGGGCCGGCGCAACAACGGCGCTATCGCCTCACATTTGCGCAAGGCTACGCAATTCGGCGCAGCGGGCGCATACGCGTTCGGATATATTCATACCAATTGCGTGTCGTCTGACGAAAGCATCCCGCTCGCTCGGGAACCGCTCGGCGCCGGCGTTTTCGTCGACGTCGAGAGCCGGCGGCATGCAAGCCGGCCCCCTCACGGGTCATGGAAATTCGTCCGGCACGTCGATCGCCTCACAAGGGCGCGCAAGCGGCCGGACGGCGCTAGAAATATCAATCAACGGAGATGGCAGATGGAACGAAGCACTGTCGGCATGCGCTGCAAACCCCTGATCACCGTCGCACTGGCAGCCGCCGCATTCGCGGCCGCGTCGGGCGCGATGGCCGACCAGGTCGTGAAGATCGGCAGCGTCGAACCGACGACGGGCGGCATTTCGCACCTGGGCAAGGACAACGAGAACGGTGCGCGCCTCGCGGTCGAGGAAATCAATGCGAAGGGCCTGACGATCGGCGGCAAGAAGATCACACTGCAGCTCGACGCGCAGGATGACGCGGCCGACCCGCGCCAGGCGACGCAGGTCGCGCAGAAGCTCGTCGACGACAAGGTCGTCGCCGTCATCGGCCACCTGAACTCGGGTACGTCGATCCCGGCGTCGAAGATCTACAGCGACGCGGGCATCGTGCAGATCTCGCCGTCGGCCACGAACCCGACCTATACGCAGCAGGGCTTCAAGACGACCTACCGCGTGGTCGCGACCGACGCGCAGCAAGGCCCGGCGCTCGCGAGCTACGCGCAGTCGAAGGGGGTGAAGAGCGTCGCGGTGATCGACGATTCGACCGCGTACGGCCAGGGCCTCGCGAACGAATTCGAGAAGAAGGCGAAGGCGCTCGGCCTGAAGGTGCTGTCGCACGACGCGACCAACGACAAGGCCGTCGACTTCCGCGCGATTCTCACGAAGGTCAAGGGCGAGAACCCGGACGCGATCATGTACGGCGGCATGGACGCCACCGGCGGCCCGCTCGCGAAGCAGGCAAGGCAGCTCGGCCTGCGCGCGAAGATCCTGTCCGGCGACGGCGTGTGCACCGACTCGCTGGCCGAGCTGGCCGGCCCGGCCGCCGACAACGTGCTGTGCTCGCAGGCGGGCGCCGCGCTCGAGAAGATGCCGGGCGGCGCGGCATTCCTCGCGAAGTACCAGAAGCGCTTCAACCAGGGCATCAAGTTCGATGCGCCGTTCGCGTACGACGCAGTTTACATCGCGGTCGACGCGATGAAGCGTGCGAACTCGACCGACCCGGCGAAAGTGCTCGCCGCGATGCCGTCGACGAAGTACGAAGGCGTGATCGGCACGACGACGTTCGACGCGAAGGGCGACCTGACGCACGGGATCATCTCGATCTACGGCTACAAGAGCGGCAAGAAGACCTTCCTCGACCAGGTGAAGATGTAACCCGCGGCGACGCCGGCACGACGGGCACGCCACCCGTCGGCGCCGGCGCCGCCCGGGTCGATTCGCGTTTTGCGGAGATGAAGCGACATGTGTGCAATGGCGTATACGGAATTCCAACAGGAGTTGAAGAAAGCGCAGTTGACGGCGCGGGAATTCGCCCGTCTGATCCGGATGAACGAAAGTTCCATCACGAACTATTCGAGCAAGGGCACCGTCCCCTCCCACCTTGCGGTCATCGCGACACTCATCGGCGCGCTCGCCGCGCACGAGATCGATTTCCGGCACGTGATCGGCAACACGGCGATCGAACCGAAACGCCCGCGCGGCGTCGGCTCGTTTCCGGCGGCGGGCAGCACGCCGGCCGGGAAAAAGAATCGCGGCGCGTCGTGATCGGCCACGCCTGACAGCGGCGCGCCCGATCGGCGCCGCGACATCCGGCGCGGCCTGGCGCAAGTAAACGGCGCTCCATTGTTGCGGGCCGCGCGCGGCCCGCATCGCAATGCGTACCCGTCAGGCAGCGGTCTGATCCTTCTCGAGCAGCGCAGCCAGCGCTGCCCGTTCCGACCAGTTGCTGCGACCGTCGCGTCTGATTACCGGCGATGCCGCTTGCATCGTCTCCACGTGTCGTCTCCTGAGTTTTCTTCTAGGCGATTCGTTCGGCGGTTGATGCAGATGCCTCCCGCTTCACCGCACCGCCGTCGGCCGACGCCGGCGGCTCGCCGAGGATTTCGCGCAGATGCGCAAGCACCTCTGCGCGATGAGAGTCGATGAAAAAGTGCTCGCCGCCGAACACCCGAACGCCGACCGGCAACGATGAATACCGTTGCCATTCGCCCAGATCGTCGAGTGCGACCAGCGCATCGTCGGCACCGGCGAGCACATGGATCGGGACCGGCACCGCGCGAATCGCCGCGCGCCAGGTTTCCCGGCACTCGAGGTCCGCACGGATCGTCGGCAGGAATAGATCGATGAACGCATCCGCATCCAGCATCCCCGCGGGCAGCCCTTCCAGCAGATTCAGTTCCTGCACCAGTTCGTCGCGGGGCAAATCATGCAGCCGGCGCCGACGTCGCGACGGCAGATGCGGCGCCGCGCATCCGGACACAGCCAGCGCCGACGGCGGCATGCCGACGTCGACGAGCCGGCTCGCCAGCTCGAGCGCCAGCGCGCCGCCCATGCTGTGTCCGAACAGCACGACGCCCGCGTCGGCAAGGGGAAGCAGGCTTGCCAGGACATGGTCGGCGAGCGCGCCCATCGTGCGCAACGGCGGCTCGCGGAACCGCGCGCCGCGCCCGGGCAGTTCGACAGCGCACACTTCGACGTCGTCCGGCAACCCGGCATGCCAATGGGCGTACGCGGAAGCGTTGCCGCCGGCGTACGAGCAGCACACAAGCCGGATACGCGGCGCGCGGACCGGCATGAAGACTTTCAACGCTGCGGTCGGAGTCATGAGTGTTGGGGTGGGGAGGTCGGGTTCATCGGTCGATCAAGCGCCGGCCACGCGCCGGACGCGTACGTCAAGCAGGCGAGCCGGTATGCCGGCGCGCTTCCCACAGCGCTTCCATGCGCGCGGTAACGGCCGGCAGCTGATCGCGCGTCACGCAATACCTGACCGTACGCAGCGGCGTGCGCAGGATCGGCAGATCGAACACGCCCTCTCCTTGCGCGTCGATGCCGAGCCGCGCCTTGACCCGATTGGCGCCCACGTTGTCGGCCGGCGACTCGAACCGGATCGAATCGAGCGAGAAACGCGCGAAGAATGCCGCCATCGCCTTCACGTACGACACGATGCCGATGCCGAGCCGCCGATGTTCCGGGCTCCAGATATGCGCGTGCATGACGCCGCTCACATACTGCCCCGGCGCCGCCCCGGCACGCGGCTCGAGATGCGTGAGTTCGTGCACGCCGACGGTCTGTCCGTTCAGCGCGACGCTCAGGATCGCGTTGCGCGGCATGTCGGCGCGCGCGTCCCGCTCGATGTTGAGCGCGAGCATGTCGCGCATCTGGCGGCGGCCGGGCAGCCGCGCCGGGTCGACGCCCATTTCGATCAGATGGCTGTCGCCGCTGTCGTACCAGTACGCGATGAAGCCGTCGATGTCGGTGCTGTCAAAATTTCGTACCTCAATATCCGCTACGTCGATCACGCCACGCTCCATTTGTCGCTTCGCCGCGGTCGACCGGGCCTTTCGTGCCCGCGTCGGGCCATGCCGTGAAGCGGCCGGCCAATCCGTCTGTCGCGATGATGCAGATATCCGGCACCGACCGTCAGCTGTAGTTTTTTGCAGGATCAAAGGAATTGCGCGTCGCCACGGTTAGTCGCAGAATGTCTTCCAAATCCAGCCATTCATGGCATCGAGTCCGCACGGTTGCATCGCAGCGGATGGCGCGGCCTCATGGCCTTTTTGGTATCCGAACCAATCCCGTCCGGATCACCGCGATTCAGCCGGATCACCTCCGGCATCACACCGCACATTGTCGCGCCAACGGCTACTTCCCGCCGCGCGATCCGATCCGTTCCGCATCGATGTTGTTCCGCTTCCGGCCTGCCGTGGCGACGCCGCGCGGCCAGTCGTCCGCCCATGTTTGAAGGTAACGGTCGTCATTCGCGCGCGATGCGCGCATCGGCCGGGACACACGCCAAACAAGGAGGTTGCTCTTGGATCTGAAACCGGACGGACATGCGATGCCGGCTTACTTCGACACGTGTTCGCACGACGGATATGTCCGCGTGCCCGCTACGCAGCTCGCGTCGATCACGCTCGCGCTGCTCTATGCAGCGTGCGACGAACGCGTACTGAGCGACGCATGGGATCTCGGCCTTCCCGCGTGCCACGCCGGCCATTGCGAATGGATCGATACCAACTGGCGCCCGCCGATGACCTTCGGCTGGGCCTGGTTGACGGATCGCGATCGCACTTGCCGAATGTTTCCGAACAGCGTGACCTCCAACGTGATGATCGTGTGCGCAAGAGGCTACGACGTCGGGCCCGACCACACCCGCTCGCTGCTCGCGGACTGGATCAATACGCTGCCGTGGACCGTTAGTGTCCGCGCGCATCTCGCACTGCCGGTCCTGTAAAAAGTTGCAGTTTCGACGCGTCCTCCATTTCGCATTTAATGCGTACGTCCATTGGAGTTCGCACATGCACCAAACCACTATCGGAAACGCGTCGCAACTGTCCGCATCGAACCTTGCGGCACTCGCGTCGTATCGACACGCAATCTTCATCGAGAAGCTGGGCTGGCAGCTTCCGGTAGTCAATCAGCAGGAGTTCGATCAATTCGATCGACCGGACACGATCCATATCTTCGGTCGCGAGGATAGCGGCGCGATCTGCTCGTGCGCCCGACTGCTGCCGACGACCCGGCCGTACCTGCTGAGCGAGATTTTTCCCGGGCTGATGGGCGCGGCACCGGTGCCGAATGCGCCGGATATCTGGGAACTCTCGCGCTTTTCGTCCTACATCCTCGGCGCCGATTCCGGCGGCCTCAAGCGCGCGCATGCGAACACGCGCAGATTGCTGGCGGACGTCGTGGAATTCGCGCGCTCGAACGGCGTTCGACGGCTCATCACGGTGTCGCCGCTCGGCGTCGAACGGCTGCTGATGCGTCTGAAGGTTCACGCGCACCGCGCCGCGCCCCCGCAGATCATCGACGGAAAGCCGGTGTTCGCGTGCTGGATCGAGATCGATGAAATCACGTGCGCGTCGCTGGGCATCGAATGTCCGCGCACGACGACGCCAAGCTGAAAACGAGCCGACTTCGGTCCCAACGCATGCCGTCCCGCGCGACGCGGCGACGCCCTTCCTTCCCTACGATATTCGTCCCATGCAGCGAGAGACCATTCCGGCCTTCGACGGTCGGCCCCTGCGAGTGTTTCATACGGAACGCTCGACCGGCCGACGCAACCTGATGCTCGTTTTGCCGTTCGGCGTGCGTCATGCGATGGTCGAACGACTGTGCAACGCGCTCGAGCCGCACTTCAACGTGATCACGTGGGAATCACGGTTCGTGCTCGACCTGCAGGATGATGCGACCGACGACGCATTCGACGTCGAATACCACGTGCGCGATCTCGTGACGGTTGCCGCGCATGCGAACGACCGCGTCGGGCACGACGGCCCGATCGATGTGATCGGCTATTGCTCGGGCGCCGGCGTCGGCCTGCTGGCCGCCGCGCGCTACCCCGACAGCGTTCGCCGGCTCGCGCTGGTGTGCGGCGAATTCATGCTGAAGCCGTCGGTCTGTCCGCCGAGCAGCTTCCAGCGCGAAGTGGACGTGCTCCTGCCGGTCGCGGCGACGAGCAAGGAAATGGCCGGCATGCTGTTCGACAAGATCTCGTCCGGCCGCAGCGCGCCCCAATCCGAATTTCATTCGTTCATCTCGGTGCCGTTCTCGAGCGCGGCGCACCTGCACCGCTACGGACTGAACTACGTCGCGTACCGGCGCACCGACTTCCTCGACGAAGCCGCCACCGTGACGCAGCCCACGCTCGTGATCGCGACGCGAAGCGATCGACAGGTGCTCCCGGAAAGCGCACACATCATCGTGGCGCACCTGCCGGATGCGAGTGGCGTGCACGAATTCGACGGCGACCACTACGAGCTGTGTCGCGCGCAGCCGGCCATGACCGACACGCTGCTGCAATTCTTCGGAACGCAAGCCAACCGATCGGAACCCGTTCAATGAACCACTCGACCATCGACGGCCGCTTCGCCGAGCAGGTGCGCCGCACGCCGGAGCGCATCGCACTGGAGGGAACGGCGCACGTGCCGCCACTCACCTACCGCGAACTCGACCGGTGCGCGAACCGGCTTGCCGCGGTGCTTGCCCGGCATGGCGTCACGCAGGGGGCGCCCGTGCTGCTGATGCTGCCGCGCTGCGCGAACGCCGTGATCGCGATGCTGGCGATCGTCAAGCTCGGCGCGATCTTCGTCCCGCTCGATCCGAACTACCCCGCCGCGGTCAAGCACGCGTACGCACGTGACAGTGCGGCGCGGCACGCGATCGCGGCCGCCGGCGACGACACGCTGCGCGAGTCGGGACTGTCGGTCATCCACGTTGCCGATCTCGCGAACGACAGATCGGCCGAGGATGCCGAAGATGCCGACGCTCCGCCGCCCGCCGCCTCGCACGGTGGCGACGCGCCGGCCTACGTGATGTTTACGTCGGGAAGCACCGGCAAGCCGAAAGGCGTCGTGGTGCCGCATCGCGGCGTCGTGCGACTCGTCGATCGGCCGAACTACATCGCGATCGAGCCGGACGATGCATTCCTGCTGCTGTCCCCGATCACCTTCGATGCGTCGACGTTCGAGATCTGGGGCGCGTTGCTGAACGGCGCGCGCCTCGTGGTGTACGACGGCGCCGTCTTCGACCCCAATGCGGTTTCGCAGCTGATTCGCGAGCAGCGCGTGAGCGTGATGTGGCTGACCGCCGCGCTGTTTCATCTCGTCGTGCGCCGCTATCCGGCCATGCTGACCGGCGTGCGTGTGCTGCTGGCGGGCGGCGACGTGCTGCATCCGGATGCGGTCAATGCCGCGCTCGATGCGTTCCCCGACATCACCGTCGTCAACGGATACGGCCCGACCGAAAACACCACGTTTACGTGCTGCCACGTGATGACGCGCGACAACCGGCCTGACGGCGTCGTACCGATCGGCACGCCCGTGACCGGCACGTCGGTGCATGTCGTGCGCGGCGACGGCGATCTCGAGTCCGTTCCGGACGGGCAGGAAGGCGAGCTCTACGCCGGCGGCGACGGCGTCGCGCTCGGCTATCTGAACCAACCCGACGCGACCCGCGCGGCCTTCGTGTCGGATCCGGCCGGGCCCGGCCGGCTCTACCGCACCGGCGACATCGTCCGGCGCCGTGCGGACGGCACGCTCGAATTCGTCGGTCGGCGCGATCGGCTCACGAAGATCCGCGGCTACCGCGTCAGCCTCGACGAGGTGCAGCAACTCGTCACGCGCTTGCCGTGCGTGGAGGAATGCGTCGTGCAGGTTCGCGAAGACCCGAACGGCGAAAAGTCGTTGGTCGCCACGGTCCAGACCAACGAACAGCGCGACAACATGCCTGCGTTCATTCGCGGCGAACTGCGCAAGCTGGTGCCTGGTTTCATGATTCCCGACGCCATCGCCGTGTGCGCCGAACTACCGGTCAACGCGAACGGCAAGGTCGATCGGGTTCGACTCGCAAGTCCCATCTGAAAATCCGGAGAACGTAATGACTGAAAAAACTGTTGCCATCCCCGACATGATCGCCTCGACCTGCCGGGACACGCTCGGCTTCGCCGACCTGCGCGGCGACGAGGATTTCTTCGACCGGGGCGCCAGC
This sequence comes from Burkholderia sp. SIMBA_051, assembly GCF_046534915.1. Taxonomy (NCBI): domain Bacteria; kingdom Pseudomonadati; phylum Pseudomonadota; class Betaproteobacteria; order Burkholderiales; family Burkholderiaceae; genus Burkholderia; species Burkholderia sp. SIMBA_051. Next base: position 56,395 of record NZ_JAWRXS010000016.1, on the reverse strand, counting down.
TCGCTGACGATCGTCGAACTGCAGATTCAGATCGAAAACCGGCTGCAGGTGCGGGTGCCGACCAGCAAGCTGATGGCTGCGCCCACGATCGACGGCTGGGCCGGCATCTACGAAGCCGCGGCCGCCGAACTCGCGTAAGCGCGTGCGTCATTTCCCGAACACCGCTTCGTCCGTTCGAAGCGGATGCATTTAATCGATTCGACCAGGAGCAGCTCCATGCAGAACTTTCGACTGACGCCCGAGGAAATCGCCACTTTTCGCGCGCAAGGCTACATCGGCCCGTTCACGCTGTATTCGCCCGAGGAAGCGCGCGAGCGCTACAGGACGATCCGCGCGCAGCTATTCGATCGTGAATACGCGGTGTACGACCTGCCGCCGACGAGCCCGATCGCCAATTACGATCGCCACCTCGACGTCAATCTGCTGAGCGAGCATATCGGCCGGCAGGAAATCGTCCAGCGGCTGAACTCGATTCTCGGGCCCGACGTCATCTGCTGGCGTTCGGAGATGTTCCCGAAGTATCCGGGCGACGAAGGGACCGACTGGCACCAGGCCGACACGTTCGCGCACGCGTCGGGCCAGCCGCAGATCGTATGGCCGGGCGATCAGCGTTTCGGCGGCGCGATCACGGTATGGACGGCGCTGACCGAAGCGACCGAGCAAAACGGCTGTCTGCGGTTCGTGCCGGGCACGCATGAAGAGATGTTCTACGACGAGTCGAGGAAGATGCAATTCGATCCGTCCAACATCAATGCCCTCGAGAAGGACGGCATCAAGCGCGGCTTCTTCGGCTACGACTATCGCAGCCTGCAGAAGGATCCGGACTGGAAACCGGACGAGAGCAAGGCCGTGTCGATCGTGATGAAGCCCGGCCAGTTCGTGATCTTCTGGTCGACGCTGATGCACTCGTCGTTTCCGAACTCCACGGTCGACCAGACCCGGCTCGGCTACGCGAGCCGCTACGTGCCGGCCGCGGTCAAGGTCTACCCGGACACCGACACCGTCGACGAATACGGCAGCAAGATCTCGCTCGACAAGTTCGGCGTCGTGCTCGTCTCCGGCGAGGATCGATTCGGGCATAACCGCCGCGTCGAGCGCAACGCACGCGGCGTGAGCTTCGCGCAGCAACCGTCCTACGCCTGACCGACCGCCCCCGCGGCTCTGAAACCGGCGAACGGCGCGATGCGCCGTTCGTCATTCGACCGGTGCCAACCCATGATCCAGCCTATCGAGATTCCTCATGTCCGGCGCGTCGACCACGTCGTCGCGTCCGTCGTGGCGAGCGTCCTCGGCCGCGACGCCGTGACGCCCGACGACGACTTCTTCACGATCGGCGGCTCGTCGATTTCCGCCGCGCTGGTGAGCACCCAGCTCGAGCGGCAGCTCGGCCACGACGTGCCGGTGCGCCTGCTGTTCGAATATCCGTGTCTTCGCGTCTTCAGCGAAAAACTGCTCGAATCCATGAGCGTGGCCGCACGGTAGTCCCGAGATCACTGTCCTGAATCGCCTTCTCCTCGGAGGAATTCGCTTTGAACAAGCACTATCGCGCCGAAATCTACGATTTCGACAAGCAGGTCGAGCGCGCGGATCTCACGCTCGCCGATGCCGCATTGCTGATTCGCGATCGCAAGGCCGCCGCGGTCCTTGTCGATCTGGTCGATCCGAGCGCGCTCGACCGATGGTGGGACGATCCGGCCTTCCCGCCGGTCACGCAGCACCAGAGCTTCGCCGGCGCCGGCAAGTCGGGGCTCGCGATCGGGCCGACCCAGCGGCTGGTGAAAGAGCAGTTGATCCCCGGTCTGATCGACTACTTCTCCTATGCAGGCCGCACGAATGCGGCGCTGCGCGACACGGAATTCGTCAAACTCTGTATCCGCGAACTCGGCGCCGGTTCGGTCCGGGTCGGCGACTGGGGCGAACTCCCGCTCGTGTCCAAACGGGAATACCAGCCGGTGCCCAACGGGCTCTACAGCGTCCCGCCGCATTGCGACGCGATCCACTTCGGCCGCGAACCGCTGAACTGGCCGATCAAGGACGGTTACGACGAAGGCTACGATCAGATCTCGCTCTTCCTGTCGGTCCAGGACGCGGAAAACAGCGCCGGCCTCGTCATGTGGGACTACCGGCCCGCGACGCGCGCCGAGCTCGACGAACTGATGAGCGAATTCGCGCAAACCCGCCGCATCGACCGGCTGGACCGCGTGCGCAGCGTCACCATCAACGGTCGACCAGGACAACTGAACATTCTCAATACGCGCGTCATGCATGCGGTCGAGCAATGCACGACCGTGCGCCGCACGCTCGGATCGTTCCTCGTCTGGCACGACGGTCAATGGCGGATGTTTCACTGATGACAGACATCGCTTCAACGGCGGGGAACGACGCCGCGCGCAGTCGGCTCGAGGCCGAGATCGCGGTGTTCGAACGGTTCGCCGCGTCGAGCACGATCGGTCGCGCGCGCGTCGAGCGGGTCGAGCGTTTCGGCTTCGTAATCCATCCGCCCCACGCGAACGCGGCGCACGAGCCGCGATTCGACCTGTTGTTCATCGCGCTGACGCACGGCAACGAATACGCCGGACTCCCCGTGCTCAATGCGCTTTGCCGCTACGTGGAGGCCGGCGTGCTGGCGCCGTCGGTGTCGATCGGCTTCCTGCTCGGCAACGTCGACGCCGCGCGGCTTGGCACGCGCTTCGTCGAACGCGACTTGAACCGCACGTTCGGTCGCGCCGAGCGCGACACGGCCGACGACCGACGTGCTCGCGAGATGGAGCCGGTGATGAGGCGCGCCCGCTTCTGCGTCGACCTGCATCAGACGATCGAGCCGTCGGAAGCGCCGTTCTTCGTCTTCAACTACCACCCGACGAGCCTGCAACTGGCGCACGCGATCGCACCGGACACCCCCGTCGTCACGCATTGGGGCAGGCCCTTTTCCACCGCGTCCGCAGGCGGCTGCACGTCGGACGAATTCATCCAGCAGGGCGACGGCGTTGCGCTGAGCATCGAGCTTGGCCAGAAGGGCTTCGGCCTCTACCAGATCGCGGCGGGCGTGCGCGTGTGCCTGGACGCGATCACCACCGTCAGCGCGGTTGTCCACGGCGCTTCGTTGCCGCCTGTCGATGCGTGCGCGAATCCGATCTATACGTGGGCGCACATCGTCCCCTATCCGGACGGCGAGGTCAGGCTCGACGCGGGCTTGCGAAATTTCCAGCCGATCCGGGCCGGGGATCGGCTCGGCATGCGGGACGGCGCGCCGCTCGTCGCCGGCACGAGCGGCCTGCTGCTGTTTCCGAAATACCGGCGCTCCGAATCCGAGCCGAAGCCCGCGGAGCTTTACCGTCTATTGAGGCAACCGGCACTGTCCGAACTGGGCAAGGGCGACTGCCTTATGCCGCAATCCTAATCATTCCGCATACGTGGAGGCATCATGCAGCACACTTACCCAGCTCAACTGATGCGCTTCGGCACCGCGGCGCGCGCCGAGCGCATGACCATCGCCTCGGCGGTTCAAGCGCTCGATGCGGACGAAGCCGACGCCATCGTCATGGACATCGTGCCCGACGGCGAGCGCGACGCATGGTGGGACGACGAGGGCTTCTCGAGCTCGCCGTTTACGAAAAACGCCCACCACGCGGGTATCGTCGCCACGTCGGTCACGCTCGGCCAACTCCAGCGCGAACAGGGGGACAAGCTCGTTTCGAAGGCGGCGGAGTACTTCGGGATCGCCTGTCGCGTCAACGACGGCCTGCGTACGACCCGATTCGTTCGCCTGTTTTCGGATGCGCTGGACGCGAGGCCGCTGACGATCGGACACGACTACGAAGTCGAGTTCCTGCTGGCGACGCGACGCGTGTACGAACCGTTCGAGGCGCCGTTCAACTTCGCGCCGCACTGCGACGACGTGAGCTACGGGCGCGACACCGCGAACTGGCCGCTGAAGCGATCGTTTCCACGGCAGCTCGGCGGGTTCCTGACCATTCAGGGCGCCGACAACGACGCGGGCATGGTGATGTGGGACAACCGGCCGGAATCGCGCGCCGCACTCGATGAGATGCATGCCGAATATCGTGAAACCGGTGCGATCGCCGCGCTCGAAAGGGCCGCGAAGATCATGCTGAAGCCGCAGCCCGGTCAATTGACGCTGTTCCAGAGCAAGAACCTGCACGCGATCGAGCGCTGTACGTCGACGCGACGCACGATGGGCCTGTTCCTGATCCACCAGGAAGACGGCTGGCGCATGTTCGATTGAGCGACGGCAATCGTGCTTCGCGCGCGATTCGCTCGACACGCTTCCCATCTGCCGGCCGGTTCGACGAACCTGCCGGCCTTTTTCACTTCCGGCGTCCGTGGGCGCCGGCATCTTCGACAACAGGCACCTCCATGAACGACATCGTGCTGGCCATGCGCGCGCGTGGCATCAAGTCCTCCGCAGTGCGCGAGCTGCTGGAGTTCAGCAAGAATCCGGACGTGATCTCGCTGGCCGGCGGCATCCCCGCTTCCGACCTGTTCGACATGGACGGCATCGACGACACACTCGGCGCCATCCTGCGCGACGAGCACCGCGACCTGTTCCAGTATGGCCTCACCGAAGGCGAAGCGGGCTTGCGCCAACAGATCGGCAACTGGGCCGGCACGCTCGGCATACCGGCTTCGCCGGAATCGATGCTGATCACGTCCGGATCGCAGCAGGGGCTCGATCTCGTTGCGCGCGTGCTGTTCGATCAGGGCGATCGCGTACTCGTCGAGCGGCCGACCTATGTCGCCGCGCTGCAGGTATTCCAGTTCATCGGCGCCCGGATCGACGGCATCAACGGCGGCCCGGACGGGCTCGATCTCGACCAGGTCGAACGCGAACTGAAGCGCGGCGGCGTCAAGGCGATCTACCTGACGCCGAATTTCGCGAATCCGACCGGCTACACGATGCCGCTCGCGCAGCGTATCCGCCTGGTCGAACTCTCGCAGCGTCATGGCTGCGCGATCATCGAGGACGATCCGTACGGCCAGTTGCGCTTCAGCGGCGCGGCGATTCCGAGCCTGCTGTCGATCGCTTCGCAGCAGCCGGGCGGCAACCGCACCGTGTGCTACCTGTCCACCTTGTCGAAGGTCTTCTCGCCCGGCGTGCGCGTCGGATGGATCGTGCCGCCCGCGGCGCTGCGTCCGCCGATGGCCGTCGCGAAGCAGGCATTCGATCTGCACACGTCGACGCTGACGCAGAACATCGTCGCGCGCTATCTCGCGTCGGGCCGCCTGGCGTCCCGCATCGACGTGCTGCGCACCGCTTATCGCACGCGCCGCGACGCGCTGACGAAGGCATTGCGCGACGCCTTCGGCAACGACCTGTCGTTCAACGAACCCGAAGGCGGGATGTTCCTGTGGTGCCGCTTCGCGCGGCAAGTTCAGGCGGAAAAGGTGCTCGAAGCGGCCATCCGCGAAAAGGTCGTGTTCGTGCCCGGCAACGCATTCTATGCATCCGATCCGGAACGCGACACGCTGCGCGTGTCGTATTCGATGCTGGGAGAACAGAGTGCCGAAGAGGCCGCTCGCCGGTTGAAGCGTGCGTGGGACGCCGTCGTACGCGATTGACGAAGTCGACGCTGTCGTCGCGTGGCGCGGCGCGCATCCGGATACGCTTCCCCGTGCGCGCCGCCCCCGTCACTCGCCGACGATCTGCATCGCCGGGGCCGAACGCGAATGCGCGCGCAGCGTGAGCCGCACGAGCGGCGCGGTCAGCGCCGTCGTCACCAGCGCGAATATGACGAGGATCGTATAGACGCGGGTCGGAAGAATCTGCATCTGCAGCCCGATCGACAGCACGATCAGTTCCATCAAGCCGCGCGTATTCATCAACGAGCCGACCAGCATCGCGTCGCGCGGCGCAAGCCCCGTCACGCGCGCACCGATGTAGCTGCCGCCGAACTTGCCCGCGAACCCGCCGGCGAGAAACACGCCGAACCACAACCATGAAGACGCATCGTCGATCATCCCGATCGACGCGTGCAACCCGGCGTACGCGAAGAACACCGGCATCAGCACGAGCTTCACGAAGCCGTCGACATTCTCGCGCCACTCGACGTCCAGCCCCGGCACGCGACGCACGAACAGCGCCGCCGACAGCGCCCCGAACGCGCTATGGAAACCGATCAGCGACGTTGCGACCGCCGACGCCAGCACGAAGCAGAACAACACCGCCAGCCGGTCGCGCGTCGCGTGCGCCGTCTGCGCCAACCGCATGAGCAGCGGGCGCACGACGAAGCGCGCCAGCAACGCACTGATCGCCAGAAACACGAGCAAGCTGGCGAGCATGCGCGCGAACGCCCAGCCGGGCCCGTTCGACAGCGACGCGATCGTCGCCAGCAACATCCAGCCGAGCGCATCCGTCAGCATTGCCGCGGACATCGCGTGCCGCGCGCCGCTCATCGCGCCGAGCCGCAGATCGTCGACGATGCGCGCCATGACCGGCACGGCCGACACCGCGAGCGCGACACCGCAGAAGAGCACATACGGCAGCCACGGTGCGTCGATCGCAAGCGTGTCCTTCGACACGATCGCGATGACCATGCCGATCGCGGCCGGTATGCACAAGCCACCGATCGCAACGGCGACGGGCACGCGCCACCGGCCACCGCGCAACGTGACGCCGAATTCCATGTGCAGCCCGAGCTGGAACATCAGCAACACCAGCCCGATCTCACCGACCTGCGCCATCGCCGACGGCGCGCGCGGGCCAAACAGCACATCGTAGAAATCCGGTGCGATCGCGCCGAACAGCGAAGGGCCGAGCAGGAGCCCGGCCGCGATTTCGCCGACGACCGCACATTGGCCGAGCCGCTCGGCAACACGGCCGCAGACGTTGCAGCACGCGATCACGAGCATGAGTTGCAGCAACCAGATAGTCATGGAATGCCTCGGGAAAAATCGACTGGCGGAAACGGGGAAGCGGCGCAAAGCCGAAGTGTGGTCGAACGTGCATCGCAACGCGTGCAGTACGTACGCACACTTCGCGATGCCGTCAACCGAATCTCGGCATCGATCCTATAGCGCGGCTACGCGTGGCGATACTGGAAGGACCTACAGGCGGGCGGTGTCCGGCGACGGTCGCATTCGACGCACGCGCTCAAGCCGCGCGATCGGCCGCAGCAGACAACCTGCCGTCGCCAACGGACGGCGCGTGGAGAAAACCGTTGCGAATGAAGTTCGCCATTTCCTCGACCAGCGGCGTCGTGCCGGACGGCGGCAGATGCAAGGTCACGGCGAAATCCGGCAACGTGGGCAAACCCTGCGCCGGCCGCAGCGTCTGCAGATCAGAGGGGACCGTCGACGCGAGCCATGCGGTCACCGCCATGTCCATCCGGACGGTCGCCTTGGTCGCCTCGATGTCGCCGTTTTCGAACACCGTCCGCCACGCGATCTCGTGCTGCGTCAACGCGTCGAACAATGCCGGGCGAAACACGCACGCGTCGCTGACGATCGACACCGCCAGCGGCCGCTTCAAGTGCGCGTTGCCGCCGACCGCGCCGACCCACGCGAGCGGCTCGATGCGCAGGCGCTCCCCGCCCGGCTCGCTCGCCGGCTGCTCGATCACCGCGATATCGACTCTTCCATCGAGCAGCGCGGCCGACAGTTCGACCGACGCAAGATTGACGAGCACGATCTCGACGTGCGGATAGTGGTGAGCAAACGCCTTGAAAATGCCGGCGAGATAGGTGCCGACCAGATCGGACGGTGCGCCGACGCGCAGCACGCCGGCAAATACCGGCTCGCTCATGTCGTCCCAGATGCGGTCGTTGAGCCGCACGAGCTGCTCCGCCCGCTCGAGCAGACGTTCGCCCGCGGCAGTGAGTTTCAGGCGGCTCTGCGAGCGATCGAACAGCCGCTGGCCAAAGCACTCTTCGAGCCGCTTGATCTGCTGGCTGATCGCGCCCTGGGTCAGATGCAGCGCGTGCGCCGCCGCCGTCATGGTCGAGCGACGCGAAACGGTGACAAAGGTGCGCAACAGACTCGTATCGAGATTGCGGGGCATGGGGAGAAATAGAGTATTAGCAACGCTAATAGGCCCATTATAAACATTCCATACCCTAGCTTGCGAAAGACTTTTAGAGTTTGTCAGGCACCCGATCCCATTCGCGCCAAGACGGATTCCAAAGCCGCCCGCTCTTCATACGAGGTTGTCCAACCATGTCCCAGACGCTGTTCTCACTGATCGTGTTCGTCATCGTCGCCACCATCACGCCGGGCGGCGCGACCACGCTCGCGACGGCGTCGGGCACGCAGTTCGGGTTCAGGCGCAGCGTGCCGCTGCTCGGCGGCATCGCGCTCGGCCTCGCATCGCTCGCGGCAATCTCGGCGGCCGGGCTGGCCGGGCTGCTGCACGCGGTGCCGGCGCTGCAACTGATCATGAAAGTGCTGGGCTCCGCCTACCTTCTGTGGCTCGCGTGGAAAATCGCGTCGAGCGGCGCGCCCAAGAGTCACGTGAATGCCTCGCAAACGCCGACCAGCTTCCTCGGTGGCGCGCTGCTGCTGTGGCTCAATCCGAAAGGATGGACGATGGCGCTCGGCGCGGCCGCGTCGTTCGCGGCGCTGACGCCCGACCCGATGCACCTCGCCGTGATACTCGGGATCGCATTCGGCATCGCAGCGATCTTTTCCCTCGTGCTGTGGTGTACGGCCGGCGTGCTGCTCGGCCGCACGCTGCGGACCGACCGTCATTGGCGCATCGCAAACGTTACGCTGGGGCTCCTGCTCGCGCTGTCGATCGTGCCGATCTGGCTCGACTGATCGTGCACGCATGCCGTACCGCATGAAAGAGGCAACGTGCGCGCAGCACACGAGATGCGCGTAGCCGACAAGAACAAACGGCGGTTCGTCGTACCACGCCGTCGACAACACTCGACTACACCACGATCGAGCGCTTCGCTGAAGATTCAGATTCGACTCGACGCTTGACGGCTCGTCTGCCGGCCGGACGCCGGCGGGTCGTCGCCATGCAACGACGACGCAACCGGCTCTGCATCACGCACGTGCGAAGCATCCGTGCATGCATCCGGCGAAAGCATTCGTGCAGCACTTCAGGCGCCGGGGTCAGCGCGCTTTCCAGAACAACACACACAACAGCATCCGGCCGGAACCGGGTGCATCACGTCGGTGGCACTCGAAGAGTTTCACGCTTCTTCCCCGACTGATTCAGCCAGTCGATATCGACACGCCGCGGAAACCTCCTGAATCACTGTGTTGCGCGCGGGCTCGAGCTTCCCGGCTCCATGCGCAGCGAACATGTCGTCCGCGCACGCGGCCTGGTCATCGACCGCGTGCGTTTGACACTACACGCTATTTGGAGATTGTTGTGGATGCATGGAGAGAAGACGTCATGACGACGTTGTCGCGCGCGCTGAGCTTCGACGATGTATTCGAAATCGTTGCCGCACAGGCACGCGCGCTCGATTTTGAAATGTGCGCCTACGGCGCACGCGACCCGCTACCCGTGACGCGGCCCACGTTCCGTACACGCAATACCTATCCGGAATCCTGGCAACAGCGCTATATCGAGGGAAACTATTTCGCACGGGACCCCGTCGTCCGTTACGGGCTGATCTATACGTCACCGCTTGTATGGCCTGTCGACGCGTGCGCGGATGAATCGTTCTGGGAGGAAGCGAAGGCGCATGGTGTTGCGTACGGCTGGTCGCAGCCCATTCGCGACAAGCACGGGCGCATCGCGATGTGGAGTGTCGCGCGTAGCGCGGACCCGATTTCGGATCTCGAACTTGCGGCCACGGAAAGCCGGCTGATCTATCTGGCGCACGCCGCTCACGCGGTGAATTCGCGCCTGGTCGACGCGCCGGCGGCCGCGATGCAAATGGGCCCGTTCACCACGCGCGAAAAGGAAGTGCTGAAATGGGCCGCTGACGGGAAGACCGCGCTGGAAATCGCTTCCATTCTTTCCATCTCGGAGCGAACCATCACCTTCCACATGCAGAACATCATGGAGAAACTCAACTCGGTCAACAAGACACAGGCGATCGTCAAGGCCGTGTTGCTCGGCATCATCTACTAATCACAAACGGCGCGATTCGGTCTCCCGTACCGGTTGCCGTCACAACGGCATGCGTGTCTGAAGCGCGTGCATGCACGCTGCAGGTATAGCCGCATGCGGAACCCGTCCGCCGCCCCGGTGTCCGGCACCATGCCGGCGCCGGCCATGCCGAACGCTTGCGCGCCGTGCTCCGCGTCGCCGATTCGACCGGCCGTCACAGTCCATTACGCACGTGATCGAGCAGCGCCTGCAGCGGATGACGCACCTGCCGCGCGGACATGCGCTTCACCTGGCTCCGACACGAATAGCCAGTCGCCAGCGCTTCGCCCTGCGCTTGCGGCGCATCGACATGCGCGGCCCACGATTGTGCATAGATCGTCTTCGATGTCTGCAGGTTGCGCGCCTCGTGCCCGTAAGTTCCCGACATCCCGCAACATCCGGTCGCCTGAACCGTCAGCCGCAACCCGCGGCGCGCGAACACCTGCGCCCACTGCTTGCCGCTGTCCGGCGCGTTGGTCTTCTCCGTGCAATGCGGCAGCAGCCGGTACGCTGCCGAAAGATCGGCAGCGCCCGCGTCCGCGCCGCCTTCCGGCAGCGCGTGCAGCAGCCACTCCTGCGGCAGCGCGACCTTCGGCACGTCGGCCAGCCCCGTCACCTTCAGGTATTCCTGCCGATAGGTGAGCGTCATCGCCGGATCGAGGCCGACGAGCGCGACACCCGAGCGCGCGAGCGCCGCCAGTTGCGTCGCGTTGCGAATCGCAGCCTTCTCGAACGCGCGGAGAAAGCCCTGCACATGCAGCGCCTTGCCGTTCGGCGCGAGCGGCGCGAGCCAAACCTGGAAGCCGATGCGTGCGGCCAGCTCGATCAGCGTCGCCAGCTGCTCGGTGTCGAAATAGCGCGTGAACGTGTCCTGCACGATGACGACGCTGCGCGCGCGCTGCGCGTCGCCCAGCGCGGCGAGCGCGTGCGGATCGGCCGGCCGAACGTTCCACCGCCGGATCACGGCCGCGAGATCGAAGCGGCTCAGGAGCGGGCTGTCGACCATGCCGACGTGCCGCTCGAGCAGCGTGCGCACCCAGCCGGCACGCATCAGCCCGTTGTACAGCGCCGGCACGCGCGCCACCCACGGCATCGTGAATTCGAGCGAGCCGATCAGGTAGTCGCGCACCGGCCGCAGGTAGCGCTGGTGATACAGCTCGAGAAAGCGCGAGCGGAACTCGGGCACGTTGACCTTGACCGGGCACTGCCCCGCGCATGATTTGCATGCGAGGCAGCCGGCCATCGCGTCATACACCTCGTGCGAGAAGTCGGCTTCCCCGTTGCGCGCGGCGCGGCTGTTGCGCCAGCGCGTCGCGAGACCGCGCAGGAACGGCTGTCGCGTACGCGCCGCCGCGACGACGTCGATGCCGGCCTGTCCTTGCAGGCGCAACCATTCGCGCATCAGCGACGCGCGCCCCTTCGGCGACTGCACCCGTTCGCGCGTCGCCTTCCATGACGGGCACATCGCATCGTCCGGATCGAAGTTGTAGCACGCGCCGTTGCCGTTGCAGTGCATCGCCGTGCCGTAGCTCTGCCATACGCGCTCGTCGATCTGCCGGTCGTGGTCGCCGCGCGTGGGCACCTCGTCGATCTTCAGCAGCCGCAGCGTGTTGTCCGGCGGCGTCGCGATCTTGCCCGGGTTGAACTGGTTGTGCGGATCGAACGCGGCCTTCAGTTGCTGCAGCGACGGATACAGTTCGCCGAAGAACGCCGGCGCATATTCGGAGCGCACGCCCTTGCCATGCTCTCCCCATAACAGGCCACCATGCCGCTGCGTGAGTTCGGCCACCGCGTCCGACACCGGCCGCACCAATGCGGCCTGCTTCGGGTCCTTCATGTCGAGCGCCGGGCGCACATGCAGCACACCCGCGTCGACGTGGCCGAACATCCCGTACTGCAGCCCGTGGCCGTCGAGCAGCGCGCGGAATTCGGCGATGTACGCCGCCAGGTTCTCGGGCGGCACCGCGGTGTCCTCGACGAACGGCTGTGGGCGCGCCTCGCCCTGCACGTTGCCGAGCAAGCCGACCGCGCGCTTGCGCATCGCGTACACGCGCTTGACCGCCTCGTCACCGGTCGCGAGCGTGTGGCCCAGGCGCTCGACGCTCGTATCGGTGCGCAGATGCTCGACGAACGCACGCACGCGCGCATCGACCTCCTCAGCATCGTCGCCGCTGAATTCGATCAGGTTGATGCCGAGCGTCGGACGCGCTTCGTCCTGCGGGAAATACTCGGCCACGCTGCTCCACACGAAATCCTTCATCGCGAGCATCAGCACCTTCGAGTCGACCGTCTCGATCGACAGCGGCTTGAGCGCGAGCAGCGCGCGTGCATCGCGCAGCGCGTCCATAAAGCCGGCGTAGCGCACGTTCACCAGTACCGAAACCTTCGGGATCGGCAGCACGTTCAGCTTCGCCTCGACGACGAAGCCGAGCGAGCCTTCGGCGCCGCACAGCACGCTGTTCAGGTTGAAGCGGCCATCCGGTTCGCGCAGGTGCGCGAGATCGTAGCCGGTCAGGCAGCGATTGAGCTTCGGAAACTTGGCGTCGATGAACGCGGCTTTTTCGTCGCTGATACGGCGCGCGGTGCGATAGACCTTGCCGACCCGGTCCTGCCGCGCGCAGCGGCGTTCCAGCTCGTCGTCCGCGAGCGCATCGCTGTGCAGCTGCTCGCCGCCCATCAGCACGAAGTCGAGCGCGAGCACGTGGTCGCGCGTCTTGCCGTACGTGCAGCTGCCTTGCCCGCTCGCATCGGTGTTGATCATCCCGCCGACCGTCGCGCGGTTCGACGTCGACAGCTCCGGCGCGAAAAAGAGGCCGTGCGGCTTCAGCTCCGCATTGAGCTGATCCTTGACGACGCCCGCCTGCACGCGCACCCAGCGCTCGTCGGCATTGATTTCGAGGATCCGGTTCATGTTGCGCGACAGGTCCACGACCACGCCGTCGGTCAGCGACTGCCCGTTGGTGCCGGTGCCGCCGCCGCGCGCGGCCACCGCGACGTCGCGGTGCGCGGGGTCGGCCAGCAGCCGCGCGACGAGCCGCACGTCCTCCGCATGCGCGGGACAGATCACCGCCTGCGGCAGACGCTGGTAGATCGAGTTGTCGGTCGCCTGCACGGTCCGGTTCGCATGGTCCGCGCGGATTTCGCCGGCGAATCCGGCGGCCTGGAGGGCGGCGAGAAAGTCGCGGTAACGGCCTTCGGGCGGGCTGACGGGACGGGGCAACGGAGCGATCGACATGGGATGAAAGCGCGAGATGGACGGAGGCGCTGCGCGGTCTCGATCAGAAACATGACTTTTGAGCAAGATTCCACGCCACGCGGAAATCGAGTATCTTGCGAATCAGCGCGAGAAACAAACGAATTCTCCCCCGGCAAAACTTGCATAAAACTCATGAATTACCGTCGCCTGACCCCGTCCATGTCACTGTTGCTGGTGTTCGAGGCCGCCGCGCGCCACGAAAGCTACACGCGCGCGGCCGACGAGCTGTCGCTGAGCCAGAGTGCGATCAGCCGGCAGGTGCAAACGCTCGAGGATCAGCTCGGCGTGCCGCTGTTCCGGCGTGAGGGCCGCTCCGTGAAGCTGACGGAAGTCGGGCGGCGCTACTTCGTCGAGCTGAGCGGCGCGCTCGGGCGCATCCGCGGCGCGACGCTGCAGGCGATGTCGCACCAGGCCGGCGCCGGCACGCTGCGGCTCGCGACCTTGCCGACCTTCGGCTCGAAATGGCTGCTGCCGCACCTGCACGACTTCTATGCCGCGCATCCGGGCGTGACCGTGCACCTGCATTCGCGAATCGGCGGCATCGACTTCCATACCGACGATCTCGACGCGGCCATCACCGTCGGTGCGGGCGACTGGCCCGGCCTGCACGCGCACCGGCTGTACAACGAGTTCCTGATCGCGATCGCGAGCCCCGATGCGGCCGGGCGCCGCAAGGCCGGCCCGCGCGCGCCGGCATGGGCGGTCGGGCAGACGCTGCTGGGCGTGACGAGCAATCAGCACGCATGGGCGGAATGGTTCTCGCACTTCGGCCTCGATCATCGCGAGATGCGCATCGGCCCGAGCTTCGAGCTGACGTCGCACCTGATCCAGGCCGTGCGGGCCGGCATGGGGATCGGCCTCGTGCCGAAGGTGCTGGTCGAAGACGAACTGAGCCGCAACGAGCTCGTGTCGATCGGCGACGCGATCACCAGCCAGCGGAGCTACTACCTCGTGTACCCGCCGGAAAACGACACGCTGCCGTCGCTGGTGGCGTTTCGGGAGTGGCTGCTGAAATCGTGCTGACGCGATCACGTGCGCCATTCATCGAGAATCTGCTCCGCCAGGTAGTCGCACGGCGGCCGCGCGGACTTGGCGCTGCGCGCCAGCACGACCTCGAGTTCGCCGAGCGGCGGCAGCCCGTGGCTTTCCGAAAGCTGCACGAGATGATCGGGAATGCAGCAGCGCGCGAGCGGCGCAACGGCGAGCCCGGCCTCGACCATGCTCAGTAGCCCGAGGTGGCTCGGGCTTTCGTAAGACATCCGGTACGGGATCTTCTGCCGGTTCAGCGCCTTGACCGCGTGATCGCGCGCCATGCTGCCGCCGTGCGTGAAGAACGCGACCGGCAGCGGCCGCTCTTCCCACACGTTACGCTTGGGTGAGCCGACCCAGACGAGCGGCTCCATCCGGATCAGCTCGCCGGTCACGCCCTTGATCCGCGTGAGGCACGCGAGGTCGACGGTGTTGTCCTTCAGCATCGGCACGAGCGCGCTGCTCGGCTGGCCGATCACGCGCACTTCGACGCGCGGATGCATCGCCGCGAACTTGCCGAGCACCTGCGGCAGCAGCGACGAGATGTAGTCGTCGGGCACGCCGATCGTCACGCGACCGCGGATCTCCGGCCGCACGACCGACGCCCACGCCTCATCGCGCATCGCCAGCATCCGGCGGCCGTATTCGGCGAGCACGCGGCCGTCGTCGGTGGCCGTGACGTTGCGCGTGTCGCGGATGAACAGCGGCTTGCCGAGCGCATCCTCCAGCGCCTTGATCTGCATGCTCACCGCCGACGGCGACCGGTGCACGGCCTGCGCGCCCTGCGCGAACGATCCGGATTCCGCGACGGCCACCACCATCGCGAGCACATCGAGGTCGAGCTTTTTCATATCGATTCAGAAAAACTGATTAATCGATTCAGTTTATCCCGTTTTACTGTTTGCCTCCATGATCGGACAATGAATCCCGTCAGCACTCATTCGATGCAGGAAGCGAACAACATGCATACGTCCGGATCGCTCTACGGGTTTCTCGTCATTGGCGGCATGCTCGCGGTCACGCCGGGGCCGAACATGGTCTACGTGATGTCGCGCTCGATCGCGCAGGGGCGTGCGGCCGGGCTCATTTCGCTCGCCGGCGTGATGATCGGCTACCTGTTCTACATGTTCGGCGCGGCGTTCGGCATCACGACGCTGTTCATGAGCGTGCCCTATGCGGGCGCCGTGCTCGGCGTGGTGGGCGCCGCCTATCTGCTCTACCTCGCATGGCAGGCCGTGCGGCCCGGCGGCCGTTCGCCGTTCGAGGTGCGGACGCTGCCGAACGAGCAGCCGCTGCGGCTGCTCGCGATGGGCGCGACCACCAGCGTGCTGAATCCGAAACTCGCGATGCTGTTCGTGTCGCTGCTGCCGCAGTTCATCGATTACCGGCAAGGCAGCGTGTTCGGCCAGTCGCTGTTTCTCGGTTCGTTGTTGATCGCGGTGTTCGCTTCCGCGAACGGGCTGGTCGCAATCTGCTCGAGCAGCATCGCGACGTTCCTGCGCGGGCGTCCGGCACTGCTGCTCGCGCAGCGCTGGGCGATGGGAGCGGTGCTCGGCAGCCTCGGCGTGCAGATGCTCGTCGAGGCGTCGAGAATGGCGGATTTCGCGTAACGCGCTCGGCGGGTCGCGGATCGGCTGAAGCGCCGGCCCGCACGCGCCGCCCGTCGTGCGGCAGCGCTCGTCGATGGCCGGCGACACGTATCGCCGGGCATCGCATTCACACGCTCGGGCAGTCGCGGGTGGTCATAACCGGCTGCCGCACACCCGCGCGCATCACGCGGCAACCGCCTGCCGCCGCGCTTCGAGCTCGCGCACGAGCGGCAGCACGCGCTGGCCGAAGTACTCGACTTCCTCGATGAAATGCAGGAACCCGGTGAGCACGAGATCGACGCCAATCGCCTTCAGCGCGACGATCCGCTCGGCGATCTGCTGCGGCGTGCCGATCAGGTTCGTGCGGAAGCCGTCGTTGTACTGCACGAGATCCTCGAACGTCGACTTCGCCCAGTTGCCCTCGCCTTCCGGCGATGCGCTGCCGGCCTGTTTCACTGCATCGCCGAACGCATGCACGGCCTCGACGTGCGCGTGCCGGATGATGTCGTCGAGCACGGCCCGCGCCTCTTCCTCGGTGTCGCGCGCGATCACGAACGCATTGACGCCGATCCGCACGCGATGGTTGTTCGCCGCGGCCTTTGCGCGGATGTCGTCGATCTGCGCCTTCAGGTTCTCCGGCGTGTTGCCGTTCGTGAAGTACCAGTCCGACACGCTCGCCGCGTTGTCGCGCGCCGCGCGCGAGCTGCCGCCCTGGAAAATCTCCGGATGCGGCTTCTGCACGGGTTTCGGGCTCAGCGTGTAGTCGTTGAAGCGGTAAAAGTCGCCCTTGAACGTGAAATTGTCCTGCGTCCAGATACCCTTCAGCGCCTGGATGAACTCCTTCGAGCGCCGATAGCGTTCGTCATGCTCGAGCCACGGCTCGCCGATCGCGGTGAATTCGCCCTTGAACCAGCCGCTGACGACGTTGATCGCGATGCGTCCGTTCGAAATATGATCGATCGTCGCGAGCTGCTTCGCGACCACGGCCGGATGCCACGGCCCCGGCAGGATCGCGGCGAGCACCTTGAGCTTCGTCGTCGCGTGCAGCAGCGCCTGGCTGAACGAGACCGATTCGTGCTGGTATTCGGCGCCGTAGCCGGCCGTGAAGCGGATCTGGCTCAGCGCGTAGTCGAAGCCGGCCGCCTCGGCCGTGCGCGCGAGCTTCTGGTTGTATTCGAGACTCCAGTCGGTACGCTGCTCGATCGTGCTGACGACGAGGCCGCCGCTGACGTTCGGCACCCAGTACGCGAATTTGACGCCGTCGGCGGAAGGTTCGTGAATGCTCATGAAAGGTCCTGATCGAAGGGGAAAACGGGTTACGCAGCCACGGCGGCGAGTGCGCGCGGCCGCAGTTGCGGCACCGCACGGTCCACCGCGAGCGCGATGCGGGCGCGCAGCGCGGGGTTCGCGATCTCGTAGCCGTCGAAATCGCTTTCGGCCGCGTACACGCCGATCGGCAACGTGCGCGCCTGGAAGAAGCTGAACAGCGGCCGCAGTTGGTGATCGATCACGAGCGCGTGGCGCTCGCTGCCGCCGGTGGCCGCGAGCAGCACCGGCACATCGATCAGCGATTCGTGATGCACGAGGTCGAACAGGTGCTTGAAGAGGCCGGTGTACGACGCGCGATACACGGGGCTCGCGACGATCAGCACATCGGCCGTCTCGATCGCGCGGATCAGTGCGTCGAGATCGGGCGGTACCTGCGCACGCTTCAGCGCGCCGGCCAGCCGGTTGCCGATCTCGCCGAGTTCGATCAGCCGCGTGTCGATCGGTAACGTGTCGCCGAGCGCGGCAACGATCGCGTTCGTCAGCGCCAGTGTGCGTGACGGTCGTTGCAGCCCGCCCGACAGGGCGACTACGTTGAGGGTGTTGCTCATGCCATGCGTTCCCGTGGTCGAGCGGCGCGCTGTCGCGCCGATACGGTGCCAGGGTTGCAAGGAGCGTGCCATTGTCGACGGTTGCGCGATCGTCCGATCATCTGCATCACGAAGTTTTCCTCGATCGCCCGCCGGGTATGGGTTCCGCGGCCAATTGGCCAGCCGTGGCAAGCGTTCCAGGAAACGCCTCACATCGATATTCCACAGCGAGATGAACCGGCGGAAACAGCGTTGCTGATGCGCTGCTGCTCAATCAGCAGTTTTGCGCGCGGCGCGCGTCCGATCGCAGCGGTCAGGCACCGTCGCATCGAACACGATAACGTCGAATCCACTGTCGCCGCAGCGCGCTCGCGCGTCGCTGCATCCTGCGCAGCAATGCCGCTTTCGTTATCAGAAATCGATGCTTCCAGTGCGGCGCAAAACACGGAACACTCAGCTGACCACGCAGCAACCGGACCGCGCCGCCCATCGGCGCGGGTCCGCCCGTTCGAACGACTCACGCCTTGATCGCCATGACCTCCCTGTTTGCCACGCCGCGTCCGGTCAATCTTCGTATCGTCACCGCTCAGCCGGACGAATCGCGCACGCGCTCGCGCGGCGCGCCCGTTCTCACCGGCCCGGCACATCACGCGACGGATCGCACCCGTGCACACGTGTTCGTCGATCCGCGTTCGCTCGCGCTGCTCGAACGCGTGCGGCGCGTCGCGCCGAGCGACGCGAACGTGCTGATCGCCGGCGAGACCGGCACCGGCAAGGAATTGATCGCGCGCCGCGTGCACGACGTCAGCCATCGCGGCGACGGGCCGTTCGTCGCCGTGAACTGCGGCGCGCTGTCCGACACGCTCGTCGACAGCGAACTGTTCGGTCACGAGAAAGGCGCATTCACGGGCGCGGTCGGCGCGAAGCCCGGCTGGTTCGAAGCCGCGAACGGCGGCACGCTGTTTCTCGACGAGATCGGCGACCTGCCGCTGTCGATGCAGGTCAAGCTGCTGCGCGTGCTGCAGGAGCGCGAGGTCGTACGGCTCGGCTCGCGCGCGAGCATCCCGATCGACGTGCGCGTGGTGGCCGCTACCAACGTCGACCTGGAACAGGCGGTGGCGGCCGGACGGTTTCGCGGCGACCTGTTCTACCGGCTCAACGTCGTGCGGCTCGACGTGCCGACATTGCGCGAACGTCCCGGCGACATCCTGCCGCTCGCGCGCCACTTCCTCGACACATACCGCGGCCGCCTCGGCCACGGGCCGCGCGGCATCGATCCGCGCGCGGCGCGCCGGCTCGAAGCGCATCCGTGGCCCGGCAACATCCGCGAACTGGAGAACGTGATGCATCATGCGGTGCTGGTGAGCCGCCACGATGCGTTGCAGGACACCGACCTGAAGCTGTCGTCGGCATGCGCACCGGCCACGGGCGCGCGGGAAGCAGCGAGCCATGCGCCTGCTCAGGAAGCGCTCGAACTGGCGCTGTGCGCGCTGTTCGACGACGCGCACGAGAACCTGTTCGAGCATATCGAGGACACCGTGATGCGGGTGGCGTTCGACTTCAGCCACCGCAACCAGATCCAGGCCGCGCGACTGCTCGGCATCAGCCGCAATGTGCTGCGCGCGCGGCTGATTCGCGCGAAGGTGATCGCGGCGGTCAAGTAAGAGGAAGCGCGCGGCGACCCGCAGTGCCGCGCTTTCGCGATGCGGATAACGCTCGCGCCGAGCCTGCCACGATCCCTGCTGCGTCGTCGACCGACGCGAGTGAGGCGGAGCGCGGCACCACCACGGCAAGCCGCGGCCAACGAACCGAGCGGCGTCGGGCCGAGTCCCGGCATCAAGCCGCGTTGCAGCCCCACCCCGCCCGAACCGCTCGACCCGCCATTTGCCGCCCCGTTCCGCACGGCCGTGACCGAAGCGCCGCCGACCAGGCTCATGACGAGCCCGGGAATCGGCGCGACGCTGTTATCGTTACATTCGTGCTACGAATGCATCACCCGTAACGCCGACTCTGCTGTGCGCGTCGCCTATCGTTTACAGCACGCCGCCCGGCCGGCCCCCGCCCCATCGTCAGGAAACCGTCGCCATGAAAAAACTCGTGAACCACCCGTCCGATGTCGTGCGCGAAATGCTCGAAGGCATCGCGCGGCAGTCGCCGCATCTCGCGATCCTCGGCGACGAGCACGTGCTCGTCCGCCAGCCGCTGCCCGAGCCGTCGCAGCGCCCCGTCGCGATCCTGTCCGGCGGCGGCAGCGGCCACGAGCCCGCACACGGCGGCTATGTCGGCGAAGGGATGCTGAGCGCGGCCGTCTGCGGTGAAGTGTTCACGTCGCCGTCGACCGACGCCGTGCTCGCCGCGATCCGCGCGAGTGCCGGCCCGAACGGCGCGCTGCTCGTCGTGAAGAACTACACCGGCGACCGCCTCAATTTCGGGCTGGCCGCCGAGCTCGCACGCGCGGAAGGCATTCCGGTGGAGACGGTGATCGTCGCCGACGACGTGTCGCTGCGCGGCCGCGTCGAGCGCGGGCAGCGACGCGGAATCGCGGGCACCGTGCTGATCCACAAGCTGGCCGGCGCGGCCGCCGCTCGCGGGCTGCCGCTTGCCCGCGTCGCGGCAATCGCGCGCGACGCGGCGGCCGAACTCGGCACGATGGGCGTCGCGCTCGACGGCTGCACGATCCCCGGCGCCGAGAAATCGGGGTTCAGTCTCGCCGATCACGAGATCGAGCTCGGCCTCGGCATCCACGGCGAGAAAGGCGTCGAACGCACCGCGCCGCTGCCGGCCGACGCGCTCGTCGACACGCTGCTGTCGAGCATCGTCGCCGATCTCGTGCTCGATCGCGGCGAACGCGTCGCGCTGTTCGTCAACGGTCTCGGCGCGACGCCGGACATGGAGCTGGCGATCGTGCTGCGCGCCGCGTACGACAACCTGAACCGGCGCGGCATCACGGTCGCGCGCGCGTGGGCCGGCACGTTCCTGTCCGCGCTGAACATGCCCGGCTGCTCGATCTCGCTGCTGCGCTTGAACGACGAACGCGCCGCGCTGCTCGACGCGCCGACGCAGGCGCGCGCCTGGCCTGGCGGCGGCGCGGTCAATCCGCAGATTCATCTGGCCGCGGCGGCCGCGCACGACGAGCCGCTGCCGCCGCTCGATGCGGCCGGTCGCGCGTGGGCCGCGCGGCTGCAGCCGGCGCTGCACGCGGTCGCGCACGCGTTGATCGACAACGAAGCGACGCTGACGGAACTCGATACGGCCGCGGGCGACGGCGATCTCGGCGCAAGCATGTATCGCGCCGCGCAGGCGATCCTCGCGTTGCCGGAAGCCGCGTACGCCACGCCGGCCGGTGCACTCGCGGCGCTGGGCGCCGCGTTGCGCCGTGCGATCGCCGGCAGTTCGGGACCGTTTTATGCGACCGCGCTGGTGCGCGCGTCGCGACGCCTCGCCGCCACCGACGATGCCGACGCGACCGCCGAGCCGTCGGCGCGCGACTGGGCCGCGGCGTTCCGTAGCGCGGTGGATGCGATCGGCGAGTTGGGCGGCGCACGCGCCGGCGACCGGACGATGCTCGACGCGCTGGTGCCGGCCGCCGCTGCGTTCGACCGCGCGCTCGACCATGATCGCGACCCGGCGAGCGCGTGGGCGGCCGCGGTGGAAGCTGCGGAACACGGTGCGCGGCAAACGGCCGGCATGACGCCGCGCGCCGGGCGGGCGAGCTATCTCGGCGAACGCGCGATCGGCACGCCGGATGGCGGCGCGGTGGCGGTCGCGTGCTGGTTGCGCGCGTTGCTGCCGCATATTCGCTAGGCACCGATCCGGGCGATGCGCCGGCCTCGCGAGCCGGTCTGCCAGGCCGCCGGGACTGCCGGGCCCGCCGCGCCCGCCGCGCCGCCGCATCCCCGCATCCCCGCATCGCCGCATCGCCGCATCACCGCGCCGCCGCATCGCCGCATCCTCGTCCACGGCACGGGGGAAAACCCCAATCCCCAATATCGTCCTATGACATCCGGCCTCGCTAATTGGCGGGATTACTTTGATCCTCGTCGGCGCCCGCCCGGGCGCATGCTGATAACGAGGATCCCTCATGCGATACGTGCCATCGTGGACTTCCGTTTCCCCCGCCGCGTCCGTCCCGGACGAGACGGCTTCCCGCGGCGACGAGCCGCACTGCCTGCCGCGGGTCGCGATCGCGGCCGCCGCCCTCGGCAATGCGACCGAATGGTTCGATTACGGCATTTACGCGTACGGGCTCGCCTACATTTCCGCCGCGCTGTTTCCCGGCAACACGGCCAGTGCGACATTGTTCGCGCTCGGCACCTTCGCCATCTCGTTCCTGATCCGCCCGCTCGGAGGCCTGTTCTGGGGCCCGCTCGGCGACCGCCTCGGCCGCAAGCGGGTGCTCGCGCTGACCGTGCTCACGATGTCGGGTGCAACCCTGCTGGTCGGCATGCTGCCGACCTACGCGACGGCCGGCTGGCTCGCGCCGGCGGCACTCATCGTGCTGCGCATGGTGCAGGGCTTCTCGACCGGCGGCGAATACGGCGGCGCGGCGACCTTCATCGCCGAATACGCACCGGATTCGCGACGCGGCCTGTGCGGCAGCTTCCTCGAATTCGCGACGATTGCCGGGTTCTCGCTCGGCGCGCTGCTGATGCTCGGCTTCGCGCTGCTGCTCGGCGACTCGTCGATGCACGCATGGGGCTGGCGCCTGCCGTTCCTCGTCGCGGCCCCGCTCGGGCTGATCGGCTTCTACCTGCGTTCGCGCCTCGAGGAAACGCCGGTGTTCCGCGAGCTCGAGGAGCAGGCGCAGCGGCGCGAGCAGAGCACCGCGGCCACCGCGCTGCCGGTCGGTCAGCTGCTGGTCCGCTATGCGCGGCCGCTGCTGCTGCTCGGCGGGCTCGTCGTCGCGTTGAACGTCGTCAACTACGTGCTGCTCGCGTACATGCCGACCTACATGCACAAGGAACTCGGCGTCAGCGAGAACATGTCGCTGCTGATTCCGCTGATCGGCATGCTCGCGATGATGGTGCTGCTGCCGTTCGCCGGCTGGCTGTCGGATCGCGTCGGCCGCAAGACGATGTGGTGGATCTCGCTCGTCGGGCTGTTCGTCGCGGCCGTGCCGATGTTCACCTTGATGACGCACGGCGTGCTCGGCGCATTCATCGGCTTCGCGGTGCTCGGCCTGCTGTACGTACCGCAGCTCGCGACCATTTCCGCGATGTTCCCGGCGATGTTCCCGACCCATGTGCGGTATGCGGGCATGGCGATCGCATACAACGTGTCGACGTCGCTGTTCGGCGGCACCGCGCCGATCGTCAACGACTGGCTGATCGGCAAGACCGGCAATACGATGATTCCCGCGTACTACATGATGGCGGCCTGTGCGGTCGGGCTGGTTGCGCTGGCGGGCGTGATCGAGACGCGCGGGTGCTCGCTGCGCGGCGACACGGTGCCGGGGCGACCGGGCTGATACGCGGCTGATCCGCCTCGGCTTCCGCTTCCCATAAATGGCATCCTTCGCATCGCCCGCCTTCCGGCAACGGACCGCGGGCGATGCGCATATCAGCGGTACATCCACTTGCCGCCCGGCGTGAGGTCGTTTCGCGTGAGCCACGGATACGGCAATTCGAGTCCGGCACCGCCCATCAGCACCCCACGCACGGCCATCACGGGGAGCAGGTTTCGCTTGCGCCCGGCAGCGATTAACATCACTGCACTTTCCGTGGATGAGCCTGACCATGAACGATGCTCAAGACAAGGGCACAACCTCCATCAGCCTGGTGCGTGAGGCCATTCTCGTCGCGACACAGCGGAATCTCGATGTGTCGGCCGTTCTGCAGCACGCTGGAATCGCGGCAGAATTGTTGAATGCGCCGAGAGCCCGCGTGCCGGCGTTGGCCTTTTCGCGCCTGTGGGCGGCGCTGGCCGACTTGATGGACGACGAGTTCTTCGGTCTCGACAGCCACCCACTGCGCCGGGGCAGTTACGCGCTGATGTGCCACGCGGTGCTGCATTCGGACAATCTGGAACACGCGCTGCGCCGCATGCTGAAGTTCCTGCGTGCCGTCCTCGACGACATTCACGGCGAGTTACGCTGCGAAGGCGAGCATGCAGTGATCGTCCTGCATGACGATGGGCGCACACGCCGGCTCTTTGCCTACGGCACGTGGTTCATCCTCGTGCACGGTTTTGCATGCTGGCTCGCACGCAGACGGATTCCGCTGATCGAGATGAGGTTTCGCGCGTCCGCACCTAGCGATGACAGCGACTACCGCATGCGCTTCTGCGAGGACGTGACGTTCTCCGCGGAGGAGACCCTGATCCGGTTCGATCGCAGTTTCCTCGACCTCAAACTGTCCGGCACGGAAGCGAGCCTGCGTGCATTCCTGGAGAATGCACCGGCCAATATCCTGGTCAAGTATCGCAATGAATCGAGCACGACGGCCCAGGTCAGGCGCCGACTCAGAAACCAGGTCCCCGACGACTGGCCGGACCTCGACGCGCTCTCGCGGTTGCTGAATCTATCCGCGGCCACGCTGCAACGCCGCCTGCTGGCCGAAGGCACGAACTACCGGCAACTGAAAGACGAATTGCGCCGTGACATCGCAATCGAGTTGCTTTCCAGCACTTCTCTCACGGTCGCGGAAGTCGCTGCACGGACTGGATTTCAGGAAGCCAGTGCTTTTCACAGGGCCTTCAGGAAGTGGACGGGGGCCAGCCCGGGAATGTACCGCCAGGGCAAGGCGAACGCTTGATCGTACCTTCGAGTGGTCGACAGGCTCGAGCCTCGTTTCCAAACGAGCGTTGCGCAAGAGCAGGGATGCTGAGGCCAGGCAAGGCCACGCCGTGCAACCGATGAATCGCGCGCGGGCAGGCAGCGCCGATGCCGCATTCCGCTCATGCTCGCTCGAATTCCCGGGTAATGGGCAGCCGACGCACGAAGCACAGTGAAAACCCGGCGTGTCCACAGACCTCACGCAAACTGAGGTCGGCGGGCATGGATTGGTGTGCCGCCCAGGCTGACACTGCAACCGCGTTCGGCAAACCAGCACAAGCCTCGCGCCCGGTTGCGCGGCGTGACCGGAGTTGGCTCCGCGAAAGCCCCGCACTTGATAAACACCGCAAGACAAGCAATCGCTTACTCGGGCCGCAGTTTTCCCTTCGACCCGCCGCGCGACAAGAAGAATCGCCCTCGATGAGCAGCGCATTGCGGTAGCAAAAAATATATGGAGACGAGAATGAGAACCCGGTTCAGAATCCGCCGAAGCCCGGCTATTGTGAGTGTTCTATTCGCAGCATCGGCCGTTACCGTATCCGGCTGCGGCGGCGATGACACGGCATCGGCAAACGCCGCGGTCGTGACGGCAGCCGCGAAGTGCAGTGCGTTGGCTGGCACGATCGTTCCTGCCACCTCGATCGGGTTGCCGACAACCGGTGCGACTGTCGTGTCCGCGACGCTCGTCGCCGATACCGCTTCTGGTAACCGCAATGGTGAGTACTGCAAAGTGCTCGGCACCATTCATCCGGTCGATTTCAACGCGCCCGATATTCGGACGGAGGTGGATCTTCCGACCAACTTCAACGGAAAAGCGGTCCACTTTGGCGGCGGCGGATTTGACGGCACCATTGCCGATACCGAGGGTTCGCCCGCCGACGGGTTCCTGGCGGGGGCAGAGCCCGCGGGCGTCAGTACGCCGTTGCGCCGGGGTTACGTAACGATGGGGAGCGACAGCGGGCATGAGGGAAACGCCCTGGACGGTTCGTTTGCGGCAAACGACGAGGCACTCGCCAACTACGCAGGCGACCACATCAAGAAGACGCACGATTTCGCAGCCTACCTTGCAAAGGCACGATATGGGTCGGACTTCGTGCACAGCTATTTCATTGGCGGCTCGAGCGGCGGACGACAAGGCTTGATCGCCGCGCAACGATTCCCGCACGACTACGACGGCATCATTTCCACCTATCCCGCGTCGGGAATCGCGGGGCTGTGGTTGCAGATGGGCAGGATCTCGCGATCTCTGCTGGCGCCCGGAGGATACGTCACGCCCGCCAAAGGCAAGGCCGTGCTCGCAGCGGTCATCAAGCAATGCGACGCGCTGGACGGTGTGGCTGACGGCATTATCAGCAACCCTGCTGCGTGCGTGTTCGATCCGGCAGCGATTCGCTGCTCGGGCGGCGGCGACACCGGCGACAGTTGCTTGTCGGACGCGCAAATCAATACGCTGAACACCGCCGGCACACCGCTCGACTTCGGCTTCGATCTGGCAAACGGAATTCACACCTTTCCGGCATATAACGCGTTCTCCGGTGCGGACTTTTGGTCGACTCCGCTGGCCTGGGGTAGTTCCGCCGCCGATGCGACGGTCGAGCCCGGGGTGATCGGCAAGACCGCATTTTTTTACGCGTTCCCAAATGACATGCTCCGGTTCGCGGTCGCTCGCGACGCTGCCGCCAGCATTCTGAATTTCAATCCTGCGAACCCGGGCTCATTGACCTCGCGCGTCCAGGCGGTGAGTGCGCTCATGGACAGCACCAGCACCGACTTGAGTCAATTCCAGAGCCGCGGCGGCAAGATCATTCTCCAGCACGGACAGTCAGACCAGTTCATCCCCGCGCAATTGTCGATCGATTACTACAACAGGCTGGTCTCCCGATTCGGGCAGGGACCACTGGGTCAATTTCTGAAGTTCTACCTGGTACCGGGTGCGGCCCACAGCTTCGGCGGACAATTCAATGGTTCATATGACGGTCTGACGGCATTGGACAACTGGGTGACGAAAGGTGTCGCGCCCAAAGATCTGACCATCACCGACCTGACTCCGGCAACAGCCGGACGTACCCGACCGCTGTGCGAATACCCGCAGTGGCCCAAATACATCGCGGGCGACCAGAATCTGGCGGCGAGCTTCTCGTGCTCGAATTAGTCCGGTTCGGCGTGCGCGGCAATCGGCTGTGCCGGGCGGTTGGCTTCCGCCCGGAATTGTCCGCGCTGACGCAACTGGGTCCGCACGTTCCAGCCCGATGCAAATCACTACCCTCGTTACGCGCGTACGCAAACGAATAGACAAATAGCCCGTGCGATGCGGACCGTCGCACGGAGCACGGTCTGCCCGACGGACAGCGGCGATCCATCGTCAAGAGAAGCGATTTCTCCAACTGGCTGCCGCCAGTGCCATAACGCCGCAACCATCGGTGTCCGGCGACCTCATTCAGGTTGAAGTTCACGGACATGGACTGCCAATCGCGCCCGTCCGACACTGGTTGCAACTCGCGCGCATTTCAAGCACGACATTAAATCCAAGGAGCCGACATGAACCAGATAGACGTGTACTCACTCGCCGGTCGAGCCAGATTCAATGGCTTCCATGCGCTTGTGCTGTTCTGGTGTGTCCTGATGTTGATACTCGACGGCTACGACCTTGCCGTCGTCGGCGCGGCGCTGCCGTCGATCATGAAGGACATGCACATCGACGCGACCAGCGCCGGCATCATGGCCGGCTCGACGCTGTTTGGCGTCATGCTCGGGGCCATTTTCCTCGGCACGCTAGCTGACCGTTTCGGACGACCAACGATGATGTGCGTTTGCGTGGCGCTGTTCAGTCTGTTCACCGCGGCCGCCGGGTTGACGAGCGATCCCGTCAGTTTCAGCGTCACGCGCTTCGTCGCCGGTCTGGGCATCGGCGGCGTGTTGCCGATCGTCACCGCGCAGATGGCGGAGTTTTCGCCCAATGCGTTGCGTACCCGATTGGTCACGCTGGTGTTCGCCGGATATTCGATTGGCGGAATTCTGGTGGCGCTCACCGCGAAGCAGCTTATCGGCAGCTACGGCTGGCAATCGGTCTTTTTCGCCGCGGGCCTGCCCGTCCTGCTGATCCCGTTCATCATCAAGACGATGCCCCATTCGATGGTCTTCCTGATCAAACGCGGCCGGCACGACAAACTGCGCGCGGTGCTGAAGCGGTTGGTGCCCGACTATCCGTTGAGCGGTCAAGAACAGTTTGCGGGCGGTTCGTCAGACAAAGCCCAGGACGCGTCGGTGCGACGCCTCTTCCAGGACGGGCGCGGCTTCAGTACCTCGATGATCTGGGTCGCGTTCATGACGGGCCTCTTCATGGTCTACGCGCTCAGTTCGTGGTTGACCAAGCTGATGGCCATGGCCGGATATAGCCTGGGCTCGGCCTTGAACTTCGTGATTGTGTTCAACGTCGGCGCCATCGCCGGCGCGATCTTCGGCGGCTGGCTCAGCGACAAGGTCAACATCAAGCGGGTGTTGATTGCGTTCTACATCGTCGGCGCGGTCGCGCTATCACTGATGGGCTACACGAAGTCGACCGCATCGTTGTTTGTCGTCGTATTCGTGGTCGGCGCGTCGACGCTCGGTACGCAATTGCTTGCGTACGCTTATGCCGGTGACTTCTATCCCCATGCGATCCGGTCTACGGGTGTCGGCTTTGCTTCCGGCGTGGGCCGGATCGGCGCGATCGTGGCGCCGGTGCTCATCGGTTGGCTCGTGTCCTTGAAGCTGCCGCTCGAACAGAATTTCATGGCAATCGGCCTGGCTGGCCTCATCGGCGCGGCGGCGGTGACGCTGATCAACCAGACACGTGCCGACTCGCATCGCTCGAACAGTGCGCCTGTTGTCGCGGTTCAGGGTAGCGCCGGCAGCTGACGCTTCTGCATCGCAACTCGATCGCCGACATGCTTGCGAACAACACGGCTCGTATGAGCTCTACCTCAGCAAACACCACATGGCTCACTGCAAAGCACCTTTCAATGCCGGTATCGAAATGGACCGTCTCGCTCCTCTTCCGTTGAACTCGTTCGCCGACGTGACCCGCGCCGTCGATTGGGCGCTCGTCACGCGGCGCAGCGTCCGCGCTTTCCTTCCGACGCCGGTTCCTCGCGAGCACATCGAGGCCATCCTCGACGTGGCGCGCTTCAGCGCGACCGGCGTCAACATCCAGCCGTGGCATGTGCATGTCGTGACCGGCGCGACGAAGTCCCGCCTGTCTGCCGCCATCAACGAGATCAATGACGATCCTGACCGCAGCTCCGACCTGGACGAGCCCTACGACTACTACCCGCGCGAATGGATCGCACCTTATGTCGATCGCCGGCGCGCGGTTGGCTGGAACCTGTATGGCTTGCTGGGCATCGAGAAGGGTGACAAGGAGCGCATGCACGTCCAGCACGGTCGCAACTACCGCTTCTTCGACGCACCCGTGGGCCTGTTCTTCACGGTAGACCGCGTCATGCGTGAGGGAAGTTTGCTCGACACGGGGATGTTCCTGCAAAGCGTGATGATCGCCGCCCGGGCGCGCGGCCTCGACACCTGCCCGCAGGCGGCTTTCAACAAGTTCCACCGCGTCATCGCCAACGAACTGTCCATTCCCGACAACCAGATGTTGGTGTGCGGCATGAGCCTCGGTTATGCGGATCACGGCTGCATCGAGAACACGCTGGTCACGGAGCGCAGTCCGGTACGCGATTTCACCACTTTTTATAATGAATGAATGGAGACAACGTCATGAGTGCAACGGCCTATTCTCGAGGTCTTGAGAAGAACGCGGCAAACCACGTTCCATTGACGCCCCTGACCTTTCTCGATCGAACCGCCGACGTCTATCCGAATCGCACCGCGATCATTCATGGCGACTTCCGGCAGACGTGGGCGAAAACGCGTGAGCGTTGCTATCGCTTCGCGTCGGCGCTCGTTCGGTTGGGGATCGAACCGGGCGACACGGTGTCGATCATCGCGCCGAACACCCCGGCCATGCTCGAGGCCCACTTCGGCGTTCCGCTGTCGGGCGCCGTTCTCAATGCCATCAATTGCCGCCTCGATGCCGACGGCATCGCATTCATTCTGCGCCACGGCGAATGCAAGCTGCTGCTCGTGGATCGCGAACTGGCTCCCCTGGTCGCGAAAGCGTTGCAGTCGGTTCCCCATCCGCCACGCGTGATCGACATCAACGATCACGAAGCACCCGACGGCCCGGCCATTGGCGAAACCGACTATGAGTCGCTGCTGGCGAGCGGCGATCCGGAATTTGCCGGCCGCCGCCCGGCCGACGAGTGGACGCCGATCGCGTTGAACTACACGTCGGGCACCACCGGAGATCCGAAAGGCGTCGTGCCGAGCCATCGCGGCACCTACGTGATGAGCCTGTTGCAAATGACGAACTGGCCGCTCCCGCGTGCGCCGATCTACCTGTGGACGCTTCCCATGTTCCACGCGAACGGCTGGTGCTTCACATGGGCGATTACGGCAGCGGCGGGCACGCATGTCTGTTTGCGCAAGGTGAATGCCGCGAATATTCTGTCTGCCATCGCCAAGCACGGCGTCGATCATTTTTGTGCGGCGCCGATTGTTCTCGCAGGCATCGCGAGCGTGCCGCCGTCGGAACTGCAGCCGTTGCCCCGTCGTGTGCGGGTTCTGACCGCCGGCTCGCCGGCGCCGGCAGCGGTGCTGGAGGCCGTCGGCGCGATGGGTTTCGACGTCGACCACGTCTATGGCATTACCGAGATCGCCGGCACGCCGATCAGTTGCGCATGGCACGACGAGTGGGATACGTTGCCGTCGGACCAGCAAGGGAGAATGAAAGCGCGACAGGGTGTACGCGCGGCGGCGTTCGAGAACATGTCGGTAACCGATCTCGCGACGCTCGAACCCGTCCCCGCCGATAGCACGTCTTGCGGCGAAGTGCTGGTCCGCGGGAATACGGTCATGATGGGGTACTTCAAGAATGCCGACGCAACGGCAAAAGCGTTCGCCGGCGGCTGGTTCCACACCGGCGATCTTGCGGTCGTGCATCCCGACGGCTATATCCAGATCACCGACCGCTCCAAGGACGTCATCATCTCGGGTGGAGAAAACATTTCGTCCGTGGAAGTGGAGGAGGTCATTTATTGCATGGCAGGCGTGCTCAACGCGGCCGTGGTCGCTCAGCCGGACCACAAATGGGGCGAGACGCCTTGTGCGTTCATCGAACTGAAACCGGATGCCTCCCCCATCACCGAGCAGGACGTGATCCTGTTCTGCCGCGAGCGACTGGCGCATTTCAAATGCCCGCGTCGTGTGATTTTCGGCGAATTGCCCAAGACCGCCACCGGCAAGATCCAGAAGTTCCGTCTTCGGGAGCAAGCGGGCAGCCAGGCCGCGATCACGAGATTGGCGGGATAGCGCTGTCGGTCCCCTCGGCGCCCTGACGGGCGCCGGATTGTTGTCGCCCGGACAACATCATGTGCGCACACGCGGTGCTACTGGCATCCGCCGCCCTTTCCTACAATCGCTCACACGCTCGATCGACATGCGAGCGAAGCGAAGGACGCGACCTGCACGGTCGTGCTCGCGAACCGCGCTGCGCAGTGCGGCTTACCCCACATGATCAACAGGACGATCGACCATGAACAAATCCATCCGCAATGTACAGCCGGTTACCGCCCCCCTCGGCAACGAAGATGCGGGCGAACTCGTCTCTTCCCGCTACGCGGTGCGCATCGGCGACGTCGATGTCGTGCTGATCAGCGACGGCGTTCTGCCGCTGCCGACCTCCACCATGTCGACCAACGTGAGCGAAGCGGACCGCAACGAATGGTTCGACGGCCGCTTCCTGCAACGCGACATGTTCGACTGGGCGCTGAATATCGCGCTCGTGCGCAGCGGCGAGCGCCTGATCCTGATCGACTCGGGCGTGGGCGACGGCTTCGAATACTTCACGCGCGCCGGGCGATCGGTCATGCGCCTGGAATCGGCCGGCATCGACCTGGCTGCAATCACCGATATCGTGATCACGCACATGCACATGGATCACGTCGGCGGGCTGAACACCGACGGCGTCAAGGCCCGGCTGAGCCCGGACGTGCGCATTCACGTCTCGGCCGCGGAAGTCGCGTTCTGGAAGAATCCGGATTTCAGCAAGACGGTGATGCCGGAAACCGTTCCGCCCGCACTGCGCAAGGCGGCCGCGAAGTTCGTCGAGCTCTACGGCGAAAACATCGTGCAGTTCGACCGCACCGTGGAAGTCGCGCCGGGCGTGTCGGCGCGCGTGACGGGCGGGCACACGCCGGGACACTGCGTGGTGGACATCGCGTCGAAGGGTGAAAAGCTGACGTTCGTCGGCGATGCCGTCTTCGAAGTCAACTTCGACAATCCCGACTGGCAAAACGGCTTCGAACACGATCCCGAAGGGGCGGTCGACGTGCGTATCGCGCTGTTCAACGAAGCCGCCGAAACCGGCGCGATGCTGGCCGCGGCGCATGTGGCGTTTCCGTCGATCGGGCATGTCGCAAAGAACGGCGACGGTTTCCGCTTCGTTCCGGTAACGTGGGACTACTGATTGATGCAAGGCTGACGACGGACGACGTTTCCCGAATCGGCACCGGTCGATAGAAAGACGCCGCCGCACTTCGGTGCGACGGCGTCTCTCGCGCACATCAGGACCGCAAGACCCTCACGCGACGGTCGAAATATTCCGTTCCGCGACTTCGTCCACGGCGTCCTTCACGATACCGACGATCTCGTCCGCTTCGTCGCGCGTCATCACGAGCGGCGGCGCAAACCCGAGAATGTCCCCATGCGGCATCGCGCGCGCGATCACGCCGCGCTGCAGCGCCGCGGCCGACACCTGCGCGCCGATCTTCAACGCGGGATCGAACGGCGTGCGCGCGTCCTTGTCGGCCATGAATTCGAGCGCGGCCAGCATCCCGACGCTGCGCACTTCGCCGACGAGCGGATGCGAGCCAAACACGTCACGCAGCTTCGCGCCGAAATACGCGCCCACGTCGGCGGCGTTGCCGACCAGATTCTCGCGTTCGAGAATCGCGAGGTTCGCGAGTGCCGCGGCCGCGCATACCGGGTGCCCCGAGTAGGTCCAGCCGTGCCCCATCGGCCCGTGCTCCTGCGAGCCGCGCGCGATCACGTCCCACACCTTCTCGCCGACGATCACGCCCGACAGCGGCGCATACGCGCTCGTCAGCCCCTTCGCGACGGTGATCAGGTCGGGCTCGATCCCGAAGTGCTGCGCGCCCATCTTTGAGCCGAGCCGCCCGAACCCGCAGACGACTTCATCCGAGATCAGCAGGATGTCGTGCTTGCGCAGCACGGCCTGGATCGCCGGCCAGTAGCCGCGCGGCGGCTCGATGATGCCGCCCGTGCCCATCACCGGTTCCGCGATGAACGCCGCGATCGTGTCGGCACCTTCGCGCGCGATCAGCTTCTCGAGCTCGTCGACGCAGTACGCGACGAACTGCGCTTCGCTCATGCCGACGGGCGCCTTGCGATACCAGTGCGGACACACCGTATGCTTCACGCGATCGATCGGCAGGTCGAAGTGCTGGTGGAAGCTCGGCAGGCCCGTGAGGCTGCCCGTCACGATGCCCGAGCCGTGATAGCCGCGCTCGCGCGAGATGATCTTCTTCTTGTTCGGACGCCCGAGCACGTTGTTGTAGTACCAGACGATCTTGACCTGCGTCTCGTTCGCGTCGGATCCCGACATCCCGTAGTAGACCTTCTTCATCCCGGCCGGCGCCCAGTCGATGATGCGTGACGACAGCTCGATGATCGCGTCCGACGAGTGGCCCACATACGTGTGGTAGTACGCGAGCTGCTTCGCCTGTTCGTACATCGCCTCGGCGACCTCCGTGCGGCCGTAGCCGATGTTCACGCAGTAGAGGCCGGCGAACGCGTCGATATAGCGCTTGCCCTGGTGATCCTCGATATGGATGCCTTCCGCGCCGCGCACGATCTTGCCGGGCAGCGCGCCGGTCTCGTGGTCGTACGCGTGCGTCGACGGGTGCATGAAGTGGGCGCGGTCCTCGCGCAGCAGTGCGTCGATCGATTGTGTCATGATGGGTTCCTTTGAATGAGTCAGGCCGTCGCCGCGACGGGCAGGCCGAGATTGCCGAGGCAGAAGTACTTGGTTTCGGTGAACGGTTCGAAGCCTTCGGCGCCGCCTTCTCGCCCGAGGCCCGACGCCTTCATCCCGCCGAACGGAATCGGCGCCCCGGTGAATTTCACGCCGTTGACCGACACCATCGCGAAATCGAGCCGTCGCACGAGCTGGAAGATCGTGTCGATGCGTGTCGCGCACACGTAGGCGGCGAGGCCGTACTCGGTGTCGTTGGCTTTTTCGATCACCTCGTCGAGCGTGTCGAACGCGCACACCGCCGAGATCGGCGCGAAGTTTTCTTCGTCGACCACGCGCATGCCTGGTGCGGCATCCGCGATCACGGTCGGTTCGTAGAACCAGCCGCCGAGCGCATGCGGCCGGCCGCCCGCGACGATGCGCGCCCCGCGCGCACGGGCGTCGTCGACACGCGCCGCCGTCGCATCGAACGCGGCCTGGTGCATCAGCGGGCCGACGTCGACGCCCGGCTCGAATGCGGGGCCGGTCTTCAGTTCCCGCACCGCGTGCGCGTAGCGGCTGACGAATGCTTCGTACAGCGGGCGCGCGACGAAGATCCGGTTCGCCGCGCAGCAGTCCTGCCCGGAAGTCTGGAACTTCGCGCCGATGGCGATTCGCACCGCCCGGTCGAGGTCCGCATCCTCGGTCACGATGAACGGCGCGTTGCCGCCCAGTTCGAGCGCGATCTTGCGAATGCCGGCCTTCGCGGCGGTTTCGGTCACGAGCCGCCCGACGCGCGTCGATCCGGTGAAGCTCACCGCGCGTACGCGCGCATCGCCGACGAGCGTTTCCATCGCCATCTGCGGCTCGCCGAGCACGACGTTGAACACGCCGGCCGGGAAGCCGGCCTCGTCGGCGAGCTGCGCGAGCGCGAGCGCCGAAAACGGCGTCTCGTGCGCGGGCTTCACCACCACCGCGCAGCCGACCGCGATCGCGGCGGCAGCCTTGCGCGTGATCATCGCGGCCGGAAAATTCCACGGCGTGATCAGCGCCGCGACACCGACCGGCTCCATCACCGTGCCGAGATGCGCACCGTCGATATGCGTCGGTATCGTGCGGCCCGCGACGCGTTTCGCCTCGTTCGCGAACCATTCGACGAAGCTCGCCGCATAGCGGATCTCGCCGCGCGACTCGGCGAGCGGCTTGCCCTGTTCGAGCGACAGCAGCGCGGCGAGATCGTCGAGATGCCGCAGGATCAGCGCATGCCAGCGCATCAGCGCCGCGCTGCGCACCGCTTGCGGCGTCCAGCGCCACGTGTCGAACGCACGCTGCGCAGCGTCGACGGCGGCGACGATCTGCGCGCGCTCGAGCATCGGCACATGGCCGATCACGGCCTGGTCGGCGGGGTTCACGACGGCGACCGTCGCGGCACTGTCGCTGTGGATCCAGCGACCGTCGACATAGCACGTCGACTTGAACAGAACGGGGTGTCCGGGCAGCATGCTGCGTCTCCTCGTTTGGGTGGGCACGAGCGTCATTCTGGCGTGCCGCCGGGTGCGGAAATTTCGGTTTCGGCGCCCGTTTCCTGCGGTTTTTTCCGTATTGCCGCGCGTTCGCGCGAAGTTTCAGTGCCAGTCCGGCGCGCCGCCGGATTCGCACTTCACGACCTTCGTCACGATGTACGTGAAGTAGCGTTCGATGCCGAGGTCGTCCATCAGCAACGCATCGATGAAGCGCTGGTAGTGGTCGATGTCCCGCGCGAACACATGCAGCACGTAGTCGACGCCGCCACCTGTCGCGAAACACTGCGCGACCTCGGGCGCCGCGCTCACGCGATCCTCGAAACGCCGCATGTCGGGCGCGGTATGACGCGACAGCGTCACCTCGACGACGATGCGACTGCCCGAGAACACACCGATCCAGTCGACGTCCGCGCGATAGCCGCGGATCACGCCGCTTTCCTCGAGCTTGCGCACGCGCTCCCACGCCGGCGAGATCGACAGGTTCACGGCCTCCGCGAGCTTCGACTTCGTGATGCGTCCGTCGCGTTCGAGGATGCGCAGGATCGCCAGGTCGTATCGGTCGAGCTTGATCACGTCGTGCACACCCCTATGCGGCCACCGGAATGTTGCGCTCGACGATGTCGGCGACCACCGCGATCGTGTCGCCGGCCTGCACGATGCCCGGGAAGTGCCGGGCGGCGAGCAGGCCGCGCCGGCGCGCGACGTATTCGACCGGCGCGACGCCCGTGCGGTCGATGTCGTGCACGCGTGCGAGCACGTCGCCCGCATCGACCTCGCTGCCGAGGTCGCGGCACATCTCCAGCAGCCCGCGATGCTCGCTGGTCGTGAAGCACGAGCCGTCCGGCATGTCGAGCAGCGTGGTCGTGCGCGGTGCGGCGCGTGCGCCGTCGCCCTTCGCGATCACGCCCGCATGCGCGAGAAACCCGCGCACGCCGCGCTCCGCGATCGCGACGCTCGCCGCCGTCGACGATCCGCCGCCGCCCAGCTCGGTCGACACGAACACCTTGCCGGCCGCCTCGGCCGCGCTGTCGAAGAGTCCCACGCTGTCGAGCTCCAGCATCCGCATCGAGTACGGCGCGCCGAATGCGCGCATCGCGCGATCGCAGCGTGCCTGCTGGTCGCGATCGTCCAGCACGTGGATCGCCGCGAACGGCACGAAGTCGAGCGTGCGGCCGCCCGCATGGATGTCGAGCACGTGCGTCGCGAGCGGCAGCAGATGACGCTGGAAGTAATCGGCGATCTTCTCGGTGACGGTGCCGTCCGGCCGCCCCGGAAAACTGCGGTTCAGGTTGCCCGAATCGATCGGCGACGTACGGCACCCGGCGCGAAATGCCGGGTAGTTCATGAACGGCACGACGATCACGCGGCCGGTCACGTCGGCCGCCTTCAGCGATCCGGCGAGCTTCGACAGCGCGACCGGCCCTTCGTATTCGTCGCCGTGATTGCCGCCGGTCAGCAACACCGTCGGCCCGTCGCCGCGCTTCACGACGGTCACCGGAATCATGATCGCCCCCCACGCGGAATCGTCGCGCGAGTAAGGCAGCTTCAGAAAGCCATGTTGTTCGCCGTCCGCGTCGAAGTCGACGGTCGGCGTGATCGGAGAAGCCCGCATCGCCCTACTCCTTCACGAACAGCTTGCGCGGCGTGTTGCAGAACGTCTCGACGCCGGTGTCGGTGATCAGGATGCTTTCGGTGATCTCCAGACCCCAGTCGTCGAGCCACAACCCCGGCATGAAATGGAACGTCATGCCGGGTTCGAGCACCGTGCGGTCGCCCGGGCGCAGGCTCATCGTGCGCTCGCCCCAGTCCGGCGGATAGCTCGCGCCGATCGGGTAGCCGCAGCGGCTGTCCTTCTCGATGCCCGCGCGGCGCAGCACCGCGAAGAACGCGTTCGCGATGTCCTCGCACACGTTGCCGGGCTTCGCGGCCGCGAGCCCCGCCTCGATGCCTTCGACCACCGCGCGCTCGCCTTCGATGAAGTGCGCGGGCGGCTTGCCGAGATAGACGGTGCGCGACAGCGGGCAGTGATAGCGGCGGTAGCAGCCCGCGATCTCGAAGAACGTGCCCGCGCCGCGCGCGAACGTCGTGTCGTCCCACGTCAGGTGCGGCGCGGCCGCATCGGCGCCGGTCGGCAGCAGCGGGACGATCGCCGGATAGTCGCCGCCAAAGCCGTCCGCGCCACCGATCCCGGTCGCATAGATCTGCGCGACGAGATCGCTCTTCTTCATGCCGGGCTCGATCGTGTCGACGATGTGCGCATGCATGCGCTCGACGATCCGTGCGGCAACGCGCATGTACTCGATCTCGCGCGGCGACTTCACCGCGCGCTGCCAGTTCACGAGCGCGGTCGCGTCGACCCAGCGCGCGGCCGGCAGATGCTTCTGCAGCGACGCATACGCGGCCGCGCTGAAGTAATAGTTGTCGAGCTCGACGCCGATGCGCAGCGTGCTCCAGCCGCGTGCGGCAATCACGTCGGTCGACAGGTAGTCCATCGGATGACGGGCCGTCGACTGCACATAGTGATCCGGGTAGCCGACGATGTTCTCGTGCGCCATGAACACGGTGCGCTTCGCGCCATTCGCGTCCTGGCCGCGGCCGTACCAGACCGGCTCGCCGTCCATCGGCAGCAGCACGCACTGGTGTACGTAGAACGACCAGCCGTCATAGCCGGTGAGCCAGCCCATGTTGGTCGGGTCGGTGACGATCAACAGGTCGATGCCGGCCCGCTGCATCGCCGTGCGCGTCTTCGCGATGCGCGCAGCGTATTCGCTGCGCTCGAACGCGAGGCGCGGCACGGCTTGGTGGGTTTCGATGACTGCGGACATCTGTCTCCTCTCAGGTCGTGAGGTCGTTGTGGAAAATCGTGCCCACCTCCGCCGCGCGGGCGCGCTGCAGCGCGAGCACGGCGATGGCGGTGTCCTGCGCGCCGGTGCCGGTCAGGTCGCAGATCGTGATGTCGTCGCGATGCGTGCGGCCGTCGCGCTGCCCGGCGATCACTTCGCCGAGTTCGGGAAACACCGCGTCGGCCGCGACCGCACCGGCGGCGATCGCGTGCGCGAGTTCGCCGGCCACGCGGGTCTGCTGCAGCCGGTCGCAGAAGTAGCGCGCCGCGCCGAACACCGACGGCGCGAGCTCGGTCTTGTAGTCGGCGTCGGAACCCATCGCGGTCACGTGCAGCCCCGGATGCAGATCCTCCGCGTGCACGAGCGGCTCGCGACTCGGCGTCGTCGTCACCGCGATGTCCGCGTCGGCGAGCGCCGCATGCACCGATCGCGCGACGATCGCGTCGATCCCGTGCGCGGCGCGCACGTCGGCCGCGAACCGTGCGGCACGCCCGGCGTCGCGCGCCCAGACCGTCACGTGCGTGATGTCGCGCACGAGCATCAGCGCGTCGAGTTGCAGTCGCGCCTGTTCGCCCGCGCCGACGATCGCCGCGCGGCGCGCATCGGCACGCGCGAGCCGGCGTGCGGCCACCGCGCCGGCCGCCGCGGTGCGCACGGCCGTCAGGTAGCCGTTGTCGAGCAGCACGGCCTCGGTCAGGCCGGTGCGCGCGGACAGCACGAGCATCAGCCCGTTCAGGCTCGGCAGCCCGAGCGACGGATTGTCGAAGAAGCCGGGGCTGACCTTGATCGCGAAGCTGTCGAAGCGCGGCAGGTAGGCGGTCTTCACGTCGACTTCGCCGTGCCGCGCCGGCAGCGCGAGATTGAGGATCGGCGGCATCGCGACCGCATCGGTGGCGAGCGACACGAACGCGGCCTCGACCTGGTCGATCGCGGCCAGATCGAGCGGGACCAGCGCGCGCAATTGCGCTTGCCCGAGCAGCGTGACGGGATGGGTCATGTCAGTTCTCCGAAACGAGCCGGCGATGCACGTCCATGTCGATGTTCGCGCCGCTGACGACCACGACGATCGGGCCGCCGCGCTCGCGGCGCGCGATCCGTTCGTCCAGCAACGCGGCGATGCCGACCGCGCCCGCGCCTTCCACGACGAGACGCTCTTCGCGATACGCATGCGCGATGCCGCGCGCGATCGCCGGCTCGTCGAGCAGCACGACGCCGTCGGCCAGCGCGCGCGTCATGTCGAACGTGTAGCGGTTGTCGAGGCCGATGCCGCCGCCGAGCGAATCGGCGAGCGTCGGCTGTTCGTCGACGTCGACCGGGCGCCCGGCCGCGAGGCTCGCGTGCATCGCGGCGCCGCGCGTCATCGACACGCCGATCACCTCGATCGCCGGCCGGATCGCCTTCGCGGCGAACGCGACGCCGCTGAACAGCCCGCCGCCGGACAGCGGCACGACGAGCGTCGCCGCATCAGGCAACGCTTCGAGAATCTCGACGCCGATCGTCGCCTGCCCGGCGATGATTCGCGGATCGTCGAACGGCGGCACGTACGCATAGCCTTCGTCGCGCACGAGGCGCCGCGCGTCGGCCTGCGCATCGTCCTGGCTGTCGCCCGCGATCACGACCCGCGCGCCGAGCGCGGCGACCGCGTCCACCTTGTTGGTCGGCACGAGCGACGACATGCAGACCGCGGCCTCGATCCCGAACGCACGCGCGGCATGCGCAACCGCACGGCCGTGATTGCCGGTCGATGCGGTGACGACGCGCGTCACACCCTGCGACGCGAGTTCAGCGAGCGCGTTGACCGCGCCGCGCAGCTTGAAGCTGCCGGTCGGCTGCAACGTTTCGAGTTTCAGATGGACGGGTGCGCCGGCCCGCGCGGACAGCCCGGTAGACGTGACGAGCGGCGTGACGCACGCATGCCCGGCGATGCGTCGGCGCGCGCGGTAGACGTCGGACAGCGACAGGAAGGACATGGATCGCGCGCCTCATTGATGTGGTGCGATCCAGTCTAATGTTCCAAATTGCGCTTTCGAATGTCCTGGTACATTGTGCGTCGCTGGCACGACGCGTGCCGCGCTTCAGTGAAAATCGTGCACGTGCGGATACTGCTCGAACACGCCCGCGATGGTCTGGAGCGCGGCGTTGCATGCGGCATCCGTCGTCTCCGCGCCGATGCACACGCGCACCGCGTTCGGCCGCTCCGTGCCGCCGACGAGGAACGGGTCGGGCGACGTCACCGCGATCTTGCGGGTACGCAATTCGCGCACGAGCCGGTCGGCCTGCCAGTAGTCGGGCACGCGCAGCCACGCTGACAATGCATTCGGATGCGCACCCAGCACATAAGATCCAAGCGCGGCCTTCACCATCTCCTGACGCGCCGCGAGCCGCTGGCGCTGTAGCTCCACGAGCCTGCGCGCGGTGCCGTCGGCGATCCAGCGCGTCGCGATCTCCGCGATCGGCGACGTCGCCATCCAGCTGCTCACGCGCAGCACGCTCTCGACGCGCAGCGCGAGCCGCCGCGGCATCGCGAGATAACCGGTGCGCAAACCGGTCAGCACGGATTTCGTCATGCTCGTGCAGTAGAAGCCCAGCTCCGGAATCAGGCTCGCGATCGGCGTCGCCGTCTTCGCGGGGAGCGGGCCGTACACGTCGTCCTCGATCACGTACACGCCGTAGCGCGACGCGATGCGCGCGATCGACTTGCGGCGCGAATCGGACATCATCGACACCGTCGGGTTATTGAGGGTCGGCGTGCAGACGAGCGCGCTGATTCGCTCGCCGTCGCACATTTCCTCGAAATGTTCGGGACGGATCCCATGTTCGTCCATCTCGAGCCCTTTCAGCGTAAACCCGAGCACGTTCGCCGAGCCGATCACGCCGTGGTCGGTCAGGCTCTCGCACAGCACGGTGTCGCCCGGCCCGACGATCGACGCGAGCGCGAGAAAGATGCCGTGCGCCGCGCCGTTCGTGATCAGCAGCGATTCGGGATGGACCGGCAGGTTCAGCGACCCGAGCCACGCGGCGCCGGCCTCGCGATGCGCGTCGAGGCCCGCGATCGGCCGGAACGAGCGGATCCACGGCTGGTCGTCGGTGTCGGCCATCGCCGCGCAGACGCCCCGCCACGCGGCATCGTGCTCCGGCGTATGCACGATGCGCGCGATCGAGAAGTCGACCAGCTCGCGCTCGGCCGTATCGAGGATGTAGTTCGACATCGATTCGGTCACGCGGGCGGCCACGAAGCTGCCGCGCCCGACTTCGCAGCGGATCAGGCCCTGCCTTTCGAGTTCCTTGTAGGCATTGGTGACGGTCTGCACGCTGACGCCGAGGCTCGACGCCACGTCGCGCTGCGGCGCGAGCCGCGCGCCCGGTGCGAGCGCGCCGCTTTCGATGTCGGTGGCGATCGCCTTCACGAGCCGCTTGTATTTCGACTCGATGCCGTGCACCGCGCCGATCGCGTCGTGCCAGCGCGCCGATACCTCGGTCCGTCCCATCTCGATGTCTCCGTCGTTGCTTTCGCATGGTCGCTCAGAAAGACACCCGAAAATTATTGTCCTAGTGCAATCGCGTGTACAAGCAGGACGGTCAGGAACGCATGATGCGCTACATTCATTCGGCGGGACCGGTGTGCGGCTGTCCAGGGTGCGCGTCCGCGCGTCGTGCTTATAACGCGCCGACACGGCGCACGAATCGTGCGCCCCCAGCGTGGCGATCTCGACCGCCGCAGTCCGCCCGGCATGGTCTGATTCGATCCACCGCGAATTCACAGGTTTACAGCACGGCCAGCCCCGGATCCGCTGCCTGAATTACTCGTTGCACGCTGGCGCCGCGGCCTGCGGCAATGACATCCCGGTGACAAAACCGATAGTTTGCTATCGAATGTTTTTGCCTCTATCATCTCGCGCATGACCAATCTGCACGATCTACGCCTCGCCGTCAGCAGCCTGCTGGTGCTCACCGCGCGCAAGTGGCGCCGCACGAGCGACGCCGTGCTGACCGCGTACAACGTGTCCGAAGCCTGCGCGACGCCGCTGCTGATCGCCGGCCGTCTCGGCGAAGGCGTGCGCCAGGGCACGCTCGCCGAGCACGTCGGCATCGAAGGGCCGTCGCTCGTGCGCCTGCTC
The DNA here is from genome assembly GCF_046534915.1 of Burkholderia sp. SIMBA_051. NCBI lineage: Bacteria > Pseudomonadati > Pseudomonadota > Betaproteobacteria > Burkholderiales > Burkholderiaceae > Burkholderia > Burkholderia sp. SIMBA_051. Next base: position 14,273 of record NZ_JAWRXS010000016.1, on the reverse strand, counting down.
GACCAGCTGTGCGCGGCCGGCCTCGCGCGCCGCGACGAGGATCCGCACGACCGCCGCGCGAAGACGATTTCGCTGACGGCCGCCGGCCGCGCGGTCACCGCGAAGATGGAAGAAGACCTTCGCGTGCTGCGTGCGCAGGTGCTCAAGGGCGTCACGCGCGCCGATCTCGAAGCGACGCTGCGCGTCCTGAACGCATTCGGCGCGGCCGATGCGCAGCACCCGGCGTCACGTCCGTCCCATCCCGCCGATTCCGCGTCATGACTTATCCGAGCCTTCGCGACTGGCTGTTCTCGGGCAAGACGTTCGCCGCGTCGATGCTGGCGCTGTATCTCGGCCTGTATTTCCAGTTGCCGCGTCCGTACTGGGCGATGGCGAGCGTCTACATCGTGTCGAACCCGTTCGTCGGCGCGACGCGCTCGAAGGCGCTGTATCGCGCGCTCGGCACCGCGCTCGGCGCGGCCGCCGCGATCCTGTTCGTGCCGCCGTTCGTCGAGACGCCGCTCCTGTTCAGCATCATCGTCGCGACGTGGTGCGGCACGCTGCTCTACCTCGCGATCTCCGACCGCACCGCGCGCAGCTACGTGTTCATGCTCGCCGGCTACACGATGCCGCTGGTCGCGCTGCCCACCGTGACCGATCCGTCGACGGTCTTCGACGTCGCGATCGCGCGCACCGAGGAAATCGTGCTCGGCATCGTGTGCGCGAGCGTGGTCGGCAGCGCCGTGTTCCCGAACCGGCTCGCGCCGACGCTGATCGAGCGCACCGACGCGTGGTTCAAGGACGCCGCGTTCTACGGCCGCGAGACGCTGTCCGGGCACCTCGCCGGCAAGGCGCTGTCCGCGTGCCGGCAGCGCCTTGCCGCGACCATCACCGGCCTCGAATTCCTGCTGAGCCAGTTGAGCTACGACCACGCGCACCCGCGCGTGCTCGCCCGCACGCAGGCGCTCGCGGGCCGGATGCAACTGTTCCTGCCGCTGATGTCGTCGCTCGCCGATCCGCTGATCGCGCTGATGCGCGACCTGCACGTGCGCCCTCCCGCGCTCGACGCGCTGCTCGCCGACGCCGCGAAGTGGTTCGACGCGCCGCTGCCGGCCTTGAGGGACGGCACCGACGGCGCGATGGCCGACGACCCGGTCGCGGACGACCTGCGCGCGCGCGTCGCGGCGCTGCAGCCGCCCGACAGCGCGCTGACGAGCTGGGACGGCGCGCTGCTGTCGAACGCGCTGTGGCGGTTGCGCCAGGTCATCGACATCTGGCAGGACTGCCGCTCGCTGCGCGCGCTGATCGCGAACGAGTCGGGTGTCTGGCAGCCGCGTTACCGGCACTGGCGGCTCGGCGGCACCGAGCGCTTCTTCGATCGCGGGATGATGCTGTTCTCGACGCTGACCGTGGCCGGCGCGATCGTGTTCGCGTGCTGGCTGTGGATCCAGTCCGGCTGGCACGACGGCGCCGGCGCCGTCACGCTGGTCGCCGTTGCATGCAGCTTCTTCGCGGCACTCGACGAGCCCGCGCCGCTGGTGTTCAAGTTCTTCCTGGCCACCACCGCGAGCGTCGTGTTCGCGGGCCTGTACCTCTTCGCCGTGCTGCCGCACGTGCACGACTTCGCGATGCTCGTGCTGATGTTCGCCGGCCCGTTCATCCTGATCGGCACGCTGCTGCCGCGCCCGCAGTTCAACATGGTGACGATGCTCGTCGCGGTGAACACCGCGACCTTCATCAGCATTCAGAGCGCATACGAAGCCGACTTCTTCGTGTTCCTGAACAGTAATCTCTCGGGCGTCGCCGGGCTGCTGTTCGCGTACGTCTGGACGCGCGCGACGCGGCCGTTCGGTGCGGAACTCGCGGTTCGGCGACTGCTGCGCTCGGGGTGGGAGGACGTCGCGCGCTCCGCGTCGACGCAGCCGCTCGACGACCAGCGCAACCATGCGTCGCGCATGCTCGATCGCGTCACGCAACTGCTGCCGCGCCTCGGCGCGTCCGACGACCACCGTCATCCGTCGATCGAGAGCTTCCGCGACCTGCGCATCGCGCTGAACGCGCTCGACCTGCGCCGCTCGCGTCGCAAGCTGTCGGGCGACGTGCCGGACGCGATCGACCGCGTGCTGGCCGGCGTCACCGATCACTACACGCGCTGCGCGGCCGCGAACGCGCGCCAGCCGGCGCCGCCGGCACTGCTCGCGTCGATCGACGATGCGTTGCAGCGCGTGGCCGGCCGTAACCTGCCGAGCGCGCCGGCGGTACCGGCGGACGACGGCACGACACCCGCGGCACCAGCGGCCCCCGCCACGCCCGCGACGCACCGCCGGCTGCGCGACACGCTGCACGCGCTCGTCGGCCTACGGCTGTCGCTGTACCCGGCCGCGTCCGCTCAGCCGCCGGAAGCGGCACCGGACGGAGCACGCGCATGATCCCGCTTTCCAACCTGTCTTTCCGACCGCGACCATGATCGGCGAAATCGACATCTTCGGCGTATTCGTGCCGGCTCCGCTCGTGCTGATGCTGATCGCGTACCTGATCAACATCGTCGTGCGCGCGCTGCTCGAGCGCGTCGGCTTTTACCGCCTCGTCTGGCACCGTTCGATCTTCGACCTCGGCATCTACGTGTTCGTGTTTGCCGCCGTCGTCATCGTGTCTCACCATCTCGTGGCTAGCTAACCGTGAAAAAAACCTGGCTCTCGGCAGGGCAGATCCTGCTCACCCTGATCGTCGTCGTCGTGGCCGCCCTCGTGCTGTGGCGGATCATCAACTACTACATGTTCTCGCCGTGGACACGCGACGGGCACGTGCGCGCCGACGTGATCCAGGTCGCGCCCGACGTGTCGGGGCTCATCACCGCGGTGCAGGTCGCCGACAACCAGGAGGTCACGCGCGGCCAGGTGCTGTTCGTGATCGACCAGGCGCGCTACGCGCTCACGGAACGGCTGGCCGAAGCGACGCTCGCGCAGCGCCGCGCGACGCTCGCTCAGGCGAAGCGCGAGTATGCACGCAACCTGCAGCTCGGCAACCTGGTCGCCAGCGAACAGGTCGAGGAAAGCCGCACGCGCGTCGAACAGGGCGAAGCCGCCGTCGCCGATGCGCAGGTGTCGCTCGACACCGCGAAGCTCAACCTGCAGCGCACGACGATCGTGAGCCCCGTCGACGGCTACCTGAACGACCGCGCGCCGCGCGTTGGCGAATACGTGCCGGCCGGCCGCGCGGTGCTGTCGGTCGTCGACCGCAATTCGTTCCGCGTCGACGGCTACTTCGAGGAAACCAAGCTGCGCGGCATCCACATCGGCCAGCCGGTCGACATCGTCGTGATGGGCGAGCCGCATCCGCTGCGCGGCCACGTGCAGAGCATCGTCGCCGCGATCGAGGATCGCGACCGCACGCAGGGCGCGAATCTGCTGCCGAACGTGAACCCGGCATTCAGCTGGGTGCGGCTCGCGCAGCGCGTGCCGGTGCGTGTCGTGCTCGACGAGGTGCCCGACGACTTCCGGATGATCGCCGGCCGCACCGCGACCGTCGCGGTGCGCACCGACACGCGCCGCGACGACAAGACGAAGCCGGCTGCCGGCGCTTCCGCGGCAACCGTGCCGCCCGCTTCGTCGCCCGCTTCGTCGCCCGCTTCGGCGCCCGCGGCGTCCGCACCGGCGGCCGCGAGCGCGACGGGAGCATCGCAATGAAGCGGCACGGCCTGCGCCTCGCGGCGGCACTCGCGCCGCTCGCGCTCGCACTCGGCGCGTGCAAGTCCGTCGGCCCCGATTACACGCTGCCGCAGCAGGCGTACGTGAATGCGCCGCTCGCGAACCATGCGCTCGACGACGCGAACGGCGCGCTCGTCTCGCGCAACGCCGTGCCCGGCAACTGGTGGCAGCTGTACGACGATCCCGTGCTCGACGCGCTCGTGCGCAGCGCGCTGAAATCGAACACCGACCTGCGCGTCGCCGCGGCCAACCTCGCGCGTTCGCGCGCGGCGCTGGAAGTCGCGAACGAACAGGGCGGCTTCTCCGGCAGCGCGGAAGCAGCCGTGCAGCGCGCACAGGAATCAGCCGAGCAGTATCTGCTCGAGAACAAGCTGCCGGTCGTCAACGAAGGCACGGTCGGCATCAGCGTGTCGTATGAACTCGATCTGTTCGGCAAGCTGCGGCGCGGCGTCGAGGCCGCGCGCGCGGACAGCGAAGCCGTGCAGGCGGCCGCCGACCTCGCGCGCATCACGGTCGTCGCGGACGTCGTGCGTGCGTACGTCGAATCGTGCTCCGCCGGCGACGAGCTCGCGATCGCGAAGCAGTCGCTCGCGCTGCAGCAGCAGCGCGTGAAGCTGTCGCAGCGGCTGCGCGATGCCGGGCGCGGCAACCAGACCGACGTGACGCGCGGCGTCACGCAGGTGCGCACGCTGTCCGCCGACATCCCGCGTTTCGAAGGTCGCCGCAAGATCGCGCAATACCAGCTCGCCGCGCTGCTCGCCCGCTCGCCGGCCGACCTGCCGAAGGCAGTCGCCGAATGCGAGCGCCTGCCGAAGCTGCGCCAGCCGATTCCGATCGGCGACGGCGCCGCGCTGCTGCGACGCCGCCCCGACGTTCGCGAAGCCGAGCGCCAGCTCGCCGCCGCAACCGCACGGATCGGCGTCGCGACCGCCGCGCTGTATCCGTCGATCAGCATCGGCGCGTCGGCCGGCTCGGTCGGCGTCGCCGCCGACCTGTTCTCGTCCACCACGAATCGCTGGTCGTTCGGACCACTGATCAGCTGGTCGTTCCCGGTCAACGGCCAGCGCGCGCGCGTGCGCGAAGCCGAAGCCGCGACCGGCGGCGCACTCGCGCACTTCGACGGCGTCGTGCTGAACGCGCTGCGCGAAACGCAGTCGAGTCTCGCGACCTACGCGGCCGACGTGCAGCGCACCGATGCGCTGCGCACGGCCTACGAATCGGCGCGCAATTCCGCTGACGAAACGCACCGGCTCTATGCAGCCGGCCGCGAATCGTTCATCTCCGATCTCGATGCAACGCGCACGCTCACGAGTGTGCGCGCGCAGGTCGCCGCGGCCGAAGGACAAGTCGCCGCCGACCAGGTGAAGCTGTTCCTCGCGCTTGGCGGAGGATGGGAACGCGACGCGGCGCCCGCTGTGTCGCAGCAGACGTCGGCGGCCAGTGCGCCGGCTGCTGCGTCGGCCCCGGCCAGGTAATCGCGCACTGTGCGGGACGGCGTGCGTGACACGCGCCGTCGCGCATCACCGTGCGTGGTCTCGCATGGTCGGTAAGTCGATGCCGACGGCGCGCGTCACCGGCATTGCCGGTAAACTCGTCCGCGGTTTCCATCATTCGCTCGCCGCCCGCCGCGCGGCCCATGTTCCGGAGAGTCATCATGCGAAGCAGTGCCCGTAATCAGTTCGCCGGCCAGATCAGCGCCGTCAAGCCCGGTGCCGTCAACGACGAAGTCACGCTGCGTACGCAGGACGGCCTCGACATCGTCGCCGTGATCACGCACGGCAGCGTCGCGTCGCTCGGTCTCGCGGCCGGCACGAACGCGTTCGCGCTCGTCAAGGCATCGTCGGTGATCGTGATGGTCGACGTCGACAGCAGCAAGGTGTCGGCGCGCAACTGCATCGCGGGCACCGTGTCGTCGATCGCGAAGGGCGCGGTCAATTCGGAAGTCGTGATCCAGGCCGCGGGTGGCGCGGAAATCGTCGCGATCGTCACCAACGACAGCGTCGATCGACTCGGCCTCGCGAGCGGCAAGCCTGCGTCGGCGATCTTCAAGGCGTCGAGCGTGATCGTCGGAGTCGAGTGATCGGCTGATCGTCTGACCGCTTGCGATGACGACCCGTTGTTCGCCGCACCTGCGTCACGACGGTGCCCTGCGTGGGTTGCCGATACGCAGCGCTTGACCGAGCATGCACGATCGTTCGATCTCAACGCCCACCGGAGGAACAACCTTGATCGACTTGGCCACTCCCAATCTGCCGTCGCGCGATTTCGAAGCCACATCGCAGTTCTACGCGAATCTCGGCTTCGTCGAAACCTGGCGCGACGACACCTGGATGATCCTGAGGCGCGGCGACCTGCTGCTGGAATTCTTTCCGCATCCCGGCCTCGATCCGGCCACCAGTTGGTTCAGCTGCTGTTTCCGGCTCGCCGACGTCGGCGCGTTCTTCGATGAGCTGCTCGCGGCCGGCATTCCGGAGCAGACGACCGGCTGGCCGCGTGCGCATCGGCCGAAACGCGAGCCATGGGGCGGTACCCGCGGCGCGCTAATCGACCTGGACGGTTCATTGATTCGGCTAATTCAGACGGACGACTGAATCGTTGGGTGTCAAAGGGGCGCGGCGGACACGAAACGACGCCCCATAAACGGTTACCTTGCGAAACACGTTGCGCGCGTCGCGTGTCTTTGTCCGTGGGCCGCGCGGTCAGTGTCGATGGCGATGGTGAATGTCCGGGAAATGCGCGTGACTGTGCGTGATCGGCAGATGCACGTGCGAATGGGTGTGCGGTTCATCGCCGTCGTACGGAAAGTCGTGCGTGTGCTGATGATGTTCGTCATGCCGATGCCGGTGCGTATGCGCGAGCCGCTCGTGCGCATGTTCGTGTTCGTGCCGTTCGCGCACATGCAGCCAGATGCCGAGCGCCATCAACGCGGCCGCGATCCAGAACGTGACGGACGGCAGTGCCGGCCAGATCAGCAGCGACAGCACGACGCCGAACAGCGGCGCCACGGAAAAATACGCGCCCGTGCGCGCACTGCCGAGATGGCGCAGCGCGACGACGAACAACGCGAGACTGATCCCGTAGCCGCCGAGGCCGGTCAGCATCGCGGCGGCCGTGGCCGGAACGGCGGGCAGCGACGCACCGGCCGCGAGCGCGATGCCGATATTCACGGGCCCGGCGACCAAGCCTTTCACGCATGCGATGACCATTGCATCGTTCGCGGCGACCTTGCGGGTCAGGTTGTTGTCGATCGCCCAGCACAGGCACGCGGCGGCGATCAGCAGCGCACCGACCGGCACGCCCGCGCGCCCCGGCGCCCATGACAGCAGCGTGCCGCCGGCGACGATTGCGACCATGCCGAGAAACACCTGGAGATCCACGTTCTCGCGAAACACGACCCACGCGATGACGGCCGTCAGTACACCTTCGAGATTGAGCAGCAGCGCACTCGTCGCGGCCGGCGTGCTCGACAGCCCGAGCATCAGCAGCGCCGGGCCCGCGACGCCGCCGGCTGCGATCGCGCCGGCAAGCCACGGCAGGTCCGCGCGTTGCAGCGGCGCGGCATTCCCGGCCGGCGCGTGGCGGCTGCGCAGCCCGCGAAGCAGGATCCCGATGGCGAGACCGATGCCGCTGCCGAGATAGAACAGGCCCGCGACCATGAACGGCGACATCGCGCCGAGCAGTGCCTTGGCGAGTGGCGTCGCGGCGCCGAACAGCGCGGCGGCGATGAGCGCGACGAGAATCGCGGAATGTCTCGGGTTCATGAGGCGGTCTTTGCGTGAGGCGTTGGGCGTAAGGTGTTGGGCGTTGGCAGGCTTCATGGGATGCCGCAGCGCGGACGGTTTGCCAGTGCCGTTCAATTTCGGGGATTGCGGGGCGGCTTGCGTGAGCTTTTCAGGCACTTGTGCGTCATGTGTGGTCGGCAATGTGTATCGGCCCTGCGTTCCCGGTTGCTGAGATTATCGGCGTTTGTGTCGCGGGTCGCCAACGGATGGGCTGGCGGCCGCTTCAGTGGTCGCGCGTCCGGACATCGCGCGTCGGTCACGCGACTACGATTGCATTTCGCGCCGGGTAATTTCTGACGCGAGACATACGGGCGTGAGTGCGAATCGGGCACTTCCTCTGCGCTGCCGTTACTTTAGGAAAACGAACTATTGCGGCGCGACGTAAGCGGATTCGCGATGCACATCGTCCTTGTTTCGATATCCGGTCGCCATGCTCGTTCAACACGAGTGATGCATTGCGCAAGCTGCGTTCGCCGACGCGCTTTCATCGCGGGTTCGATTAGCAGTTCGATGCTGATGGGTTGGAGGCTAGCTGACTGGTGGTGTCGCCAGCGGAGGCAGTCCCGACCTGCCCCGAACGGGGACAGGCCAGTCTGTCAGATGATGCGCTGCACGCGCGGTGCAGGCGGACCGTCACCGCGCGATCGCGCGGCGACGCATGGCGCGTTACTCGCTCGCGGCCGTTTGCTGCTCGGCCTGCGGTGCTGCATTGGCCGGTGCTGCATTGGCCGGTGCTGCATTGGCCGGTGCTGCGTCGGCCGGTGCTTCAGCGGTCGCCGGCTGCGGCGCGGTGGCGTCGGCCTGTGCTTCCGCCTTCGGCTGCTGCGGTGCGCCCTTTGCCGCTTGCGCGCCGCCCTTGTTGCCCGGACGACGCGACTTCAGCCGGCGCGCACGCGCCGCGTCGTCGTGCGTCACGCGCCCGGCTTCGTTACCTTGCAGATCGACCCGCACCGCGTCTTCGACGAGGCACGACCAGTAACGATTGCCGCGGCACCACGTGGACATCGCCTCGCGCAGTTCGGCTTCAGTCAGGCCGACGGCCTGCGCCTCGCGGGCGAGATCGTCCCAGATGCCGACCTTCAGCGGCACTTTCGGTGCCGGATTCTTCGGGAACGCGCGCGGGAAGCGGCGCTGCAGTTTGCCGATCGCGACAATGACCGGATCGACCGGGGTCGACGGCTTCGCCGAAGCGGGCTTGGCACCGGACGGCGCTTTGGCCGCGGCACCCGATTTGGCCCCACGAGCAGGCCGGTCGCCGGACTTCGGCTTCGCGCCGGCATCCGGTTGCGCAGCCGGTCGCTTCGCATTGCGCTCCTGCTTGGCCTTGGCTGCGAGCTGCGCCCGCAATTCGGCAAGTTGTTCAAAACCCATAAATTCAATCCACCAGGAATATAAGGTGTGGTTCGTGCTGCCATTCCGCACATCGGCGTTTTGCCGCATTGCGTGCGGCTTGTCTGCCACCGATGCGGAACATTGCGGGGCCGCATCGCCACAACCGCTGTTTTCAGGCACCCGGCCACGATGCCGGACAAAAGGCAGGAGTGGAAGTATACCGGTACGCGCGGCTGTCGGCTGACTCACCGGTTCGCATTTGACGGATCCGAAGGGTGCGCAATGCATCGGCGCGGCTACGTTGCGCATTATCGCGGCGTTTTCGACCGGTAGCGAGACACGCGTTACGTAGTGCCGCTTTCGGTACTTTCGGTTTTAGTCGATCATTCCACACTACGGAATGCCGAAAGATGGCACGGACGTCCAAATACGCCGTCGCCGGCGGATTCACGCGGTTCGAAGACCTGGCTTTCGCGTACGATCCGCGCGGCGTGGCGGCGTTCGCGTCGATCGCTGCCGGTATTCAATTAGTTGCGTACGCATCGATCGTCGATCGTACGGCGGCACCGGAAAGTGCGTAGTATGACCGGATCGACATCGTCTGCGGCCTGTGGCGGTTTCGCTACGCACCGATCGGCCAATGACGTCGTTGTCGAATGCAAAGAGACCCGGTTGTACGAAACGGAGCGATTACATGAATCCTCGACACGACCTCCCGCACGACGCCATTACGCGCGAAGAGATTCACCATCGGCAGATCGACATGCGCGGCTATCGCCGCAGCGACGGCCTGTTCGAAGTCACGGCCTGTCTCGCGGACCGCAAGCCGCGCGATTTCACCCCGCCCGGCGGCACGCGCACGGTCGCGGCGCTGACCCCGATTCACGACCTCGGCGTGACGCTGGTCTTCGACGTCGACATGATCGTGCGCGCGGTATCCACGTTCATCCGATCGCATCCTTATGCGCAGTGTCCGGGCGGCGGCGATACGTTGCAGGCGCTCGTCGGATTGCGCATCGGCGCGGGCTGGAACAGCGAGGTCCGCAAGCGCTTGCCGTCCTGCGACACGTGCACGCATCTGAAGGAAATTCTCGGACCGGTCGCGACCGCGGCTTATCAGACGATGGTCGGCGTGCGGCCGTCGTCGCTGAATTACCGGGACGACAACGGAAAGCCGCTCAAGATCGACAGCTGCTATGCGTATGGCGCTTCGCGCGATCTCGTGAAGCGCCTGTGGCCCGAATACCATCAGCCGACCGTGTCGACCCAGCGTGACTAGGGCATCGATACTCGACAGTGCCGCTGCTGCGAACGACGATGCGAGTCGCAGCCGCCACGTCGCCCGAACAGTGCACTTCGCTTGAACGCGATGCGATTGGAGATACCACGGCAGGCGTCGCTGCGGTCCTTGCGTGCGGCTGCGGCACCGCTGCGACCCGGTTGATCACCGATCATCAGAACACGCCGAGCGCGAGCCCCGCAGCAAGACCCGCACCGATCTCCGCGCAGCGCGCGAGATCCTCGGCGCCGATCGTCTTCGGCGCGAGGATCCGCTCCGGCGTCTGCGCATGGGTGCAAACGATCAGGCCCGGCGCCACGTTCCTGAGCCGCCATCCGGTCGCGATCCGGTCGATCTGGCGCAGCGCGTTCTGTCCGTCGCTGCCCGCGCAGATCATCGCCGCATACGGGCGACCGTTCACGCGATCGAGCGCCGCGTAGTAGCAGCGATCGAAGAAATCCTTCATCAGCCCGGACATCGCGGCGAGATTTTCCGGCGTCGCGAACAGATAGGCGTCGGCGGCGAGCACATCGTCCGCGCTCGTCGCATCCGCACGCTGCAACCTCACGTCGACACCGGGCTGCTCGCGCGCGGCACCCGCGGCCGCTTCGGCCATCTGCTGCGTGCCGCCGGTCATCGTGTGATAGACGATCAACAGCGTCTTCATCGGTGTTCGCTCAGGTTGGGGTTCATATGCGTCGGCCATACGCGTCGGTGCGGTTTATACGGCTCATGCGGCTCATGTGGCTCATGTGGCTCATGTGGCTCATGTGGCTCATGTGGCTCATGTGGCTCATGTGGCTCATGTGGCTCATGTGGCGCAAAAGGCTTAATCGGCTCAAGCGGGCAGGGTATGCCCGATCCTGCACTCGCCCGTCGTTGCGTGGCGATTTCTTCCAGGCGGCGGATGGACCGCGCATCGAGTAAAACGACGCGCCCGGTGCGCTTCGCGCGTCGCATGGTGCACCCTCAGCCCTGCCCTGCACCTAACTCACCGCCGTGATCCGGACGCGCGTAGTACGCAAGAAACATGTCGGCGGCCGTTTCCGCGACCTTCTGCTGTTCCTGCGCGCCCAGCGGCGGCTGGCCCATCGTCACCTGCGGCCAGAATGCGAACGCTTTCACGAGCCCGTGCAGCTGATGTGCGGCGAATACGGGATCGGTCGCCGCCAGCCGGCCAGCCGCCGCGGCCGCACGAATCCATACCGTCACGTCCTCTTCGCGCTCGCCCATGCGTTCGACCATGTCGCGCGCGCGTTCCGGCGAGTGGATGGCCGCGCCGATCGCGACGCGAGCGAGCGCGAGAAACGCTTCGTCGTTCAACAACCGCAATTTGCGCTCCAGCAGTGCGAGCAACTGATCACGCAGCGGCACGTCGGCGCAATAGGCCGGCGCGCCGACGGTCAGCGTCGCGTCCCACAGCTGGTGCAGGATCGCTGCGAACAATGCTTCCTTGCCGGGGAAGTGGTTGTAGACGGTGCGCTTCGACACGTCCGCGCGCGCGGCGATGCGATCCATGCTGGTCGCGTCGTAGCCCGCCGCGCGAAATTCCTCGATCGCCGCCGCGAGAATCGCCGCGCGCTTTCGGTCAGTCATGCGCTGGGGGGAAGTGCTCGTATGCATGCAAAAATTTTACACCGCTGAGTTTACTTTTCCCAGGGATAAACTACACTGCTCAGTGTACTTTTATTTTCGGACGGATCGACATGGCTTCGCCCCTCGTTTTTCTTCATCGCGTACTGGGTTTCGCCGCCGCCAGGCGTGGTCGCACGCTGTCCGGCGAGTCGCCGCAGCACAATGGCGAACGCTTCAGCAACGTCGCGCCGCGACCGGTCGAAGGCTTCGGCAAGACGCTCGGCATTGCATGGAACATGCTGGTCAACAAGCCACGCAACACGGTTCCGACCGGTGCCCTGCCGATCGATTCGCTGACTCGCGCGCAACTGGACGCGGCCCCTGACCGCAGCCTGTATCGGCTCGGGCACTCGACGCTGCTGTTGAAGCTGCGCGGTGAGTTCTGGCTGACGGATCCGGTATTTGCCGAACGTGCATCGCCGTTTCGGCGCGTCGGCCCCAAGCGCTTCCATGCGCCGCCGATAGCACTCGAGGATCTCCCGCCGTTGCGCGGCGTGATCCTGTCGCACGATCACTACGATCATCTCGACCGTGACACGGTGCTCGCGCTTGCTGCCACGACTGGCGTGTTCGTCACGACGCTGGGTGTCGGCGACCGCCTGATCGAATGGGGTATCGACGCGAAGAAGGTACGCCAGCTCGACTGGTGGCAAAGCATCGACATCGACGGCCTGACGCTGACCGCAACACCGGCGCAGCACTTCTCCGGGCGCAGCCTGTTTGACGGCAACAGCACGCTGTGGGCGTCCTGGGTCATCGTCGCCGACGATCTGCGCGTGTTCTTCAGCGGCGACACTGGCTACTTCGACGGTTTCCGGACAATCGGCGAACGTCTTGGGCCCTTCGATGTGACGCTGATCGAGACCGGAGCATACGACCCGCAATGGCCCTACGTGCACATGCAGCCGGAAGAGACCGTGCAAGCGCACATCGACCTGCGCGGACGCACACTGCTACCGATCCACAACGGCACGTTCGATCTCGCGATGCATCGTTGGCAGGAGCCGTTCGAGCGCGTCACGGCGTTGGCAATGGTGCGTGGTGTCGAGTTGGCGACGCCCAGGATGGGCGAGCGGCTCGATTTGAATGAGCCGCATCGCGGTGAACGGTGGTGGCGAACCGTCGATGACGCAGAAAAGGCGCAAGCAGCCAAGCCGCGCCGGTGGCAGCTGTGCGCATCGGAGACGACGAAGTAGGTTTGATGGCCGGGGCGCTTCTCGCTAGGAGTGTTGCGCTGCGTTGGGGGTTTTTGTTACGGCGTGAGCCGTGGCGGCGGACTCTTCAATTGCGTGTCGGTGACGATGGTCGGCCGGAAAAGCAGACGTTCGGCGTCGGCCGAGAGCTATTCGGCCGGCCGACGATGCCGACGCGCTTCGCCTCCCTGATGCAGACTCTCTAGATTCCGGATTCGCCCACCGCGCAACAATAGACACGCCGATCATCTCAGGTTGTCTACAGAATCACATATCGCTCGACCCTCCTTGGGACGCACTGTAGAGTCAACATAGCCAGCCCCGAGCTTTGGCTTCTCCCGACACCCGTCAGTTCGCGATCCAGCACCCTCGTTGTCACGTGACAACTGGCGATCGATAGGAAACTACATCGACTGAATTCTTCCCGGACTGTTCGGCGCGCTGCATCGGGTCGCCGGTATGTCGATCGGGTTGCATTTGTCTGCAATGCGTGTTTTTCACCACGAAACACGTATCGTACGATACGATTTCGCACCGACAATCCTTGCTCGCAGCCAACCACTCGTGCGGAATTCATGCGCCCCCATTTTGCCGGCAGATGATGCGCATTTTGCGTGAAACAACATGAAGAAAGTGGCGCAACCCATTGCCAGACAAGGGCTTACGAAGACACCCTGTTTTTTCAGAAATGTTTCACGACCGTGCCGGATCCACGTCGCCTCGTGTCGCCGGACATATGAATTTACTTTCAAAAGAGGAATCGTCACGCGAGGCTACGTGACAGGATGCCGATGTCGGGCCTCCATCAGACCACTCGCTGATACAACAAGCTCGGGAATATCTGCCCCTCCCCTGCCCCGGGGTTGTTTGCTTCGTGGACGCTGAACTGGCGAATTTATTGGGGTCATATCATCAACGCTAGGATCTAGGCCGGCATGCACTCGCAAGAGCCCACGCCGGTGAAGGATGCCACCAGCCACCCGGCTAGCGGAACAGAATACGACGTGTACGCTCCGGCTCACATAGTGCGCTTCCTCCAAGACCGCATGCGCGCCACACCGCTATCACGCTCGTCATTCCCGGATAGAACCGCACCGGTTGTCACGTGACAACCGCGCACCTACATCGAGCGCCGACCAGCGACCAGGCATAACTGACCAACATCGCTTCGTGTCTCTCTCCTAGATTCCCTTCACGGTAGCGATCCCTACCGGGGCCGTGCTCGGGCTGAAGACGTGCGTCCTCAATCGCCAGTGGCAAGGTTGTCACGTAACAACTCACCCGTCGCAGTCGCAGTCGCAGTCGCAGTCGCAGTCGCAGTCGCAGTCGCAGTCGCAGTCGCAGTCGCAGTCGCAGTCGCAGTCGC
>NZ_JAWRXS010000771.1:0-242 GCF_046534915.1 Burkholderia sp. SIMBA_051 | reverse complement strand
CATCGCGGTGCCCGCTGCAGCGACCGCACATATGGCAGTCCGACGCACCCTTCATATTGCGCAACGGCACCAACGGCGCGCAATTGATCGGAATTACGCGATGTCCATGCTCGCCGTTCTTGTACGAACGGCGCCACGCGTCTTCATCGACTTTGTAATGGAACGGCGCCAGGCGCGCCAGAAGCGAAAAAACCCCGTTGACGGGGCAGAGATATTTGCACCAGACCCGCTTCTCGCGTCCG
>NZ_JAWRXS010000770.1:0-242 GCF_046534915.1 Burkholderia sp. SIMBA_051 | reverse complement strand
CGCTTTTCAGCCTCGCCTTAGGGACCGACTAACCCTGCGTCGATTAACGTTGCGCAGGAAACCTTGGTCTTTCGGCGTGCGAGTTTTTCACTCGCATTGTCGTTACTCATGTCAGCATTCGCACTTCTGATACCTCCAGCAAGCTTCTCAACTCACCTTCACAGGCTTACAGAACGCTCCTCTACCGCATCACCAAAAGGTGATACCCGTAGCTTGGTGCATGGTTTGAGCCCCGTTACATC
>NZ_JAWRXS010000769.1:0-242 GCF_046534915.1 Burkholderia sp. SIMBA_051 | reverse complement strand
GGCCAATACCGTACCTCAGGCGAGACCGAGCAGAATCGCCACCACGGTAATCTGCAAAGTGATTCGCATGCCTGAGAGCAGCACGGCTCTCGAATCGATGAGCGTTTGCCAGTCCATCTCGAACATGTCAGCCCCCAATCAGCCCAGGCAATGCAGTCCGGCGACGAATCCAGCGCATGCAGCACAGAATCGCGAAGTTCAGCCCCATATAGACGAGCGTTACGCAAATGAACGACTCATAC
>NZ_JAWRXS010000768.1:0-242 GCF_046534915.1 Burkholderia sp. SIMBA_051 | reverse complement strand
CTGGGCATGGCTCGGCCTCGGGCAGATCGCGTGGGCGGCGGACCCGTGGCTCGCGCGCATCGTGGTCGTGATCGGCGATACGTGGCAGTGGGTGCCGTTCATGTTTCTCGTGTTGCTGGCCGCGCTGGAAGGCACGTCGCGCGATCAGATCGAGGCCGCGCAACTCGACGGCGCGTCGAGCTGGCGCATCTTTCGCGACGTGATCTGGCCGTCGATCGCGCCGGTCGCCGCGAGCGCGGTGC
>NZ_JAWRXS010000767.1:0-243 GCF_046534915.1 Burkholderia sp. SIMBA_051 | reverse complement strand
TATTGCAGTCGCTTGGAATGAGTATGATTCCGGATGTAATCAGCTCGTTTCAACACATATATCTTCATGTCAATTTTCAGTTGACCCAAGCGTCAAATCAGCTGCCGCTCCGACTCCATGTCAATCTGTTTTTTAAAAAAAGCTGATCGGCAAATATGGTATGATTTACATAATCAGGGAGTGAGGTTGCAGAGGATGAATATGAAGAGGGCGGATTATGCTATTTTATACAGCCAGACCGCT
>NZ_JAWRXS010000101.1:0-349 GCF_046534915.1 Burkholderia sp. SIMBA_051 | reverse complement strand
CGCAAGGAGACGAAATCGTAAGCGAGCGCGTCGTTGAAGACGCCTTCGAGAAAGGCCCGGCGCGCTCCGTCGGCGCCCATCGCCTTGCACATCGCGCCGAGCAGGTCGCTGTTCAGATTGGCCGCCGCGCGATTGAAATGCTCCGGCAATCCCACGACGTACCAACTGGCGCTTCGTTCCGACTCGTGCATGGCGGGCATGCCGAACTCCATGCGCATACCGCGTTCATCCCAGCCGAGGAAGACGCGCATCAGGCATTCGATGTCGTTGGAGAAAAGCCATTCGCCCGGTTGGGTTCGAGATTCCCCCGGATCGTCTCCCGCGCAACTGATTGCGAAGCGCGGACGCC
>NZ_JAWRXS010000766.1:0-243 GCF_046534915.1 Burkholderia sp. SIMBA_051 | reverse complement strand
CCGCGACTTCGTGATCGAAGCAGCGACGGAAAATATTCAGATCAAAGAGGGGATCTTGAAGAAGCTGGATGCGATCGTGCGGCCGAATGCGATCATCGCAACCAATACGTCGTCGGTGTCCGTCACGAAGCTCGGTGCGATGCTCGATGACCCGAGCCGCTTGACGGGAATGCACTTTTTCAATCCCGTTCCATTGATGGCGCTCGTCGAAGTCATTCGCGGGATTCAAACTAGCGATGCCAC
>NZ_JAWRXS010000765.1:0-243 GCF_046534915.1 Burkholderia sp. SIMBA_051 | reverse complement strand
CTTCAGCAAGCCGCATCCGGCCATGCTGCACGAGCTGATGAGCGAGCTGGACGTCGATCCGGCCCGCGTGGTGATGGTGGGCGACACTTCTCACGACATGCAGATGGCGACCAATGCCGGCGTGCATGGCCTGGGCGTGACCTACGGCGCGCATACCCTGAAGGAACTTGAGGGTTGCGGTCCGCAGGCGGTGCTGGATAGCGTGCCGCTGGTGCGTGACTGGCTGCTCAGCCGGACCCTGGC
>NZ_JAWRXS010000764.1:0-243 GCF_046534915.1 Burkholderia sp. SIMBA_051 | reverse complement strand
CCATGCCGCCATCGTCTGGCCGCTGCTGTGCGGCATGGCGCGCGCCAAGTACTACCTGATGCTGTGCGAAACCGTGAGCGGCGAAGAGGCCGAGCGCATCGGTTTGGTGTCGCTGTGCGTGGACGAGGCCGAGTTGATCGGCCGCGCCTTCGAGGTCGCCAACCGCCTGGCGGCCGGCTCGCAGACCGCGATCCGCTGGACCAAGTATTCGCTGAACAACTGGCTGCGCATGGCCGGCCCGAC
>NZ_JAWRXS010000763.1:0-243 GCF_046534915.1 Burkholderia sp. SIMBA_051 | reverse complement strand
CATCCGGAAGCGCTTTACCAGATCTCGGTGCAGCTCGCGGGAGAGCTCGCAACGTTCAGCCAGCCGACCAAGCGCCCACCAGCGTACCCGGTGTACCGGCACGACCGGCTGCGGGAAACCTTCGCGCCGGTGATCGACGATCTGCGCGCGTCGCTCAGCATGGTGATGGACCCGCATGCGGTGCCGATACCGCTCGAAGAGCGTAAGTTCGGCCTGCGTGTGGCCCTCGTGCCGGACAAGAAC
>NZ_JAWRXS010000762.1:0-243 GCF_046534915.1 Burkholderia sp. SIMBA_051 | reverse complement strand
CCGGTCAGGTTGGACAGAACGATGTGCGGCAAGGCGTAGGCCGCCACCATGATGGCCGACGCCTGGAACACGTTGGCATGGAAGAACAGATAGGCCAGCGGCGCCGTCAGGAACACCACCCGCGGCAGGCCGAAGAAGAAGTGCAGCATCGCGCTCAGGTAGCAAAGCCGCTGCCCGATCTTCAGGCCCTTGCCCAGCAGCGGATTGTTGGTGCGGATGATCTGCGCCATGCCGCGCGCCCAG
>NZ_JAWRXS010000761.1:0-243 GCF_046534915.1 Burkholderia sp. SIMBA_051 | reverse complement strand
AAATTGCCCTTGGCGACCAAACGGCATGCTAAGCGGCAGTGCGACGGCACGGTGGACTGAGGCACGTTTTCCGCAGATGATGCACATTCGCTCATCGATCTTGCAAGCCGCCCGCCGTCCACTGCCTGATGACGACCCTTAAGGGACGGTCGGCTTCACCGTAACCAGACGTTCTGCCGCGAGCAACGTGCCTAAATCACCAGCCTGTTTGTGCACAGTACTTCACGATGAAAGAACGAAGAC
>NZ_JAWRXS010000100.1:0-349 GCF_046534915.1 Burkholderia sp. SIMBA_051 | reverse complement strand
AGCGCGACGCCGCCGAACACGAAGGCCGGCACCCACGGCGCGCGCCTCTCCGGCGCGATGCGCAAGAGCCACGCCATCAGCACGGCCCAGAACGCGCTCCAGATCGCGTTGGCGATGAATTCGGGCAAACCGAGCGGCAAAAACGGCGCGGTCGAAAACCCGGTCGGATCGATCAGCCCGGCTGCGTGCAGCAGCGCCAGCGTCGATTCATGAAAGAAGAGGGATGCCAGAAAACCGGCGACGAACGGCAGGATGAGTTTTTGCATGCATTGCACCGCCAGGGTACAAGCGGTGCGGTTCGCATGGCCTGTACCGGATTATTGGAAACGTGCGCCATTATATCTATGGG
>NZ_JAWRXS010000760.1:0-243 GCF_046534915.1 Burkholderia sp. SIMBA_051 | reverse complement strand
GAGGCGGCACCTTCCAGCGCAAGGTGGTGCTCCCGAGCGCGGCCGTGCGAAAAGCATAGATCACGACAGTCTAACTTGCAAGTTTAGCTGTCGAATTTCGTGCGTGCGCCTTCGTAGTGACGTTTCATGAAGTCCAGGAGCGATGTCGGCCGCACGGTCGGATATTGGTCATTTGCGATGTCGCGCAAGGTGCCTTCGCCCGACATCATCGGCAGCAGATACTGGAGCGGCAGCATTGCCATC
>NZ_JAWRXS010000759.1:0-243 GCF_046534915.1 Burkholderia sp. SIMBA_051 | reverse complement strand
ACCCAGCCCTGCCAACATGTCGTACTCCGCCTTGTTGGTTAAAAGAGGAATTCGTACAAGCCGATTTATTCGGAAGCTGGCGCCCCGCGAGTAACGATGGGTTGACCGGGACGACCCACGGTCACGCGTCGCGGACGGCAATCGAATGCCGCCAGAGGGGTCACGCATTCACGCGAAATTGCGTGACACATGCGGACTTAGCGTAACAGATGCGCTCACGAACCGAACCAACTGAACCACAAC
>NZ_JAWRXS010000758.1:0-243 GCF_046534915.1 Burkholderia sp. SIMBA_051 | reverse complement strand
CGACCTACAGCTTCTCCGCGTATCTGCATGAAGGCGAGATTGGCTTGTCGGTGGTGATGGCGGGCACGATCACGACGCTCAAGCTGTGGATGCGTCCCATCGGCGGTATTGGCGGCGGCTTTCTCGGCGACCGCTTTTCGAAAGTGACCGTGCTGATCATCGCGCTCTTTCTCGCGTCGCTCTCGCTGGTCGGCCTGATCGCCGCGCCGCAGATCAGCAGCCATGTGTTGCTGGTGTTTCTCG
>NZ_JAWRXS010000757.1:0-243 GCF_046534915.1 Burkholderia sp. SIMBA_051 | reverse complement strand
ATGCGTGGATGCGGCCCTGCGTGGTCGCCGCGTCATGGAAGCGCCGGCGCCGCTGGCTCGCACGCACCTGCGCGTCGAGCTCCGTCAGGTTCCAGCGCCGCGCGGCCTCCGCGCGCAACGCGGCGAGCACCTCCGCCGCTTCGGGCAGGCCGGCCAGGTTCATGCGCTCGTGCGGATCGTCGGCGAGGTTGTACAGCTGGTCGGGATCGGCCGCGCAGTGCACGTACTTCCAGTCGCCGCGGC
>NZ_JAWRXS010000756.1:0-243 GCF_046534915.1 Burkholderia sp. SIMBA_051 | reverse complement strand
CTGGTACGCCTTGCCGTTCGACGCCAGCGACTATGAACTTGGTCTCAAGTGCAAGCCAACACCGGGCGGTGTCCGCATAGCGTCCAGTGCGTCCCTGGGCCTTGCTGTCACGCCCGAAACCGCCGTCCACGATGCGGTCATGCGTACGGCTGACACCTTCCGTGACCTTGGCGCCAAGGTACAGCCGGAAGATCCGCCGGGTATCGCTCGCTGTAACTCGATCCACGCGACCATTTGGCCGGC
>NZ_JAWRXS010000755.1:0-243 GCF_046534915.1 Burkholderia sp. SIMBA_051 | reverse complement strand
CATCGGCATGGCGCTGCTATGGCTGTGGGCGGTCGATGGCGTGCGGCCCAGCGTCAGCGATTATGTCGGCGTCGGGCTTTGCCTGGCCGGCATGCTGGTGATCATGTTCGGGCCGAAGACGGCCTGACCGATTGCCGCGAAGGCGCGTGAGCGCACGACGGGCCAGCGCACGTTGGCGGGTCCGACTCACGCGGCGCGACGCCGGCCCGCCTCCCCGAAAATGAAAAAGCGGGCTCCCCGTGG
>NZ_JAWRXS010000754.1:0-243 GCF_046534915.1 Burkholderia sp. SIMBA_051 | reverse complement strand
CATCGGTCAATGTGGGTATGGCCATCGCCGCGGCAGTCGAGGCCAATCGGCCCGATATCGATGCGAGGCGGCAACAGGTTTCGATACATCTGGAGAATGAGGGATGCGCCGTTTTCGGTGATGACGCTCGGGTCGTCCAGATGCTCGACAACCTCGTGTCCAATGCGACGAAGTACGCGCCAGACGAAAGCGAGATTGAAATCGATGTCGGGCGGTCGCAAGGCATGGTGTCGATCAGGGTGC
>NZ_JAWRXS010000753.1:0-243 GCF_046534915.1 Burkholderia sp. SIMBA_051 | reverse complement strand
CATGTCGCCCTTGCGCATCATCGGGCCCGCTTCCATCGAGCTGTGCATCTCGTCGCCCGTGCGGTCGAGGAAGCCCGTATTGATGAACGCGACGCGCGACGAAGCCTCGCCGATACACGCGGCGAGGTTCACGCTGGTGCGGCGCTCCTCGTCCATGATGCCCATCTTGATCGTGTTGCGCGCGAGGCCGAGCAGGTCTTCGACGCGCGAGAACAGCTCGCTCGCGAACGCGACTTCAGCCGG
>NZ_JAWRXS010000752.1:0-243 GCF_046534915.1 Burkholderia sp. SIMBA_051 | reverse complement strand
CCGCGGCTGCCGGCGCGGGCCGCGTATTCCCATTCGGCCTCGGTGGGCAGGCGGTAGACGCGGCCTTCCTCGCGGCTGAGCCAGCGCGCCATGGCGGTCGCGTCGTTCCAGCTTACATTGACGACGGGATGCGCGTCGGTCTGGGCGAAGCCGGGGTTGCGCCACGAATAGCGGCGGTCACGCCCCTCGAAGGCGTCGCCGCGTTCGCTGGCATCGGGGTCGTAGGCGGCGTTGTAGCCATAG
>NZ_JAWRXS010000751.1:0-243 GCF_046534915.1 Burkholderia sp. SIMBA_051 | reverse complement strand
CCAAGCGCGCCAATGACAACAAGCAGCGCGCCGAGGAATGCAATCGTGATTGCGATGCGTAGATTGATGGTGAGCTTTCTGGTCATGACGGTGTGTCTCTTCCCCGGTGATCGTTATTTTCCTAAGCGGCATTTGTTCCGTCTATGAAACAACGTACCGTATATGGAAAATTATAACGATGCGGGTTCACGTCAAAAAACAAAATCGACACGGGTGGCGTGGGCGCGACACTGCCCGCCTTAC
>NZ_JAWRXS010000750.1:0-243 GCF_046534915.1 Burkholderia sp. SIMBA_051 | reverse complement strand
ACGACGCGCGGACGCGACACCGCGAGCTCATAGCCTTCGCGGCGCATGTTCTCGACGAGGATCGTCAGGTGCAGCTCGCCGCGGCCCGACACTTCGAACACGGTTTCGTCGCCGGTGTCCTTCACGCGCAGCGCGACGTTGTGGTTCAGTTCCTTCATCAGGCGGTCGCGGATCTGGCGGCTCGTCACGAACTTGCCTTCGCGGCCTGCCAGCGGCGACGAGTTGACGAGGAAGTTCATCGTC
>NZ_JAWRXS010000749.1:0-243 GCF_046534915.1 Burkholderia sp. SIMBA_051 | reverse complement strand
CCGCGGCCCACAGCTGCTGGACCGGGCTGCCGGACGGAGCCGGCGCGGCCGATGAGCCCGATGTGGCCGATGTGGCGGCCGCCACACCGTCGTCGGCGCTGCCGCCGCGGAACCAATGGCCGGCGGCGAGCCCGCCGCCGATCGCCGCGGCCGCGACGAGCGCCACCGCCAACATGCGTTTCATCATCATCGTGGAATCATTCCGGTTCGGAAGGCGCGTCGCCGGCTTCGAGCAGCGCGCGC
>NZ_JAWRXS010000099.1:0-352 GCF_046534915.1 Burkholderia sp. SIMBA_051 | reverse complement strand
GCTACGCTAGTGCTTTCCTTCGCGATGGCCGGCGCCGAAAGTATCGCGAGGCCGGCGAATGCGACTAGACCGCGCTTCATGAGAGACATTCCTGTGAGTTCCTATAAGGGACGAGGCCGGGATTGGCCGCGCCAATGGGAAGATCAGGATAGAGACAACACTCGGGTTTTCGGCTCAGAGATATCTGAGTGAACGCCCAGGCTAGTGTTGCTTTGCGGCATGCGCGGCCTCGTCAATGGCGATTTCGACGTCGTTAAGAAGCTCGAAAATCGCCGGCGTCCATTCGTCGAGCTTCCCGTTGGCAATCGCCCGCTCAATGCGCTCGCCTTCACCCAGGCAATCCCACTCTCCC
>NZ_JAWRXS010000748.1:0-243 GCF_046534915.1 Burkholderia sp. SIMBA_051 | reverse complement strand
CACTTCGTTCCACAGCGCTGCCTTGGTCAGCGCCCATTCGACGCGGTCGTCCATCTCCGAACGCGACAGCGTTTCGAACATCTTCACGCCGAATGCGATGTTGTCGTAGATCGACATCGGGAACGGGGTCGGCTTCTGGAACACCATGCCGATGCGCGCGCGCAGAAGCGAAATATCGCGCTTCGTCGTGAGCAGGTTTTCGCCGTCCATCAGGATTTCGCCTTCGGCGCGCTGCTCCGGATA
>NZ_JAWRXS010000747.1:0-244 GCF_046534915.1 Burkholderia sp. SIMBA_051 | reverse complement strand
CGGGCTGTCCGCGCCCTTGGGCGGTTGTCCACCGGCCTCGAACTGCATCGAGATCGGGATCACGAGCCGGATGCCGTCCGGCCAGAAGGTGCCGGCCGGCGCATCGGCCGCGGCCGGTCGCGGGCCCTGTGGCGTTGCGGCCGCGGCCGCGCTGGACGCGCCCGTGGCGGCCGCGACGCCGGCCACGAGCCCGGCGCCAGCCTGGGCGAGAAAGGTGCGGCGCGGCGAAGGTTGCGCCTGATTC
>NZ_JAWRXS010000746.1:0-244 GCF_046534915.1 Burkholderia sp. SIMBA_051 | reverse complement strand
CCACCAGGCGCAGGGCCAGCGGCCGCCGCAATCAGAGGGCGCCGGCCGCTTCCCATTGGCCGTTGCCGACCGCCTGGATGCCCGAGCGCACCACCTAGGCGATGAACGCCGCGGGGTAGATCACCAGGCCCAGCAGCAGCGCCGCGAACTCCGGCGTCAGCGTCAGGCCGCCCGTGAAGTTGAAGCCCTTCAGTTCCGGCATGTCCAGTGTCAGCGAGGCGCCGCTGGCGAGCCAGCCGATCAC
>NZ_JAWRXS010000745.1:0-244 GCF_046534915.1 Burkholderia sp. SIMBA_051 | reverse complement strand
CGGCTTTATCGAGCCGATCGTGCGGCGTCGCCTGAGCACGCTGTCCAAAGCCGCGTTGAAAGTTGCGCACGATTGTGTCGCGCGGAACGAGGTTCGGGTCGTGTTCGCCTCGCGCCACGGCGAATTGCGGCGCACCACGGACATTCTGCGCGCCATCAGCGCGGGCGAGCCGGTCTCGCCGACCGCGTTCAGCCTGTCGGTGTTGAATGCGATGACGGGCGTGTTCGGCATCGCGCGCGGCGAC
>NZ_JAWRXS010000744.1:0-244 GCF_046534915.1 Burkholderia sp. SIMBA_051 | reverse complement strand
GTATCCGCCAATCGTGCGCTTCGGCACCACGAGCCCCTTTTCAGCCCACCGCACCTTGGCCTTGCCGCCGGCGACGTCCTGCTGCAGCGCTGCAAAAAAATCGGAAATCATCCGCGGAGCGCCCTTCAGGATTTCATCAAATCGGTCCGCTGCCGGCGTGGCCGGCGCCGCAATCGGCTCGCGTCGAATCTCAGCGGGATTGAGCGCCGCTGGTGGCGGAAGCTCGAGCGCCATCTGCCGTTCA
>NZ_JAWRXS010000743.1:0-244 GCF_046534915.1 Burkholderia sp. SIMBA_051 | reverse complement strand
ACGCCTGGGGCGCGCACAGCATCGGCGGCCATTGAACTCAAGGGGCCAATAATGGGGGAAGGGCGCATCCCACTGGGAGGGATGGGTGATGTGCAGGATATTGCCAATGCAGCCTTGTTCTTGGCCAGCCCTGCATCACGTTACATCACTGGCCAACTATTGGCCGTAGACGGTGGGTTCCTGGTTAGCTGAGGGCGCCTGAAGGCGCGCGTCGTTCTTGTGGAGTACTCGGTACTGACTCGGA
>NZ_JAWRXS010000742.1:0-244 GCF_046534915.1 Burkholderia sp. SIMBA_051 | reverse complement strand
TCAACGCGGCGCCGGTGATGAGGCTCGCGGTGGAGACGATGCCGTCGTTGGCGCCGAGCACCGCGGCGCGCAGCCAGTTGCTGCGGAAAATCCGGTGATGTTCTTTGGAAGGCATTGCCGTGGACCCGTTCAAGGCGCGACAAGGCTGGCGGCGGACGGCCGCCGCCAGCGGCTCAACGCGGCGTCACGCGCACCGCGGTGAGCAAGCCTATCACGCAAAGCGTGGCCTGTTCGCCCTCGTAGG
>NZ_JAWRXS010000741.1:0-244 GCF_046534915.1 Burkholderia sp. SIMBA_051 | reverse complement strand
GCAGCCGAAATTGCCGGCGCTCGTTTCGACGCCGACTACGCGACGGCCTTCGCGGGCTAGGCCGGTGACGCGCACGCCTTCCATGACCTTCACGCCACGCCGGCGCGCCGAGCGCGCGAAGCTGGTGGCGACGAGGTAGGCGTCGGCGAAGCCCGCTTCGGGCTCGAAGCCGATTAGCGCGGCGTCGTCGAAACGGGCAATCGGCAGGCGCGCCTGCGCGGCCTGGCGGTCGAGCAACTGCACC
>NZ_JAWRXS010000740.1:0-244 GCF_046534915.1 Burkholderia sp. SIMBA_051 | reverse complement strand
CTGCGCGTACTTCGTGCCGATGTGGTTGAGGATGCGGATCGACACGAGGTTCTTCGACTTCTGCAGCGCGGTCCGCATCGACATCGGGCCATCGAAGCCGCCGCCGTAGTTCTTCGGCTCCCACGCCTGGCCACCTGTTTCAGCTGCGCTGAAGAAGAGCGGCGCGTCGTTGATGACGGTTGCCGGTCCCAAACCCTTTTCTAGCGACGCCGAATAGATGAACGGCTTGAAGCTCGAACCCGGC
>NZ_JAWRXS010000739.1:0-244 GCF_046534915.1 Burkholderia sp. SIMBA_051 | reverse complement strand
CTTTTACGTAAATTATCGGGTGTAAATAACGAGTCTGATAAGGTTTGCTTTATTACGGCATCAAGAGAATGGTAATCACTGGCTTTGAATTTTAATGTAGGGGGTTGAGGGTCTATAGATGTACCCGTTTCCTTAACATTAATCATGACAACGATAGGATAATGGAGCGGATTTGCCTGTGACCATTTTTTGAGATTGTTTAAACAGTCACTAAATAATACGCAGTGACTTTGCACGTCAACAC
>NZ_JAWRXS010000738.1:0-244 GCF_046534915.1 Burkholderia sp. SIMBA_051 | reverse complement strand
CCAGTGGCCGTGATCCGCGGCAAGACTGAAGCCAATGCAGGTGAACAGATCGTGCTGGATGCGTCCGCCTCCAGCGACCCACAAGGCGCGGCCCTGAGCTTTGCCTGGGAAGCCTCGCCCAAGCTGGACTTTACCTACGACGGTCCGCGTATTGCCTTCACCGCTCCAGAATTGGCTGAAGACACCCGCTACCGTTTCACCCTGAGCCTGAGCAACGGCAAGCAGAGCACCCTCAAGACCCACG
>NZ_JAWRXS010000737.1:0-244 GCF_046534915.1 Burkholderia sp. SIMBA_051 | reverse complement strand
ATTTCAGGAGCTCGACGCTCAAGCCGCCAAGGCGACCATCGAGGCGCCCGGCTATCTGCTGAAGATCATCCCGCACGTCGACGGTTCGCCGCGCATCCTCGAGCTGGTCGAATACCGCTGCCAGGACGTCACGATCAAGGGCGCCTGGACCGGCCCGGTCGGCCTCGAGCTGTTTTCGCACGCGCTCGCACCGCTGAAAGACCTGCCCGTGCTCGAGATTCTCTCCGGCACGCACATCCTGGCC
>NZ_JAWRXS010000736.1:0-244 GCF_046534915.1 Burkholderia sp. SIMBA_051 | reverse complement strand
CGGCGCCGTCGCGCTCCACGCCAGCACCGGCGGCCGAATCGACCTGTTGCGCAGCGACGCACGCACGCGCGGCGACGGCGCTTATGCGGCCAGCGTCTACGGCGGCGCGCTGAACGTCGATGGCGGCTCGCTCGTCAGCGACCGATACGGCGCGCTCGACGCGGCCGGCGGCAGCATCGCGCTGCGCAACGGCGCGCGCGCGACCGGCGGCGACGGCACGCTGCTGGCCGTCCATGCGCAATAC
>NZ_JAWRXS010000735.1:0-244 GCF_046534915.1 Burkholderia sp. SIMBA_051 | reverse complement strand
CCGAACACGGCGACCCGCGGCTGGACACAGGAGAACAGCTTGAGCACCACGGTGCTGACGCCGGCGAAGAAGCCGGGGCGGAATTCGCCTTCGAGGATGTCGCCCAGGTCGTCCGGCGGCTGCACGCGGAAATTCTGCGGTTCGGGGTACATCTCGCGCTCGTTGGGCGCGAACAGCACGTACACGTCGCGCTCGCGTTCGAGCTTCTCGATGTCGGCGGCCAGGGTGCGCGGGTATTGGTCGA
>NZ_JAWRXS010000098.1:0-353 GCF_046534915.1 Burkholderia sp. SIMBA_051 | reverse complement strand
CGCTTCGGATAGGTGTCGGCGCGCCCCTGCAACGTGATGTTGATGAGCGGATTCGCGATCGCCGCCACGCCCGACTCGCGAATCAGCGGAATCAGCTTGCTCACGTAGTAGTTGTCCATCGAATGCATCGACGTCAGATGCGAACCTGTCACGCGGCCATGCAACCCGAGCCGATGCGTCTGCGCCGCAAGCGTTTCGATGTGACGCGACAGTGGATCGTCCGATTCGTCGCAATGCATGTCGACGCGCAAGCCTTTCTCTGCCGCGAACTCGCATAGCAGACGCACGGACTCTGCGCCGTCCGCCATCGTCCGTTCGAAATGCGGAATGCCGCCGACCACATCGACACCCAT
>NZ_JAWRXS010000734.1:0-244 GCF_046534915.1 Burkholderia sp. SIMBA_051 | reverse complement strand
CAGTCGTACAACGGCGGGTCCGGTCCCGGCACGGCGGCCTATATCCCGACGCTCGGCGCACCCGTTGCGTCCGCCTTCAACCTGGTCGTGAACGCGGCCGGGCACGGCATCTTCGCCGACCTGTCGCTGCTCGAAGCGAACAACCTGGCGCGCGTGCTCGCGGAACCGACGCTCGTCGCGCTGTCCGGCCAGAGCGCCAGCTTCCTCGCCGGCGGCGAGATTCCGGTGCCGTCGCCGCAGGGGC
>NZ_JAWRXS010000733.1:0-244 GCF_046534915.1 Burkholderia sp. SIMBA_051 | reverse complement strand
GCCGCAAGCTGATGCAGCGATAAACCGAGCCCAAGCGTCTGCGCGAGGATGCTGCTGTCGATCCACTTGTTCCTCGGGTTCATCGACGTGAAACTGACGATCACCTGGAAACCGCTCGATGGAACCGGCAGGCCGAGCATGATGCCCGAGCGCATGCCGTCGGCGTCCATCTCCTGCAGGAAGCGGTTCGCGCGCGGATCGCGGCCGCGGCTCCTGCACGCCTTGTTCAGTTGCGACAGGTCCC
>NZ_JAWRXS010000732.1:0-244 GCF_046534915.1 Burkholderia sp. SIMBA_051 | reverse complement strand
GCAGCAGGCGCATCAGCCGCTCGAGGGCGTCGAGCCCGAGCACTTCAGCCGCTGGCTGTATCTGTTTCTGGATACGGTCGAGTCGCGCTACCAGCCGGCCGCGGCGGTCCGCTTCATGGAACCGGCGCTGCGCATCGCGCAGAGCCTGCAACTGAGCCGCTTCGGCTGGGACTACCAGATTCCGGCGGAACAACAGGCGTTGCTGGACCGAGTGGCGCCGAAGCGTCCTCGCGACGATGGCGAC
>NZ_JAWRXS010000731.1:0-244 GCF_046534915.1 Burkholderia sp. SIMBA_051 | reverse complement strand
AGCTCGGACTGGAAATAATTCATGTTCCTGAAGGGAGTTTAATCACCTCAGAATTGAAACTAATGGACCGGTGGAAGTGGGGGAAAGCCAAGACTAGAAACTTTCTGAAACTTCTCGAAAACGACGAGATGATTATCAAAAAATCAGACCGCAAGAAAACCACCATAACCATTTGTAATTACAGTGTTTATCAAGAAAAAGAAACCAAGGTTAGACCGAAAGCAGACCACGAGCAGACCGATCA
>NZ_JAWRXS010000730.1:0-244 GCF_046534915.1 Burkholderia sp. SIMBA_051 | reverse complement strand
CCGCCTGCGCGATTCGCAACTGGGCGTGGACAAGGTGCACGACATTCGCAACTACCTGAAGAAGGGCAAGCTGTGGGAGGCCTTCGAATCCGAGGAGCGGGTGATCCTGCTGATCGACGAGATCGACAAGGCCGACATCGAGTTCCCCAACGACCTGCTGCAGGAACTCGACAAGATGGAGTTCTACGTCTACGAGATCGACGAGACCATCAAGGCCAAGCAGCGGCCGATCATCATCATTACC
>NZ_JAWRXS010000729.1:0-244 GCF_046534915.1 Burkholderia sp. SIMBA_051 | reverse complement strand
CCACGCGCTGCTGCTGGCCGCCCGACATGCGCGCCGGATGACGGTCCGCCAGATGCGAAAGGCCCACCAGCTTGAGCGCCTCGGCCACCCGCGCCTGCCGCTCGTCCTTGCCGACCCGCTGCATCTCCAGGCCGAACGACACGTTCTCGGCCGCGGTCATGTGCGGGAACAGCGCGTAGTTCTGGAACACCATGCCCAGCCCGCGCTTGTTCGCGGGCGTGCGGCTGACGTCCTTGCCGTCCAG
>NZ_JAWRXS010000728.1:0-244 GCF_046534915.1 Burkholderia sp. SIMBA_051 | reverse complement strand
AGACGGATGCAGCCACGCGATGCGCACGATAGTGCTTTGGCGCATGCACGATCAGCGGCACGCGCACGCCACCTTCAAAACATGTCATCTTGTACCAGAGCCCGCGTTCACCGAGCATTTCGCCGTGATCCGATGTGACGATGACGATCGTATCGTCGGCGAGGCCGGTTGCTTTCAGCGTGTCGAGAATCGCGCCGAATTGCGCATCGACATATGAGAGCGCGCCATAGTACGCGTGTCGTGC
>NZ_JAWRXS010000727.1:0-244 GCF_046534915.1 Burkholderia sp. SIMBA_051 | reverse complement strand
CTGACGATCAGGCCGGCGCTCGCGCGTTGCGCGTAATACTCGGCCATCAGTTCGTTCGCTTCGTCGCCGGGCTGGGTCGCGCGCGAGCGCGTCATCGGCGGCATCACGATACGGTTCGGCAGCGTCAGCGCGCCGAATTGCAGCGGTTGGAACAGCGGGTCGTGGTTCATGCTGGTGTCCTTTGAGTGCCGCGGCCGGCTGGCCGCGCATGGGTCGATCGTCGGATGGGCGCGCTCAGTCCCAC
>NZ_JAWRXS010000726.1:0-244 GCF_046534915.1 Burkholderia sp. SIMBA_051 | reverse complement strand
CTTCGCACCGCCGTACGGCACGTTCACGGCAGCGTTCTTCACCGACATCCACGCGGACAGCGCCATCACTTCCGACAGCGTCACGTCCTGGTGATAACGCACACCGCCCTTGCCCGGACCGCGCGACACATTGTGCTGCACGCGATAGCCTTCGAAGTGCGCGACGGTGCCGTTATCGAGTTCGATGGGCACGTCGACGATGAGAATGCGCTTCGGGCGCTTGAGCGTTTCGAGCCAGCGCGAC
>NZ_JAWRXS010000725.1:0-245 GCF_046534915.1 Burkholderia sp. SIMBA_051 | reverse complement strand
GAGGTGCGCCATGCGAGCAACGCGACGCGTGCCGGCATTGCTGCCGGCCCAAATCAGTATAGGCCGCGCCTTGCGCGCGCAGAGTCGCTGGGCGTTATACCGATCGTCGGGCGAAAGCTTTGGTGCCAGATGCCGATTGTCGCCCTGGCCGCTCCCATGCCGGGTTGCAGCGCAAAAGGTCCGCCCAGAAACGCCAAAGGACTTGGCTGGCGCAGCGGCACTCAGGCGACCCACTCGCATGCAAG
>NZ_JAWRXS010000724.1:0-245 GCF_046534915.1 Burkholderia sp. SIMBA_051 | reverse complement strand
CTTACATATTGCAGCAGTTTAAAAAAACTAAACTACTAAATAGATTACTAAAATTTTAATATGAGTTTATTTTCACAAGCTTGTAAATAAAACTCCCTTTACAACTTTATTATGACATTAGCTATTTACCTTTGGCGATACCACTCGACGATCAACAAACAAAACCCATTACACTAATACTTATTATTGAAGGTCGCGTTAATAATTGTTTGTTTACACAGTAAAAACGTTAACCGCGTGTAAGC
>NZ_JAWRXS010000723.1:0-245 GCF_046534915.1 Burkholderia sp. SIMBA_051 | reverse complement strand
GTGACCGGGCTGCGCGGCAGCGGCGGATTGCTTGACTACTCCACCAGCAAGGGCGCCATCCACGCCTTCACCCGGGCGCTGGCGTCCAACCTGGCGCCGCAGGGCATCCGCGTCAACGCCGTGGCGCCGGGTCCGGTATGGACCCCCTTGAACCCGGCCGACAGGGACGCCGAAGCCATCAAGTCATTCGGCAAGAATACGGATCTCGGCCGGCCCGCCCAGCCGGAGGAAATCTCGCCCGCCTA
>NZ_JAWRXS010000722.1:0-245 GCF_046534915.1 Burkholderia sp. SIMBA_051 | reverse complement strand
ATCGGCACGCACAGCACCCGCAGCAGATCCAGACGACCCAACATGGAATTCCGGTGAAACACGACAAGCTCCCGATTTTGTGGCGAAACGCCCGGCCGGGCGGCAGTGGCCGACCGGCAACGCGACCGTAGCGCGCAGACTACGCGAATCGACGACGCGCGAACAGCGCCCCGACGTGCATGATGCAACGGCTTCCCGTTGCGCGTCGCGAAGCCGCCGCTGCCCCGTCACGCATGCCCGTCGTC
>NZ_JAWRXS010000721.1:0-245 GCF_046534915.1 Burkholderia sp. SIMBA_051 | reverse complement strand
CCGTTTGTCGGTCTGCCGAACATTCTCGCGGGACGCTTCGTCGTGCCCGAGATTCTTCAGCATTTCGCCACGCCCGAGGCGCTGGCCGAGGCCACGCTCACGCAGTTGCACGACGAGGCGAACCGGCGCACCCTGACCGAAGTGTTCACGCAGATGCACATCGCGCTGCGCCAGATCACCGCGGAGCGCGCGGCGGAAGTGGTCGCGCGCATCACCGAAGGCCGCAGGAGCAAGGCATGACCGGA
>NZ_JAWRXS010000015.1:0-193246 GCF_046534915.1 Burkholderia sp. SIMBA_051 | reverse complement strand
AAGAAGGTCTGCGCTTCGCAATCCGCGAAGGTGGCCGTACCGTCGGCGCCGGCGTCGTCGCCAAGATCATCGAGTAATATCGACGATCCGCGGATCCCTTCGGGGTCCGCGATTCCACGGTACGCAGTTGTACCGTCGAAACCGGGTGTCCAGTCTGATCTGGCACCCGGTTTTGTCTTTGTGGCGTGCGTCGCGGTATTGACAAACGCCCACCACCGCTGCGAATTTTCGTGTAGAATCGCGGGCTTAGCAGTGGAAGTACCGTTCGGGACGTGTCGCCTCGCTCCCCGCAGGCAACAGGTTTCGCGTTCTTTTAGTGTCCGGCGATGCAACATCGCCTCGCTCTTTTCAAGGAATCGTCATGCAGCAACAGAAAATCCGCATTCGCCTGAA
This sequence comes from Burkholderia sp. SIMBA_051, assembly GCF_046534915.1. NCBI lineage: Bacteria > Pseudomonadati > Pseudomonadota > Betaproteobacteria > Burkholderiales > Burkholderiaceae > Burkholderia > Burkholderia sp. SIMBA_051. The sequence goes on along the minus strand of NZ_JAWRXS010000015.1, from coordinate 192,853 downwards.
GGCTTTCGACTACCGTTTGATCGATCAATCGGCTGCCGAGATCGTCGATACCGCGAAGCGGACTGGTGCAATCGTCCGTGGCCCGGTGCCGCTGCCGACGCGCATCCAGCGTTTTGACATCCTGCGTTCGCCGCACGTCAACAAGACGTCGCGCGATCAGCTCGAAATCCGTACCCACCAGCGCCTGATGGACATCGTCGATCCGACCGACAAGACGGTTGACGCGCTGATGAAGCTCGATCTGCCGGCTGGCGTCGACGTGGAAATCAAGCTGCAGTAAGGCTTTCAGCGCCAACCGGCTTGTCGGGTGGCGCTAAGTCTTTGATTGCTTGCGGAAATCGTGAAGTCGGGCTATAATGTTTGGCTTTTCGCGTATTCGCATAAAAAAGTTGGGCCTTGCGTGCCCGGCATTTTGTAAATCAGCCCCGACCAATCGCAGTCGGGAATGGAGAAAATGATGAGCCTTGGACTCGTAGGTCGCAAGGTTGGCATGACCCGTATCTTCACGGCTGAAGGGGATTCGATTCCCGTCACCGTGCTGGACGTGTCGGACAACCGCGTGACGCAGATCAAGACTGTTGAAACCGACGGCTACACGGCCGTGCAGGTTGCATTCGGCTCCCGCCGCGCATCGCGCGTGACGAAGCCGCTGGCAGGTCATCTCGCCAAAGCCGGTGTCGAAGCCGGTGAAATCCTCAAGGAATTCCGCATTGACGCGGCCAAGGCAGCCGAGCTGTCGAATGGCGCCGTTGTCGGTGCCGATCTTTTCGAAGTAGGCCAGAAGGTCGACGTGCAAGGCGTGTCGATCGGTAAGGGCTACGCCGGTACGATCAAGCGTTACAACTTCTCCTCCGGCCGTGCCACGCACGGTAACTCGCGCTCGCACAACGTGCCGGGCTCGATCGGTATGGCGCAGGATCCGGGTCGTGTTTTCCCGGGTAAGCGCATGACGGGTCACCTCGGTGACGTTACGGTGACGGTGCAGAACCTCGAAATCGCTCGTATCGACGCAGAGCGCAAGCTGCTGCTCGTCAAGGGCGCGATTCCGGGCGCGAAGGGCGGCAAGGTTTTCGTGACGCCGGCCGTCAAGACCAAGGGGGCGAAATAATGGAACTCAAGCTCCTGAACGAAAATGGTCAGGAAGGTGCAGTGGTCAACGCGTCGGACGTCGTGTTCGGTCGTGACTACAACGAAGCGCTGATCCACCAGGTCGTCGTCGCGTACCAGGCGAATGCTCGCCAGGGTAACCGCGCACAGAAGGACCGTGAGCAAGTCAAGCACACCACCAAGAAGCCGTGGCGTCAGAAGGGTACGGGCCGCGCTCGTGCCGGTATGTCGTCGAGCCCGTTGTGGCGTGGCGGTGGTCGCATCTTCCCGAACTCGCCGGAAGAAAACTTCTCGCACAAGGTCAACAAGAAGATGCATCGCGCAGGTCTCTGCTCGATCTTCTCGCAGCTGGCCCGTGAAGGCCGTCTGTCGGTCGTCGAGGACATCATCCTCGAAGCGCCGAAGACCAAGCTGCTGGCTGACAAATTCAAGACCATGGGTCTCGACTCCGTGCTGATCATTACGGATACGGTCGACGAGAACCTGTACCTGGCTTCGCGCAACCTGCCGCACGTGGCGATTGTCGAGCCGCGCTACGCTGACCCGCTGTCGCTGATCTACTTCAAGAAAGTGCTGGTCACGAAGGCTGCGGTCGCCCAGATCGAGGAGTTGCTGTCATGAGCGAGATTCGCAAAAACGATCATCGTTTGATGCAGGTCCTGCTCGCACCGGTGATCTCGGAAAAGGCGACGCTGGTTGCCGACAAGAACGAGCAAGTCGTGTTCGAAGTCGCACCGGATGCCACGAAGCAGGAAGTGAAGGCGGCTGTCGAGCTGCTGTTCAAGGTTGAAGTTGATTCGGTCAACGTGCTGGTCCAGAAGGGCAAGCAAAAGCGTTTCGGCCGTTCGATGGGTCGCCGCAAGGACGTGAAGAAGGCGTACGTTTGCCTGAAGCCCGGCCAGGAAATCAACTTTGAAGCGGAGGCCAAGTAATCATGGCAATCGTGAAAGTTAAACCGACTTCGCCGGGTCGCCGCGCGATGGTCAAGGTGGTCAACAAGAATCTGCACCAGGGCAAGCCGTTCGCGGCACTGCTCGACTCGCAGAGCTCGACCGCCGGCCGTAACAACAACGGCCGTATCACCACGCGTCACAAGGGTGGTGGTCACAAGCAGCACTATCGTATCGTCGATTTCCGTCGCACGAAGGATGGCATCCCGGCAAAGGTCGAGCGTCTCGAGTACGACCCGAACCGTAGCGCGAACATCGCGCTGGTGCTCTACGCAGACGGCGAGCGTCGCTACATCATCGCCCCGAAGGGCCTGACCGTCGGCCAACAGCTGATGTCGGGTTCGGAAGCGCCGATCCGTGCAGGCAACACGCTGCCGATCCGCAACATTCCGGTCGGTACGACGATCCACTGCATCGAGATGCTGCCGGGCAAGGGCGCGCAAATGGCGCGTTCGGCTGGCACGTCGGCCATGCTGCTGGCACGCGAAGGCGTCTACGCGCAGGTTCGTCTGCGTTCGGGCGAAATCCGCCGCGTGCACATCGAGTGCCGTGCAACGATCGGTGAAGTCGGCAACGAAGAGCATAGCCTGCGCCAGATCGGCAAGGCTGGCGCGAACCGCTGGCGCGGTATCCGCCCGACGGTGCGCGGCGTTGCGATGAACCCGGTTGATCACCCGCACGGTGGTGGTGAGGGCAAGACGGCTGCAGGTCGCGACCCGGTGAGCCCGTGGGGTACGCCGGCTAAGGGTTATCGCACCCGCAGCAACAAGCGCACGACGACGATGATCGTTCAGCGCCGTCACAAGCGTTAAGGAGTAGGCAATGGCACGTTCTGTAAAAAAAGGTCCGTTCTGCGACGCCCATTTGCTGAAGAAAGTTGAGGCGGCTGCAGCTTCGCGCGACAAAAAGCCGATCAAGACCTGGTCGCGTCGCTCGACGATTCTGCCGGATTTCATCGGCCTGACGATCGCTGTTCACAACGGCCGTCAACACGTTCCGGTGTACATCTCGGAAAACATGGTCGGCCACAAGCTTGGCGAGTTCGCACTGACCCGTACGTTCAAGGGTCACGCGGCCGACAAGAAGGCCAAGAAATAAGGGGCAATCAAGATGGAAGTGAAAGCAATTCATCGCGGTGCCCGCATCTCGGCGCAAAAAACGCGCCTTGTGGCTGACCAGATCCGCGGTTTGCCGGTCGACAAGGCGCTGAACGTCCTGACGTTCTCGCCGAAGAAGGCGGCTGGCATCGTGAAGAAGGTTGTGCTGTCGGCAATCGCGAATGCGGAGCACAACGAAGGCGCTGATATCGACGAGCTCAAGATCAAGAGCATCTACGTCGACAAGGCTGCATCGCTCAAGCGTTTCACCGCGCGCGCCAAGGGCCGCGGTAACCGCATCGAGAAGCAATCCTGTCACATCACTGTGACGGTCGGGAATTAAGGAGCCATACGATGGGACAGAAAATTCATCCGACTGGCTTCCGCCTGGCTGTCAGCCGCAATTGGGCTTCGCGTTGGTACGCGAACAACAACAATTTCGCGGCGATGCTGCAGGAAGACATCGGTGTTCGTGAGTACCTGAAGAAGAAGCTGAAGAACGCTTCGGTCGGTCGGGTCGTCATCGAGCGTCCGGCAAAGAACGCGCGCATCACGATTTACAGCTCGCGTCCGGGCGTCGTCATCGGCAAGAAGGGCGAGGATATCGAACAGCTGAAGACGGAACTGCAACGCCGCATGGGCGTTCCGGTTCACGTCAACATCGAAGAGATCCGCAAGCCGGAAACCGATGCGCAACTGATCGCTGACTCGATCACGCAACAGCTCGAGCGCCGGATCATGTTCCGTCGCGCGATGAAGCGTGCGATGCAGAACGCGATGCGTCTGGGTGCCCAGGGCATCAAGATCATGAGCGCAGGCCGTCTGAACGGTATCGAAATCGCTCGTACGGAGTGGTATCGCGAAGGTCGCGTGCCCCTTCACACGCTGCGTGCCGATATCGACTACGCGACTTCGGAAGCGAAGACGACCTACGGCATCATCGGTGTCAAGGTGTGGGTATACAAGGGCGACACGCTCGGCCGCAACGATGCGCCGGTGGTCGAAGAAGTAGCCGAAGACAAGCGTCCGCGTCGCAATGCGCGTCCGGGCGACCGTCGTCCGCGCCGTGACGGCGAAGGCGGCGCTCCGGGTGCTCGTCGTGGCGCACCGCGCCGTGGCGCCGGCAAGCCCGAAGACGGCAAGACTGGAGAATAACGATGCTGCAACCGAAACGCAGAAAGTATCGTAAAGAGCAGAAGGGTCGTAACACCGGCAAGGCGACGCGCGGCAACGCAGTGTCGTTCGGTGATTTCGGCCTGAAGGCGATCGGTCGCGGTCGTTTGACCGCACGTCAAATTGAAGCGGCGCGTCGTGCAATGACGCGTCACATCAAGCGTGGCGGTCGTATCTGGATCCGGATCTTCCCGGACAAGCCGATTTCGCAGAAGCCGGCCGAAGTGCGTATGGGTAACGGTAAGGGTAACCCGGAGTACTACGTCGCAGAGATCCAGCCGGGCAAGATGCTCTATGAAATGGACGGCGTAACCGAAGAACTGGCACGCGAAGCGTTCCGTCTGGCTGCAGCCAAGCTGCCGCTGAAGACGGCATTCATCGTGCGCCAGCTCGGCGCCTAAGGAGAAAACATGAAGGCTTCCGAACTTCTCCAGAAAGACCAGGCCGCGCTCAACAAGGAGCTGGCGGACCTGCTGAAGGCGCAATTCGGCCTGCGCATGCAACTCGCGACCCAGCAGCTCACGAACACGAGCCAGCTGAAGAAGGTTCGTCGCGACATCGCACGTGTGCGGACCGTCATGACTCAGAAGGCGAACCAGAAATGAACGATAGCGTGAAAACCTCGCTGAAGCGGACGCTGGTCGGTCGGGTCGTCAGCAACAAGATGGACAAGACCGTCACCGTGCTGATCGAGCACCGCGTCAAGCACCCGATCTACGGCAAGTATGTCGTGCGCTCGAAGAAGTACCACGCGCATGATGAAGCGAACACCTGCAACGAAGGCGATCTCGTCGAAATCCAGGAAACCCGTCCTGTTTCGAAGACGAAGGCCTGGACGGTGTCGCGCCTCGTCGAAGCGGCTCGCGTGATCTAAGCGGGTCCGTGCAGTAGGCAGTAACAGGCACTTCTCCACGAAGTGCTTGAAATCGCAAAGTTTTTGCTTGCGTGACCAGGATTATTTGTTATAATCCTGGTCTTCCCTCTTTATGGGAGCCCCGTCGCGGGCGAAGTTGGTGGGGGAAGCGGACTGGCGCCAGCCTGTCCGAAAGATTCACCGAATTGCGATGGCGGGTTTCGTTTGCCGTCGCTGCTGTTCCAACCCAAGCAGCCGATTGGCTGACGGGACCAAGACTGACCGAATGCATCATGGTGGTGCATCCGGATTAAGTTGGGAAAGACAAACCATGATCCAGACCGAATCTCGGCTCGAAGTAGCCGACAACACGGGTGCGCGTGAAGTCATGTGCATCAAGGTGCTCGGCGGCTCGAAGCGTCGTTATGCCGGCATTGGCGACATCATCAAGGTGACCGTCAAAGAAGCAACGCCGCGCGGGCGCGTGAAGAAAGGCGAAATCTACAACGCCGTGGTGGTCCGCACCGCCAAGGGTGTTCGCCGTCAAGACGGCTCGCTGATCAAGTTCGACGGCAACGCCGCTGTGCTTTTGAATAACAAGCTTGAGCCGATCGGCACCCGCATTTTCGGGCCGGTGACGCGTGAGCTGCGTAGCGAACGATTCATGAAGATCGTTTCGCTGGCGCCGGAAGTGCTGTAAGGAGTCGCGATGAACAAGATTCGCAAAGGTGACGAAGTTATCGTCGTCACTGGTAAGGACAAGGGCAAGCGCGGCGTCGTGCTGGCTGTCGGTGCTGAACATGTGACGGTTGAAGGTATCAACCTCGTCAAGAAGCATGTGAAGCCGAACCCGATGAAGGGTACGACGGGCGGCGTGGAAGCGAAGACGATGCCCCTGCATATTTCGAACGTCGCACTGGTCGACGCGAATGGCAAGGCGTCGCGTGTTGGCATCAAGGTCGAGGAAGGCAAGAAAGTTCGCTTCCTGAAGACGACCGGTGCCGTACTGAGCGCCTGACGCAGCGGAGTAAAAAATGGCTCGTTTTCAAGAGTTTTACAAAGAAAAGGTTGTGCCCGGCCTGATCGAGAAGTTCGGTTACAAGTCGGTCATGGAAGTGCCGCGCATCACCAAGATCACGCTGAACATGGGTCTTGGCGAAGCGATCGCTGACAAGAAGATCATCGAGAACGCCGTTGGCGACCTCACGAAGATCGCCGGCCAGAAGCCGGTCGTCACGAAGGCACGCAAGGCAATCGCAGGCTTCAAGATCCGCCAAGGCTATCCGATTGGCGCGATGGTGACGCTGCGCGGCCGTGCGATGTACGAATTCCTCGACCGTTTCGTGACCGTCGCCCTGCCCCGCGTGCGTGACTTCCGCGGTGTGTCGGGTCGTGCTTTCGATGGCCGTGGCAACTACAACATCGGTGTGAAAGAGCAGATCATTTTCCCCGAAATCGACTACGACAAGATCGACGCACTGCGTGGGCTGAACATCAGCATCACGACCACTGCGAAGACCGACGACGAAGCAAAGGCTCTGCTCGCCAGCTTCAAGTTCCCGTTCAGAAACTGAGGTTACCGTGGCTAAACTGGCACTGATCGAACGTGAAAAGAAGCGCGCCCGCCTGGTCGCGAAGTTCGCAGCAAAGCGCGAAGCGCTGAAGGCGATCGTCGAAGACCAAAGCAAGTCGGAAGAAGAGCGCTACGAAGCACGCCTGGAGCTGCAGCAACTGCCCCGCAACGCAAACCCGACCCGCCAGCGTAACCGCTGCGCGATCACGGGCCGTCCGCGTGGCACGTTCCGTAAATTCGGCCTCGCGCGTAACAAGATTCGTGAAATCGCATTCCGTGGCGAGATTCCTGGCCTGACCAAGGCGAGCTGGTAATAGGAGAAACGTAAATGAGCATGAGTGATCCTATCGCCGATATGCTGACTCGCATCCGCAACGCGCAGATGGTCGAGAAGGTATCGGTCGCGATGCCCTCGTCGAAGGTCAAGGTTGCAATCGCGCAAGTCCTGAAGGACGAAGGCTATATCGACGATTTCGCCGTCAAGGCGGAAGGTGCGAAGTCCGAACTGAATATCGCGCTGAAGTACTACGCAGGTCGCCCGGTCATCGAACGCCTCGAGCGCGTGTCGAAGCCTGGTCTGCGCGTGTACCGCGGCCGCAACGACATTCCCCAGGTCATGAACGGCCTGGGCGTGGCAATCGTGTCGACGCCGAAGGGCGTGATGACTGATCGCAAGGCGCGCGCTACCGGCGTCGGCGGCGAAGTCATCTGCTACGTCGCTTAAAGCCGAGGAGAGAGAAACATGTCTCGAGTAGGTAAAAGCCCGATCGCGCTGCAAGGCGCGGAAGTCAAGCTGGCCGACGGTGCAATCACCGTCAAGGGCCCGCTGGGCACCATCACGCAAGCGATCAATCCGCTCGTGAACGTGGCGAACAACGACGGCACGCTGAATCTGTCGCCGGTCGACGAAAGCCGCGAAGCAAATGCACTGTCGGGCACGATGCGCGCGATCATCGCGAATGCCGTGCAAGGCGTGACCAAGGGTTTCGAGCGCAAGCTGACGCTGGTTGGCGTCGGTTATCGTGCGCAGGCGCAAGGCGACAAGCTGAACCTGTCGCTGGGTTTCTCGCACCCGGTGGTGCACCAGATGCCGGAAGGCGTCAAGGCTGAAACCCCGACGCAAACCGAAATCGTGATCAAGGGGATCAACAAGCAACAAGTCGGTCAAGTAGCTGCGGAAGTTCGCGGTTACCGTCCGCCGGAGCCCTACAAGGGCAAGGGCGTGCGCTATTCCGACGAGGTTGTGATCCTCAAAGAAACGAAGAAGAAGTAAGGGTGCGCAATCATGGATAAGACTCAATCTCGCCTGCGCCGCGCTCGCCAGACGCGTATCAAGATCGCTGAGCTGCAGGTCGCGCGTCTCGCCGTGCATCGCACGAACACGCACATCTACGCTCAAGTGTTCTCGCCGTGCGGCACCAAGGTGCTCGCCAGCGCGTCGACGCTCGAAGCAGAAGTGCGCGCCGAACTGGCCGACAAGTCGGGCAAGGGTGGCAACGTTAATGCTGCGACGCTGATCGGCAAGCGTATTGCCGAGAAGGCAAAGGCCGCCGGCATCGAATCCGTCGCCTTCGACCGCTCGGGCTTCCGCTACCATGGCCGCGTCAAGGCGCTGGCTGAGGCAGCTCGCGAAGCTGGGCTCAAGTTCTAAGGAAGGAATTCGTCATGGCAAAGATGCAAGCGAAAGTTCAGGCTGACGAGCGCGACGACGGCCTTCGCGAAAAGATGATTTCGGTCAACCGCGTGACCAAGGTCGTGAAGGGTGGCCGTATTCTCGGCTTCGCCGCACTGACCGTGGTTGGCGACGGCGATGGCCGCATCGGTATGGGCAAGGGCAAGGCGAAGGAAGTGCCGGTCGCTGTCCAGAAGGCAATGGAACAAGCTCGCCGCAACATGTTCAAGGTGCCCCTCAAGAACGGCACGCTGCAGCACGAAGTGCACGGCAAGCATGGCGCATCCGCTGTCCTCCTCGCTCCGGCGAAGGCAGGTACGGGCGTGATCGCCGGCGGCCCGATGCGCGCAGTGTTCGACGTGATGGGCGTTCAGAACGTCGTGGCGAAGAGCCACGGTTCGACGAACCCGTACAACCTCGTTCGCGCCACGCTGGACGGTCTGCGCAAGCAGTCGACCCCGGCAGACATCGCGGCGAAGCGCGGCAAGTCCGTCGAAGATATTTTGGGCTAAGCCCGGGTGGTCACCATGTCTGAAAAAACTGTCAAGGTTCAGCTCGTTAAGAGCCTGATCGGGACCCGCGAATCGCACCGCGCGACCGTGCGTGGCCTGGGCCTGCGCCGACTCAACTCGGTTAGCGAGCTGCAGGACACGCCGGCGGTCCGCGGCATGATCAACAAGGTCTCGTACCTCGTTAAGGTCATCGCGTAAGCGGCCCTACGGATCAAGGAGTTGATATGGAATTGAATAACCTGAAGCCGGCCGCTGGCGCCAAGCACGCCAAGCGTCGCGTCGGCCGTGGCATCGGTTCGGGCCTCGGCAAGACGGCTGGCCGTGGTCACAAGGGTCAGAAATCGCGTTCGGGCGGCTTCCACAAAGTCGGTTTCGAAGGCGGTCAGATGCCGCTGCAACGTCGTCTGCCGAAGCGCGGCTTCACGTCGCTGACGAAGGAATTCGTCGGTGAAGTGCGCCTGGGCGACCTCGAGAAGCTGCCGGTCGATGAGATCGATCTGCTCGCACTGAAGCAAGCCGGCCTGGTCGGCGAGCTGACGAAGAGCGCAAAGATCATCGCGACGGGCGAACTGAAGCGCAAGATCGTCGTGAAGGGTCTCGGTGCCACCAAGGGTGCGCGCGCTGCGATCGAAGCGGCTGGCGGTTCGTTCGCCGAGTGACACGCGTAGCGCGTCGTTACTTGCATTCATCGGAGAAGGTACTTGGCTAACAGCCCGAGTCTTGCAAAACCCGGTCGAAGCACGGCGAAATTCGGCGATCTGCGTCGGCGAGCGATGTTCCTGCTCCTGGCGCTGATCGTCTATCGCATCGGCGCGCACATCCCCGTGCCGGGCATCGATCCGGATCAACTGGCGAAGCTGTTCCAGAGCCAGGCGGGCGGCATCCTGGGCATGTTCAACATGTTCTCGGGTGGTGCGCTTTCCCGCTTCACGATCTTTGCGCTGGGGATCATGCCGTACATCTCGGCGTCGATCATCATGCAGTTGCTGGCGATCGTCTCGCCGCAGCTCGAGGCGCTGAAGAAGGAAGGGCAGGCAGGGCAACGGAAGATCACGCAGTACACGCGGTATTTCACCGTGGTGCTCGCGACCTTCCAGGCGTTCGGTATCGCGGCTGCGCTGGAAAACCAGCCTGGCCTCGTGATCGACCCCGGCATGCTGTTCCGACTGACGACGGTTGTGACGTTGGTAACCGGCACGATGTTCCTGATGTGGCTGGGTGAGCAGATCACCGAGCGTGGTCTGGGCAACGGCATCTCGATCATCATCTTCGGCGGGATCGCAGCAGGGTTCCCGAATGCCGTCGGTGGGCTGTTCGAGCTGGTGCGTACGGGTTCGATGAGCATCATTTCGGCGATCATCATCGTCGTTCTGATTGCCGCGGTGACTTACCTGGTCGTGTTCATCGAACGCGGTCAGCGCAAGATCCTCGTGAACTACGCGAAGCGCCAGGTCGGCAACAAGATCTACGGTGGACAGTCGTCGCACTTGCCGCTGAAGCTGAACATGTCGGGCGTGATTCCGCCGATCTTCGCATCGTCGATCATCCTGTTTCCGGCCACGATTCTCGGCTGGTTCAGCACGGGTCAGCCGACGGGGAGCTGGATCTCCAACACGTTGCATAACGTCGCGGAGGCGCTGAAGCCGGGTCAGCCGGTCTATGTGCTGCTGTACACGCTGGCAATCGTGTTTTTCTGCTTCTTCTACACCGCACTGGTGTTCAACAGCAGGGAAACCGCGGACAACCTGAAGAAGAGCGGCGCGTTTGTTCCGGGTATTCGTCCGGGCGATCAGACCGCACGATACATCGACCGCATCCTCACGCGTCTGACGCTGGCTGGTGCGATCTACATCGTCTTCGTGTGTCTGCTGCCGGAATTCCTGGTGCTGCGCTGGAACGTGCCGTTTTATTTTGGTGGAACGTCGCTGCTGATCATTGTCGTCGTCACGATGGACTTCATGGCGCAGGTGCAGTCGTACGTTATGTCGCAACAGTATGAGTCGCTGCTCAAGAAGGCAAACTTCAAGGGCGGCAACATCCCAATGCGTTAATTCAGGACTATGGCCAAAGACGATGTAATCCAGATGCAGGGTGAGGTGATTGAAAACCTTCCGAATGCTACCTTCCGCGTGAAGCTGGAAAACGGCCATGTCGTGTTGGGGCATATCTCCGGGAAGATGCGGATGCACTACATCCGCATCCTGCCGGGCGACAAGGTCACGGTTGAATTGACGCCTTACGATCTGTCTCGTGCGCGGATCGTGTTCCGGGCGAAGTGATTTGAAAAAAGGGTATTATCATGAAAGTGATGGCATCGGTTAAGCGCATTTGCCGCAATTGCAAGATCATCAAGCGCAAAGGCGTCGTTCGCGTGATCTGCAGCTCGGATCCGCGCCACAAGCAGCGCCAAGGCTGACCGCGCGTTTGTTTGCGCTTTTTGTTTGAGGAAAAACAATGGCTCGTATCGCAGGGGTTAACATCCCGAATCACCAGCATACCGAGATCGGCCTGACGGCAATCTTCGGTATCGGCCGCACGCGCTCGCGCAGCATCTGCTCGGCAGCTGGCGTGGAATTCTCGAAGAAGGTCAAGGACCTGACCGACGCAGACCTCGAAAAGCTGCGTGAAGAAGTGGGCAAGTTCATCGTCGAAGGCGATCTGCGCCGTGAAGTGACGATGAACATCAAGCGCCTGATGGACCTCGGTTGCTACCGTGGCGTCCGTCATCGCAAGGGCCTGCCGATGCGCGGTCAGCGTACGCGTACGAACGCACGTACCCGTAAGGGCCCGCGTCGTGCAGCGCAAGCGCTGAAGAAGTAAGCGGAACTGACAGTTACAGGAAAACGTAATGGCTAAGGCTTCGAATACCGCGGCGCAACGCGTTCGCAAGAAGGTTAAGAAGAACGTCGCTGAAGGCGTGGTGCACGTTCACGCGTCGTTCAACAACACGATCATCACGATCACCGATCGCCAGGGCAATGCACTGGCATGGGCGACGTCGGGCGGCCAGGGCTTCAAGGGCTCGCGGAAGTCGACGCCGTTCGCTGCTCAGGTTGCTGCTGAGTCGGCCGGTCGCGTGGCGATGGAATACGGCGTGAAGAATCTGGAAGTGCGGATCAAGGGCCCTGGCCCGGGTCGTGAGTCGGCAGTGCGCGCACTGCATGGCCTCGGCATCAAGATCACCGCGATTTCGGATGTCACCCCGATTCCGCACAACGGCTGCCGTCCGCCGAAGCGCCGTCGTATCTAAGAATGCTGCTGGCACGTTCGTGCTGGCGCATTTGCCTGTCGCCGCGTAGCGTCGACGGGCGTTGCTTTTTTGATTGACTAAGCCCACCGTTCGCCCCAAAGGGCGCGAACTAGCGCGGATTGCGATCCGCGTGACTGATTGATAAAGGAATGCAACGTGGCACGTTATATCGGCCCCAAGGCCAAGCTGTCCCGCCGTGAAGGCACCGACCTGTTCCTGAAGAGCGCGCGCCGCTCGCTCGCCGACAAGTGCAAGCTCGACAGCAAGCCGGGTCAGCACGGCCGTACCTCGGGCGCACGTACGTCCGACTATGGTACGCAGCTGCGCGAAAAGCAGAAGGTCAAGCGTATTTACGGCGTGCTGGAGCGTCAGTTCCGCCGCTACTTCGCTGAAGCCGACCGCCGCAAGGGCAACACGGGTGAAAACCTGCTGCAACTGCTCGAGTCGCGTCTCGACAACGTCGTGTATCGCATGGGCTTCGGCTCGACGCGCGCTGAAGCGCGTCAGCTGGTGAGCCACAAGTCGATCACCGTGAACGGCGTCGTCGCGAACGTGCCGTCGCAGCAAGTGAAGGCGGGTGACATCGTCGCGATCCGCGAAAAGGCGAAGAAGCAGGCGCGTATCGTCGAAGCGCTGTCGCTGGCCGAGCAAGGCGGCATGCCGAGCTGGGTTGCAGTCGATGCGAAGAAGTTCGAAGGCACGTTCAAGCAAATGCCGGAACGCGCTGACATCGCAGGCGACATCAACGAAAGCCTGATCGTCGAATTGTATTCGCGTTAATCCGATTGACGGCCGAGGTACCCCGATTGCGTTTCGCAAGGGGGGGCCTCGGCTGTTTATTTTCTGGTTGTTACCGGTCAGCCTTATCGGTGTAACGAGCCGAGGGTATTGAAAAGGAAAGCCCATGCAAACCAGTTTGCTGAAACCCAAGATCATCGCCGTGGAATCGCTTGGCGAGAACCACGCGAGGGTGGTCATGGAACCGTTCGAACGCGGTTACGGCCACACCTTGGGCAATGCGCTTCGCCGCGTGCTGCTGTCGTCGATGGTTGGCTACGCGCCGACCGAAGTCACGATCGCGGGCGTGGTGCACGAGTACTCGACGCTTGATGGCGTGCAAGAGGACGTCGTCAACCTGCTGCTGAACCTGAAGGGTGTGGTGTTCAAGCTGCACAACCGTGACGAAGTGACGGTTACCCTGCGCAAGGAAGGCGAAGGCGTCGTGACGGCCGGCGATATCGAGCTGGCGCACGATTGCGAAGTCATCAACCCGAATCACGTGATCGCACACCTGTCGAAGGGCGGCAAGCTCGACGTTCAGATCAAGATCGAAAAGGGTCGCGGCTACGTGCCCGGCAACGTCCGTCGCTACGGCGAAGACACGGCCAAGATCATCGGCCGCATCGTCCTCGACGCATCGTTCTCGCCGGTTCGCCGCGTGAGCTATGCCGTTGAAAGCGCACGTGTCGAGCAGCGTACCGACCTCGACAAGCTCGTGATGAACATCGAGACGAGCGGCGTGATCACCCCGGAAGAGGCGATCCGTCAATCGGCCCGCATCCTGGTCGACCAGCTGTCCGTGTTCGCGGCACTGGAAGGCACGGAAACGGCTGCCGAAGCACCGTCGCGCGCGCCGCAGATCGATCCGATCCTGCTGCGTCCGGTGGATGATCTCGAGTTGACGGTTCGTTCGGCGAACTGTCTGAAGGCCGAGAACATCTACTACATCGGCGACCTGATCCAGCGCACGGAAAACGAGCTGCTGAAGACGCCGAACCTCGGTCGCAAGTCGCTCAACGAGATCAAGGAAGTGCTCGCTTCGCGCGGTCTCACGCTGGGCATGAAGCTCGAAAACTGGCCGCCGGCTGGTCTCGACAAGTAAGCCCGGTTGTTGCTGTAGTTGGCAAAGATGCGGATTTTCCTTTAAAATCCGCATCTTGCTTTTTTCGTTACCGGCCCGTGCACCCCAGCGGTGCGATAGAAGAGCTGGATCAAAACTTTGAATCAAGGAAACTGAAATGCGCCATCGTCATGGTCTGCGGAAACTGAACCGCACGAGCAGCCACCGTCTGGCTATGCTCCGTAACATGTCCAACTCGCTGATCGAGCACGAAGTCATCAAGACGACGCTGCCGAAGGCGAAGGAACTCCGTAAAGTCGTCGAGCCGCTGATCACGCTCGGCAAGAAGCCGTCGCTGGCAAACCGTCGCCTGGCGTTCAACCGCCTGCGCGATCGTGACTCGGTGGCGAAGCTGTTCGACGTGCTCGGTCCGCGTTTCGCGAACCGTCCGGGCGGCTACCTGCGCGTGCTGAAGTTCGGCTTCCGCGTCGGCGACAACGCACCGATGGCACTGGTCGAGCTGCTCGATCGTCCGGAAGTCGACGAAACGGAAAACGTGCAAGAAGCTGAGTAAGCTTCCCGTACGCAGCAGTATCTGAAAGGGGCCGAGCAATTGCTTGGCCCTTTTTGTTTTTGGCGGCCGACTGGCTGCGATCGATTGTCGCAGCCCCGTGCCGGCAGCGTCGCGCGCGCTGCGCTACGATACGGGACGGTCGGCGCGGGTACTCGCGCGATCGCGGGCGGCGAAAGCCGGTAAACCAGCCAGGAGGGCGTATGGTGGTGGTGTTGATGCTGACGACGGTGCCGGATGCGGCGACGGCCGCAGTGCTCGCCGACGGTGCGCTCGACGCGCGGCTGGCCGCATGCGTGTCGGAGTTCGGTGCGATCAAGTCGCGCTATCACTGGCAGGGGAAGGTCGAAACGGCCGACGAGATCCAGTTGCTGTTCAAGACGAGCCCCGTGCGCTCGCTCGAACTGGAGCGATTTATTCTCGCGCATCATCCGTACGAGACGCCGGAAATCGTCTCGTGGCAGGCGACGGCCTCGGCCGGGTACGGCCAGTGGGTGACCAGCGAAACTCAACGTCTATTTCATGTTTAACGGTATGGCGCTTTCCGTGCGCATGCGCGCACCACGATTTCTCGCGATCCTGTTGTCGTTCATTTTCGCGCTGGGCTGCCTGTCGGTCGCGCGCGCGGCCGACGATTTTCTCGATCCGTCGGTGGCGTTCAAGTTCAGCGCGAGCGAATCGCCGGGGCAGGTGGACGTCCGCTTCAAGGTCGCCAACGGCTACTACCTGTACCGCGAGCGGTTCGCGTTCGCGGTGAAGAGCGGGCAGGCGACGCTCGGCGCCCCGACATTCCCGCCCGGACATGTGAAGTTCGACCAGACGTTCCAGAAGGAAGTCGAGACCTATCGCGACGAAGTCGTGATTCACGTGCCGGTCAAGCAGGCAGCGGGGCCGTTCGAGCTCGCGGTGACGTCGCAGGGGTGTGCCGACGAAGGGATCTGCTATCCGCCTGCCGAGCACGTCGTGAAGGTCGACGGCGCGGCGCTGGGCGCGACCGCGCCGGCCGGTGGCGCGACGGCTTCGGGCAGCTGGTTCGACAAGGTCACGAGCGCGGATTTCGCGCAGTCGCTGCTCGAGGGGCACGGCTTCTTCACGATCGTCGCGCTGTATTTCGTCGCGGGCGTCGTGCTGAGTCTGCTGCCCTGCTCGTATCCGATGATTCCGATCGTATCCGCGATCATCATCGGTCAAGGCACGCGCGCGACGCATGCGCGCGGCTTTGCGCTGTCGCTTACCTACGTGGTCGGCATGGCGCTCGTTTATACGGTGCTCGGCATCGCTGCGGCGCTGGTCGGCCAGAGCCTCGGTGCGTGGCTGCAGAACCCGTGGGTGCTCGGCGCGTTCGGCGTGCTCCTCACCGCCTTCGCGGTATCGCTGATTTCCGGCAAGGACATCGCGCTGCCCGAGCGCTGGCAAAACGGCGCGGCCGAAGCATCGAGCGCGCGCCAGGGCGGCCACTTCATCGCGGTCGCCGCGATGGGCGCGCTGTCGGCGCTGGTCGTCGGCGCATGCATGACGGCGCCGCTGTTTGCGGTGCTCGCGTTCATCGCGCATACCGGCAATGCGTTGCTCGGCGGCGCCGCGCTGTTCGCGATGGGGCTGGGGCTCGGCGTGCCGCTGCTCGTGGTCGGCATCGGCGCGGGTACGGTGTTGCCGCGCGCGGGCGCCTGGATGGACAGCGTCAAGGTGTTCTTCGGCATCGTGCTGCTCGCCGCCGCGCTGTGGATCGTATGGCCGGTGCTCGCGGGCGGCCTGAAGATGGTTCTCGCCGCGTTGTGGCTGCTGGTTGCTGCCGCGGCACTCGGCCTGTTCACGCCGCATGCCGGCGCCGCGTCGATCTGGCGCCGCCTCGGCCGCGGTCTCGGGGCGGCGCTCGCGATCTGGGCTGCGACGCTGCTCGTCGGTCTCGCGGCCGGTTCCAACGACCCCGTAAAGCCGCTGGCCGTCCTCGCGGCGCGCACGGTTGCGTCGGGCGATGCCTCGGCGGCCGCGCAGCAGGGGCCGGCGTTCGCATCGGTGCGCTCCAGTGGCGAGCTCGACACGTTGCTGAAGGCCTCGAGCCGGCCCGTGATGCTCGATTTCTACGCCGACTGGTGCGTGAGCTGCAAGGAGATGGAGCATCTGACGTTCACGGATTCGCGCGTGCAGGCGCGGCTCGCGCAGCTTCATCTGGTGCGGGCAGACGTTACCGCGAACAATCCGGACGACCAGGCGCTGCTCAAGCGCTTCAACCTGTTCGGGCCGCCGGGCATCATCTTCTTCGATCGCAACGGCCACGAAATCGGCCGCGTGGTCGGCTATCAGGCGGCCGACACATTCCTGCGCAGCCTCGATCGCGCAGCGGTACCGACGGTGTAACGCGCTCGTCCCCGTGCACCGGCGACCTTTGCGTCGACCGGACTGCAAATGAAAAACGGCGGGACACCGAAGTGTCCCGCCGTTTTTCATTGTGCCTGCCGGCGCGCGGCTCAGCGCTGCGCTTTCAGCAGACGCGCGGCATCGAGCGCGAAGTACGTGAGCACGCCATCGGCGCCCGCACGCTTGAACGCGAGCAGCGATTCGAGCACGACCTTGTCGTGGTCGAGCCAGCCGTTCATTGCGGCGGCCTTCAGCATCGCGTATTCGCCGCTCACCTGGTACACGTAGGTCGGGAAGCGGAACTCGTCCTTCACGCGGCGCACGATGTCGAGATACGGCATGCCGGGCTTGACCATCACCATGTCGGCGCCTTCGTCGATGTCGAGGCGGACTTCGCGCAGCGCTTCGTCGCTGTTCGCCGGATCCATCTGGTAGGTCATCTTGTTGCCCTTGCCCAGATTGGACGCCGAGCCGACCGCATCGCGGAACGGGCCGTAGAACGCCGACGCGAACTTGGCCGAATAGGCCATGATGCGCGTATGGATGTGGCCGTCGCTTTCCAGCATTTCGCGGACCGCGCCGATACGGCCGTCCATCATGTCCGACGGCGCGACGATGTCGACGCCGGCTTCCGCCTGCGCGCGCGCCTGGTCGACCAGGATCTCGATCGTGTCGTCGTTGATCACGTAGCCGTTTTCGTCGAGCACGCCGTCCTGGCCGTGGCTCGTGTACGGATCGAGCGCGACGTCGGTCAGCACGCCGAGTTCGGGGAAGCGCTTCTTCAGCTCGCGCACCGCGCGCGGGATCAGGCCTTCCGGATTGGCCGCTTCGCGGCCGTCGGGCGTTTTCAGCGACGGCTCGATGGCCGGGAACAGCGACAGCACGGGCACGCCGAGTTCGACGCACTGCTCGGCAACCTGCATCAGCAGATCGACCGACACGCGTTCGACGCCGGGCATCGACGGTATGGGCTGGCGTTCGTTGGTGCCTTCGACGACGAACACCGGATAGATCAGGTCGTCGGTGGTCAGGCGGTTTTCGCGCATCAGGCGGCGGGAGAAGTCGTCGCGGCGCATCCGGCGCGGACGATGAAGCGGATGGAAGCTCATGGCGATTTGGCAGAAATCAGGGCAAGAAGAACCTTACGGAACCCTTAGGTCATTTTCGAGACCGTTGGTATATGATAGCGATCGAGCGGCACGCGTCGCGTGTTGCTCCCCGCTTCTCCTCCCTGAGCGGGTGCCTGTCGTTATTCGATTAGGCTGTTTGACCCGCCGTTCGACGGCGGGTTTTTTTATGAGCCGGCCGAATCCGCAGGTGCCGTCAGGTGCGCACAGCCAATCCAGGCCGCGCGTTGCCCGCTCATTGTGCTACAGGCTCGCTTTTTTCGTCGGCGACGGACGGTCGCAGCCAGCTCTCGATCAGTTCGTGCGCCTCATCCAGCCCGGTGCGCTTCAGCGCCGAGAACAGCTGGACGGTCAGCTTGCCCTTCACGCCCTGGTCGCGGTACGCGTCGAGCCCCTTTTGCGTGTTACGCAGCGCATTGATGCTTTCCTGTCGCGTCAATTTGTCGCACTTCGTCAGCAGCGTGTGGATCGGCTTGCCGGTCGGCACGAACCACTCGATCATCCGGCGGTCGAGGTCGGTCAGCGGGCGGCGCGAATCCATCATCAGGATCAGGCCGCACAGCTGCGAACGGGTCGCGAGGTACGACGACAGCAGCATTTCCCAGTGGGCCTTCGCGGCTCCCGGCACTTCCGCATAGCCATAGCCGGGCAGGTCGACGAGGTTCGCGACGGGCTCGGCGGCCGGGCCGACGGAGAAGTAGTTGATGTGCTGCGTGCGGCCGGGCGTCTTCGACGCGAAGGCGAGCCGCTTTTGGTTGCACAGCACGTTGATCGCCGTCGATTTGCCGGCATTCGAGCGGCCCGCGAACGCGATTTCCGGCTGGACCGTCGGCGGCAGGTCGCGCAGATGATTGACGGTCGTATAGAAGCGGGCTTGATGGAGCAAAAAGGCCATGGGGAACCGGTGGGACGGGGCGGCGCGAGCCGCTGGGGTGGAGGCGGGGTAGCCCCGATAGGCGCGGGAGCTTTCAGCGCGATATTGTACAATACGCCGGTTTTGCCGAAGAGTTGCGGGCGCCTGCCTCGCGCTTTTATGTAGCTTCTGCGGTAGACTGGTCGACGTCGTTTTTTGCAGAACCTCAAATTCCCACAAGACGAAACAGGGTGTGCGAATGAATCGACTGTGCAAGTCTCTGATGGTGCTTCAGGTTGCAGCAGGGTTCGTAGGTTTCGTAGCGGAGGCAAACGCGGCGGATGCGGCAAAGCCGGATCTGGACCGCGGCAAGGCGATTGCCGGGCAGGTGTGTGCGTCATGTCACGGCGCCGACGGCAACAGCGCGTCGGGCAGTTTCCCGAAGCTCGCCGGCCAGCATCCCGAATATCTGGTCAAGCAGTTGAACGACTTCAAGACCCAGTCGGGCGCGAAGGGGCCGGCGCGGACCAATCCGGTGATGGTCGGGTTCGCGAGCGCGTTGAGTGCGGACGACATGCGCAACGTCGCCGCCTATTACGGCTCGCAGGCAACGAAGCTCGGCACCGCACGCGATGCGGCGACCGTGCCGATCGGCCAGAAGATCTATCGCGGCGGCATCGCGGAAAAGGGTGTCCCCGCCTGCGCGAGCTGTCACGGGCCGACGGGGCAGGGGCTGCCGGTCCAGTACCCGCGTCTGTCGGGGCAGTGGGCCGATTACACGGTTGCCCAGTTGACCGCGTTCCAGCAGGGTGCCGGCGCGCGCAACAACAACGAGGCGATGCATCAGATCGCATCGCGTCTGTCGGACAACGAGATCAAGGCCGTCGCGGATTACATCGCGGGCCTGCGTTGAACGGGCCGTCGCGAATGGAATGACCGGCGCCCGAAGGGCAGCCGGAGCCAGAACAAGAAAAGGGTGGGGCGCCGCGCGATCGCGGTGGCCTCGCCCTTTTTTGTCGGCACTCGCCGGGCCGCCCCGGGAGTGCGGACGCCCCTTCCGGGGCAGCGAACAAAGTGAGCGTGGGGGCTGTTTCCCCCAAAGTCGGAGTTTGAATGAGCGTTACCACGTCGGGGTTGCAGTCGAAGTCGGGTCAAAGTGCGTCCAGGCGCGCGATCGAGCTGGTGAGCTCGATGCGCTTCGCGATCGCGCTGCTGGTGGTGTTGTCGATCGCGAGCATCATCGGCACGGTCCTGACCCAGGATGACCCGTATCCGAACTACGTGAACCAGTTCGGGCCGTTCTGGGCGGACATCTTCCGCTCGCTGGGCCTGTACAACGTGTACAGCGCGTGGTGGTTCATGCTGATCCTGATCTTCCTTGTCACGTCGATCTCGCTGTGCGTGATCCGCAATGCGCCGAAGATGCTCGCCGATGCGAAGAGCTGGAAGGACAAGGTCCGCGAAGGCAGCCTGCGCGCGTTCCATCACAAGGCCGAATACACGGCGTCCGGCACGCGTGCGACCGTCGCGGCCACGCTCGCCACGTTCGTCGCGAAGGCCGGCTACAAGCACGTGGTGCGCGAAACCGACGGCGCGACGCTGATCTCCGCGAAGCGCGGCGCGCTGACGAAGTGGGGCTACATCTCCGCGCACCTCGCGATCGTCGTGATCTGTATCGGCGGCCTGCTCGACAGCAACCTGCCCATCAAATTCCAGATGTGGATGTTCGGCAAGAGCCCGGTCAACACGAGCGCGACGATCAGCGAAATCTCGCCCGACCACCGGCTGTCCACGTCGAACCCGACGTTCCGCGGCTACGCGTGGGTGCCGGAAGGCCAGTTCGTGTCGACCGCGATCCTGAACCAGCCGAGCGGCTCGCTGATCCAGGACCTGCCGTTCTCGATCCAGCTCAACAAGTTCATCGTCGACTACTACACGACGGGGATGCCGAAGCTGTTCGCGAGCGACATCGTCGTGATCGATCGCGAGACGGGCCAGAAGATCCCGGCGCGCGTCGAGGTGAACAAGCCGTTCACGTACAAGGGCGTGTCGATCTACCAGTCGAGCTTCCAGGACGGCGGCTCGCAGATGCAGATGACGGCCTACCCGATGACGGGCGACAACGCGAAGACCTTCGCGGTAAAGGGCACGATCGGCAGTACGGCGCCGCTGCAGATGCCGGGCAGCGACGGCGACACGATCGAGTTCTCCGACTTCCGTGCGATCAACGTCGAAAACATGGCCGACGCGAACGGCAAGCCGGACGTGCGCGGCGTCGCGAAGACGGAGTCGCTGAAGGAGGTGTTCGACGAGCGGCTCGGCTCGGGCGCGAAGACGTCGAAGCCGATGCAGCTCCACAACATCGGCCCGTCGGTGCAGTACAAGATTCGCGGCAAGGACGGTCAGGCGCGCGAATTCAACAACTACATGCTGCCTGTCGACATGGGCGGCACGCGCGTGTTCCTCGCCGGCGTGCGCGGGAGCCCGAACGATCCGTTCCGCTACATGCGGATTCCGGCCGACAGCCAGGATTCGATCGGCGAATGGATGCGCCTGCGCGCCGCGCTCGAGGATCCGGCCGTGCGTGCCGACGCCGCCGCGCGTTTCGCTCAGCGTTCGCTGCCGACGACCGAAGCGTCGCTGCGCGGCCGTCTGCAGGACAGCGCCTTCAAGGTGCTGACCCTCTTCGCGGCGAGCGACGACAGCGTCGGTCGCGGCGCCGACGGCCAGCCGATCGGCGGCTTCCAGGCGGTGGCGACGTTCATCGACCGTTCGGTGCCGAAGGCCGAGCAGGAAAAGGCGGCCAGCCTGCTGCTGCGCATGCTCGAGGGCTCGATGTGGGAGGTCTGGCAGATCGCGCGCGAGCGCGCCGGCGAGCCGGCCGCCCAGCAGGGCACCGACACGATCCGCTTCGTGCAGAACGCGATCAATGCGCTATCGGACAGCTTCTTGTATGGATCGCCGGTCTATTTGCAGCTTGACTCCTTCAAGCAGGTGCAAGCTTCGGTATTTCAGTTGACGCGCGCACCTGGCAAGAATCTGGTGTATCTTGGCAGCCTGCTGTTGGTCGCCGGCATCTTCTCGATGTTCTACGTGCGCGAGCGGCGCCTCTGGTTCTGGCTCAAGGATGCCGGTTCGGGCGTCGATGTGGTGATGGCGATGTCCACGGCCCGCAAGACCTTCGATTTCGAGAAAGAATTCGTGCAGACGCGCGACGCGGCCGGCGCCGCCTTGCGCGCCGCACCGCGCGACGCCGCGCCCGCAGGCGCGGCAGCGACTGCCCGTCCGCCCGCCGGCGGCGGTTCCGATTCCGAGAACTCCACCCGGTAACATCATGGATCTCACTCAAGTTTCCTCTTCCCCTTCGGGGCCGGCAAAGGCCTCGAATCCGGCGCCGTTGTTCGACGACCGTCCGTTCCTCGCCCGCCTGTCGATCATCGACTGGTTGTTCGCGCTGGCGCTGGTGGTCGGCGCGGGCTATGCGTTCGTGCACTACAACGAACACATGAATTACTACGACAAGGCGGTGATGATCGGCACGGTGCCGGCGCTTGTCGTGCTCGGCTGGCGCTGGAAGCCCGCCCGGCTGATGATGGCGTCGATCGCGGTGCTGTCGCTGCTGTCGATCCAGATCTACCAGGGCGATCTCGCGCGCGCCGATTCGGCGTTCTTCCTCAAGTACTTCCTGTCGAGCCAGTCCGCGATCCTGTGGATGAGCGCGCTGTTCGTGCTCGCGACGATCTTCTACTGGATCGGCTTGCTCGCACGCTCGGAGTCGGGTTCCGCGATCGGCCAGAAGCTCACGTGGGTCGCCGTGCTGATGGGCTTCACCGGCCTAATGGTGCGCTGGTACGAGTCCTACCTGATCGGTGCCGACGTCGGGCATATCCCCGTATCGAACCTGTATGAAGTGTTCGTGCTGTTCAGCCTGATCACCGCGCTGCTTTATCTGTATTACGAAGGCCACTACGGCACGCGCGCACTCGGCGCATTCGTGCTGCTGGTCATCAGTGCGGCTGTCGGTTTCCTGATGTGGTACTCGGTCGCGCGCGATGCGCAGCAGATCCAGCCGCTCGTGCCGGCGCTGCAGAGCTGGTGGATGAAGATCCACGTGCCGGCGAACTTCATCGGCTACGGCAGCTTCGCGCTGTCGGCGATGGTGTCGGTCGCGTACCTGATGAAGGAGCGCGGCGTGCTCGCCGATCGCCTGCCGACGCTCGAGGTGCTGGACGACGTGATGTACAAGTCGATCGCGGTCGGCTTCGCGTTCTTCACGATCGCGACGATCCTCGGCGCGCTCTGGGCCGCCGAAGCATGGGGCGGCTACTGGAGCTGGGACCCGAAGGAAACCTGGGCGCTGATCGTGTGGCTCAACTA
Source organism: Burkholderia sp. SIMBA_051 (assembly GCF_046534915.1). NCBI lineage: Bacteria > Pseudomonadati > Pseudomonadota > Betaproteobacteria > Burkholderiales > Burkholderiaceae > Burkholderia > Burkholderia sp. SIMBA_051. The sequence continues at coordinate 169,540 of NZ_JAWRXS010000015.1, read as the reverse complement.
CGCGGCTTGGCTGCACATGCGCCTGATGAAGGGCCTGCGCGGCGCGGTCGCCGCCTGGTGGGCGCTGACGGGCCTGCTCGTGACGACGTTCGCGTTCCTCGGCGTCAACATGTTCCTGTCCGGGCTGCACAGCTACGGCAAGCTGTAAGATTTCCGACGCTGGTCCGACAAAAGACCGCCGGCGCACTGCGTGCCCGGCGGTTTTCTTTTGTAACGGGCTGGTGGCCCGGGCGTCGAACGGCGCATGGTCGGCCGGGTCGAACGCTGATGAAGCGTGCGCGCCGCGCATGCAGGAGGAGCAGCACGATGTGGATCAAAACCCCTTGGCGCACCGTACTGACCGGCGGTGATATCGCGCAGAGCGAGATTACGCCGCGCGCGATGTTCGAGAACCGGCGGCGCGTATTGCAGGCGGCCGGCCTGGCGGCGGCGGGCGGATTGCTGGGCGGCAGCGGCGCGGCGTTCGCCGCGTATGCGTCGCCCGACGCGCGGGCCGCGAAGCTCGCGGCGAAAACGAACCCGAAGTTCGTCGCGGCCGACAAGGTGACGCCGTTCAAGGACATCACGTCCTACAACAACTACTACGAATTCGGCACCGACAAGGGCGACCCGGCGCAGAACGCGAGCACGTTGCGGCCGCGCCCGTGGCGCGTGAGTGTCGAGGGCGAGGTGCTGCATCCGAAGGTATTCGATCTCGACGAACTGCTGAAGCTCGCGCCGCTCGAGGAGCGCGTGTATCGGCTGCGCTGCGTCGAGGGCTGGTCGATGGTGATTCCATGGATCGGCGTGCCGCTGTCCGAGCTGATCAAGCGCGTGCAGCCGACCGGCAACGCGAAATACGTGCAGTTCGTCACGCTGGCCGATCCGTCGCAGATGCCGGGGTTGTCGACGCCGGTGCTCGACTGGCCGTACTCGGAAGGGCTGCGGATGGACGAGGCGATGAATCCGCTGACGCTGCTGACGATGGGCGTCTACGGTCAGGTGCTGCCGAACCAGAACGGCGCGCCGGTGCGCATCGTCGTGCCGTGGAAGTACGGCTTCAAGAGCGCGAAGTCGCTCGTGAAGATCCGCTTCGTCGACAAGCAGCCGAAGACGAGCTGGAACACGTATGCGTCGAACGAATACGGTTTCTATTCGAACGTGAACCCGAACGTCGACCACCCGCGCTGGAGCCAGGCGACCGAGCGCCGGATCGGCGAGGACGGCTTCTTCACGCCGAAGCGCAAGACGCTGATGTTCAACGGCTACGGCGATCTCGTCGCGTCGATGTATCAGGGCATGGATCTGAAAAAGAATTTCTGAGCGCGACGGTGAGAAACGACATGCCTCCTTCGACACTGGAGCCCGTGCGCGCGTCCGGCACGCGCACGGCAGCCGCGGGTAGCGCCCGGGCCGGCGCCGTGCGTACGACGTCGCCGCGCTGGCTGGTGCCCGCCAAGGTGCTGGTTTTCGCGGCCGGCCTCTATCCGCTCGCGCGACTCGTGCTGTTCGGGCTGACCGACCGGCTCGGTGCGAACCCGATCGAGTTCATCACGCGTTCGACGGGCCTCTGGACGCTGATAATGCTCTGCGTCACGCTCGCCATCACACCGCTTCGGCACGTGACGAGCGTTCCTGCGTTGTTGCGTTTTCGCCGGATGATCGGCCTGTTCGCGTTCTTTTATGCGACGCTGCATTTCACGACGTACCTGTGGTTCGACAAGTGGTTCGACGTGCTCGCGATCCTGAAGGATGTCGGCAAGCGTCCGTTCATCACGGTCGGCTTCGCTGCGTTCGTGCTGCTGATTCCGCTGGCCGCGACATCGCCGCGTGCGATGGTGCGCCGGCTCGGCCGTCGCTGGGCCACGCTGCATCGCGCGATCTATGCGATCGCGCTGTTCGGCGTGCTGCATTTCTGGTGGATGCGGGCCGGCAAGCACGATCTCGCGCAGCCGAGGCTCTACGCGACGATCGTCGCGGTGCTGCTCGGCTGGCGGCTGCTTGCATGGGGCTGGCGGCGCGTCCGTACCTGACGTGCGGGCCTGAGAAAAACAAAAGGCGATGACCGGAAGTCATCGCCTTGGGGCGCGAGAGAAACCGCCGCGGCGGGCGTGCGACTACTGCGCGGCGGCCGGGCCTGATGCCGGCGTGGCGGGCTTCGGCGCACTGCTCGACAGCTCGGGAGACAGCGTAAGCGGCGTGCCGGAAGAATCGGGAATACTGTCGGACGCGTTTTCATCGGTCGGCTTGACGTCCGACGGCGGCGTGTCCTGTTGCTGGATGGGCTTCGCCGGCAACGGGGGCACGGTAGGCAGATAGAGCGGACCGCGTTGCCCGCAGCCGGCAAGAATCGCCAAAGCCGCTACAATCGCGCTCATCCGGAAAACGACTCGCATGATCGTCCCTGAGCAATTATTTAACCGATAGAGTTTAGCATGTCCGATACTGAATACCTGGCCCGTGCCGAGGCTGTGCTGGCGTCCGTCGAACGTACCGTGGACGCCGCGAACGACGGCGATCACGACATCGATCTGGAGCGCAACGGCAGCGTGCTGACGCTCACGTTCGAGAACGGCTCGAAGATCATCATCAACCTGCAGCCGCCGATGAAGGAGCTGTGGATCGCCGCGAAGGCGGGCGGATTCCATTACCGTTTCGTCGACGGCGAATGGCGCGATACGCGCACCGGCACCGAGTTCTTCTCGGCGCTCACCGACTACGCGACGCAGCAGGCCGGCCTGGCGATCACGTTCCGCGCATAACGACGCTCGCCCGCCCGCCGGGCGCCGATACGTCGGATCAATGCACAAAGAAAAAGCGCCCCAGCGGGGCGCTTTTTTCATGGCCGGGCCGTTCGTCAGTGGCCGCGGAAGAGGTTCATGATGTCCTGCTTTTCCTGCTCGTCGACGTGCGGCACCGGTTCCTCGGTGTCCTGCACCGCCGGCGCCTGCGGCACGCCGACCGTCGACACGAAGCCGTGCCCCGGCGTGAACTCGGTGAAGTACAGCTCGCCGCCGATCGACTGGACGTCGTCCGGCATCGTCGGCTTGAACTCCGGCACGCCCTTCAGCGCCGCACCCATGTATTCGATCCAGACCGGCAGCGACAGGCCGCCGCCGGTTTCGCGATCGCCGAGGCTGCGCGGGTTGTCGTAGCCGATCCACGCGATCGCCGCGAGCGTGTGCTGGTAGCCGGCGAACCACGCGTCGTGCGAGTCGTTCGTCGTACCGGTCTTGCCCGCGAGGTCGGTGCGCTTCAGCACGTTGGTGCGTGCGCCCGTGCCGCGCTGCGCGACGCTCTGCAGCAGGCTGTTCGTCACGTACGCGTTGCGTGCGTCGATCGCGCGCGGCGCGTTCTGCTCGGCGATGAGCGGCTGCGCGCGGGCGACGATCGCGCCGTTCGGATCGGTCACTTCGGCGATCAGGTACGGGTTCACGCGGAAGCCGCCGTTCGCGAACACCGAGTACGCGCCGGCCATCTGCAGCGGCGTGACCTGGCCCGCCCCGAGCGCCATCGGCAGGTAGGCCGGATGGCGGTCGGCGTCGAAGCCGAAGCGCGTGATGTACTGCTGCGCGTACTTCGTGCCGATCTGGTTCAGGATCCGGATCGACACGAGGTTGCGCGAGCGCTGCAGCGCGGTGCGCATCGACATCGGACCTTCGAAGCCGCCGCCGTAGTTCTTCGGCTCCCACGGCTGGCCGCCGGTTTCCGCGGCGCTGAAATACAGCGGGCCGTCGTTGATCACCGTGGCCGGCCCGAGGCCCTTGTCGAGCGACGCCGAGTAGATGAACGGCTTGAACGACGAACCCGGTTGCCGCCACGCCTGCGTGACGTGGTTGAACTTGTTCTTGTTGTAGTCGAAGCCGCCGACGAGCGAGCGGATCGCGCCGTCTTGCGGGACGATCGAGATGAACGCGCCCTCGACCTGCGGCAACTGCGTGATCGACCACTTGCCGGCATCGTTCTTCACGACACGGACGATCGCGCCCGGGCGGATGCGGCGGTTCGGCTGCGCGTTGGCCGACAGCGCGCCCGACGCGAAGCGCAGGTTGTCGCCTTCGATCGTCGCGGTGCTGCCGTCGATGAAGGCCACCGTGATCTGGCGCGGGGTGGCCGCGGTGACGACCGCCGCGATCAGTTCGCCGTTGTCGGGATGCTCGAGCAGCGCGTCGTCGATCGCCTGTTCGCGGTCGTCGGCGCCGGCCGGCAGCTCGATGAAGCCTTCCGGCCCGCGATAGCCGTGGCGGCGCTCGTAATCCATGATGCCCTTGCGCAGCGCGGTGTACGCGACCTGCTGGTCGGCGGAATCGATCGTCGTGACGACGTTGAAGCCGCGCGTGTAGGTTTCCTCACGGTACTGCGCATACATCATCTGCCGGACCATTTCCGCGACGTACTCGGCGTGCACGCTGAACTCGCGGCCCGCGCCCTTGACGACGAGCGGCTGCGCGACAGCCTCGTCGTACTGCTCGCGCGTGATGAAGTTCAGCTCGAGCATCCGCTGCAGGATGTATTCCTGGCGGACCTTCGCGCGCTTCGGGTTGACGACCGGGTTATACGCCGACGGCGCCTTCGGCAGCCCCGCGAGCATCGCCGCTTCCGCGAGCGTGATGTCCTTCAGGTCCTTGCCGAAATACACGCGCGCGGCGCTCGCGAAGCCGTACGCACGCTGGCCGAGATAGATCTGATTCATGTAGACCTCGAGAATCTGATCCTTCGTCAGCGCGCGCTCGATGCGGTACGCGAGCAGCATCTCGTAGATCTTGCGCGTGTAGGTCTTCTCGCTCGACAGGAAGAAGTTGCGCGCGACCTGCATCGTGATCGTGCTCGCGCCCTGCGACGCATGGCCGTTCGTCAGCGCGACGAAACCGGCGCGGGCGATGCCGGTGAGGTCGACGCCGCCGTGATCGTAGAAGCGCGCGTCCTCGATCGCGAGGATCGCCTTCTTGAGCGAGTCGGGCACCTCCTTGAAATGGACGATGTCGCGGCGTTCCTCGCCGAATTCGCCGATCAGCACGTGATCGGACGTGTAGATGCGCAGCGGTACCTTCGGACGATAGTCGGTCAGCGCGTCGAGCGACGGCATGTTCGGCCACGCGACGACGAGCGCGTAGCCGAGCACGAGGCCGCCGGCCACGACGAGGGCCACGCACATCGCGGCGACGCCGATCAGGGCTTTCTGCCACCAGGGCCGTTTCTTCGGCTCCGGCGGGGGAGGCGGGGACGTAGGAGACGTGGATTGCATAGGCATACCGGAAAACAGTCCCGCGATTATAGCTGCCCGGTAAGACCGGCCCTGACGCGACGGGTGGCCGGCGAAAAGCGGCGCATCGCGGTGCCGCCAGCATAACGTCCGCGCGGCCGCCGCGCGCCATGCCTGGCCGTCCGGCCGACTGTCGGAGGCACGCGCCACTTTGCAGAATCAGGCATCGGAAACGCGGCGTGGGCCGCAACGAGCGCGGGAGGCTGGGATGACAGCACGATGGGCGGCGCGGTTCGCGCCGGGCAGGCACCGTTCGACGGGCATCGACGTCGGAGCGGACGAGGTGAGGGTGGCCGTGCTGAACCGGCGCGGCCGGGGCGCGGATGTGCGGGTCGAAGGGCTCGAGCGGGAGCCGGTAGGACTCGCGGACGGGCCGGAGGACGCGCGCTGGGCCGCGGTCGCACGGGCGTTGGCGGCCGCCGTGTCGCGGCTGTCGGCGGCAGGCGTGCGCTGCGGCGCGCATGGCGTGATGGCGCTGCGCGACGACGAGATGCGCACGGCAACGCTCGACCTGGCCGGGCGCGAGGACGTCGCCCACGCCGCCCGGCAGGCGGCCGAACGCATCTCGGGGCTGGCGCCGGACAGTTTCGCGTTCGACTGGCGGCAGGAAGATGGCGCGCATTCGGGCGAGATCGCGGTCGCCGTGGCGCCGCAGGCCTTGCTCGAGCGGCGGATCGACGTGGCCGCGCAGGCCGGCATCGACCTGACGGCCGTCGACGGCGAGTCGGCAGCCGCGCTGCGCGCATTGCGCCATGCCGCACAGTTCGAGCTCGACGCGCACGGCCCGTACGCCGCATTCTGGTTCGGCGACACGGGTGTGCGCGGCTGGCGGGTCGACGGTCCGGTTGCCGCGCCTATGCTCGCGGTATCCGGCGACGTGCGGGCGGCGCTCCCCGACGCATTGCGGCAGTGCGTATTCGAGCCGGTGCGCTGCGTGCTCGTGGCCGGCGACGCGCGCTGCATCGCCCGCTGCGGTACGTCGGTCGCGGACATCGGAGATGCACTCGGCGTGGCGGCGGTGCCGTTCGACTGCACGGGATGGAACGGGCTGCCGGGCGAGCCCGGCGGTGTGCCGGACGCTGCGGCATTTGCCCTCGCGGTCGGGCTGGCGCTGCGCGGGGTGTGGGAATGATGGCCGATACGGGGTTCGGGCGGACCATCGTCGGCCACGCCGCGCTCGGCGGCTTCAATCTGCTGCCGTACCGGGAGCGTCTGGCGCACGCGTTGCGGCGGCGCCGTGCCACGCAGTGCGGAGCAGCGATCGTGCTCGGCGTGTTCGGGGCCTGCGTGTGGACGGGCGCGCAGACTGTGTGGAGATGGGGCGTGGATGCGGAGCGTGCGCGGGTGGAGGCGCAACTGCGGCAATTGCAGCCCAAGGTCGCGGCCGTCCGGCGTGCCGCCGGCGCGGCCGCCGACCTCGCGCAACGCGATGCGCGGTCGGTCGTGCTTGCCGCGCCTTACCGGCGTGCCACCGGGCTGCTCGCGACGCTGGCGCAGGTGCGCGACGACACCGTGCGGCTCGACGCATTGCGCACGACTTCGTCCGGCGCCGTGCTCGACGCGCGCGCGACGAGTTACCGCGCGGCCGCGCGATGGCTCGCGCGGATCGCTGCCGAGCAGCGCGACTGGCGATTCGATATCGGAGAGCTGACACAGGCTTCGGCCACGCCGGTCACGGCTTCAGCCGCGCCGTTCCGGTTTTCAGTACAGGTGCGCTGGCACGACGCGTCGCCGCAAGGCGCAGCGGGAGGCGGCGCATGACGGCGATCGTGCATAGGTCCGTGCCGCGCGTTGCCGGGGCGCTTGGCCACGTGGCGCGGGTATCGCCGGCCACCGCGCACGCCATCGGCTGCGTGGTGGCATTCGTGTCCGTGCTGGTGGGCGGCATTCATCTGATGGATGCCGGCGACTGGAGCGGGCTCGCGCGCAGTCGCGCGTTGCTGGCAACGGCACAGGCGCGTGCCGCCGACACCCAGCGGGCACTCGCCGCCGCGCAACGGCACGACCCGGCCCCGGGCTCGGCCGCCGGGCGCAATGTCAGCGCGACGCGTGCGCCGGCGTGGCCCGCGCTGATGCTGGAACTGGCCGACCTGGCCGGAGCGAGCGGACTGCGGATCGTGTCGATCGAACCGCAGCGCGCGGACGATGCAGCACCGGATGGCCGGCGTACGGTGCGGATCGTCGCGGACGGCGGCTTTCCGGCGCTGCTGAGGCTGATGGGCGGGCTGGCGGGTTTGCCCGCGCTGGTGGTGCCGTCGGTCCTGCATATCGAACGAAAACCGCCCACGGCGCGGGTCGACATGACAATCGACGTGTTTCCGGCGCTGCCGGGAGCCCGTTTGCCGGATGGGGCGGCGCCCATGCTCGCCGGTGCGTCAGGCGACGATCCATTCGGCGGCGCGGGTTCGCTCACGGTAGCCGACGATGCGGTGCCGCGTCTGGCCGGCACCATTCGCGACGCGCGCGCCGGGCTTGCGTTGTTCGACGCCGGTGACGCTGGATTCGCGACCGTCGCCCGCGGTGAAGCGCTTGGCGCCGCGCGGGTGATGCGCGTCGATGCCGGCGCCGTGACGCTTGCGACGGCCGATGGCGCGCGCCGGTTCGTCATGGACGACGGAGGTCGTCCATGACGAAATACGGATGGTGGGCGATCGCATTCCAGGTCGCATCATGCGTGGCCACGGCGCACGCGGCGCTAACGCCATTGCCTCCGTTGCCCCCTTTGCCGCCGGCCGGCTGGTCGATCGCATCGGTGCCAGCGTCTGTCGAGGACACACCGCTGCCGCAGGGCACGCTCGATGGCGCGGACGGCATGAACGGTGCCGCATCCACACAGGACGGCCCACAGCCGTTCGATCAGGCCGCGCGTGCAGCCGTTCGGGCAGGCACGACCGCGCCGGTACCGTTGCTGGAAGGGCCGCCGATCCCCTTGCCGCCGCCGACGCGCATGAGCGACGCCACGGCGCGGCACCCCGGCGATGCGGACGACGCGCGGCGAATCTCGCTGAACCTGCAAGGCGCCGGGCTCGCGGCCGCATTCGACGCACTCGCACGATTCACCGGGCTCAACATCATCGTCGGTGAACAGGTGCGCGGCACCGTGACGTTACGTCTGAACAATGTCCGCTGGCGCGATGCATTCGATACGTTGCTCGACACGCACGGGCTGGCCATGTCGCGGCGGGGCAACGTGATCTGGGTCACGCCGGCTGCCGAACTCGCCGCGCGCGAGCGCGAGCGCTTCGAAACGCACGCCCGCGCGGCCGATCTGGAGCCGCTCGCGAGCCGGACCTTCGCGCTGCACTACCCGCGCGCGCTGGACGTGCAGCGGCTGCTGGCCGGTGCGACCGGCCAGCGCCTGCTGTCGAAGCGCGGTGCCGCGGCGGCCGATCCGCGCACGAACCTGCTGTTCGTCACCGATCTTGCGCCGCGCATCGCGCAGATCGCGGGGCTGATCGACGCGATCGACCGGCCGTCGCGACAGGTGCGGATCGAGGCGCGCATCGTCGAAGGCGAACAGGGCTTCTCGCGTAACCTCGGCGCTCGCATCGCGTTGCGCGCGCAGGGGCGGGCGCCCACCGCCGATGGCGCGGCATCCGCGACCGACACGCGCAACGCGCTCGATCTCGCCGCGCGGCCGCTCGGCGGCTTCGAGGCGGCGACGGCCGGCTTCACACTGTTCGCCGCGCCGCTCAGCCGCGTACTCGACGTCGAGCTGAGCGCGCTCGAGGCACAGGGGCGGGGCCAGATCGTCTCCAGCCCGCGGGTGGTCACGGCCGACCGCGTGAAGGCGATCGTCGAACAGGGCTCGGAGCTGCCGTATCAGGCCAAGGTCGGCAATGGCGTGAGCGGCGTGCAGTTCCGCCGCGCGACGCTGAAGCTCGAGGTCGAGCCGCAGATCACGCCCGACGGGCGCGTCGTGCTCGACCTGGACGTGACGAAGGACAGCATCGGGGAGCCGACCGCGGCCGGCCCCGCGATTCATACGAAGCACGTCCAGACGCGCGTGGAGGTCGAAAACGGCGGGACGGTCGCGATCGGCGGGATTTATGAGCAGCTGAACCGGGATGATGTGACGCGGGTGCCGCTCTTGGGCAAAATACCGATACTGGGCGCGCTTTTCCGGCACCGCGCGCGGCGCGACCAGCGCAGCGAACTGGTCGTCTTCATCACGCCGACGGTCGTCGGCACGCAGTGCGACACGCCCGGCGGGGGCGACGCGGACGCGGGAAAAAGGGGGCCGGAAGCGGGCGGCGCAGGCTCGACAAGGCAGCCGCTTTGCCAGTAAGCTGCGCCACACACCAGCAGATTCAAGCAGAGGAAGCCGTTGCAAGCGCGGGACCCACACGCAAACGTATTTTTCGTCGGCCTTATGGGAGCGGGTAAGACCACCGTGGGCCGTGCGGTCGCGCGCCGGCTCGACAGGACGTTCTTCGACTCCGACCACGAAATCGAGGCCCGCACGGGTGCGCGCATTCCGGTGATCTTCGAGATGGAGGGCGAGGCCGGCTTTCGCGACCGCGAATCGCAGGTGATCGCCGATCTCACGCAGCGCGAGAACATCGTGCTCGCGACGGGCGGCGGCGCGGTGCTGCGCGCCGAAAATCGCGATTGCCTGAAAGGCCACGGCATCGTCATCTATCTGCGCGCCAATCCGCACGATCTGTGGCTGCGCACGCGCAAGGACAAGAACCGCCCGCTGTTGCAGACCGGCGATCCGAAGGCGCGTCTCGAAGCGCTCTACGAAGTGCGCGACCCGCTGTACCGCGAATGCGCGGACTTCATCATCGAGACCGGCCGTCCGTCGGTCAACGGCCTCGTCAACATGGTGCTGATGCAACTCGAACTCGCAGGCGTCATCGCCAAGCCGCTACAAGCATGATTACCGTCAACGTCGACCTGGGCGAGCGCGCCTACCCGATTCACATTGGTGCCGGCCTGATCGGCCGCACCGACCTGTTCGCCCCTCATATCACCGGTTCGTCGGTCACGATCGTCACGAACACGACGGTCGATCCGCTCTACGGCGACGCGCTGCGCGCGGCGCTCGCGCCGCTCGGCAAGCGCGTATCGACGGTCGTGCTGCCTGACGGCGAGGCCTACAAGAACTGGGAAACGCTGAACCTGATCTTCGACGGCCTGCTGACCGAGCGCGCCGACCGCAAGACGACGCTCGTCGCACTCGGCGGCGGGGTGATCGGCGACATGACCGGCTTCGCCGCCGCGTGCTACATGCGCGGCGTGCCGTTCATCCAGGTGCCGACGACGCTGCTGTCGCAGGTCGATTCGTCGGTCGGCGGCAAGACCGGCATCAACCATCCGCTCGGCAAGAACATGATCGGCGCGTTCTACCAGCCGCAGGCGGTGATCGCCGATATCGGCGCGCTGACCACGCTGCCCGATCGCGAGCTGGCGGCCGGCGTGGCCGAGGTCATCAAGACGGGCGCGATCGCCGATGCGGAATTCTTCGACTGGATCGAGGCGAACGTCGACGCGCTGAACCGCCGCGAGCCGGCCGCGCTCGCGCATGCCGTGAAGCGCTCGTGCGAGATCAAGGCGAGCGTGGTCGCGGCCGACGAACGCGAAGGCGGCCTGCGCGCGATCCTGAACTTCGGCCATACGTTCGGCCATGCGATCGAGGCCGGGCTCGGCTATGGCGAATGGCTGCACGGCGAAGCGGTCGGCTGCGGGATGGTGATGGCGGCCGATCTGTCGGTGCGGCTCGGCCTCTTCGACGAAGCGTCGCGGCAGCGGCTCGATGCCGTGATTGCCGCCGCGCACTTGCCGGTGCGCGGGCCGGCACTCGGCGATGCGCGCTACATGGACCTGATGCGTGTCGACAAGAAGGCCGAAGCCGGCGCGATCAAGTTCATCCTGCTGAAGCGATTCGGCGATACGCTGATCACCCAGGCGCCCGACGAAGCGGTGTTCGCTACACTGGCGCAGACGACCCGGTAACGGCGCCCCGGATGCCCCGGCGCCACTGACATGGAGCAGACGTGAGCGAGACATCCAGCAGCAAACTGCCCGAGGCCGGCCGCGCATCCGTCGCGACGCTGGTCGAGCCGCCGACGCTGGCGGCGCTGGAAGCCCATCTCGCTCCGTATGCCGCCCACGCGTCGCAGTCTCGCGGCCGCCGCCATCCGGAAACGCCGCCGGCGGCGCGCACCGAATTCCAGCGCGACCGCGACCGCATCGTTCATTCGACCGCGTTTCGCCGGCTCGAATACAAGACGCAGGTCTTCGTCAATCACGAAGGCGACCTGTTCCGCACGCGCCTCACGCACAGCCTCGAAGTCGCGCAGATCGCCCGCTCGGTCGCGCGCAACCTGCGCCTGAACGAGGATCTCGTCGAAGCGATCTCGCTCGCGCACGATCTCGGCCATACGCCGTTCGGCCATGCCGGGCAGGACGCGCTGAATGCATGCATGCGCGAGCACGGCGGCTTCGAGCACAACCTGCAGAGCCTGGCCGTCGTCGACGAGCTCGAGGAGCATTACGGCGCATTCAACGGCCTGAACCTGTGTTTCGAGACGCGCGAAGGCATCCTCAAGCACTGCTCGCGCGAGAATGCGCGCAAGCTCGGCGCGCTCGGCGAACGGTTCCTGCAAGGGCGCCAGCCGTCGCTGGAGGCGCAACTCGCGAATATCGCGGACGAAATCGCATACAACAACCATGACGTCGACGACGGCCTGCGCTCGGGCCTCATCACGATCGGGCAGCTCGCCGAAGTCGAGCTCTGGCAGCGCCACTACGAGGCCGCGCTGGCGGAGTTCCCGCATCTCGAAGGCCGCCGCCTCGTGCACGAGACGGTGCGCCGCATCATCAACACGCTGATCGTCGACCTGATCGACGAGACCACGCGCAATCTCATGCGCGTCGCGCCCGCGTCGCTCGACGACGTGCGCGCGGCGCCGCCGCTCGTCGCGCACAGCGAAGCGGTCGCCGCGCAGGCCGCCGCCCTCAAGCGTTTCCTGTTCAAGAACCTGTACCGCCATTACAAGGTGATGCGCATGGCGAACAAGGCGCAGCGCGTCGTCACCGGGCTGTTCGACGCGTTCATCGACGATCCGCGCCTGCTGCCGCCGCCGTACCAGTCGGACGACGAAGCGCAGCAGCCGCGCCTCGTCGCGCACTACATCGCCGGCATGACCGACCGCTTCGCGCTGAAGGAATACCAGCGCCTGTTCGTCGTCAACGACAACTGACTGTCACAAACGATCACTAGACTTCGCCGGTTCAATGGCGACGGGAATGTTGCACACGCTGTTGGTAACGTTTTCATAGGAGAGGTCGATGAAGAAGAAGCCTGCGGGGACCACGATTCGCTCGATCGCGCTTGGCGGCGCGCTGATGTTCGGTGTGCAGCATGCGGCGTTCGCCGCGACGGAGATCCAGTTCTGGCATGCGATGGAGTCGGCGCTCGGCGAGCGCGTGAACGAGCTCGCCACGCAGTTCAACGCATCGCAGAGCGACTACAAGATCGTGCCGGTCTTCAAGGGCACTTACGACCAGGCGCTCGCGGCGGGCATCGCCGCCTATCGCAGCGGCAACGCGCCGGCGATCCTGCAGGTCTATGAAGTCGGCACCGCGACGATGATGCAGGCGAAGAAGGCCGTCGTGCCCGTCTACGACGTGTTCAAGCAGGCCGGCGTGCCGCTCGACGAAAAGGCGTTCGTGCCGACCATCGCGAGCTACTACAGCGATGCGAAGACGGGCCATCTCGTGTCGATGCCGTTCAACAGCTCGACGCCGGTGCTGTACTACAACAAGGACGCGTTCAAGAAGGCCGGGCTCGATCCGAACCAGCCGCCGAAGACGTGGGCGGACGTGCAGGCCGATGCGGAGAAGCTGCGCAAGTCCGGGATGACCTGCGGCTTCACGACCGGCTGGCAGGGCTGGATCCAGCTCGAGAACTACAGCGTGTGGCACGCGCTGCCGTTCGCGAGCCGCAACAACGGCTTCGACGGCGCCGACGCGGTGCTCGAATTCAACAAGCCGCAGCAGATCGCCCACATCGCGTTCCTGCAGCAGATGCAGAAGGACGGCACGTTCACGTACGCGGGCCGCAAGGACGAAGCGTCGGCGAAGTTCTACAGCGGCGACTGCGGGATCCTGACGACGTCGTCGGGCGCGCTCGCGAACGTGCAGAAATTCGCGAAGTTCAGCTACGGCACGGGCATGATGCCGTACGACGCGAACGTGAAGGGCGCACCGCAGAACGCGATCATCGGCGGCGCGAGCCTGTGGGTGCTGGCCGGCAAGGATCCGGCGACCTACAAGGGCGTCGCGAAATTCCTCGCGTTCCTCGCCTCGCCGCCGGTCGCCGCGAAGTGGCACCAGGAAACGGGCTACCTGCCGGTCACGACGGCCGCGTACGACCTCACGCGCCAGCAGGGCTTCTATGCGAAGAACCCGAGCGCGGAAACCGCGATCAAGCAGATGTTGAACAAGCCGCCGCTGCCCTACACGAAGGGGCTGCGTCTGGGCAACATGCCGCAGATCCGCACGGTCGTCGACGAAGAGCTGGAGCAGGTCTGGGCGCAGAAGAAGTCGCCGAAGGACGCGCTCGACTCGGCCGCCTCGCGCGGCGACGAGCTGCTGCGCCGCTTCGAGAAGTCGGGCGGCTGATCCCGCATCGCGTCCGTACCGCCGGCCGCCGCCTCGCGCATGCGCGCGGGCCGGCGGCGCGGTTCCCTTTCCGTTTCGCCTGACCGGATGCCCGCGATGGAATCCCGTTCCCGTTTCGGCGCGAGCCTGCTGCCGTACCTGCTGATCGCGCCGCAGCTCGCGATTACCGCCGTGTTCTTCCTGTGGCCGGCCGGCGTCGCGCTGTGGCAGTCGACGCAGATGCAGGATGCGTTCGGCACGTCGAGCGAATTCGTCGGCTTCGCGAATTTCACGCACCTGTTCGCCGATCCGCTGTACCTCGACTCGTTCCGCACGACACTGGTGTTCAGCTCGCTCGTCACGGTCAGCGGGCTCGTCGTGTCGCTGGTGCTCGCCGCGTGCGCCGACCGCGTGATCCGCGGCGCGCGCGTGTACCGCACGCTGCTGATCTGGCCGTATGCGGTCGCGCCGACGATCGCCGCCGTGCTGTGGGCGTTCCTGTTCAACCCGAGCATCGGCCTCGTCACCTATGCGCTCGCAAAGGGCGGCATTGTCTGGAATCACGCGCTGAACGGCAGCCAGGCGATGTTCCTCGTCGTGCTCGCGTCGGTGTGGAAGCAGGTGAGCTACAACTTCCTGTTCTTCTATGCGGGGCTGCAGGCGATTCCGCGCTCGCTGATCGAGGCGGCGGCGATCGACGGCGCCGGGCCGGTGCGGCGTTTCTTCAACATCGTGCTGCCGCTGCTGTCGCCGACGAGTTTCTTCCTGCTCGTCGTGAACCTCGTCTACGCGTTCTTCGACACGTTCCCGGTGATCGACGCGGCCACCGCGGGCGGCCCCGCGCAAAGCACCAAGACGCTGATCTACAAGATCTTCACGGAAGGCTTCCAGGGGCTCGACATCGGCAGTTCGGGCGCGCAGTCGGTCGTGCTGATGATCATCGTCGTCGGGCTCACGGTGATCCAGTTCCGCTTCGTCGAACGCAGGGTGCAATACGCATGATCGAAAATCGCAAGGGTTTCGACCTGTTCTGCCACGCGGTGCTGGTCGCGGGCGTCGTGGCGATCGTGTTCCCCGTCTACGTCGCATTCTGCGCGGCGACGATGAACGCGCAGGAAGTGTTCACGATCCCGCTGTCGCTGGTGCCGAGCACGCACCTGCTGGAGAACATCGCGTACATTTGGGGGCACGGCAGCGGCGGCACGACCGCGCCGTTCGGCCGGCTGCTCGTCAACAGCTTCGTGATGGCGCTCGGGATCGCGGTCGGCAAGATCGCGGTGTCCATCCTGTCCGCGTACGCGATCGTCTATTTCCGCTTCCCGTTCCGCAACACGGCGTTCTGGCTGATCTTCATCACGCTGATGCTGCCGGTCGAGGTGCGGATCTTCCCGACCGTGCAGGTGGTGTCGACGCTGCACCTGACGAACGCCTACGCGGGGCTCACGCTGCCGCTGATCGCGTCGGCGACGGCGACGTTCCTGTTCCGCCAGTTCTTCATGACGCTGCCCGACGAGCTGATGGACGCCGCGCGCATCGACGGCGCGGGGCCGATGCGCTTCTTCTGGGACGTCGTGCTGCCGCTGTCGAAGACGACCATCGCGGCGCTGTTCGTGATCACCTTCATCTACGGCTGGAACCAGTATCTGTGGCCGATCCTGATCACGACGGAGGCGTCGCTGTCGACGGCGGTGGTGGGCATCAAGACGATGATCGCGAGTGGCGACGCCGCGACCGAATGGCAATACGTGATGGCGGCGACGCTGCTGGCGATGATTCCGCCGCTCGTCGTCGTGCTGGCGATGCAGCGCTGGTTCGTGCGCGGCCTCGTCGATTCCGAGAAATGAACACGGACGGCAACCGGGAGAAGGACCAAGTATGGCTGCGCTGAGCTTGAAGGGCGTCAGGAAATCCTACGACGGCAAGCAGCACGTGCTGCACGGCATCGACGTGGAGATCGCCGACGGCGAATTCGTCGTGCTGGTCGGCCCGTCGGGCTGCGGCAAGTCGACGCTGCTGCGGATGATCGCGGGGCTCGAGACGGTGACGGACGGCGAGATCGCGATCGGCGACCGCGTGGTCAACGCGCTGGAGCCGAAGGATCGCGACATCGCGATGGTGTTTCAGAACTACGCGCTCTATCCGCACATGACGGTCGCGCAGAACATGGGCTACGGGCTGAAGATTCGCGGCATCGAGCGCGCGACGATCGACTCGCGGGTAGCCGCGGCCGCGAAGATCCTCGAACTCGAGCCGCTGCTCGCGCGGCGCCCGCGCGAACTGTCGGGCGGCCAGCGGCAGCGCGTCGCGATGGGGCGTGCGATCGTGCGCGAGCCGTCGGTGTTCCTGTTCGACGAGCCGCTGTCGAACCTCGATGCGAAGCTGCGCGTGCAGATGCGGCTCGAGATCCAGCGGCTGCATGCGCGGCTCGCGACGACGAGCGTGTACGTGACGCACGACCAGATCGAGGCGATGACGCTCGCGCAGCGCGTGATCGTGATGAACCGCGGCTATGCGGAGCAGATCGGCGCGCCGGTCGACGTGTACGAGAAGCCGGAGACGGTGTTCGTCGCGGGCTTCATCGGCTCCCCGGCGATGAACCTGATGCATGGTCGGCTGTCCGAGGATGGCGCGACCTTTGCGGTCGCGGGCGGCGGTCCGGCGCTGCCGGTCGCCGGCGCGCCCGGCATCGGCACCACGATCGCCACCGGGCGCGACTGGGTGCTCGGCGTGCGCCCGGAGCACATGACGCCGCAGCCGGGCGTCGCGCAGGCATCGTTGCCGGTCGATTCGTGCGAGCTGCTCGGCGCGGACAACCTCGCGCACGGCCGCTGGGGCAACCACGACGTCGTGGTACGCCTGCCGCACGCGGATCGTCCCGCGCGCGGCACGGCGCTGGGCGCCGCGCTGCCCTCGCACCGGCTGCATTTCTTCGATCCCGAGACCGGCAAGCGTGCCGGCTGACCCTGACGAACCCGCTGCGAGGCGCACGATGACTTCCCGTACCGACTGGCCCTATCCGCGCGTGGTCGCCCATCGCGGCGGCGGCACGCTTGCGCCGGAGAACACGCTTGCAGCGCTCGACGAGGGCGCGCGGCGCGGGCACCGGATGGTCGAGTTCGACGCGAAGCTGTCAGCCGACGACGTGACGTTCCTGCTCCACGACGACACGGTCGACCGCACGTCGAACGGCCGCGGGCCGGCGGCGGGCATGCGTTATGCAGCGCTGGCCGCGCTCGACGCCGGCGCGTGGTTCGACGCGCGCTTCGCGGGCGAGCGGATGCCGACGCTCGAGGCGGCGGCGGCGCGCTGCATCGCCCACGGGCTGGCCGCGAATGTCGAGATCAAGCCGTGCCCGGGGCGCGAGCGCGAAACCGGGCAGCGCGTGGCGGCCGACGCGGCTGCGTATTGGCACGGCGCGGCGGTGCCGCCGCTGCTGTCGTCGTTTTCGTTCGATGCGCTGCAACAGGCGCGCGCGACCGCGCCGGCGCTGCCGCGCGGGATGCTCTACGAAGCCGTGCCGGACGACTGGCATGCGCAGGTCGTCAGGGCGCTCGGCTGCGTTTCGTTGCATGCAGACCACAAACGGCTCGACGAACCGCTCGTGCGGGCGATCAAGGCGGCCGGGCTGCGCATCCTGGTCTACACGGTCAACGACCTCGAACGGGCGCGCGAACTCGTGCGCTGGGGCGTCGACGCGGTCTGCACGGACCGGATCGACCTGATCGGCCCGACGGCACTCGACGACCTCGTATAGCGCCGCGCACCCCGGGCAAAATTCTGTCCGGGAACCTGCGTGACGCGAAAAAACGACGCCCCGACGGGATTCCCGCCGGGGCGTTTTGCATCGTGGAGACGTTACGTCGGGAAAAATCCGCTACAAATTGCAGCAGGATTAACCATTCCCCAAATATTCGACTACGCTTAGAAGCGGTAGCCGACGTTCAGGTACGTGACGATCGGGTTCAGCGAGATCTTCGCTTTCGACGTTTCGGTCAGGGTGCCGACCGGCGTTCTGCGGGCCGTCGTGAAGGTGGCGGTCACGCTGACCGGGATGTACGAGATCGACAGGCCCCCGAACCAATGCTTCGTGAAGTTGTACGTGAAGCCGGCATTGAGCACGGGCGCCCACTGGTTGCTGGTCGTCGCGCTGGTCGGGCCGCCGAGCACGCCGTTCTCGAAGCTGCTGTTCGTGATCTTTGCGCCGGTGAACCAGACATACGTCGCGCCGACGCCGAGATACGGACGGAACTTCGCGTTGGCGTCGTTGAAGTGGTAGCGAAGCAACAGGGCGGGGCTCCACTGGTACGCACGGCCGAGTACGCCGAAGTTTTCGAACCGACCCTTGCCGGTGATGTCGAACTTCGGCGGTATCCCCATGACGAGCTCGGTGGAGATGTGGTCGGTAACGAAGTAGCCCGCGGCGAGGCCGAGCGTATCGGCGTCGTTGATGCCGGCGCCCGTATTGGGAATCGATTGGTTGATGGGCGTGCCGCCGACGCGGTAGACGAACAGCGGGTCGCTGCTGTCCTGCGGCGACAGGTGCAGCCAGCCGGTGCTGACGTAGAAGTCACCTGCGGATTGTGCGTGTGCCGGGCCGCCCGCAAATGCGAATGCGAGCGCTGCGGCCCCCGTAATGGCCAGTTTTCGTTTCATTGTGTCTCCTCCGATCAAAGGCGTGCTCATTATGACGACTGCGTTTAAAACCAAACAAGCTCGCAAGTTAGAGCTTTCTCCCTAGGATTCGCACGACCGTACGCTTCCGCGCCCCGTAGGGACAGGCATTCTACGCAGGTGCGCACTTTCGGACCTTCGGGTATTTCCTAACGCGTTCAAACGGACATTCAGCATGGCACGGTTAGCACGACTCTACGTTCCCGACCAGCCGCAGCACGTGATACTGCGCGGCCTGGATCAGCAACCCGCGTTCGTCGACGACCAGGACTACGAACTCTTCATCGATTGCCTGAAGGCCGCGGCACGCGATCACCATCTTTCGGTGCATGCCTATGTGTTGCTCCCGCGTCAGGTGCAACTCCTCGTGACGCCGAGCGACGAGGCGAGCCTGCCGAAGGCGATGCAGGCGGTCGGCCGCCGCTACGTCGCGCATTTCAACCGGCGCTATTCGCGTCGCGGCACCCTGTGGGAAGGCCGCTATCGGGCGACCGTGATCGAAGGCGAGCGCTATTTCCTGCTCGCGAGCCGCGTGGTCGAGATGAGTCCGGTGCGCGCGCAGCTCGTCGCGACGCCCGACGCCTATCGCTGGTCGAGCTACCGGCACCACGTCGGGCTCACCGTCGACAGCCTGATCACCGACCATCCGCTCTACTGGGCGCTCGGCAACACGCCGTTCGACCGGCAGCGTGCGTACAAGGAGCTGTGCGAACAGCCGCTCGACGAGCGGCAGGCCGATCAGCTTCAACAAGCGACGCTGAAGGGCTGGGTGCTCGGCGGCGAGAATTACCGCGAGTGGGCGGCCCGCACCGCGAATCGTCGCGTGTCGCCGCTGCCGCGTGGACGCCCCAGAAAGGTGCGTGAAAACACGCCGCCCATCCAGCAATAGCGCGGGACAGGCGGATCACGAGGCGGCGCCGCGGGCGCCGCTTCTTTTTGCACCAAAACGATACGGCCCCAATAAAAGAGCACCAGATCAGCGCGCGGCTTTAATTGGGGTTCGATCAAGCGGTTTTTGTTGCTATTCCTTTGATTCGTCGCGTATATTCCGAATTCCGGTGGCCCGGGTGAAGCTCGCCCAACCACTGTCGGCCGTGCCGTCTCCCGTCGGGAGCGGGATCGACGGCAACAAAAAAATGGTTCAACGGCCCTCGAGGCCCCCTTTACGACGGTGTCCCCATGAACGACCACCAGAAGCCGCTCGCCGCGGTGCCCGCCGCACAAGGTCTGTACGACCCGCAAAACGAACACGACGCCTGCGGCGTCGGCTTCGTCGCTCACATCAAGGGCAAGAAGTGCCACGAGATCATTCAGCAGGGTCTGAAGATCCTCGAGAACCTCGATCACCGCGGCGCGGTGGGTGCCGATCCGCTGATGGGCGACGGCGCCGGCATCCTGATCCAGATTCCGGACGCGTTCTATCGCGAGGAAATGTCGAAGCAGGGCGTGACGCTGCCGCCGGCCGGCGAATACGGGGTCGGGATGATCTTCCTGCCGAAGGAAAACGCATCGCGTCTCGCGTGCGAGCAGGAGCTCGAGCGGACAGTGCGGGCCGAGGGGCAGGTCGTGCTCGGCTGGCGCGACGTGCCGGTCGACCATGCGATGCCGATCTCGCCGACGGTAAAGGCGAGCGAGCCGCTGATCCGCCAGATCTTCATCGGCCGCGGCAAGGACATCATGGTGACGGACGCGCTCGAGCGGAAGCTGTACGTGATCCGCAAGACCGCGAGCCACCGCATCCAGGCGCTGAAGCTCAAGCACGGCAAGGAATACTTCGTGCCGTCGATGTCGGCGCGCACGGTCGTCTACAAGGGGCTGCTGCTGGCAGGCCAGGTCGGCGTGTATTACCGCGACCTGCAGGATGTGCGCGTCGTGTCGGCGCTCGCACTCGTGCACCAGCGCTTCTCGACCAACACGTTCCCGGCATGGGAACTCGCTCACCCGTACCGGATGATCGCGCACAACGGCGAGATCAACACCGTGAAGGGCAACGTGAACTGGCTGAACGCGCGTACCGGCGCGATCGCATCGCACGTGCTCGGCGACGACCTCCCGAAGCTCTGGCCGCTGATCTACCCGGGCCAGTCGGACACCGCGTCGTTCGACAACTGTCTCGAACTGCTGGTGATGGCCGGCTACCCGCTCGTGCACGCGGTGATGATGATGATCCCGGAAGCGTGGGAACAGCACACGCTGATGGACGACAACCGCCGCGCGTTCTACGAATACCACGCCGCGATGATGGAGCCGTGGGACGGCCCCGCCGCGATCGCGTTCACCGACGGCCGCCAGATCGGCGCGACGCTCGACCGTAACGGCCTGCGCCCGGCGCGCTACATCGTCACGGACGACGACCTCGTCATCATGGCGTCGGAAGCCGGCACGCTGCCGATCCCCGAATCGAAGATCGTCAAGAAGTGGCGCCTGCAGCCGGGCAAGATGTTCCTGATCGACATGGAACACGGCCGCATCATCGACGACAAGGAGCTCAAGGACAACCTCGCGAACGCGAAGCCGTACAAGAGCTGGATCGACGCCGTGCGCATCAAGCTCGACGAGATCGAGCCGAAGGCCGAGGACGTCGCGGCCGGCCGCACGCAGGGCGCCGCGCTGCTCGACCGCCAGCAGGCGTTCGGCTATACGCAGGAAGACCTGAAGTTCCTGATGGCGCCGATGGCGCAGCAGGGTGAGGAGGCCGTCGGTTCGATGGGCAACGACTCGCCGCTCGCGGTGATGTCGAACAAGAACAAGACGCTCTATCACTACTTCAAGCAGCTGTTCGCGCAGGTCACGAACCCGCCGATCGACCCGATCCGCGAAAACATGGTCATGTCGCTCGTGTCGTTCATCGGCCCGAAGCCGAACCTGCTCGACACGAACAACATCAACCCGCCGATGCGTCTCGAAGTGTCGCAGCCGGTGCTCGACTTCAAGGACATCGCGAAGATCCGCGCGATCGACCAGTACACGGGCGGCAAGTTCAGCGCATACGAGCTGAACATCTGCTACCCGGTCGCATGGGGCAAGGAAGGCATCGAGGCACGCCTCGCGTCGCTGTGCGCGGAAGCCGTCGACGCGGTCAAGTCGGGCTACAACATGCTGATCGTGTCGGACCGCAAGACGGACGCCGAACACGTCGCGATTCCGGCGCTGCTCGCCACGTCGGCGATCCATACGCACCTCGTCCAGCAAGGGCTGCGCACGAGCACGGGCCTCGTCGTCGAGACGGGCTCGGCACGTGAGACGCACCATTTCGCGCTGCTCGCGGGCTACGGCGCGGAAGCCGTGCACCCGTACCTCGCGATGGAAACGCTCGCGCAGATGGCCGAAGGCCTGCCGGGCGACCTGTCGCCGGAAAAGGCCGTCTACAACTTCACGAAGGCGGTCGGCAAGGGTCTGCAGAAGGTGATGTCGAAGATGGGCATCTCGACGTACATGTCGTACACCGGCGCGCAGATCTTCGAAGCGCTCGGCCTGTCGAGCGACCTCGTCGAGAAGTACTTCAAGGGCACGGCGTCGAAGGTCGGCGGCATCGGCCTGTTCGAAGTCGCGGAAGAGGCGATCCGCCTGCACCGCGATGCGTTCGGCGACAACCCGGTCCTGCGCGACATGCTCGACGCGGGCGGCGAGTACGCGTACCGCGTGCGCGGCGAAGACCACATGTGGACGCCGGACTCGATCGCGAAGCTCCAGCACGCGACGCGCAGCAACTCGTACCAGACGTACAAGGAATACGCG
Source organism: Burkholderia sp. SIMBA_051 (assembly GCF_046534915.1). Classification (NCBI taxonomy): domain Bacteria; kingdom Pseudomonadati; phylum Pseudomonadota; class Betaproteobacteria; order Burkholderiales; family Burkholderiaceae; genus Burkholderia; species Burkholderia sp. SIMBA_051. Next base: position 147,279 of record NZ_JAWRXS010000015.1, on the reverse strand, counting down.
CACCTGATCAACGACCAGACCAAGCGTCACATGACGTTCCGCGGCCTGTTCGAGTTCAAGGTCGAGCCGACCAAGGCGATCCCGATCGACGACGTCGAGTCGGCGAAGGACATCGTCAAGCGCTTCGCGACGGGCGCGATGTCGCTCGGTTCGATCAGCACCGAAGCGCACGCGACGCTCGCGATCGCGATGAACCGGATCGGCGGCAAGTCGAACACCGGCGAAGGCGGCGAGGACGAGAAGCGTTATCGCAACGAGCTGCGCGGCATTCCGATCAAGTCGGGCGAGACGCTGAAGTCGGTGATCGGCGACGAGATCGTCAGCGACATCGCGCTGAAGGACGGCGATTCGCTGCGCTCGAAGATCAAGCAGGTCGCGTCGGGCCGCTTCGGCGTCACCGCCGAGTACCTCGCATCGGCCGATCAGATCCAGATCAAGATGGCGCAGGGCGCGAAGCCGGGCGAAGGCGGCCAGCTGCCGGGCCACAAGGTGTCGGAATACATCGGCAAGCTGCGCTACTCGGTGCCGGGCGTCGGCCTGATCTCGCCGCCGCCGCACCACGACATCTACTCGATCGAGGATCTGGCGCAGCTGATCCACGACCTGAAGAACGTGAACCCGAGCTCGAGCATCTCGGTGAAGCTCGTGTCGGAAGTGGGCGTCGGCACGGTTGCGGCCGGTGTCGCGAAGGCGAAGGCCGATCACGTCGTGATCGCGGGCCACGACGGCGGCACGGGCGCATCGCCGCTGTCGTCGGTCAAGCATGCGGGCACGCCGTGGGAACTCGGCCTGGCCGAAACGCAGCAGACGCTGGTGCTGAACCGCCTGCGCGGCCGGATCCGCGTGCAGGCCGACGGCCAGATGAAGACGGGTCGCGACGTCGTGATCGGCGCGCTGCTCGGCGCGGACGAATTCGGCTTCGCGACGGCACCGCTCGTCGTCGAAGGCTGCATCATGATGCGCAAGTGCCACCTGAACACGTGCCCGGTCGGCGTCGCGACGCAGGATCCGGTGCTGCGTGCGAAGTTCAAGGGCCAGCCCGAGCACGTCGTGAACTACTTCTTCTTCGTCGCTGAAGAAGTGCGCGAGATCATGGCGCAGCTCGGCATCGCGAAGTTCGACGACCTGATCGGCCGCGCCGACCTGCTCGATACGCGCAAGGGCGTCGAGCACTGGAAGGCGAAGGGCCTCGACTTCTCGCGCGTGTTCTACCAGCCGGAGGAGTGCGAGGAAGTCGCGCGGCGTCACGTCGACGTGCAGGATCACGGGCTCGAACGCGCGCTCGACCACGTGCTGATCGAGAAGGCGAAGGCCGCGATCGAGAACGGCGAGCATGTGTCGTTCATCCAGCCGGTGCGCAACGTGAACCGTACCGTCGGCGCGATGCTGTCGGGCGTGATCGCGAAGAAGCACGGCCACGACGGCCTGGCCGACGACGCGGTGCACATCCAGCTGAAGGGCACGGCCGGCCAGAGCTTCGGCGCGTTCCTCGCGAAGGGCGTGACGCTCGACCTCGTCGGCGACGGCAACGACTACGTCGGCAAGGGCCTGTCGGGCGGCCGGATCATCATCCGTCCGACCAACGACTTCCGCGGCAAGTCCGAGGAAAACATCATCTGCGGCAACACGGTGATGTACGGCGCGATCGAAGGCGAGGCGTTCTTCCGCGGCGTCGCGGGCGAGCGCTTCTGCGTGCGCAACTCGGGTGCGACGGCGGTCGTCGAAGGCACGGGCGACCACGGTTGCGAATACATGACGGGCGGCACGGTCGTCGTGCTCGGCGAAACCGGGCGCAACTTCGCGGCCGGCATGTCGGGCGGCCTCGCGTACATCTACGATCCGGAAGGCACGTTCGCGGCGAAGTGCAACAAGTCGATGGTCGCACTCGATCCGGTGCTGCAGCAGGCCGAGCAGGAGCGTACGGTCGACCGCGCGCTCTGGCATGCAGGCATGACGGACGAAGCGCTGCTCAAGGGGCTCGTCGAGCGTCATTTCCAGTTCACGGGTTCGCCGCGCGCGAAGTCGCTGCTGGAAAACTGGGACGCGGCGCGCCGCCAGTTCGTGAAGGTGTTCCCGCACGAATACAAGCGCGCGCTGGGCGAGATCGGTGCGAAGAAGGCGGCGAAGGAAGTGCTGGCCGCCTGAGCGACGAACGACATAGCGAATGCCGCGCGCGCATGACTGCCGCGCGCGGCTCCCCCACCCGATACACCGAACAGAAGAGCACCTTATGGGCAAGGCAACCGGTTTTCTGGAGTTCGAACGCCGCCACGAGGCGTACGAAGCACCGCTCACGCGCGTGAAGCACTACAAGGAATTCGTCGCGGCGCTGACCGACGCGGACGCGAAGGTCCAGGGCGCGCGCTGCATGGATTGCGGCATCCCGTTCTGCAACAACGGCTGCCCGGTCAACAACATCATCCCGGACTTCAACGATCTCGTTTACCGCCAGGACTGGCAGCAGGCGATCGAAGTCCTGCATTCGACCAACAACTTCCCCGAGTTCACGGGCCGCATCTGCCCGGCGCCGTGCGAGGCAGCGTGCACGCTCGGCATCAACGACGATCCGGTCGGCATCAAGTCGATCGAGCACGCGATCATCGACAAGGCTTGGGCGGAAGGCTGGGTGAAGCCGCTGCCGCCCGAGCACAAGACCGGCAAGACGGTCGCGGTCGTCGGTTCGGGCCCCGCGGGCCTCGCCGTCGCGCAGCAGCTCGCGCGTGCGGGCCACGACGTGACGGTGTTCGAGAAGAACGACCGCATCGGCGGCCTGCTGCGTTACGGGATCCCCGACTTCAAGCTCGAGAAGTGGCTGATCGATCGCCGCATGCGCCAGATGGAAGCGGAAGGCGTGACGTTCCGCACCAGCGTGTTCATCGGCAAGGATCCGCTGCCCGAGTCGATCGGCAGCCTCGCGAAGGAAACCATTTCGCCGGAGCAGCTGAAGGAAGAATTCGACGCGGTCGTGATCGCGGGCGGTTCGGAGACGCCGCGCGACCTGCCGGTGCCGGGCCGCGAGCTCGCCGGCGTCCATTTCGCGATGGACTTCCTGCCGCAGCAGAACCGCGTGAACGCGGGCGACAAGCTCGTCGACCAGCTGCTCGCGAAGGGCAAGCACGTGATCGTGATCGGCGGCGGCGATACGGGTTCGGACTGCGTCGGCACGTCGAACCGTCACGGCGCGAAGCAGGTCACGCAGTTCGAGCTGCTGCCGCAGCCGCCGGAAGAGGAAAACAAGCCGCTCGTGTGGCCGTACTGGCCGATCAAGCTGCGCACGTCGTCGTCGCACGAAGAAGGCTGCGAGCGTGACTGGGCGGTCGCGACGAAGCGTCTCGAAGGCAAGAACGGCAAGGTCGAGAAGCTGATCGCGGTGCGCGTCGAGTGGAAGGACGGCAAGATGCAGGAAGTGCCGGGCTCCGAGTTCGAGATGAAGGCCGACCTGGTGCTGCTCGCGATGGGCTTCACGCAGCCGGCAGCCACCGTGCTCGAGGCGTTCGGCGTCGCGAAGGATGCGCGCGGCAACGCGCGTGCGGCAACCGAAGGCGATCGCTCGTACTACACGTCGGTCGACAAGGTGTTCGTGGCCGGCGACATGCGTCGCGGGCAGTCGCTCGTCGTCTGGGCGATCCGCGAAGGCCGCCAGTGCGCGCGCTCGGTCGACGCGTATCTGATGGGGCATTCGAACCTGCCGCGATAAGCGCGGTTCGCGGGCCACTGCCGTACCAGCCGGGCGTCCGAAAGGGCGCCCGGTTTTTTTATGGCCGGCGTGTGGAGGTGTCGCAGGCGTCGGCCGTCGATGCCCCCGGCCGTGCGGGTTTGCGGCGGCTCCGACTCCTCATCATCTCCCCGAAGCGTCGCCTAACCTGATCACATCAGACGTTGATTTTCCCCGATCCCGTTTCCTTTCAATTCGTAATAATCCTTGGAAACTGTCATATCATGTCGCCCCTCCGGCAGCGTTCGCGCGACCGCCGAATATGACTTATCCCATTTACAAGGATTCTGGATGGAAGCATTCGTGCAAGGGCTGATCGATGCCGTCAACGGTGTGCTGTGGAACTACGTGCTGATCGCGCTGCTGCTCGGCGTGGGCGCGTGGTTCACGCTGCGGTTCCGGATGATCCAGCTGAAGGCGCTGCTCCTCAGCATGAAGCTGGTCGGCAGCAAGGGCGAGCCGGGCAGCATCTCGTCGTTCCAGGCGTTCGCGACCGGCCTCGCGAGCCGCGTGGGCACCGGCAACATCGCGGGGGTCGCGGTCGCACTGACGGTCGGCGGGCCGGGCGCGATCTTCTGGATGTGGATGACGGCGCTCGTCGGCATGTCGTCCGCGTTCGTCGAGGCGACGCTCGCGCAGATCTTCAAGGTGTCGCATCCGGACGGCAGCTATCGCGGCGGCCCCGCTTACTACATCCAGACAGGCCTGCGCTCGCGCGGCTTCGGCGTGCTGTTCTCGCTGTCGCTGATCCTCGCGTTCGGCTTCGTGTTCAACGCGGTGCAGGCCAATGCGATCGCCGATGCGTTTCACACGTCGTTCGGCTGGCGCCCCGAGACGGTCGGCCTCGGCCTCGTGTTGCTCACCGCGCCGCTCATCTTCGGCGGCATTCGCCGCATCGCGTCGGTCGCGCAGGTGATCGTGCCGGTGATGGCGATCGGCTACCTCGGGCTGGCCGTCTACGCGGTCGCGACACACGCGGCGCTGGTGCCGGGCGTGCTCGCGCTGATCGTGAAGAGTGCGTTCGGGCTCGAGCAGGCGGCGGGCGGCCTGACCGGCTATGCGGTCAGCCAGGCAGTCGCGATGGGCGTGAAACGCGGGCTGTTCTCGAACGAAGCCGGCATGGGTAGCGCGCCGAACGCGGCCGCGACCGCGAGCGTGCGGCATCCGGTCGTGCAGGGGCTGATCCAGATGCTCGGCGTATTCGTCGACACGATCGTGATCTGCAGCGCGACCGCGTTCGTGATCCTGCTGTCGGGCCAGTACGAGCTCGGCACCGGCATGGAAGGCGCGGCGCTCACGCAGCGCGCGATCGCGAGCCACGTCGGCGGTTGGGGCGGCATCTACATGGCCGTCGCGATCTTCTTTTTCGCGTACTCGTCGGTGATCGGCAACTACGCGTATGCGGAAGGCAACGTCGAGTTCATCACGAAGCGGCGCGGCGTGCTGCCGCTGTTCCGCATCGCGGTGCTGGGGATGGTGATGTTCGGCAGCGTCGGGCAACTGCCGCTGGTGTGGGCGATGGCCGATACGAGCATGGGGCTGATGGCGATCATCAACCTGGTCGCGATTCTCGCGCTCGGCAAGTATGCGCATGCCGCGTGGCGCGACTATCGCCACCAGCGCGCGCAGGGCATTGCCGAACCGGTGTTCACGCGCGACACGATTCCCGAGCTCGCACGCGTGCTGCCGGCCGACGTGTGGGGCGAGCACGGCCCGTTGCCGCTGCGTCCGGTTTCGGCCGATGCGGTGGACGACGTGGTGGCCGAGGCCCGCGTCGCGGTGCGCGAGTCATGAACGGCGACCGGCTCCGTGCGTTCGTCGCGCTGATGCCCGATACGGCATCGCGCGACGCGCTGCACGCGCTGCCGGTCACGCGCGGCGCACGGCGCACGCTGCCCGCGCAACTGCACGTGACGCTTGCGTTCATCGGCGCGATCGAACGCGCACGGTGCGACGCGCTGGCCGAGCGGCTGCCGGCGCTCGCGAGCGCGCATGCGCTGCCGTTGCAGCGGGTCGAGCGGATCGCGTGGTGGCCGAGCCTGCCGCGCGCGCGGTTGATCGTCGCGGAACTCGCCGCCGATCCCGCCTGTGCGGCGTTGAATGCCGATTTATCCGCGCTGTTGCGCGACCTGGGCGTGCCGGCCGACCGCCGGCCGTTCCGGCCGCATGTGACGCTCGCGCGGCTGCCGCGCGATGCTGACGGACAGCCCGCGCACGGCGGCGCGACCGGCCGGCCGGTCGCGGTGCGCTTCGTCGCGCTGACGCTGTTCGAAAGCCGGCTGTCGCACGACGGTGTGTCGCATGTGCCGATCGTGTCGGTGCCGATCGGGCGGGCGTAGCGGGAAGGGGGCAGGACGAACGAGAGAAGGCCGGCGCGTGCGCCGGCCTTTTGCTTTTGCGCTTACGCGGCGACCTTGTCGGTATCGGTCACGCGCTCGACGTTGATCATGCCGACGTGGAACGCGGCCAGCGACTCGCGGTGGGCGATGCTGACGATCGCAGCCTTCGGCAGCCGTTCGGCGAACAGGTGATAGAGCCGCGCTTCGTTGTCCGCGTCGAGCGCGCTCGTCGCTTCGTCGAGGAACAGGAAGTCCGGCTTGTGCAGCAGCACGCGCGCGCCGGCGAGACGCTGCTGTTCGCCGGGCGACAGCACGCGCGTCCAGTGGCCGGTTTCGTCGAGGCGCCCGACGTAGTCTTCGAGGCGGCATGCGCGCAGCGCGTCGCGGCACGCGTCGTCGGTGAACGCGTCGGGCGCGGCCGGATAGGTGAGCGCGGCCTTCAGCGTGCCGATCGGCAAGTAGCTCGTCTGCGGCACGAACATCATCCGCGCGCCGACCGGCGCGTCGATCGCGCCGTCGCCGAACGGCCACAGGCCAGCAAGCGCGCGCATGAACGTGCTCTTGCCGGAACCCGACTTGCCGATCACGAGCCAGCGCGAGCCGGGTTCGATCGTCAGGCTGCCGATGTTCGCGAGCGCGGTGCCGTTCGGCAGCGCGAGCTTCAGCGACGATGTGGACAGCTTCGCGGCATCGACGTAGTGCAGGTTGATGCCGCCGTGCTCGGTTGCCGGCGACAGGCTTTCCTTCAGGTGCGACGTTCCCATCACGCGCTTGAATTCACGCAGACGGTTGACGGTTGCGCGCCATTCGACGAGGGTCGAGTAACTGTTGATGAACCACGAGAACGAATCGCTGACGGTGCCGAACGCGGACGAGATCTGCATCAGCACGCCGAACGAGAACGCGCCCGCGAAATAGCGCGGCGCGGCGACGACGAGCGGGAAGATGATCGCGATCTGCCCGTAGAAGCTCAGCACGAACGTGAGGCGCTTCGTGTACTTCATCACGCGCCACCAGTTGTCGCGAATGCGCATGAACAGGCTCTGCGCGTTGCGGGTCTCGGTTTTCTCGCCGTCGTAGAACGCGATCTGCTCGGCGTTCTCGCGCACGCGGATCAGCCCGAAGCGGAAATCGGCCTCGACGCGCTGCTGCTGGTAGTTGATCGACACGAGCGGGTGGCCGACCTTCTGGATGATCAGCGAGCCGATCACCGCGTACAGCGCGGCCGCCCACACCATGTAGCCGGGGATCGTGATCGGCGTCGCGCCGAGCGAGAGCGTCAGCGCGCCGGCGAGCGACCACAGGATCGTAATGAACGACACGAGCGTGACGACCGTCGACAGCAGGTCGAGCGACAGCGCGAGCGTCGTCGTCGCGAACGACTGGAGGTCGTCGGTGATCCGCTGATCGGGGTTGTCGGCGAGGCGGTCGCGTTCGATCCGGTAGAACGCGCGATCGCCGAGCCACTGGCCGAGAAAGCGGTCGGTGAGCCACTGGCGCCAGCGGAACCCGAGCATCTGCCGCAGGTAGCGGCCGTACACCGCGAGGATGATGAAGCCGAACGCGAGTGCCGAGAACTGCATCAGCAGGTTCGGGAAGTCGTGGACGTCCTTCGACTGCAGCGCGTTGTAGAACTGCGCGTTCCACTTGTTCAGCTTGACGTTGATCCAGACGACGCAGAGATTGATCACGATGATCGTGACGAGCAATCCCCACGCGGTTTTCCATTCGGACGACACCCAGTAGGGCTTGATGAGGCTCCATGCGGATACCGGGCGCTCGTCCTGCGGCGCGTCTGAGGCGGAGCGGACGGGATCGATCGATTGGGTCATGTGCTTCCTGATGAGTAGCCGGCGCGCGGGCCGGGCGAAGCCGGGCGCGCGCCGCGATAAGGCATGCCGGGGCGCGGCGCCGACTGACGGCGGGCGCACGGATGGTCGCCCGCGCGTCTTAAACGGCGCTTAAGGGCCGGCGGTGACGCGGCAACCGGCCGCTCGCGCGGCCGGCCTGCGGGCATTGTGCCAGAGCGGCGCTGCGCGACGGCGAATTTGCCGCAAGGGGGACAGTTTGCGGCGCTTTCCGCTTTTATGGTCTAATGGCCGACGACGAAACAGGGGTGCTTCGAGCGCGGCCGACGGTTCATTCCGGGCGACGCGGCGAGGCTGAGAAAGACCCTTCGCACCCGATCCGGGTAATACCGGCGAGGGAAGTTTCTGATCCCGCCGGGCCGCGCTGGCCGCCATCCCACATGGTCAGCGCCCGAGTCCCGCCCGGCCGGCCTTTGCTGCCGGTTTCGTCCTTTTGGGTACGCGCGTTGCGCGTTACGGAAGGAATGATGACCGCTCAATCTTCAGTCTTTTGCGCTGTTCCCGATCCGCTGTCGTGTGCGTTCGCACAGGGCGGCGCGCGCACGTCGACGTCCGTCGCACGGGCCTGCGCGGTTTGCGGGGAGGGCGCGCGATGAACGTCCACGCTTCACGACCGGATTTCGCGGTGCTCGGCGGCGGCCTCGTCGGCCGTCTGATCGCGTGGCGGCTCGCGGGCGACGGGCATCGCGTCGCGCTGTACGAGCGCGGCGGCCCGGACGGCGAGCAGTCGGCCGCGTGGATCGCGGCCGCGATGCTCGCGCCGCTCGCCGAGGCGGCGAGCGCCGAGCTGCTGATCACCGAGCTCGGCGTCGCATCACTCGCGCGCTGGCCGCAGTGGCTCGCGGAACTGCCCGAACCGGTGTTCTTCCAGCATCACGGCACGCTCGTCGTCTGGCATCACGCGGATCGGGCGGAGGCGCCGCTGTTCGAGCGGCGCGTGCGCGCGAACACGCCGGCCGAGCTGTTCGACGGCGGCTTCGTGACGCTGGCCGGCGCGCAGGTCGACGCGGCCGAGCCCGCGCTCGCGGGGCGCTTCGCGCGCGGGCTGCTGCTGCCGCGCGAAGGGCAGCTCGACAACCGGCAGGCGCTGCGCGCGCTGGCGGCGGGCCTCGCGCAGCGCGGCGTCGAGCTGCACTGGCACGCGACGATCGACGACGCGAACCGGCCCGACGCACATTTCACGATCGACTGCCGTGGCCTCGGCGCGAAAGCCGCGCTGCCCGCGCTGCGCGGCATCCGCGGCGAAGTCGCGCGGGTGCACGCGCCGGGCATCGGGCTCACGCGGCCCGTGCGGCTGTTGCATCCGCGCTATCCGCTGTACATCGCGCCGAAGCAGGACGACCTGTACGTGATCGGCGCGACCGAGGTGGAGGGCGAGGACATGTCTCCCGTCAGCGTGCGCTCCGCGCTCGAACTGCTGAGCGCGGCGTTCTCCGTGCACCCGGCGTTCGGCGAGGCGCGCATCCTCGAACTGAATGCGCAGTGCCGCCCGACGCTGCCCGACCACCGCCCGGCGGTGATCTGGGACGGCGCGACGACGCTCGCCGTCAACGGCCTGTACCGGCACGGCTTCATGATCGCGCCGGAAGTCGCGCATGCGGCGGTCGCGTTCGCGCAGGCCGCGCTCGGCGGCGCGTTCTCCGATGCCGATGCGTTCACCGCGTGGCGCGATGCCGCGCGCTGGCCGGCGCTCCTTCATCACCGCGACGACGCGCGCCAGCCGGCCTGATGCGCGCCGCCGACCGAATTCGATCAAGCCTCATGGATATCCAGATCAACCAACAGACCCTGACGCTGCCCGACGGCGCGACGGTGGCCGACGCGCTCGTCGCGTTCGGCGCGCGTCCGCCGTACGCGGTCGCGCTGAACGGCAATTTCGTCGCGCGCACGCAGCATGCGGCGCGCGCGCTCGCGACGGGCGACAAGCTCGACGTGGTGCACCCCGTCGCGGGCGGCTGAGCGCCGCCGGTTCGCCCCCGCTCTTCCAGGAAAACGACATGACGTCCCTCACTTCCGCCGACGCGCTGACGCTGTACGGTGAAACCTTCGCAAGCCGCGTGCTGCTCGGCACGTCGCGCTATCCGTCGCTGCAGTCGCTGTCCGATTCGATCGCCGCGTCGCGTCCGGGAATGGTCACGGTCGCGCTGCGCCGCCAGATGACGGGCGGCACCGCCGAAGCCGGCTTCTTCGACCTGCTCAAGCGTCACGCGGTGCCGCTGCTGCCGAACACGGCCGGTTGCCAGACCGTCGCCGAGGCGGTGACGACCGCGCACATGGCGCGCGAGGTCTTCGAGACCGACTGGATCAAGCTCGAGCTGATCGGCGACGACTACACGCTGCAGCCCGACCCGGTCGGGCTGATCGAGGCGGCCGCGCAGCTGGTCAAGGACGGCTTCAAGGTGCTGCCGTACTGCACCGAGGATCTCGTGATCGGCCGGCGCCTGCTCGACGTCGGCTGCGAGGCGCTGATGCCGTGGGGCGCGCCGATCGGCACCGGCAAGGGCGTCGTGAACCCGTACGGGCTGCGCGTGCTGCGCGAGCGGCTGCCGGACGTGCCGCTGATCGTCGACGCCGGGCTCGGCGTGCCGTCGCATGCGTGCCAGGTGATGGAGTGGGGCTTCGACGGCGTGCTGCTGAACACGGCCGTGTCGCAGGCCACGCATCCGGAGATCATGGCGCGCGCGTTCGCGCAGGGCGTCGAGGCCGGCCGTGCGGCCTACCTCGCCGGGCCGATGGATGCGCGCGAGACCGCGCACGCGAGCACGCCGGTCGTCGGGATGCCGTTCTGGCACCAGGACGGGGGCGGCGCATGAGCGCGCGTTTCGCCGATGCGTTCTGGCCGCCGGCCGACGAGCTGGCCGAAGCGGCCGAGCGGATTCGCGCCCGCCTGGGCGACTGGCCGGCCGGCACGACGCCGTGGCGGCTGTGCGTCGCGGCGCCCGACGTGCCGGTCGACGGCGACGTGCTGATCGTGTCGGCCGGCGACCATGCCGCGCAGGCGCGCGCGTCGGCGGCATCGCGCCCCGCGGCGCCGGATGCGGTCGCGATCGAGTTCGACGAACACGGCGCGACGTTGCATGCCGCGGGCGTGCGCCATGCGCTGGAAGCCGCGCATCCGCTCGGCGACGACTGGATCGCGGCACTCGCCGCATTCCTCGATTGTGGTTTCGCGCCGATCGACGCGCTGGTGCTGGCGCTCGCGTGGCGTGACGGCGACGAAACGCGCGGCGCGGATGCGTGGCCGGTCGACGCCGCGCGATTTCCGCGCGTCGCCGGCCTGGCCGCCGCGCCGGAGCCCGCATTTCCGCCGTGCCCCGCGCAACTCGGCCTCTATCCGGTCGTCCCCGACGCCGAATGGGTCGAGCGCGTGCTCGATTGCGGCGCGCGGACCGTGCAGCTGCGCGTGAAAGACGCGGACCCTGCCGCGTTGCGCGCTGAAATCGCGCGTGCGGTCGCGGCGGGGCGCCGCTATCCCGATGCGCGCGTGTTCATCAACGATCACTGGCAGATCGCGGTAGAAGAAGGGGCGTACGGCGTACATCTAGGTCAGGAAGACCTGGAGACGGCCGATCTGGCCGCGATCGCGCGCGCCGGCCTGCGGCTCGGGCTGTCGAGCCACGGCTATTACGAAATGTTGCGGGCGTTGCACGAGCGGCCGAGCTATCTCGCGCTCGGCCCCGTGTACGCGACCGCGACCAAGGCGGTTGCGGCGCCGCCGCAGGGACTCGCGCGGATCGCCCGCTATGCGCGCTTCGCGGGCGCGCGGGCGCCGCTCGTCGCGATCGGCGGCGTGGGCCTCGACGCGTTGCCCGACGTGCTCGCGACGGGTGTCGGCAGCGTCGCGGTCGTCAGTGCGATCACGGGCGCTAGCGATTATCGGGCGGCGGTTGTTGCGTTGCAGCAATGTTTTGCCCGACAATTTGACAATCATTGACCGCAGGGCCTGGAACGCCGTCACGACATCATTCCAATGCAGGCCCTATAATTCGGCGTTCTGCGTTAAAGGACTGTCCGCTCCGTGAGCCCCACTCCTACCGAGACTCTGCTGGAACTTCGCGACGTCGACTTTGGCTATGGCGAGCGCCTCGTCCTGTCGAACCTGAACCTGCGCTTCGGGCGCGGCCAGGTCGTCGCTGTCATGGGCGGGTCGGGCTGCGGCAAGACGACCGTGCTGCGCCTGATCGGCGGCCTGGTGCGTGCAAGCCGCGGCCAGGTGCTGTTCGACGGCGCCGACGTCGGCGCGCAGACGCGCGACGGCCTGTACGCGCTGCGCCGCAAGATGGGCATGCTGTTTCAGTTCGGCGCGCTGTTCACCGACATGTCGGTGTTCGAGAACGTCGCGTTCGCGCTGCGCGAACACACCGACCTGCCCGAAGACCTGGTCCGCGACCTCGTGCTGATGAAGCTCAACGCGGTCGGGCTGCGCGGCGCGCGCGACTTGATGCCGTCCGAGGTGTCGGGCGGGATGGCGCGCCGTATCGCGCTCGCGCGCGCGATCGCGCTCGATCCGCAGCTCATCATGTACGACGAGCCGTTCGCGGGCCTCGATCCGATCTCGCTCGGCATCACCGCGAACCTGATCCGCACGCTGAACCAGGCGCTCGGCGCGACGTCGATCCTCGTCACGCACGATGTGCCGGAATCCTTCGCGATCGCCGATTACGTGTATTTTCTGGCCAACGGCGGCGTGCTCGCGCAGGGGACGCCCGCCGAGCTGCGCGCGTCCACCGAGCCGAGCGTGCGGCAGTTCATCGACGGCGCGCCGGACGGCCCGTTCAAATTTCATTACACGAGCCCGCCGCTGGCAGCGGATTTCGGGCTCGGCGGAGGGCGCGCATGATCAGCGCGATCGGACGTTACGTCATCGGCGGCCTCGAGCGCGCGGGCTACGGCACGCGGCTGTTCGTGCGCCTCGTGCTGGAATTCTTCCCGCTGCTGCGCCGGCCGCGGCTCGTCACGAAGCAGATCCACTTCCTCGGCAACTATTCGTTCGTGATCATTGCCGTGTCGGGCCTGTTCGTCGGCTTCGTGCTCGGTCTGCAGGGCTACTACACGCTGAACCGCTACGGGTCCGAGCAGGCGCTCGGCCTGCTGGTCGCGCTGTCGCTCGTGCGCGAGCTCGGCCCGGTCGTGACCGCGCTGCTGTTCGCCGGCCGCGCGGGCACGTCGCTCACGGCCGAGATCGGCCTGATGAAGGCCGGCGAGCAGCTCACCGCGCTCGAGATGATGGCCGTCGACCCGATCAAGACGGTGATCGCGCCGCGCCTGTGGGCCGGCATCATCGCGATGCCGCTGCTCGCCGCGATCTTCAACGCGGTCGGCGTGCTCGGCGGGTATTTCGTCGGCGTCGTGCTGATCGGCGTCGATCCGGGCGCGTTCTGGTCGCAGATGCAGGGCGGGGTCCAGGTGTGGGCCGACGTCGGCAACGGCGTGATCAAGAGCATCGTGTTCGGGTTCGCCGTGACCTTCATTGCACTGTTTCAAGGGTATGAAGCGAAGCCCACGCCCGAGGGCGTGTCGCGCGCGACGACCAAGACGGTCGTATTCGCGTCGCTCGCCGTACTCGGCCTCGATTTCCTGCTGACCGCGCTGATGTTCAGCTAAGCCTCAGCCAAGCCAAATTTTGGGATGACGATGAAAAAGACTGCTCTCGACTTCTGGGTCGGCCTGTTCGTGGTGGTGGGCTTCCTTGCGGTGCTGTTCCTGGCGCTCAAGGTCGGCAACATGAGCTCGCTGTCCTTTCAGCCGACCTACTCGGTGCGGATGAAATTCGACAATATCGGCGGGCTGAAGCCGCGCGCGGCCGTGAAGAGCGCCGGCGTCGTGGTCGGCCGCGTGAAGGCGATCGGCTTCGACAGCAATACGTATCAGGCGCTCGTGACGATCGACGTCGACGGCCAATACCCGTTCCCGAAGGATTCGTCGGCGAAGATCCTGACGTCCGGCCTGCTCGGCGAGCAGTACATCGGCCTCGATCCGGGCGGTGACACCGAAATGCTGAAGTCGGGCGATACGATCACGATGACGCAGTCGGCGATCGTGCTCGAGAATCTGATCGGCCAGTTCCTGTACAGCAAGGCGGCCGACGCGGGCGGCGCGAAGCCGGCATCCGGCGCATCGGCTGCACCGGCAGCGCCGGCCGCGCCCGCACCGGTCGCGGTGCCGGCGTCCGTGGTGGCCGGCTCGGCCGCCCAATAACCACACGAGAGAAAGACAAGAGGGAATGACCATGCAGACGATCCGCATCAGGCACGCCGCGCTCGCAGTGGCGGCAGTCGCCGCGTTGAGCGGTTGCGCGACCGTACAGACGCCGACCAAGGGCGATCCGCTCGAAGGTTTCAACCGGTCGATGTACAAGTTCAACGACACGGTCGACACGTATGCGCTGAAGCCGGTCGCGAAGGGCTACCAGTACGTGGTGCCGCAGCCGGTGCGCGACAGCGTGACGAACTTCTTCTCGAACATCGGCGACGTCTACATCGCGGCGAACAACATCGTGCAGCTGCGGATCGCGGACGGCGTCGGCGACATCATGCGCGTCGTGATCAACACGGTGTTCGGCGTCGGCGGCCTGTTCGACGTCGCGACGATCGCGAAACTGCCGAAGCACACGGCCGACTTCGGGATCACGATGGGCCGCTACGGCATGCCGTCGGGCCCGTACCTCGTGCTGCCGCTGCTCGGCCCGAGCACGCTGCGCGACACGGCGGGCCTCGGCGTCGACTACGTCGGCAACCCGCTCACCTACGTGAAGCCGGACGGCCTGAGCTGGGGCCTGTTCGGCGTGAACCTCGTCAATACGCGTGCGAACCTGCTCGGCGCGGGCGACGTGCTGGATGCCGCGGCGCTCGACAAGTACTCGTTCGTCCGTAACGCGTACCTGCAGCGCCGCCAGATGCTGATCAGCAACGCGCGCGGCGAGGCCGCCGCGACGTCGAGCAACGACGCGCTGCCGAAGTACGAGCTGCCGGACGACGGCGCGGCACCGGCGGCAGCCGGCGCGGCCGGTACGGCGGGCGCGGCGGCGGTGGGTGGCGCGACGGCGCCGGCAGGCGCATCGGGCGCGGCGGTGCCCGCACCGGCGTCGGGTACGCCCGAAGCGCCGAACCCGGCCAGCGAAACGAACGTGCCGGCGATGCAGGTGGCGCCGCCGTCGCCGGGCGGGTTCCGCTTCCCGAGCATCCGGCTGCACTGACCCATTTACATTCGTTACAGCCGGAAACGATTCAGTCGGTAGCGTTCGCGAACTTGCGCGTAAGCTACCGGCTCCAACCTCCGCATCGACTCTTCATGCAGGTCACTATGATGAAAAAACTGTTCCTGATTCCCGTTTTCGCGGCGCTGTTCTCGTTCGGCAGCGCAGCTCACGCGCAAGTCGACCAGTCGAACCCGCAGGCGCTGATCAAGACGGCGACCCAGCAGGTGCTCGACGAGGTCAAGCAGCAGACGATCAAGCAGGGCGACACCAACCGCATCATCACGATCGTCAACAAGGACATCCTGCCGTACACGGATTTCCGTCGCACCACGCAGCTCGCGATGGGCCGCAACTGGCGCGCGGCGTCGGCCGAGCAGCAGCAGCAGGTTCAGGAGCAGTTCAAGCTGCTGCTGATCCGCACGTATTCGGGCGCGCTCGCGCAGCTGAAGCCGGATCAACAAATCCAGTACCCGCCGTTCCGCGCCGATCCGGCCGACACCGACGTCGTCGTGAAGACGGTCGCGCTGAACAACGGCCAGCCGGTCCAGATCGACTATCGCCTGTACAAAACGTCCAACGGCTGGAAGGTGTATGACCTGAACGTGCTCGGCGCGTGGCTGATCCAGACGTACCAGCAGCAGTTCAACGAGAAGATCCAGCAAAGCGGCGTGGACGGCCTGATCAAGTTCCTGACGCAGCGCAACCAGGAACTTGCCGCGGGCAAGCAAGCTTCGTGAGCGGCTTCGCGGCCGGCTCCTCGCTGACCGTCGCGAGCGCGAAGTCCGCGCTCGCGGACGGTCTCGCGCGCATCGACGCGGGCGCCACCGCCGTCGATTGCGCGGCGCTGACGCAGTTCGACTCGTCCGCGCTCGCCGTGCTGCTCGCATGGCAACGCGCCGCGAAAGCCCGCGGCGCGACCCTCGACATCCTCAATCTCCCCCCGAAGCTCGCCAGCCTCGCGAACGCCTACGGCGTCGACGCGCTCATCGAAGGCACCGGGCGACATTGACCCTGTCCGATCGAAGCCTGCCGCGCCAGCCGGCGCGCGCACGCTTCAGGCCGCGCGCCTTCAGCGCCGGCCTCTCCAGCCGGTTTGCCCTATAATCAAGCGTTTTGCGGGGCAGCCAATCGGCGTCCGGCCCCCATTTTCATCCGCAGCAAGCACAGAATAGGCGTCGCGGCCCTTGCGTCGCGCACAGTCATGTCAGCCATAGAAATCCGTCACGTCAAGAAGCGCTACAAATCGCTTCAGGCGCTCAAGGGCGTCAGCCTGTCGGTCGAGGAAGGCGAGTTTTTCGGTCTGCTCGGCCCGAACGGCGCAGGCAAGACCACGCTCATCAGTATCCTCGCCGGGCTCGCCCGGGCCGATGAAGGCAGTATCTCCGTGCTCGGCCACGACGTCGTCAAGGACTTCCGCGGTGCGCGCCGCGCGCTCGGCGTCGTGCCGCAGGAGCTCGTGTTCGACCCGTTCTTCACCGTTCGCGAGACGCTGCGGATCCAGTCCGGCTATTTCGGGCTGCGCCGCAACGACGACTGGATCGACGAAGTGATGGCCAATCTCGACCTCACCGAGAAGGCCGACGCGAACATGCGCGCGCTGTCGGGCGGGATGAAGCGCCGCGTGCTGGTTGCGCAGGCGCTCGTGCATCGGCCGCCCGTGATCGTGCTCGACGAGCCGACCGCCGGCGTCGACGTCGAACTGCGCCAGACGCTGTGGAAATTCATCTCGCGGCTGAACCGCGAGGGCCACACGATCGTCCTGACTACCCATTACCTCGAGGAAGCCGAGTCGCTGTGCGACCGCATCGCGATGCTGCGTCGCGGTGAAGTCGTCGCGCTCGACCGCACCGACGCGCTGCTGCGCCGCTTCGCGGGGCTGCAGCTGTACCTGCGGCTCGCGACGGGCGCGCTGCCCGCCGAGCTGCGAGGGCTGGAGACCGATCCGGCCGCGCGCGCGCCGGGCGAGCATCTGCTGCGTCTGACGAACTACGACGATGTCGAGCGCATCCTCGCGCAGTGTCGCGCGGCGGGCTGCACGTTCGACGAGATCGAGGTCCGCAAGGCCGACCTCGAAGACGTGTTCGTCCAGGTGATGAACGGGGCCGAGGTGATCGAGGGGCTGGCATGAACCAACAACCCACACGCGAACTGCGTTCGCCCGGCGAGGCGCGACCGCCCCGTTCCCTGCAAACGCCCGAGCCCGCCGTGGTGGCGGGCAGCGGGTTTCGCACGCTGTTCTACAAGGAACTGCTGCGGTTCTGGAAGGTGTCGTTCCAGACGGTGTGCGCGCCGATCGTGACGGCGCTGCTGTATCTGACGATCTTCGGCCACGCGCTGTCGGGCCGCGTCGAGGTGTATCCGGGCGTCGAGTACGTGAGCTTTCTCGTGCCCGGCCTCGTGATGATGAGCGTGCTGCAGAACGCGTTCGCGAACAGCTCGTCATCGCTGATCCAGTCGAAGATCACCGGCAACCTCGTGTTCATGCTGCTGCCGCCGCTGTCGTACCGCGACATCTTCGGCGCGTACGTGCTCGCGTCCGTCGTGCGCGGCCTCGCGGTCGGCGCGGGCGTGTTCGTCGTGACGATCTGGTTTGTCCCGATGCATTTCGCGGCGCCGTTGTTCATCATCGCATTCGCGCTGCTCGGCTCGGCGATCCTCGGCACGCTGGGGCTGATTGCCGGGATCTGGGCCGAGAAGTTCGACCAGCTCGCCGCGTTCCAGAACTTCCTGATCATGCCGCTGACGTTCCTGTCCGGCGTGTTCTATTCGACGCACTCGCTGCCGCCCGTGTGGCGCGAGATCTCGCGTCTCAACCCGTTTTTCTACATGATCGACGGCTTCCGTTACGGGTTCTTCGGCGCGTCCGACATCAACCCGCTCGCGAGCCTCGCGATCGTCACCGGTTTCTTCGTGCTGCTCGCGATCTTCGCGATGCGGCTGCTCGCGACCGGCTACAAACTGCGTCATTGATATCGACAGGCAGCGGCCGCCCACGGGCGGCGCGCGCCGACAGGAGCCCCCTCATGTTGCCGACTCCCGAACAGGTCAAGCAATACATCGCCGGCGGTCTCGCCTGCACTCATCTGGAAGTCGAAGGCGACGGCCAGCATTTCTTCGCGACGATCGTGTCGGCGGCCTTCGAAGGCAAGCGGCCGATCCAGCGGCACCAGCTCGTCTATGCGGCGCTCGGCGATCGCATGAAACAGGAAATTCACGCGCTCAGCATGAAGACGCTGACGCCCGCCGAATGGCAGAACGCATAACCGGAACCACTGAGTGCAAGTCACCGTCAACGAGCGCGACGCCGTCCAGAGCGTCGCCACGGCACACCCGGCCGCCAACGGGGAATCGCAGGGACACGGGATGGACAAGCTGGTGGTCGAAGGCGGTCGCCGGCTCTCGGGCGAGATCGTCGTGTCGGGCGCGAAGAATGCCGCGCTGCCGATCCTGTGCGCGGGGCTGCTCAGCGCCGAGCCGGTCGAACTCGACAACGTGCCGAACCTGAAGGACGTGCGCACCACGCTGAAGGTGCTGAACCAGATGGGCGTGAAGAGCGAAACGGACGGCTGCCGCGTGCAGCTCGACGCGTCGCGCGTCGACAACCTCGTCGCGCCGTACGAGCTCGTCAAGACGATGCGCGCGTCGATTCTCGTGCTCGGGCCGCTGCTCGCGCGCTTCGGCGAGGCGAAGGTGTCGCTGCCGGGCGGCTGCGCGATCGGCGCGCGTCCGGTCGACCAGCACATCAAGGGCCTGCAGGCGATGGGCGCCGAGATCAGCATCGAGCACGGCTTCATCGAAGCGCGCGCGAAGCGCCTGAAGGGCGCGCGCATCGTGACCGACATGATCACGGTGACGGGGACGGAAAACCTGCTGATGGCCGCGACGCTGGCCGACGGCGAGACGGTGATCGAAAACGCGGCGCGCGAGCCGGAAGTGAGCGATCTCGCACACCTTCTGGTCGCGATGGGCGCGAAAATCTCCGGCATCGGCACCGATCGCCTGGTGATCCAGGGCGTCGAGCGGCTGCACGGCGCGCGCCATTCGGTGATTCCCGACCGCATCGAGGCCGGCACGTTCCTGTGCGCGGTCGCGGCGGCCGGCGGCGACGTGCTGCTGACGGGCGTGCGCCCGCACATCCTCGACGCGGTGATCGACAAGCTGCGCGAGGCCGGCGTGTCGATCGAGGAAGGCGACAGCTGGCTGCGCGTGCGGATGGACCGCCGCCCGTCGGCGGTGACGATCCGCACGTCGGAATACCCGGCGTTCCCGACCGACATGCAGGCGCAGTTCATGGCCCTCAATTCGGTCGCGACGGGCACCGCGCAGATCGTCGAGACCATCTTCGAGAACCGCTTCATGCACGTGCAGGAGCTGAACCGGCTCGGCGCGAACATCACGATCGACGGCAACACGGCGCTCGTGACGGGCGTCGACAAGCTGTCCGGCGCGAACGTGATGGCGACCGACCTGCGTGCATCGGCGAGCCTCGTGATCGCCGGCCTGCGCGCCGAAGGCGAAACGCTCGTCGACCGCATCTATCACCTGGACCGCGGCTACGACCGCATGGAAACCAAACTGACCGCCGTCGGCGCGAACGTGCGCCGCCTCTCCGGGAGCCAAGCATGACCGCGCCGCTGACCCTCGCCCTGTCGAAGGGCCGGATTTTCGAGGAAACCCTGCCGCTGCTGGCTGCCGCCGGCGTGCAGGTGGCCGAGGATCCGGAAACGTCGCGCAAGCTGATCCTGCCGACGACCGATCCGAACCTGCGCGTGATCATCGTGCGCGCGAGCGACGTGCCGACCTATGTCGAATACGGCGCGGCCGATTTCGGCGTGGCCGGCAAGGACGTGCTGGTCGAGCACGGCGGCTCGGGCCTGTACCAGCCGATCGATCTGAACATTGCACGCTGCCGGATGTCGGTGGCCGTGCCGGCCGGCTTCGACTACGCGAACGCGGTGCGCCAGGGTGCGCGCCTGCGGGTCGCGACCAAGTACGTCGAAACGGCACGCGAACACTTCGCCGCGAAGGGCGTGCACGTCGACCTGATCAAGCTGTACGGCTCGATGGAGCTGGCGCCGCTGGTCGGGCTGGCCGACGCGATCGTCGACCTCGTCAGCTCGGGCGGCACGCTGAAGGCGAACAATCTGGTCGAGGTCGAGGAGATCATGGCGATCTCGTCGCGCCTCGTCGTGAACCAGGCTGCGCTGAAGTTGAAGCGCGCGGCGCTCAAGCCGATTCTCGACGCGTTCGAACGCGCGTCGCAGAATGGCAATTGAGCGCATCACCGTAACGGAACTCCCATGGCCATCACCATCCGCAAACTCGATTCGACGAGCGACGGCTTCGGCGCCGCGCTGCGCGCGCTGCTCGCGTTCGAGGCGAGCGAGGACGAGGCGATCGAGCAATCGGTCGCGAAGATCCTCGCCGACGTGAAGTCGCGCGGCGACGCCGCGGTGCTCGAGTACACGAACCGTTTCGACCGGCTGGACGCGAGCAGCGTCGCCGCGCTCGAACTGCCGCAGGACGCGCTGCAGACGGCGCTCGACGGCCTCGCGCCGAAGGCGCGCGCGGCGCTGGAAGCGGCCGCCGCACGCGTGCGTGCGTACCACGAGAAGCAGAAGATCGAGTGCGGCACGCATAGCTGGCAGTACACGGAAAGCGACGGCACGGTACTCGGCCAGAAGGTCACGCCGCTCGACCGCGTCGGCCTGTACGTGCCGGGCGGCAAGGCCGCCTATCCGTCGTCGGTGCTGATGAACGCGATTCCCGCGCGGGTTGCGGGCGTCGGCGAGATCGTGATGGTCGTGCCGACCCCGGACGGCGTGAAGAACGACCTCGTGCTCGCCGCGGCGCTACTCGGCGGCGTCGATCGCGTGTTCACGATCGGCGGCGCGCAGGCGGTCGGCGCGCTCGCGTACGGCACGGCCACGGTGCCGGCGGTCGACAAGATTTGCGGGCCGGGCAATGCGTACGTCGCATCGGCGAAGCGCCGCGTGTTCGGCACGGTCGGCATCGACATGATCGCCGGCCCGTCGGAAATCCTCGTGCTGTGCGACGGCACGACCGATCCGAGCTGGGTCGCGATGGACCTGTTCTCGCAGGCCGAACACGACGAGCTCGCGCAGTCGATCCTGCTGTGCCCGGACGCCGCGTTCCTCGAGCGCGTCGAGAAGGCAATCGACGAGCTGCTGCCGACGATGCCGCGCCGCGAGGTGATCCGTGCGTCGCTCGAAGGCCGCGGCGCGCTGATCAAGGTGCGCGACATGGCCGAAGCGTGCCGGATCGCGAACGACATCGCGCCCGAGCACCTCGAGATTTCCGCGCTGGAGCCGCAGCAATGGGGCCAGCAGATCCGCCACGCCGGCGCGATCTTCCTCGGCCGCTACACGAGCGAAAGCCTCGGCGACTACTGCGCGGGCCCGAACCACGTGCTGCCGACCTCGCGCACCGCGCGCTTCTCGTCGCCGCTCGGCGTGTACGACTTCATCAAGCGCTCGAGCCTGATCGAAGTCAGCGCCGAAGGGGCGCAGACGCTGGGTGAAATCGCCTCCGAGCTCGCGTACGGCGAAGGGCTGCAGGCGCACGCGCGCAGCGCCGAGCTGCGGATGAAGGGGTGACACGCGCCGCAGCCGGTGCCGACGCACCGGCCGCGGTCGACGAGGAGACCCTGCGCAGGGCGGCAGCCGCCGCCGTGCCGAGACCATTTGACGCCGGCGCGAAGCACGCCGGCTTGAGACCATGACGACGCCCCAAGACATCATCCGCCGCGACGTGCTCGCGATGACGAGCTACCCGGTGCCCGACGCGAGCGGCTTCGTGAAGCTCGACGCGATGGAGAATCCGTATTCGCTGCCCGCGCCGCTCGCGGCCGCGCTCGGCGAGCGCCTTGCGCAGGTCGCGCTGAACCGCTACCCGGCGCCGCGCCCGGGCGCGCTGCTCGACAAGCTGCGCCGCGCGATGGGCGTGCCGGCCGCGTGCGACGTGCTGCTCGGCAACGGCTCGGACGAAATCATCAGCATGATGTCGGTGGCCTGCGCGAAGCCGGGCGCGAAGGTACTCGCGCCGGTGCCGGGCTTCGTGATGTACGAGCTGTCCGCGAAGTTCGCGCAGCTCGAATTCGTCGGCGTGCCGCTCAAGGGCGACCTGACGCTCGACGCCGACGCGATGATCGCGGCGATCGCCGAGCACCGGCCCGCGCTCGTCTATCTCGCGTACCCGAACAACCCGACCGGCACGCTGTACGACGAAGCCGACGTCGAGCGGATCATCGCGGCCGCGCAACACAGCCTGATCGTGATCGACGAGGCGTATCAGCCGTTCGCGGAACGCTCGTGGCTGCCGCGCGCCGCCGAGTTCGACAACGTCGTCGTGATGCGCACGGTGTCGAAGCTCGGCCTGGCCGGCATCCGCCTGGGCTATCTCGCCGGGCTGCCCACCTGGCTGACCGAGTTCGACAAGGTGCGCCCGCCGTACAACATCAACGTGCTGACCCAGGCGAGCGCCGATTTCCTGCTCGATCACCTCGACGTGCTCGATGCGCAGGCGGCCGAACTGCGTGCGGAACGCACGCGCCTCGCGCAGGCCGTGGCCGCACTGCCGGGCACGACGGTGTTCCCGAGCGCCGGCAATTTCCTGCTGGTGCGCGTGCCGGACGCCGCGGCGGTGTTCGATGCACTGCTCACCGAGCGGGTGCTGATCAAAAACGTGAGTAAAATGCATCCGTTGCTGGCCGAATGCGTGCGGCTGACCGTCGGTTCTCCCGACGAAAACGCACGCCTGCTGGCTGCCTTGAAACTCGCGCTGCCCGGTTGAGCCCAGGGCGCGGCGGCGCGCGACGATCAATCCCCATTTACATCAGACTCAATCAAGGAATTGCCATGCGTGTGGCGGAAGTCGTTC
Source organism: Burkholderia sp. SIMBA_051 (assembly GCF_046534915.1). NCBI lineage: Bacteria > Pseudomonadati > Pseudomonadota > Betaproteobacteria > Burkholderiales > Burkholderiaceae > Burkholderia > Burkholderia sp. SIMBA_051. Next base: position 124,260 of record NZ_JAWRXS010000015.1, on the reverse strand, counting down.
GCAATACCAGCGAAACGCAGATCCGTGTGAAGCTCGATCTCGACGGTACGGGCCGGCAGAAGCTGGCCACCGGCGTGCCGTTTCTCGACCATATGCTCGATCAGATCGCGCGCCATGGTCTGATCGATCTCGAGGTCGAAGCGCATGGCGATACGCATATCGACGACCACCACACGGTCGAGGACGTCGGTATCACGCTCGGCCAGGCCGTCGCGAAGGCGATCGGCGACAAGAAGGGCATTCGCCGCTACGGCAATTCGTACGTGCCGCTCGACGAGGCGCTGTCGCGCGTCGTGATCGACTTCTCGGGCCGGCCGGGTCTCGAATTCCACGTGCCGTTCACGCGTGCGCGCATCGGTACGTTCGACGTCGACCTGTCGATCGAATTCTTCCGCGGGTTCGTGAACCACGCGGGCGTCACGCTGCATATCGACAACCTGCGCGGGATCAACGCGCACCATCAGCTCGAAACGGTGTTCAAGGCCTTCGGCCGGGCGCTGCGTGCGGCGGTGGAGCTCGACGAGCGCGCGGCGGGGCAGATTCCGTCGACGAAGGGCAGCCTCTAACCTTCCGGACGGGCGCACGCCCAGGACAACCTCACGGCTTCGGCGCGACGCGCCGGCTTGCGATGGATCTGCTCAAATCGTTCATTTCGCTGCTGGCGCTGATCAACCCGGTCGGCGCGGTGCCGTTCTTCCTGAGCCTGACCGCGCAGCAAACGGACGGCGAGCGGCGCCGCACGATCCGGATCGCGTCGGTGTCGGTGTTCTGCGTGATGACGGTGACGACGCTGCTCGGGCAGCAGATCATCGACTTCTTCGGCATTTCGGTCGGCTCGCTCGAAGTGGGCGGCGGGATCATCATGCTGCTGATGGCGATCAACATGCTGAACGCGCAGATCGGCAACACGCGATCGACGCCGGAGGAGCGCTACGAGGCCGAGTCGAAGGACAACATCGCGGTCGTGCCGCTGGCGATTCCGCTGCTCACGGGCCCCGGCTCGATCAGCACGGTGATCATCTATGCGGCGAACTCGCATCACTGGTATGAGCGGGCCGGGCTGGTCGCGATCGGCGCGGCCCTGGCTTTTCTGTGTTTCGTCGCGATGCGGCTCGCCGAGCCGATCGCGAACTGGATCGGCCGCACCGGCATCAACATCGCCACGCGGCTGATGGGTCTGATGCTGTCGGCGCTGGCGGTGGAATTCATCGTCAACGGACTGAGGGCGCTACTGCCTGCACTGAGATGAAAACTTCGATTGCGATTGTGGATTATGGGATGGGCAACCTGCGCTCGGTCGCGCAGGCGCTCAAGAAGGCCGAACCGGCCGCCGACGTGGCGATCGTCGACACGCCGGCCGCGATTCGCGCGGCCGACCGCGTCGTGCTGCCCGGCCAGGGCGCGATGCCTGACTGCATGCGCTGCCTCGGCGAATCGGGGCTGCAGGACGCGGTGATCGAGGCCTCGCGCACGAAGCCGCTGCTCGGCGTGTGCGTCGGCGAGCAGATGCTGTTCGACTGGAGCGCGGAAGGCGACACGAAGGGCCTGGGCCTGTTGCCCGGCAAGGTCGTGCGCTTCGAGCTCGACGGCCGGCTGCAGGATGACGGTTCGCGCTTCAAGGTGCCGCAGATGGGCTGGAACCGCGTGCGCCAGTCGCAGCCGCACCCGCTGTGGGACGGCGTGCCCGACGACGCATACTTTTACTTCGTACACAGCTATTACGTGAGGCCGGACAACCCGGCACACACGGTCGGCGAAACGGCATACGGCGCGCCGTTTACGTCCGCGGTCGCGCGGGACAATCTCTTCGCGACCCAATTCCACCCCGAGAAAAGCGCGGAAGTCGGGTTGCGTCTGTATCGCAACTTCGTACACTGGAAGCCGTGAGCGTCGCGTGCGTGCCACAGTCGGCGGGCCGGAACGGCCTGTCGCACGATGCACGCACACGAAAGCGCCGAAAGAGTTGTACTAAACTAGCGAGGCGGCGCGGTACCGGATCGACCGGTGCGCGCCGGATTCTTTTCTTCTTCCACGACGACACCCGATTGCTATGCTGCTGATTCCGGCCATCGATCTCAAAGACGGTCAGTGTGTGCGCCTCAAACAGGGCGATATGGACCAGGCCACGATTTTCTCCGAGGACCCGGCGGCGATGGCCCGCAAGTGGGTCGATCTCGGCGCCCGGCGGCTGCATCTGGTCGACCTGAACGGCGCATTCGCCGGCAAGCCGAAGAACCTCGATGCGATCGAAGCGATCCTCGACGAAGTCGGCGACGAAATCCCCGTACAGCTCGGCGGCGGCATCCGCAGCCTCGAGACGGTCGAGAAGTATCTCGACGCCGGCCTGTCCTACGTGATCATCGGCACGGCGGCCGTGAAGGACCCGGGCTTCCTGCGGGATGCGTGCACCGCGTTCGCGGGCAACATCATCGTCGGCCTCGATGCGAAGGACGGCAAGGTCGCGACCGACGGCTGGAGCAAGCTGACGGGCCACGAAGTGATCGATCTCGCGCTGAAGTTCGAGGACTACGGCGTCGAATCGATCGTCTACACCGACATCGGCCGCGACGGGATGCTGCAGGGCATCAACATCGAGGCGACCGTGAAGCTCGCTCAGGCGGTCGGTATTCCGGTGATCGCCAGCGGCGGCCTGTCGAACCTCGCGGACATCGACAGCCTGTGCGAAGTGGAAGAGCACGGCGTCGAAGGCGTGATCTGCGGCCGTGCGATCTACTCCGGCGATCTCGATTTCGCGGCCGCGCAAAAGCGCGCGGACGAACTGAACGGCGAACTCGACAACGCGTAAGCGCGGTTGTCCCGTTCGCCGGGGCTGCCTGCGGGCGGCCCCGACCGGAAGCCTCGCGCGAGGCTTCCGTAACCGGCCGTCCCATCGCGGCCTTTGGCGCAACATCATGGCTCTAGCTAAACGCATCATCCCCTGCCTGGACGTGACCGCCGGGCGCGTCGTCAAGGGCGTCAATTTCGTCGAGCTGCGCGATGCCGGCGACCCCGTCGAAATCGCCCGCCGCTATGACGACCAGGGCGCCGACGAACTGACGTTCCTCGACATCACCGCGACCTCCGACCAGCGCGACCTGATCCTGCCGATCATCGAAGCCGTCGCGTCGCAGGTGTTCATTCCGCTGACCGTCGGCGGCGGCGTGCGCGCCGTCGAGGACGTGCGGCGCCTGTTGAACGCGGGCGCGGACAAGGTCAGCATGAATTCGTCGGCGGTCGCGAATCCGCAGCTCGTGCGCGACGCGGCCGATAAATACGGCTCGCAGTGCATCGTCGTCGCGATCGACGCGAAGCGCGTGTCGGCCGACGGCGAGACGCCGCGCTGGGAAGTGTTCACGCACGGCGGCCGCAAGAACACGGGTCTCGACGCGATCGAATGGGCGCGCAGGATGGCCGAGCTCGGCGCGGGCGAGATCCTGCTCACGAGCATGGACCGCGACGGCACGAAGTCGGGCTTCGACCTCGCGCTCACGCGCGGCGTGTCGGACGCGGTGCCGGTGCCGGTGATTGCGTCGGGCGGTGTCGGCTCGCTGCAGCATCTGGCCGACGGCATCAAGGACGGCCGCGCCGATGCGGTGCTGGCCGCCAGCATCTTCCACTACGGCGAGCACACGGTCGGCGAGGCGAAGCGCTTCATGTCCGATCAGGGCATTCCGGTGAGGTTGTGATGAATACGGAAACGAAAGCGCTGCCCGCGTGGCTCGACAAGGTCCGCTGGGACGACAACGGCCTCGTGCCGGTGATCGCGCAGGAAGCGTCGACGAACGACGTGCTGATGTTCGCGTGGATGAATCGCGAGGCGCTCGCGAAGACGATCGAAACGCAGCGCGCGGTTTATTATTCGCGTTCGCGCAAGCGCCTGTGGTTCAAGGGCGAGGAGTCGGGCCACGTGCAGCACGTGCACGAGGTGCGGCTCGACTGCGACGAGGACGTCGTGCTGCTGAAGGTCGAGCAGGTGTCGGGCATCGCATGCCACACCGGCCGGCATTCGTGCTTCTTCCAGAAATTCGAAGGCACGGTGGACGGCGGCGACTGGGTCGCGGTCGATCCGGTGCTGAAAGACCCCGAACACATCTACAAATGACGCAATCGACCGAAGACACGCTGCTGCGCCTCGCGGCCGTGATCGATAGCCGCAAGGGCGGCGACCCCGATCAATCGTACGTATCGCGCCTGTTTCACAAGGGCGACGACGCGGTGCTGAAGAAGATCGGCGAAGAAGCGACCGAAGTCGTGCTGGCCGCGAAGGACGTGCGTCAGGGCGGCGCGCCGACGGCGCTGGTCGGCGAAGTGGCCGATCTGTGGTTCCACTGCCTCGTGATGCTGTCGCATTTCGACCTGAGCCCGGCCGACGTGATCGGCGAGCTCGAGCGCCGCGAAGGGCTGTCGGGCATCGAGGAAAAGGCGCTGCGCAAGCGCCGCGAGCGCGAGGAAAACGGCGGGTGACGGCTCGCAGCCTGCCGCGCCGGCAACAGTGCGGTAAGCTGTAAGAATTGTCATCTAACGGGGGTAGCATCATGACCGATACGCCGAGCGAGTTTCCGACGCCGTCGCTGCCGGGCGCAGCGGATGCCGAGCGGTTGAAGGGCTTGCGCACGCTGACGCACGTGCTGTACGGCCTCTACGCGATTCATTGGCTGACGGGCGGCGTGACCGGCATCATCGCGATCATCATCAACTACGTGAAGCGCGACGACGTGGCCGGCACGCAGTACGCCGATCATTTCGAGTGGCAGATCCGCACGTTCTGGCGCGCGCTGATCGCCTACGTGATCGGCTTCGCGCTGATGTTCGTGGTGGTGGGATTCGTGATCATGTTTGTCACGTGGATCTGGACGCTGTACCGTATCATCAAGGGTTGGCTGTACCTGAACGACAACAAGACGCTCGATCCGCAGGCCTGGTTCTGACCGGCGCGCGGGGCGTTTCGCAGGAGCAACATGAGTCACGATCCGAATTGCCTGTTCTGCAAGATCGCGGCGGGCGAGATCCCGAGCGAGAAGGTGCACGAGGACGACGAATTCGTCGCGTTTCGCGACATCCGCCCGGCGGCCGAGACGCACGTGCTGGTGATTCCGCGCCTGCACCTGCCGACGCTGTCGGCGGCGAGCGAAGCCGATGCGCCGATGCTCGGCCGGCTGATGCTGCTCGTCGCGCGTCTGGCCGACCAGCTCGGGGTGGCCTACACGGGCGGCGAAACCGGTTTTCGCACGGTGATCAACACGGGCCCCGGCGGCGGGCAGGAGGTCTACCACCTGCACGCGCATATCCTGGCCGGTCCGCGCCCGTGGCTGCGGATGGGTTGACGTAGCGGGGCGTTTCCCCGCATCGATAGTCGAAGCCGGCGTGCCGCCGGCGATTTGCGCCGCCACGCGGCATGGTTGAGGAGAGGTTTCATCATGGGTGGATTGAGCATTTGGCACTGGCTGATCGTGCTGCTGATCGTCGCGCTGGTTTTCGGTACGAAGAAGCTGCGCAACATCGGCAACGACCTCGGCAGCGCCGTGAAGGGCTTCAAGGACGGCATGAAGGAAGGCGAGACGCCGGCGGATGCGCAGCAACTGCCGCGCACGGGCACGGTCGACGTCAACGCGAAGGAAACGACGCGTTCCGACTCGAACAAGGCGTAACGCCGGCAAGCTGACAGGCATACGCGATGCTGGATCTCGGTCTTTCGAAGATGGCGCTGATCGGCGTCGTCGCGCTCGTGGTGCTCGGCCCCGAGCGCCTGCCGCGCGTCGCGCGTACGGCCGGCGCATTATTTGGCCGCGCGCAGCGGTACATCAACGACGTGAAGTCCGAGGTCTCGCGCGAAATCGAACTCGACGCGCTGCGGACGATGAAGACCGATTTCGAGTCGGCCGCGCGCAACGTCGAGACAACGATTCACGACAACCTGCGCGAGCACGAGAAGGAACTGAACGACACGTGGCATTCCGCGGTCGGCGGTCTTAACGAAGGCTCGGTCGATGCCGGCACGTACGGCTCCGACACCCCCGCGGCGCCGTCGTGGCGCGGCAGTACGGCCGCGCTCGCGCGCAAGCGTCGCAACTGGCGTGTGAAGCAGGCGGCGATGCCTGTCTGGTACAAGCGCGCGACCACCCGCCGCACGCACGTGCAGTCGGGCGCCGCGCGTGTCGCGCGCCACCAGCCGGCCAGCCTGCGCCGGCCGACGCGCTTTCTCTGAGTCGAGCGCATGCTCGCTCGTCAATCCTACCGAGGGCCGGTGTGAGCGACCCCCAGCAGAACCCGGGCGACGCCCCGGAAGAAACCTTCATTTCCCATCTCGTCGAGCTTCGCGATCGCATCATTCGCGCGGGGCTGGCCGTGATCGTCGTGTTCCTCGGGCTCGTGTACTGGGCGCCCGACATCTTCCGGCTGCTCGCGCGGCCGCTGATGGAAAACCTGCCGAAGGGCGGCAGGATGATCGTGACCGACGTCACCGGCTCGTTCTTCGTGCCGATGAAGGTCACGATGCTCGTCGCGCTCGTGATCGCGTTGCCGATCGTGCTGTACCAGATCTGGGCGTTCGTCGCGCCGGGCCTGTACCAGCACGAGAAGAAGCTCGTCATGCCGCTCGTCGGCAGCAGCTACTTCCTGTTCCTGTGCGGGATGGCGTTCGCGTACTTCCTCGTGTTCCCGACGATCTTCCGTGTGATGGCGCACTACAACGCGCCGCTCGGCGCGGAGATGTCGACTGACATCGACAACTACCTGAGCTTCGTGCTCGGGATGTTCATCGCATTCGGGGTCACGTTCGAGGTGCCGATCATCGTCGTGCTGCTTGTGCGGATGGGCGTGCTGACGCTGAAGAAGCTGAAGGAGATGCGGCCGTACGTGATCGTCGGCGCGTTCGTCGTCGCGGCGGTCGTCACGCCGCCGGACGTGTTCTCGCAGCTGATGCTCGCGCTGCCGCTCATCGTGCTGTTCGAGGTCGGGCTGCTGGCCGCGCGGTTCTTCGTGCCGAAGCCGACGACGGAAGAACCCGAGCCGGAGAACGGCGCCGCCAGTTGAGCAGGAAAGGGTGCGCGGTGGCCGGCATGCTGGCCGCCGTCGATGCGGCCTTTCGGCCAGCGACATCGCAGCCGGGCGAGCGGCTGGAAGGGCCGGTGATGAGGGCAAGAACAGGGCTTCGCCGCGACGAAGGCGTTTCGTGGCAAAGCGGAAGGGCAGCCGAATCGAGTTGACCCCCAAGCGTTGGACATCATTCCAGCGCTTGGGGGTTTTTCGTTTCCGGCTGCTGCGTGCAAGCGGCGCAGACGCGCCGCCCGCTGGATGTCACTCGCTGTCGCTGTCCTGTTCGTCGAGCGCTTGCTTCGGTGGCGGCGGGCGCTTGCCGATCACGACGTTCACGTCGAACTCCTTGCCCTTGCGCACGACGTGCACCTTGGTCGACGTGCCCGGCTTGATCTGCGCGACGGTGTTCAGCAGCTTTGTGGTGTCGGTGATTTCGTCGCCGTTCACGCTCACGAGGATGTCGCCCGGCTTGATGCCGGCCTTGTCGGCCGGCCCGCCCTGCAGCACGCCCGCGACGATCGCGCCCGTCTTCTGCTGGAGCCCGAACGACTCGGCGATTTCCGGCGTGACGTCCTGCGGCTCGACGCCGATCCAGCCGCGCGTGACCGAGCCCGTCGTGATGATGCTTTCGAGCACGGTGCGCGCCGTCGACACGGGGATCGCGAAGCCGATGCCGAGCGAGCCGCCCGAGCGCGAATAGATCGCCGTGTTGATGCCGAGCAGGTTGCCGTTCACGTCGACCAGCGCGCCGCCCGAGTTGCCGGGGTTGATCGGCGCGTCGGTCTGGATGAAGTTCTCGAAGGTGTTGATGCCGAGGTGATTGCGGCCGAGCGCGCTGATGATCCCCATCGTGACCGTCTGGCCGACGCCGAACGGGTTGCCGATCGCGAGGACGACGTCGCCGACCCGCGACTGGTCGGAACGGCCGAGCGTGATCGTCGGCAGGTTCGTCATGTTGATCTTCAGGACGGCGAGATCGGTCTCGGGGTCGCTGCCGATCACCTTCGCGGTGGCCGTGCGGCCATCGGCGAGCGCGACTTCGATCTGGTCGGCGCCGTCCACGACGTGCTGGTTCGTTAGAATGTAACCTTCAGGGCTCACGATGACGCCGGAGCCGAGGTTGGCGGCCGGTTCGTCCTGCTGCTTGCGTGCGTTGCGGTCGCCGAAGAAATAGCGGAACAGCGGATCCTTCGCCCGCGGATCGGGCGGCAGCGAGCCGTCCTTGCTGGAGAATACGTTGACGACGGCGGGCATCGCCTTTTGCGCGGCTTCCGCGTACGACGTGGTCGCCGGCGCTCCGCCGATGCCCGGCGCCACTTCCCGCAGCGCAACGATCGGCGTGGCGAGCTGCTTGCCGAGCTGTCCTTGCCGTTGCAGCCATTGCGGCTTGAGCGTCACGACGATGAACATCAGCGCGAGCAGTACGGTCACCGCCTGCGCGAAGAACAGCCAGAAGCGTCTAAGCATCTGAATGGATTAGAGGTTTATATGGATCGGATCGAACTTGAATTGTACTTGAACAATACCCTTGAAACCGCGCGCTTCAAGGACTATTGCCCGAACGGCCTCCAGGTCGAGGGGCGCCGCAAGATCGAGAAGATCGCCACCGGCGTGACGGCGTCGGTCGCGTTCCTCGAAGCCGCGCTCGAATGGGGGGCGGATGCGGTGCTCGTCCATCACGGCTATTTCTGGCGCAACGAGGCGCCGCAGATCACGGGCCGCAAGTACCAGCGCCTGAAGCTGCTGCTCGCGAACGACCTGAACCTGTTCGCGTTCCACCTGCCGCTCGACGCGCATCCCGAGCTCGGCAACAACGCGCAGCTCGGCCAGAAGCTCGGGCTGATCGGCGATCAGCGTTTCGGCGACGGCGACCTCGGCTGGATGGCGACGCTGCCGATGCCCGTCACGCTCGAGCACTTCGTCGCGAAGGTCGAGCGCACGCTCGGCCGCACGCCGCTCGTGCTCGGCGATGCGGACATGCAGCTGCGCCGCATCGCGTGGTGCACCGGCGCCGCGCAAAGTTATTTCGACGCCGCGATCGATGCCGGCGCCGACGTGTTCCTGACCGGCGAGGTGTCGGAATCCGTCACGCACGCGGCCGCGGAGAGCGGCGTCGCGTTCGTTGCGGCAGGGCACCATGCCACCGAACGCTACGGAATCCAGGCGCTGGGGCGCCACTTGTCCGAAGAATTCGATATCGAACACCTTTTTATCGATATTCATAATCCGGTCTGAACGACGGATTTGCGGCAGTGCATCCAAATTTCACAATGTAGCAGATGCTTAAAAGTGAAATGATTTAATTGCTCCGATAGTGGGGGAAAACCCTTAACTATCAACCACTTCGAAGGGATTTTCATCTCCGGGCCTTGTAAATGACGACTCCATTCGAGCAAACTAGCGGCGGAATGGAAAGTCGTGACGGAAAATCCAACTCAGAAGTGGGGCGTGTGATGCGAGACAAGGAAGAGAAACGCGTCGACAGCGGCCGCCGTACCTGGCTGATTGCGACATCCGTAGCAGGTGGCGTGGGAGGTGTCGCCACCGTTGTACCTTTCGCGGCGTCGCTTGCGCCGTCCGCGAGAGCGAAAGCGGCCGGTGCGCCGGTCGAGGTCGACATCAGCAGCCTGAAGCCCGGCGAGATGGTGACGGTGCCGTGGCGCGGCAAGCCCGTCTGGATCCTGAATCGCACCGATTCGATGCTGGCCGATGTGGTCAAGGCCGACAAGGAAGTGGCCGATCCGACCACGAAATCCCCGTATTCGATGCCGTTGCCCGCGTATTGCGCGAACGAATATCGCGCGCGGACCGATCGCAAGAACATTCTCGTCGTGATGGCCGTCTGTACGCACCTCGGCTGCACGCCTAGCCAACGCTTCACGCCGGGTCCGCAGCCGAACCTGCCGGACGACTGGCCGGGCGGTTTCCTGTGCCCGTGCCACGGTTCGACCTACGACCTCGCCGGTCGCGTGTTCAAGAACAAGCCGGCGCCTCAGAATCTCGACATCCCGCCCTACATGTTCACGTCGGCGACGACCCTCGTGATCGGCAAGGACGAGAAAGGAGAAGCGTGATGGCCGTCGACAACAAGGAAGTCTCCACCACAGGTCTCACCGGCTGGATCGACCAGCGCTTCCCGCTCACGTCCACCTGGAAGAAGCACGTTTCCGAGTACTACGCGCCGAAGAACTTCAACTTCTGGTACTTCTTCGGCTCCCTCGCGCTGCTGGTGCTCGTCAACCAGATCGTCACGGGCATCTTCCTGACGATGAACTACAAGCCCGACTCGACGCTCGCGTTCGCGTCGGTCGAGTACATCATGCGCGAGGTGCCGTGGGGCTGGCTGATCCGCTACATGCACTCGACCGGCGCATCGATGTTCTTCGTCGTCGTGTACCTGCACATGTTCCGCGGGCTGATGTACGGGTCGTATCGCAAGCCGCGCGAGCTCGTGTGGATCTTCGGCTGCGCGATCTTCCTGTGCCTGATGGCCGAGGCGTTCTTCGGCTACCTGCTGCCGTGGGGCCAGATGTCGTTCTGGGGGGCGCAGGTGATCGTGAACCTGTTCTCGGCGATCCCGTTCGTCGGCCCGGACCTGTCGCTGTGGATCCGCGGCGACTATGTCGTCTCCGACGTCACGCTGAACCGCTTCTTCGCGTTCCACGTGATCGCGATTCCGCTCGTGCTGGTCGGCCTCGTGATCGCGCACCTCGTCGCGCTGCACGAAGTGGGGTCAAATAACCCGGACGGCATCGAGATCAAGGCAAAGAAGGACGCGAACGGCGTTCCGCTCGACGGCATCCCGTTCCATCCGTATTACTCGGTGCACGATTTCTTCGGGGTCTGCGTGTTCCTGATGGTGTTCGCGCTGATCGTGTTCTTCTCGCCGGAGATGGGCGGCTACTTCCTCGAGTCGAACAACTTCGTGCCGGCGAACCCGCTGCAGACGCCGCCGGAGATCGCGCCGGTCTGGTATTTCACCGCGTTCTACGCGATGCTGCGCGCGACCACCGACCCGTTCAAGATCGTGCTGATGATCGTGATCGCGCTGCTCGGCGTGCTCGCGCTGGTCCGCGCGCGCGGCAAGTGGAAGATCGGCCTGCCGGTGCTGGCCGCGGCGATCGTCGTGTTCATGTTCCTGACGGAGTCGAAGTTCTGGGGCGTAGTCGTAATGGGCGCGGCGGTGATCACGCTGTTCTTCCTGCCGTGGCTCGACCGCAGCCCGGTGAAGTCGATCCGGTACCGGCCGTTCTTCCACAAGGTGTTCCTCGGGATCTTCGTCGTGGCGTTCCTGACCCTCGCGTTCCTCGGCACACGGCCGCCATCACCGGTCGCGACGCTGATTGCGCAGGGCTGTGCGCTGATCTACTTCGCGTTCTTCCTCGGCATGCCCGTCTGGACGCCGCTTGGCACGTTCAAGCAGCCGCCGGAGCGGGTGCGCTTCAAGCCCCATTAATGTGAGCGAGGAGAGAACGACATGAAGAAACTGCTTTCGACGCTCGCACTGATCGGGGCGACGGCCGTTGCGCTGCTGGCGGCGCCGGCCGTGCGCGCGGAAGGTAATTTTCCGCTCGACCGGGCGCCCGATAACACGGAAAATCTCGTTTCGCTTCAGCACGGCGCGCAATTGTTTGTAAACTATTGCCTGAACTGCCACAGCGCGAACCTGATGCGCTACAACCGTCTGACGGATCTGGGCATATCCCAGAAGGAGATCGAAACGAATCTCCTGTTCACGACCGACAAGGTCGGGAACACGATGTCCGTCGCGATGCGGCCCGAAGACGCGAAGAACTGGCTCGGCACTCTGCCGCCCGACCTGTCGGTCGAGGAACGGGCGCGCGGCCGCGACTGGCTGTACACGTATCTGCGGAGTTTCTACCGCGACGATACGCGGCCGACCGGCTGGAACAACGCGGTGTTCGAGAACGTCGGCATGCCCCATGTATTGTGGCAACTGCAGGGGCAGCGCACTGCCAAATTCGAAGACAAGACGGACGAGGAGACGGGCGAGAAGGTCCACACGCTCGTCGGCTTCCAGCAGGTCACGCCGGGGACGTTGTCGCCGCCGGACTATGACGCTGCGGTGGCCGACCTGGTGGCCTATATGACATGGATGTCCGAGCCGGCCCAGCAGACCCGCAAACGCCTCGGCGTGTGGGTGCTGATCTTTCTCGGTGTCCTGACTTTCCTGGCCTGGCGGCTCAATGCCGCGTACTGGAAAGATATCAAGTAAACACGCCTGACCGGCGTGGGGCCGGCGCAAGGCGGAACCCGTGAAAGGGGTTGCGCCGCGTGCCGGCCCTCGGCTTTTTTGAGGAAACGCAAATATGATGGTTCTGTATTCCGGCACAACTTGCCCGTTCTCCCAGCGTTGCCGGCTGGTGCTGTTCGAGAAGGGCATGGATTTCGAGATCCGTGACGTCGACCTGTTCAACAAGCCGGAAGACATCTCGGTGATGAACCCGTACGGTCAGGTGCCGATTCTGGTCGAGCGCGACCTGATTCTGTACGAATCGAACATCATCAACGAATACATCGACGAGCGCTTCCCGCACCCGCAACTGATGCCGGCCGACCCGGTGCAGCGCGCCCGTGCACGCCTGTTCCTGCTGAACTTCGAGAAGGAGCTGTTCGTTCACGTCAGCACGCTCGAGAACGAGAAGGGCAAGGCAGCGGAGAAGAATCACGAGAAGGCACGCCTCGCGATCCGCGATCGCCTGACGCAGCTCGCGCCGATCTTCGTGAAGAACAAGTACATGCTCGGCGAGGAGTTCTCGATGCTCGACGTCGCGATCGCGCCGCTTCTGTGGCGTCTGGATCACTACGGCATCGAGCTGTCGAAGAACGCCGCACCGCTGATGAAGTATGCCGAGCGGATCTTCAGCCGTCCGGCCTATATCGAAGCACTGACGCCGTCCGAAAAGGTCATGCGTCGTTGATGATGCAATGAAGGCATGACGGAGCGGGCCGCGCGGCGTGCCGTGTGCCCGCTCCGGGTTCGAGGATTGTGATGCAAGAGATTTCAACGAAGCCATATCTGCTGCGCGCGCTGTACGAGTGGTGCACCGATAACGGTTACACGCCGCATATCGCGGTGAGGGTCGACAACTCGACGCGCGTGCCGCGTCAGTTCGTGCGTGACGGCGAGATCGTGCTCAACATCAGCTTCGAGGCGACGAGCCAGCTGCAGATGGGTAACGAGTGGATCGAGTTCACCGCCCGGTTCTCCGGGAAGGCGCACAAGATCGAGATTCCGGTGGCCAACGTGCTCGCGATCTACGCGCGGGAGAACGGGCAAGGGATGGCGTTCCAGGTCGATGCGGTGGCGGGTGAGGGCGCGGATTCGGGTGCGTTCGAAGACGATGCCGCGCCGGCCGACGAGGCGTCGCGTGACGAGTCGCCTGCCGTATTGACGCCTGTCGTCGATATCGGCGCGAACGAGGAGCCGTCCGAAGGCGCCGACGAACCGCCGAAAACCGACGGCGACGGCTCGAAAGGCGGCAGCAGACCTCGCCTCAAGATCGTGAAATGAGGTAGAATCTCGCGCTTACGCCGGCTTAGCTCATCTGGTAGAGCAGTTGATTTGTAATCATCAGGTGGCGGGTTCGAGTCCTGCAGCCGGCACCAAACACTAGTATCAAGTAGTACCGGGAAGTCCCAAAACCCGCGTCCAGCCTAACGCTGACGCGGGTTTTTTGTTTCTGGAAGTGCCGAGTGGAACCGGGGCATCCCGGAAATTTGGGGGTAAGATTCGGGGTATGACTTCCCGGATTTGGGGGTATGCCGTACCCCCGGCGAACAATGAAAACCAAACCTCTTACCGACGCCAGGTGCCGCAACGCTAGATTCGATGAGGCCGGGGGAAACAAACTCTTCGACGGCGGCGGACTGTATCTCGATCTGCGCTCCAGTGGTTCGAAGAAATGGCGGCTCAAATACCGGTTCAATGGCAAAGAAAACTTGCTGACGTTCGGCGACTATCCCGCGACGTCGCTCGCTGATGCTCGGTCGAGGCGTGACGAAGCGAAGCGGCTGTTAGCGGAAGGGAAGAACCCCGCGTTCGAGCGTGACGTCGAGAAGCAGACTCGCGCCATTGCCGCACAGAACACCTTCGAGGCCGTCGCACTGGAGTGGTACGAGGCGCAGCAAGCGACGTGGAGCGCTTCGCACGCGAACCGAGTCAAGAAACAGCTCGATCGCGAGGTGTTTCCCCTGATCGGCCAGCGTCCGATTTCTTCGATCGGCGCACCGGATTTGCTCGCGGTCATTCGACGAATCGAAGGCCGAGAGGCGTTCGAGACTGCGCGCAAGACGTTGCAGACATGCGGCCAAGTCTTTCGCTATGCCGTTGCGACGAGCCGTGCCGAGCGAGATCCGTCGCCGGACCTGCGAGGCGCATTGAAGGCAGTGCCCGTCAAGCACATGGCGCGGGTCGGCGAAAGCGAGCTGCCGGAGTTGCTTCGCTCGATCGCTTCCTATGAAGGCGAGCCCGAGACCCGGCTCGCTCTGCGATTCCTGGCATTGACGTTCGTGCGCACCATCGAGCTGCGGCAGGCCGAGTGGACGGAGATCGACTTGGAGCGCCGAGAGTGGCGCATTCCGGCCGAGAAGATGAAGATGCGCCGCGTGCATATCGTGCCGCTCGCTGACCAGACGATCGCGCTGCTTTCCGAGCTACGCGCGCTGACGGGCCACCGTCGCTGGCTGTTCCCGAACAGCCGTAGACCGTTGCAGCAGATGAGCGAGAACACGATCCTGTATACGCTATACCGGATGGGCTATCGCAGTCGCATGACCGGGCATGGGTTCCGTGGTCTCGCCTCAACGATCTTGAACGAGAAGGGCTTCAATTCCGACTGGATCGAGCGTCAGCTCGCCCACTCGGAGCAGGACGGCGTGCGGGCGGCATACAACCACGCCGAGTATCTGTCCGAGCGCCATCGCATGATGCAGTGGTGGGCGGACTATCTCGACAAACAGGGTGGGGCGAAGATCATCCCGATCGTGGCGGCAAGATAGACCCGTGCCGCCACGCGTATGACCCCCTTGCTGCGCACCTCCCACGTTTCCTAGGCGCGGTGGCTCTTGTCGTTCCTCCAGTTATGGAACAGGCAGCCAAGCCAAAAAATCGCCGGTGGGATGTGTTGGTAGCACACCCCCGGCACCCTCTCGTCAGCGCGACGAAATATGCTCAATGATTGAGCATTCCCCGCCTTTTTCCTTGAATCGTCCACAGATTCCTAGAGCCGTGTTCGATTAGGTGCCAACAAGTACCGCAACGATATCGAAAGGTCTGCTCCCCTAAGAGATTTGCCTCGGATTATCTAAGCCCACAATACATGGTGTCACTGTTCGGCTAAGGATCTGCGCTTTTTGTCGTCCGCTGAACTGTGACGTTGAGTGACAGCGTTCTTCAAGGCTCAGCGGCTGCAAGGGATCGGTTACGGAAATTCGGAGCGGCAACGCCTCCCGTTCCGGAGACCTTTGGGGGCTTCCACAAGAGCTAATCGACGAGTTAGCGGCCGAATCTGGGGCATTCCGCACTTTAATAAGCAAAACCGCGCACAAAGGCAGGTGCCAGCCGGAAATCCCGAATGGCGTGTTACTGGACGCTGCAGCGGGTAATATACGATCGAGCAGTGATGCAAATGAGGAGCATTGCTGTCGCACCATGCATCGAGCTATCATGAAATATGATTTCAATCAAGGGGCGAGCAATGGTAGTGGCGGATGCAGGCGCTTATCTAGAAAGTTGGGCGATCGAACTGACCTCGCGCGCGAATCGAGTACGGAATCTGATCGGTGACGCTCACTGGTTGTCAGACGGCAGCCACAAGGAGGCGCTCCTGCGAGACTTCATACAACGTCATTTACCCCGCCACCTGGAAGTTTCAAATGGATTTATTAAGTCTCCGTCCGATCGTGGGGGCTGCTCTCCTGAAATTGATATCCTCATCGCAGACGCATCAATGCACGCGCCGTTGTTTGCGGAGTCGGATTTGTATATAACGCCTCCTATTAGCGTTGCAGCACATATACAGGTAAAAACATCATACGCAAAAAGCGAATTGATATCCGCCCTCCAAAATATTCACGACAGTCAGACGATTGTCGCGGCGCATGCGCGGCCAGAGAAAGTATGGCGGGCAGTGTGCTTTTATACGGTGCCCGACAGCCGCACTCCGGCCTCGGTAATTGATACTTTGGAAGCGTCACTACTGGAGTTAGCTCAGTCAGATTGGCTGGAGAGCGGCGCACCCCTCGAATACACTTTGCCAACGTGCATCGTAGCGCTTTCGGATTGGGTAATTTTCTTTTCAATCGCCGAAGAAAGTTTTGTGACCCTTCGCTTTTTTGAACTCGCGAAACTAAGCGCGGCATGCGCAATGGCTGACCTTTTTGCGGCCCTTCGTCGTTGGTCGGGCGGCGACGTCACTGGGGATCTCGACAGACTGATTGAGTCACTGCCGATTCCCACTCCGATTGTTCGAAAAATTAATCTCGGAGCCCAATAAAATGAAAATTATTTCGCTTGAGACCGCATTGGCGTCGCTAACACGTCTTCCGGGAATCGTCATCGGTCCCGACGTCACTTGCGCTCCAGGAACCATCGCTAACGTGCTGTCGGGTTCTGTACGGATTGTAGCTCCGGATGAACTTGACTCGCTTGAGCAGGGGCAGCACTTTCGTCCCGCAATTGATGCGTTGGCGACAAAGTTGCAAGATCGGTTACCGCGTCTGACTGACGAAATTTGTGAAAGACTACGTGAGCTCAAACCGTCACTGGATCTTCCGTATCTTGCCAAGGCGGGATGGTCCGCATGCATATCTCTTACTGATGACGTTCTATTTGAGTCTGCTTTAAGAAATCATTTTGATTCGATCCCGACCTCACTGTCTGCAACGATTATCGACGGACCGTCGTTGGTGCCGCCAGAGCGCACTGTACCCATTTATAAGTTATTGGGGAATCTAAATAATCGTGATCCTGCGCACACTTTGGCAATGTCAGAGTCCGCGTTGCTCGTGCGTCAACAAACATGGCCACGAATGTTGCGCACGTTCCCGGACTACCTCAGAGAGGGGCCACTTTTCCTGCTTGGCACAGCATCTGTAGCGCCACTGGTGAAAATTGTCCTAGGGACGCTCCTTGGTATGGGGCGACCGAATGTCTCAAAACTGGTGTTTCTGAAAGATGACCCCACGCTCCGCGATTCGACAATTTTGGCGCTTTGCAATCAATTCGAGACCGCCACAGTCGACGCAAACCTTAGAGATGTATGTGCCGCCATTGCGGAACTCAAACCTCAGAAGAGTTATGTGAGTGCAGAAGCGCCGAAGACGATATCTAAGCTCCAGCAGATTCTGAAGATGCATGAGGATATTCTGTCATCAGTGCCTTCGTCGATTCCCGAATCGACAAAAAGTGGGTTGCATCTTCCAGCCCTGATTGACGGATTGTTCCGACCCGCAGCCATTGATTGGCATCCGTTCATCATGGGTCTCGATCTTCGACGGACGATTACCGACCAGCTCAAGCATTCAATCACGGCATCACTTGAGGATTCCTCGACCGGTCGACTCGATCCTGTCGTGGCACGCGGTGAAGCTGGAATCGGAAAAACTATACTGCTGAAACGAACTGCCGTTGAGTTGGCTGCTGATGGTTTTGTGGTGCTTTGGTGTCGGAGGTCTACGGGTCCAGGGTGGGTCAGGAATTTCCGTAATCTTGCCGGTGAGCTCGCAGAATATTTCAAATCCGTGTCGAACCATCAGGGAGTCGTCGTTTTTTGTGACGACCCTTGGGCGTTGCGCATGGACGCCAGCGAACTGATGGGGTGTTTCGATCGGTTTCCGTTCCGCATCGCGTTTGTCTTCGCTTTGAGAAATTCCGACTTCTTTTCATGGGAACACAGCACGCTGCCGCTCGGAAGTGGAGCGACCAGTGACCATGAGATCCCATTTGAACTTGACGATCGCGAATGGAAAGATCTCGGCGTTATGCTACAGAAAATCGGGGCCGTGAAGGATCAAGCGGAAGCGGATAGGGAGATGTCGCTCGTACCTCGTAGGAACGCCTCCGACATTCTATGCAGTCTCTGGTACCTAATCCCCGAAACACGCTCCCAGCTCAGCGACTCTTTGCGTGACGAGTATTGCCGGCTCGGAAACGTGCCGGAATCTCTTGCTAGCGCAGCACAAGCGATTGCTGCCGACAGCGACACAGCGAGGCGTGCGTACGAATACGTCACGGTAACAAGCAACCTAGACATCGGGCTACCCATAGAAGTGCTTGTTCGTGCACTGGCAATCAACTACGACGACTGGATGGAGATGATCGTCGATGGACGACCATTATGGGGATTGCTCTATGACGAGCAAGATTCCGAGAGCGGAAACATTCTTTTTCGCACAAGGAACGAGATTGTCACTCGCGTACTACTGGATTTGGTCAACGGTGGGGTCGGCCATGTTGGCGAATACAGAGTTTTATGCGATTTGTTGCGCGCTTGCGATGGCGGTTCTGCCGTCTACCGCAACTTTATACTAGAACTGTTAGTCCGAAATAGGTCTCGGCTTCAGAAAATACTCAGCTACGAGCAGGGAATAGAGCTATTCGACATAGCGCAAAATGCTCTCATTTACGAGGATCGACTACTGGAACACCATAAGGGGATCTGGATCGACGACGTTGGGCGTGACACCAAGGCTGCTTACAGTCAACTCGAGAAAGCGCTTCATACGGAGGTGTACCCCAGTGCCGAGCGTGACGCACCGCTGGAACACATCCACACATCGATGGCCTCTTCTATCGTCAAAATGGTGAAGTCTGGCCAGCAGGACCGCACTATCGGCTTCCAGCTTGTGCGCGATCACCTGCGTCAAGCGTCGAGCCCTACGTTCTTCAACGCACATACGGCACACGTATCCGCCAATCTACTCTTTCAGCTATCTCAGCAAAGCGGTAAGTCTACGCCAGACGGGATTGCGCTGGCATCCATCGGCGACGCGCTCCAAGAAATTGAACGGGCATTCCAACTAATCGGTACGCATGGTCGAAATCATTTCCGAGATGAGAAGAGTATTGCGATGCTAACCGATCTGCAGTCCAAGATCATTCGTTCAATACCCGACCTCGATTCGCTGAAGGCGCTGGCGCAAAGAATGTTCGACGAGACGGGGAGCCAATTGGGTTTTGAGGTTGTAGCCCGTCGTTTGCTTGTCGAGGCTTCTGAAGGTAACAAGGGCCATGCATACAATGGTGTGAATGAGTACATATCCGAATGCGTTGCGCAAATTGAAGATCGCGGGACGCGTTTATCTACAGAACTTGTTGTTATACGCATTGATCTGATCGTTCGTTGGCGGATCCAACGATTTCTCTCAGTGCAATGGGAGAACTTTACTCACGATCTTAAATCGATCCTGGAAAATGTACGTTACCGTGATGACGCAATAAAGCGTTTCTACTATGCTGTCGGTTTATTTCACCTCAAACACGTCACCGAAGCCAATGCCGTCTTTGCCGGTCTTCGTCGGCTCCAGTTGTCGGCGAGCCCTCGCGAGATTAGATGTTATTACCTCGGTGACCAAGGGGACGCGCGACGGGTGCAGGGCACTGTGCAACGCAAGCACAATTACTCTTATGTGCTGGTGACTGACTTGCAATTGTCTGTGCCCATGCGTTCGCCCACTGCTGGGGGGGGGACGGGCTCGGTGGTCCACGCATATATTGCATTCTCCTTGAACGGGCCGACGGCAGTGCTCGACAAGCCCGGACCGAGCGACATCGGACTTCCTTGAATACGGACGATCGCTAGGGAAATGAGCAGAGAGTGCCCCCATTGTCTAAATATAGAACGGACATTCCAAACCGGCGAAGGTCTTGCGGAGGGAGTGTCTGCAATGGTCGATCGCTCGCTGTCCTTCGCGGCTAAGCGAATGGCCGTTGCACCTCGAAAGCTGCCATTGATTTCGCGTCGGGTCGAAAGGCCGAGGTGGGTCGGTTGTTGTCGTTCGAATAGTGGCACCTTCCCGTCTGTCACAGCGACCGACCAGAAGGCAATCGACCTCTAATCAAAATGCGCCTGTCCAAAACCGATCCCTTTCGAACAGTGACGTTCTAGTATGTACGAAAATAAGGCTTGATGATTTACGTACATACGGTATGATTCGTACATCCATTTCGTACACATTGAGAGTGCAGCATGTCACGGACCTTCGCATACGCTCGCGTCAGCACGACTGATCAGACTGCAGCTAACCAACTTCGTGAGATCGAGGCAGCTGGCTTCTCCGTCGACAAGCGCCGGGTCATTACGGAGAGCATATCCGGCAGCGTCAGCGCGGACCAGCGACCGGGGTTTGCGGAATTGCTCCTCAAGATGGAAGACGGCGACGTCTTGATCGTGACGAAGCTCGACCGGCTTGGCCGAAACGCAATGGACGTGCGTTCGACCGTCGAGACTTTGGCGGAGCGTGACATCCGGATTCATTGTCTTGCCCTTGGCGGCGTTGATTTGACCAGCGCGGCTGGCCGGATGACGATGCAGGTATTGAATGCTGTCGCCGAGTTTGAACGTGACTTGTTGATCGAGCGGACGCAGGCAGGCATCGCGCGGGCAAAGGCAGAAGGGAAGGTGATGGGCCGGCGATCCGCACTTACCAAGCAGCAGCAAGATGAAGTGCGGCGACGGCTCAGCGAAGGGGAGACTGTTGCCGGTCTCGCAAGACAGTATGGTACGAGCCGGCAGACCATCATGCGAGTACGCAGCGCGGAGTATGGTTCCGTCATCACGTCTGCTTCCAGTGAGCCTTGACTCCCGTTTGCCCCTTGGAGTGGTTATTTTTGCAGAGGCAACGCCGATACGAACAAGGCGGCGCTCGCGATACTAATCGAAATGAGCGTTAAGAGCCAGCAATCCGGTAGACACGCTCTCGTTCTTTGTTGGTCAATATCTTCTTGTCGTGTTCTGATAGGTCAAGGGTCGCAATATCTCCGACGAGTGATTTGTATTCAATCAATCGGTGCAGGCGATATGTATCGAAAAATCCATCGCCGGGAAGGCCCGAGTCTCTTTTTGCCATTAAGCTCGTGTAGTTTGCCGTGCGGAAATCGCAAATTTCATTGGCAGCATCTTCCAACGCGCGATGGCATTCGCCTCGCTCAATGGACGTACTTTGCTTGGGAAGTCCAACGGACTCGTATAAAAATTTAAAACTGACCGTTCGCCTTTTTTCTGCTGCGTCCTGCAATATCTGAGCAATTACTTGCACCATTTTTTCATGACTCAACATCAGGCACCTTTTCGTGATAGCAAATTCAATCGTTTTTGCCTAGCGAGCAATATCGAGAGGCGACTCGAACCAGTTCCACATGTGGATCTCGTGACGATCGACAGGGTTTTTCGGCACGTCGTTCCAAGTGTCGCGCTAAGATTTCACTTAGGCTGAACGTAGAACTGTTTCAGCGTGCCGGTTCCATCGGTGACAACCACCTTGAAAGCCCGATCCTTGGGCGTGCTGCTGCCGACTGTCACCACAACGAACGCGATGCCTGAGCGCAATTCGATTTTAGCGCTCGGCGCGATAGCTCCGGCTGCCGTAGGCGGATCAGCGATTGCAACGGCATAGGACGACGGTGTCCCGCCTGAAATCGCCACCGACACGGGAGTCGATGTCGTGACGGGAAACGTCTGGTTCGAGTCCGCGTCAGCCGCTCCGAGCGTGAGCGGCTGAGTGAGCGCCGGCCGAACTCCGGTCAATTGCTGGTAGGCGCAGCCGCCATAGTTGGTCGCTCCGGCGATCGACTGAGGTGGCGGAAACTGCTGCGCGGCCTGCACATACAGGACGACCTTGTCATTCGCGGTCTTTATCGCCTGAGCTGCGGCGTTCCATTGAGTTTGGAGCGCCGTTTTTTGCGTGTCCGTGTCCAGGGCATATTTTGTGTCCGACGGCAGTGCCAGGGTCTGCGTGGCTGACGGGGTACGCAGCGATGTAGGCAGCGTGAAGGCGGACCCGAACAGTGCTTTGTCGTCGGCGATGGTGGGCTGATCCTCCGCGATCTGCTCATTAGCTTGCGCGATGATCAAATGTACGGCCTTGAAGAGTGCCGCTTTGTGCGCCCGCAACCCGCCCTCCAAGTATGCGTCGGCCGCCCATTTGTCTCGCCGAGCCTTGGTCAGTTGATCTCGTAGAGGTTGAATGGATACCTTGGCCTTCTTGGCCATTGAATCCAGCTTCATGAGTTCACTGTCTGCCGCGGTGAATGCTTGCTCGACTGCATCGTGGACGTCGTCGGGTACGTGTCGGGCACCGATCGCCATCTCGGCAACAGCATATTCACTGCGCGCGCACTGGATCGCTGCTTCGGCTCGCGTGTAAATGCGCTCGTAGCGCGGGGCGAGCAGATAATTACGAGTAGCATAGACGGCTGCGCCGCCTGCGGTAAGCGCGGCGATCGTTTTCGTCGCGCTACCGATGAGCCCTTTGTAGGCGATGAAGGCCGAAAGAGGAATCAGCCCCGAGGCTGAATAAACGCGTCCGCCGGCCGCTTCCGCCCGATATAGCGCCACGACTCTTTGTGCCTGAATGGCGAAGTCTTCCGCTTCCTCGGGCGTGTAATCAATGAGCGAGCGGGGCGCCTTTCCGCTCGGCAGATTCGCTGACGAATTCCCATTTCCTCCCGCGCCTAAAGGCGGGCTCAAAACGGGCGATGTAATGTATCCCCCGTCGAACATCGCACATCCACTAAGGCTAAGCGACGCCAGCAAAATGCAAAGCGGCAATTGCGCTACCGGAGATCTTTTATTCAATTCTTTCCCCTTCCATCAGGATGCGCGGCAGGCCTCGCCCGTTCCCCAAGGGGACTTCCTTCGGGCGCGGGCGAGGAGGGATAGCGCGGACGCCGCAGGTGTCCTTTTGGGAATCCCCTGCCTTCAATTAGACGGAGGATGTCAAACAAAGGCGGCTGCGCGCCGCGTCACATCAGATCAAATGCCCACAACCTGAGCCGGACCCACTGGCGGAATCGCGCCGTAGTTATTGCCGATGGCGACATCGGGGTCTACAGACAGGGCGCCGACAGTCGACGGCATGCCCTGAACAATCGACCAGAGGTGATTCGGATCGTACCCGGACCAACCCCGCGACTGTGCGAGCCATGTGTATTGGACGAGACCGGCTTGCGCAAGTGCGAGGCATGTGCTGCCCGAACCGTAAGCGCCAATCGCGTAGGGTGGACAGCCGTTATCCGTTTCGGCTGTGGCTAGCCCTTGTGCGACGCCGTTGAAGTAATCGGTGATGCAGCCGTTGATGTCGGCGCTGCTGGCGTCATAGTCGACTGCGAAGTACAACGCCGTCTTGGACGGTGCACTCAATGCCGCCGCTTGCGTCGCCGCTCGCTGTCCGTCGCTCTGACCGCGGCTGTTACTGAAGTAGCTGGCCGATGTCGAGCCATCCTCATAGACAAGGATAAGCGAAAGCCCCGCTGCGCTGATTGCAGAGGCTTCCGGGGCATTGATCACCTTCCAGGTGGATTTGCTGAGATAGCGTCCGATAAAATCGTAACCTTGCGCGCGAATGCTAGCCGCATAGGGCGAGCAATTTTGCGTCGTGTCGAGTCCTTTTGGCATGTGAACCCCCGATGGTCTTGACGATGTTCGTTTTTTTACTGCGGTTCGCCAAAGATGCAATAGGATTTAGGCCTATTGACGCAATCCCAATCGCATGCGTTGGCCAATGTATCCAAGATACAACGATACGCTGGCAACCTACCCCGATCATGCTTGTGCTTTGTGTGGCGCCGACGTCATTCGCATTATAGGCGGTCACCGGCAATTACCAGAAATAGCTTCACGCCGGCGAACTGCTTGTAGTGTTCGAAAACGGTAGGGTGTAGTTCGACTGCCCCATCGTCGCGGATCCAAAGCAGATGATTGTCATAGAGAGCATGGAGGTCCTTGCGCAACAGGTAGCCGTCGCTCGCACTGTTGTGGCCCAGCTTCCAGTTGCGCCCATGCTTGTGTGCAGCATCCAATGCCTTGACGACGGTGCAACCGCTAATTACACACGCTCCCTTGCAGGCCAAATATACGCGCCTGCGAAATGCAGCCTGGTCCGGCCTGCTTTCGACGCTGACGAAACGGGCTGCCCTGACTTCCAGTGTGTCGGGTTCTGCTGCGATATCCGCTATGTCCTCGTCAGCGGCGCTCCAGACTGCATAAAGCCGCTGGCGCTCTGCTTCATCATCGGAGACATGAAATTCTTTCGCCAGTCCTTGTGAGCACCGCTGAGTCTTTTTGCTGACAATGAGTGCGGTGATGATCGGCTCGTCGAGATTGTCGGCCTGATGGCCGAGGTAGTCCGTTGCGTGTCGCAAGCTGAACCGATCGATGCCGAATGCGTCCATGACTTGCCCATACGTGACGACCCGCTTGTTACGTGCGACCTCAATCAACCAGGTCCGCATGGCGGCAAGCTTCGGACGAAATGCTGCTTCCCTTCTCACGGTTGGGGGCTTCCCGCTGGCGGCCTGGTCTAGAAGCGACATGATTCGTGGTTTCACATTGGCCCCGACATTGCCCGCTGGCTTCAATCCGGGAATCCACTGCCTGCCCGCTTCTTGCAGCACCGCTGAGATGTTTTGCATTCGATACTCAAATGCCTTATCAGTACGGCCAAACTGAGACGCTAAGTCGCGATATATTTGCCTTTTGGAGTATGGTCTTTGCTCTGCTTCGAGCGTCGCCATGTTCGCGTATGCCTCCACGGCAGCCGCAAGTTCCTCATCGCTCCAGTTCTGTGCCATCTTCAGCCCCCGACATATAGACGCCTATTCGGCCACGATGATAGATCGTAGGACGTTAAAGCGGGCGACGGCGTCGAGCAATTTTCGCGTAGCTTCTGAGTCGAACGAGCAAGTCACTCCGAGAAATGGTTCACACTCGCGTTTGTCTTAGGGCTCGCTACAGAAGCGTCCAAGGATGGATGCAGTTCCGTCACGTTCCGAAACCTCTCTCATCGAAAAGTGATTCTTGACACCACAGAAATGACAGTCTGCATCTATTGCCGTAAGCCGAAGAGCAAAGAGGATCTCACACTGGAGCACGTGATTCCCCAGTTCCTCGGCGGCGCCTGCGTTCCTGACGAATTCAAGACTCGATCAGTGTGCAAAAGCTGCAACAACGATTTGGGCCTGTTCGTCGACGCCAGTTTCGAGAAGCATTGGTTCGTCACGGAGAAGCTTCGCGAGATACATTACTCGACCTTCGATCCTAGTCAGGAAGTCGGGCTGCCACTTATATGTATGGGGCATTCGGACTTGCGGCCGCCAATGATGGAGGAGGGGGAAACGTGCGAGGCGTGGATCGGCCCGCTAGGCGAGCAAATCTACTGGGTACGCAAAGACGATTCGAGACTGTACTGGTATTCCGGTGGAAATCCGCGAACAGTCAAGAAAACAGCCAGCCGCGCATATTATCTATTCAGCGAGCGGTCGCCCAAGAATCCAGCATTGTCGTTGCGAGCATTTCGCGACTCTTTTGCAGGCCGGCGAGTCAGGAAAATCATGTGTACGACCGTCGATTTTGATCCGAAGGTCATCGGATTTTCCGACCCAGACGAACTGGACAAGACACGGATCGACTACATCCTTCGGAATTGCCTAACGAAGCCGCGGCGTCGTAACCGCGTGAGGATGTATGTGCATTACGACGTTCGGTTTATGGCAAAGTTGGCAATTGGCATGGCTCATTGCCTGTTCGGCGAGCGAGTTCTCAGTACGGCCTACGCCGACATGTTGCACAAGGGACTATGGCACCGGCCCGATGAAGACGTACCCGAGCTGCAGGGGGCGACCGATTGGATGAAGCCGCGCGACCCGCACTTCGCAAAGGTCATGGGGGATCCAGATGCAGTTACGATCGCGATTGTCCCTGTCGCCAATGCTGTCGCCGTCAATTTAAACCTTGGCGAGTCGATGAATTGGAGCATCCAGTGCGCGAGCGGAGAGAGTCTAGCCCCCGAGGACGTTGACGCGCTGGGAATGGGGCGCGTTATTGTCCTGTATCCGCAGCTACATCGATCCGTTGATCTGCCTATGGTCGACTATATTGCACATAAGATCGGGAATCGCCCGCACCCCAAGCTGACAGAAATCGGTGCGATGTTGAATCGCAATCGTGATTACCTGAAGAGTCTTTGATTGCAACCGGGGGCCAGGGTGCAAGCGATGTTGCGCATGACGGATCACAAGGCGCTGCCTCACCGCAACATCACGCCGTTTCGCTGTGCAGCTTCGGCGTCTTGTGTAGCTCGACCCAGAAGCCGTTGAGTTGATCATCCTGTACGTTGAACCGGCGCAGCCAACCTTCGGTCGCTACGACCGTATTTAGCAGGGGCGCAGTACTGTCCAGTGTCCCGTCTTGCAGCGTATCGACCTCATCCGCGATGATCGGCCGCAGCGCGTGGTTCAGAATGACGTACGCGGCGGGTGGAGATACGGGAATGCCTGGTCCATTGGATACGCCGGACTCCGGCGCGACGCCGGCCTGAATAATCAAGCCCCCGTTCCCCAGCGGAATACGGGCGAACCAATCTGGCGGGAGTCCGAGTGCCGATGCGCCGCCGACAGCCGCGACTAAGTCCGCATCGAGCGCGTTGAGCCAGTCAACGGTCTTGATCTTCGTGTAAAGCTTGCGAACGGTGGAACGCATTGGATCGCCGACGTCGATTCCCGGCCCGAAACGGCGCGCGTAGAAATACTCGCTGGCTTCGTTTGGTCGCCGCCCCATTGGAGGCACGTTCACAGCTAGCCCGCCATGGCCGCTAACCGTCGGCAACGCTTCTGCGAATGCGCGGAACATCGCCTCGAATACGCCGGGGCGGTGCGCGATAAACGCACGCGGTACCGTGAAGACCAGTCCGTCGAGCCCGCGTTTCCGTGCAGCCTTCTTTTCGCTAAGCGCGAACACCGTGAATTCATAGAACCCGGTCGCGAGCTTGTGCTCGGCGCTGGTGATCGCGACCGCAAGGGCCTCGTCGGCGGGGACGCTCGTCGCGAGACTTTCGAATCCCGGAGACTTGTCGTACTGGATCGGTTCTTCTCCCTCGGAATAGAACCAGCGCAGCGGCCCGGACTTCGACGGCGTCTGGCCGGCCGCCACTTCGAGCGCGTGTTGATACTCCTCGATCGCCGCGCTGTACTGCTTGAAGCAGCGCACCAGCGCTTGCCGAACCTCCGACGTGAAACCGTTGCGGAAGTAAAGCACGCCCCGCACTACAAGGGCGGCGCCCGTGATCCCTTTTTGGTGCGTGGGCTCGTAAAGCCCGAAAGGCATGGTGTCCGCACGGCGCGGATCTTTGGCCCAAGCTTCAATTTCGTCGTTCGTCATGGCGTCAAAGCGGGAGCGGGAATGCAGGTGGCGGCAACGAGGGCGCGGTCGGGAGCGGTGGGCCACCGGGCGCGCTGCTATTGCCGCCGAACAAGTCGTCAAGCTCGGATTGTCGCGCGGATTGCTTCGAGCGCGAAGTTTCCTTCTGGCCGTCGTCGTCGCCGCATCCGCAATCAGCCGCGCCGAGGTGGACAAACTTCGACGGGCCGCCCGCGATTTCGATGTAGTCGTCTTCCTGATCAGGGCCGTATCGATCGCCGGGGAACTTCATTTCCACGACGGTCTTGATATTCGATTGCTCCGGAGGCTTCGACGGGTCGTTCACGATGACGACGTCAGGGCGGCGGACGTCGCCTTTCTCGTATTTCCTGCCCTTGCTGGGCCACACGTCCTTGATCCACTGGCGAATGCCCGAATTGGGCTCCAGCGGATCGTCGTAGTCCATGATCGGCTCGGGTGGATTCGTCGTCATATCGTACGGCTGTTCCGGCCGGTATTCCGTTGGAACGCCCGTCTGCATCTTCGACACCTCATTCGGCAGCCCGAGGCGCATTTCGACGCAGCGCTGCCGCTGGATTGTTCCAGCTTTCGTCGCGACGCCGATCCGACGGCACTCGCAGAACGTGTGACACAGAACTTTCCGGTCTTTCGGGGACAGTTTGGAGGCGCTTAATCCAACCTGCGTTGTCTGGCCACCGGTGCTTGAGCCCCCAGTTGACGACCCTGGGGAGTAGGGGCCGGTCATGCATCGCTCCCGGGCTGATGGAACGACAGCGATGCAGCTTGGTGACTGCTGATCCAATCGGTGTGGCCGCTCGCGTCCGTCGTGCCTTGGATCGTTTGGCCGTCCGCCGACGTGACCGTGTATGGGTGATTCGGAATCGGCGCGCGTGTCTTGTCGTCGACGAGCTGGAAGCGGCCGCGATATGCGCCATCGTCTTGCGCGGTCGTCTGCGTGACTACGCTTTTGCCTGCGCCAACCGAGCCGCCTGCGCCGGAGGTCGGCTCTACCGTCGCCATGCCTTGCGATGCTATCAGCGTCGCACCGCAGGCAGTCTTGTCGCCTTCGGTCGCCACAGCCCGGCCGCCGAACGTCATGCTGCGAACGCGGACGCCGACAATTGGGTAGACGCCGCCGCACTTGGGACACGACACCATGTCGCCTTCGAGCGCGAGAGGCCTGCCGAAGGCGATGTTGGTAGACGTGCAGGCGAGCACCCGGCCACCGTGCGAAGTCGTATCGCCTTCCCGAATGAACGCAGAACTCATGCCGAATCCTCTGTTGAAATTTTGCGAGGACTGTAGCACGCACCGAATAAGGGTAACTACCCTGTCAAAGTTGCCGGGAGGCTTCACAGGTGAATGGAGCGGTGCAATTTTTGACCGTCCAAAGTCACTTTTCATTGAACACAAGGCCAGCTTTTGCCGTTGCCTCGGGGAGGGCTGCGGCACGGGAGTTTCTTTGCGCGCAGCGTTCCAGACCGCAGGGTGCTTCTCGACACGGCGGGCGTCATGCGACGTATTTGCCGGCTATCTCCAACTTTGTCTCCAAGTAAATGAGTGTTTTGGAGATACACTTGGAGATACTCGGACCCTTGCCCAGTAAGGCTTCCGGGGTGAATTGAGCATATATCTCCAAATCTCCAGAAGTTTTCTGTTCGGCCGGCCAACGATCGGCGACTTACGCCACAATTTTTCGCTCGGTGGCCTCATCCACATGGGCTCAACCGATTGGGGGTATGTTTGGGGGTTCGTGTTCCAATCGTTGATTCCATTTTTGTTTTGAATCAATAGATTGGCTAAGGATTGTTGATCCTGCAGCCTCCGAAAAAGGGGTTACGGAATTTTTCCGTAACCCCTTTTTTCTTTTCGGCGCAATCGGCAACGACGCGCTGATTGGGGATGCCTTCCGCGCGGTGCAATGCGGCCACAAAGCCCACCTCACTACACCCCCCTTCCCCTGTCACGCCCGCGTCACGCTGCACCCCTAACGTTGCACATTCCCGTCGCGGCACCATCGTCGCGATCCGGGCGTGCGCACACGCACGCGACGCCGTGCCCGCGTCGCGCAAGCGGCCAACCGGGATCTCGCTCCCGACAGCGCACCGACCATTTACCGCGCCATTCCATTCGAAAACACGATCGACGCCGATTGAGTTGAATCGCGGACGATCAGGAGACACGGACCATGCTGAGTCCACATGAATTTTCGATGCTGCTGCGCATTGCTCGCGCGCCGGACAGCGTCGACCCGTCGAACCCGGCTTTCGCCGTGCTCGTCGAAAAGCGGCTCGTCGACGATACGCAGGTACGCGTGAATGCGGTGGCTGCACGCCCGGCACTGACGCCGATCGGACAGCTGCTGCTCGCGCGCTTCGACGAAGCTGCCTGAGGGGAAACGAACAGACCCGCGGAGGAGCGTCACGCCTTCGCCGCGGCGAAGGACGTGACGGATGAAAGCGCGGCGAACCGCTTACTGCGCGAGCGGCACCGTCACGTCGCTGCCGAACCAGTGCATCGAGATCTTCTTCAACGTGCCGTCCTTGCGCAGCGA
Organism: Burkholderia sp. SIMBA_051; assembly: GCF_046534915.1. Classification (NCBI taxonomy): domain Bacteria; kingdom Pseudomonadati; phylum Pseudomonadota; class Betaproteobacteria; order Burkholderiales; family Burkholderiaceae; genus Burkholderia; species Burkholderia sp. SIMBA_051. Next base: position 94,275 of record NZ_JAWRXS010000015.1, on the reverse strand, counting down.
ATCCAGCGCATCGTTGATCGCCTTCTCGAACTTCGGATTGCCCTTGCGGAACGGGATCGCCATCTCCTGCTTGCCGCCGTTCAGCACCGCGCCCGAGCGCAGCGGCAGGTTCGACGTCTTGATCATGTACGGCAGCATCAGGCGGTCGTCGAGCGTCGCCTCGATCCGGCCCGCGGCGAGGTCGCGCAGCTTTTCCGGCGCGCCCGGATACGTCTGCACCTCGATACCCGGCACGCTGCGCGCCATCTGGTCGTAGTTGGTGCCGAGTGTCACGCCGAGCTTCTTGCCCTTGAAATCCTCGAGCGACTTGAAGTTGCGCGTGTCGTCCTTGCGCTGGATCAGCTGCGCGGCCGAGTACGTGTACGGCTGGCTGAAGTCGAGCACTTCCTTGCGTTGCGGCGTGATCGTGACCTGGTTGACGATCACGTCGAACTTGCCGGCCTGCAGCCCCGCGATGATCCCGCTCCATTCGGTCGGGATGAACTGCGTCTTCACGCCGAGCTTGCCGGCGACCGCATTCGCGACGTCGACGTCGAAACCCTCGAGCTGACCCGAGGTGCCGCGCGAGTTGAACGGCGGATACGTGCCTTCGAGCCCGACGCGCAGCACGCCGGCTTTCTTCACCGAGTCGAGCAGGTCTTCCGCGTGCGCGGCGACGGCCGTGAAACCGAGGGCCGACGCGAGCAGCAGCCCCGACAGCAGAAACTTCGAACGTTTCATCGCAGATCTCCAGTGTTCAGTGTGGTAATGGTGCGCCGGGCATCGAGCGTGCCCGGGCTGGGCCGGAATACGGGCACGTAGACACTACTCGCAACCAGCGCGCGCCGAAAGTCGAATTGGCCCTGATTGCAATCGATTTCAGCGGGCGGCGGTGCGGTGCAGCGTGACGACGGGGCATGGGATGCGTTTAGAAATGCGCTTTTAAATCAGGGCCATTTTTCCTTTCATGCCGTAATTTGTCTGTAAAATCGCGCGAGCGAAATCGCATTGCGCGCCATCCGAGGGCGCGTCACAAGAAGAAAAGGCCGTTGCCATGAACATGCAGAACACGATTGCCGCATTGCGCGGCGGGTTGCTTCAGCAGGACCGGCTGCTGAAGCTCGATACGCCATTGGGGGCCAACGTGCTGACCGTGCAGCGGGCGGTTGGCCGTTCGCGCATTGGGCGCGCATACGAATTTACGCTCGACGTCCTGTCGGTCGATGGCGATCTGGAACTCAAAAAACTGATCGCGCAGCCCGTTACGTTGTGGATTCAGCAGAGCGATCGCAGCTACCGGCCGGTCAACGGCTACGTCCATACCGCGCGCCGCCTCGGCGCCGACGGCGGGCTCACGACTTATCAGCTCACGTTCGCCGATTTCACCCATTTCCTGAAGTTTCGTCGCGACCAGCGCCTCTGGAACGACACGACCGTCGACCAGATCATCAGCGACGTGCTGAATCAGCATCCGCAAGCGCAGGGGCATTTTCGGTTCGCGCTGTCGAAGCCGCTGCCGAGCCGGTCATACACGCGTCAGCACGACACCGACTGGCATTTCGTGCACCGGCTGATGGAGAGCGAAGGCCTCTACAGCACGTGGCAGCAGGCCGACGACGGCAAGTCCCATACGCTCGTGATCACCGACAACCTGCAGGCGTTCGCGTCGCTGTCGCCGGAAGCCGTGCGCTTCTATCGCGGCGGCGCGGCGAGCGAAGCCGACGCGTTCACGCAATGGTCGGGCACGCGCACGCTGCAGAGCGTGACGCGGACGACGCGCACGTTCGACTACAAGAATCCGTCGCAACCATCGAACCCGAAGGGCACGACGCTGCCGACGATGGGCGGCCAGGGCGAATTGCCCGATCAGCTCGAAGTCTACGAGTACACCGGGGCGTACACGTATCTGGACCAGACGCGCGGCGACCATCTGACGAAGATCAGGATGGAGGAATGGGAGTCGCAGGCGAAGCGCTTCCATGGCGTGGGCGGCGTGCGCGCGATCGATGCCGGCCGGCGCTTCGTGCTGTCGGATCATCCCGAGCACGATCGCGATCCGGCAGACCAGCGCGAGTTCGCGGCGATCGGCGTCGAATGGTGGATCGAGAACAACTTGCCCGTCGCGAGCAGCAGCGCGGACTTTCCGTACAGCCTGCGCGACGCGTTGACGCAAGCGCAGGAGGGCTACGGTGCCGATCCCGCGTTTCGCGTGCCGCATGATGACGGCTCGGTCGGCTTCTACCTCGTCGAAGTCGAAGCGCAGCGCGTGAGCGTGCCGTATCGCAGCCCGTTCGAACACGAGAAGCCGAAGATGCATCTCGAGACGGCGATCGTCGTGGGGCCGCAGGGCGAGGAAGTCTATACCGACGAGTTGAACCGGATCCGCGTGCAGTTCGTGTGGGATCGTCTGAACCCGGGCAACGAGAGCGCGTCGTGCTGGGTGCGCGTGGTGCAGTCGGATACTGGTGGCGGCTACGGCGGCGTGCATGTGCCGCGCATCGGCGAGGAAGTGCTGATCGACTACGTCGGCGGCGATTGCGACCGGCCGCTCGCGGTCGGTCGCGTGTACAACGGCGCGAACCAGCCGCAGTGGCATAGCGACGGGATTCTGTCCGGATATCGGTCGAAAGAGTATTCGGGCGGCGGCTACAACCAGCTCGTGATGGACGACGCGACCGGGCAGAACCGCGTGCAGCTGATGAGCAGCAGCGCGAACAGCCTGCTGCATCTCGGCTACATCATCGACCAGAACGGCAATTCGCGCGGCTCGTATCTGGGCAGCGGGTTCGACCTGCGCTCGGATGCGTATGGCGCGGTGCGGGCGAGCCAGGGCCTGTACGTCACTACCCACCCGAAGGCGCCGAACAGCCAGCCGCTCGACGTGAAGGAAGCGCAGCAGCAGCTCGTGACGGGCGAGAGCCTGGTCGAGGCGATGTCGGGCGTGAGCGAGCAGCATCAGGCGGAGAGCATGAAAGACGCGCAAGACACGATGCGCGCGTTCACCGACGCAACGCAGAACAGCGTGTCGGGCAGCACGTCGGGTGGGCGAACGGCAGGCGGCGGCACGGGCAGTGCGAACGCATTCAAGGAGCCGGTGATGCTGTTCGGCAGTCCGTCGGGTATCGGGATGTCGACGCAGCAGTCGCTGCACATGGTCGCGAACGATCACGTGAACGTCGCAAGCGGACAGAGCGTGCATGTTGCGGCGGGCAAGTCGCTGATCGGCAGTATTGGGCAGAAGCTGAGCCTGTTCGTGCAGAACGCGGGGATGAAGCTGTTCGCGGGCAAGGGCAAGGTGGAGATCCAGGCGCAGTCGGACAATGTCGAGGTGACCGCACAGAAGGCGGTGAAGGTTGTGTCCGCAACCGACCGGATCGAGATCGCGGCTGATCAGGGAATTCTGCTGACCAGCGGCGGCGGGTATATCCGCATCCAGGGCGGCAACATCGAGATTCATACGCCGGGCGCGGTGGACGTGAAGGGCGCGTCGCATACGTTCGCGGGGCCGGCGAGCATGGGCTATCCGCTGCCGAGCCCGCGGCCGGATCAGCCGGGGCAGCTCGAACTGTTTCATAAGTACGTGAACGGCGAAGCGGTGAAGGGCGGGTTGTTTACGGTGAAAGACGTGAACGGCGCCGTGCTGAAGAAAGGTGCGCTCGACAACAGCGGCTATACGGTCGTGAGCGGCTTGCCGCCGGGCGCGGTACGCGTCGAGTTCGGGAAGGACCCGCGCGAGTCGGATCAGCCGGCGAATTACTTCAAGCAGGCGAAGTGGCCGGCAGAGCCGGTCGAACCGTCGCCGGAAGCCGCGCAGGCAGCGGCGAGCGGGCAGCTTGCGAGCCAGTTGCAGGGAATGGCGCCCGCGGCGACCACCGCGGCGATGGGGCTCGCGAGCGGCGGCGGCGCGGGCGCTGCGCTCGGCGGGCTCGCGAGTTCCACATTGCCGGCCGCCGCGAGTGCGCTGGGGGGGGCGGGCGTCGCGTCGGCGTTGCAGACGGCCTCCAGCCTGAGCGGTGCCGCGAAGCAGGTGGCCGGGATGGTGCAGGCCGCACGTCAGGGTGGGCTTGCGGCGCTGGCCGCGCCGGCCGCGAATGCCGCGTCCGGGGCGCTGCAGGGAGCGTTGCCCGGCGTCACTGGAATCGCGGGCAAGGGTGCCACGACGGTGGCGTCAGCCGCGGGCGGCATGAAGCTGCCGACCCCCGGGTTTGGCGGACCGCTGAAATCCTGAGAGGGCGGCTTGTTAGCCGTCTAAAAAAAACGAATTGAACGAAGAGCGACATGGCACAACAACTTCCACCGGGCGCCGAGAAGGAACAGGCCGTTACCTGGCTCAGCGATGTTTCCCCCAAGGATGTCGCCGCGGGCGGCAACCGCTTCGATGCGTGGTTGCGACGGATCAGCGGCAACCACATCACGTTCGAGGACGTGAAGACGTTTGCCGGCGCGGTGCCGATCGTCGGCAACATCATGGCGATGGTCGACGCGCTCGGCGATATTGCCGAGATCGTCGAGAAGCGCGGCGGTCAGGTGCTCGACTACATGAGCCTCGCGATCAACCTGCTCGGCATCATTCCGATTCCGCCGACGCTCGCGCCGTTCCGGATGTCGGCGCGCCCGCTGCTCGCGCTCGTTCGTCACGAATTGCTGGCGACGCGCAGCAATCTCGGCGCGGCGATCATCTCGGTGCTGGTCACGCATATCAACGCGACTTGCGCGACCGAGATCGAGGATTTTCTCAACAAGCTGAAGGCCGGCCTCGTCGAGCTGCTCGACGGATGCGCATCGAAAGCCGAGGAGATCATGCTCGCGCTGGCGACGGGCATGGACAAGGCGCTGCACGGGCAGCTCTTCGACGCCAACGCCAATCTGAGGCGCCAGCAGCAGCTCGCCAAAAAGCTGGCGGACGCACGGCCGTGGTACAGCCCGAGCCGCGTCGGCGACGGCATCCAGTTCGCGTATGAAGGCACCAAGGCGCTCGGGAAGAAGGCCGTGAACAAGACGGCCGGCACCATGGCGACGCTCGCGCCCGATGCATGGCTCGAGCCGTTTCGCAGCACGGTGACGTTCCTGCGGACCGAGGCGCCGAAGATCGCGAAGTCGATCCGTTCGCTCGCCGGCAGCGAAGAAGGCAAGATGATGTGGCTGGTCGTGCAGTTGATGGAGGCTGTCGCACGCGTCAAGGTACGCGCGAAGCTCCATGAGCAGAGTGCGGACGTCAAGGCGGCGGGGACGAGCCAGGCGAAGAAGACGCGCGGGCAGGAGGGGCTGGAGAAAACCAACGGGCAAGCCCCATCCGAAGGCCCGGGGAAGAGCGCGTGCAAATCTTGCGGCGTCGGGGCATCGCCCGCATCGATCGATTTCGCGTTTGGTGACGAAACGTTCTCGCACGTGGATTTCGACCTGCCGGGCGCGCTGCCGCTCGTGTGGGAGCGGACGTACCGTTCCCGGCTTTCCGCGTATGACGACGGCGAACTGGGTGCGCGGTGGATTACCCCCTATACGACGCGCATCGACATCAGGAACGGTCAGTGGATCTATCGCGATGCGGAAGGGCGCAGCATCGAGTATCCGGCGCTTGCGGCCGGCGCGGTGCACGACGATCTGTCGGAGAACCTGACGCTGTCGCGGCTCGACGATACGTGGGTGACGATCGCATACGGCCACGCCGTGCTGCATGTGTACGAGCGCCGCGGCGACGCGTTCCGGCTCGCGATGCAGAAAGACCGCGCCGGAAACACGATCACGCTCGACTACGATGCGCTTGATCGCCTGGCGCGCCTCATCGACGCAAGCGGAAATGTGCTCGCGTTCGAGCACGACAAGCATGGCCGGATCCTGCAGATCGAGCACGTGCTCAAGGACGGTGCGCGCCGTACGCTGGCGAGCTACGAATACGACGCGGCTGGTGACCTCGTGCGCGCGGTCGATCGGCACGGCAATGCGCGGACGTATCAATATCGACGTCACCTCGTGACGCGCTACACCGACCGCACCGGCCGCGGGATGACGCTCGAATGGGATGGCGCGGATGCCGAAGACAACGCGGACGCGAAATGCATCCGTGAATATGCCGATGACGGCAGCCTCGATCTCCGGCTCGCGTGGAACCCGAATATCCGCCTGACCTATGTGACCGACGCGCTCGGTCAGATGACGCGCTACTACTTCAATATCCATGGTTACGTGTACCGGATCGTGTATCCGGACGGCAACCAGGAGTGGTTCCGGCGCGATGCGCATCACAACCTCGTGCTGCATATCCGCCAGGATGGCAGCATCGAGCGGCGGGAATACGACGCGCGCGGCAATCTGGTCCAGCACGAGCTCGCGGACGGCAGCGTCGTCGCGATGGCATACGACGACAAGGATCAGATGATCCGGCTCGTCGATCCGAACGGACACGTGTGGCAGCGCAAGTACGACGATGCGGGCAACCTCGTCGAGGAGATCGATCCGCTCGAGCATTCGACGAAGTACGAATACAACGACAAGGGATTGCCGACGCAGATCACCGATGCGAAAGGCGGCTCGAAGGTGCTCGAGTACAACGAGGCGGGCCAGGTCACCAGCTATACCGACTGCTCCGGAAAGAAGACGGAGTGGCGGTACGACGATATTGGCCGCGTGATCGAGACCAAGGACGCGTCCGGGGGCGTGGTTGCCTACGGTTATGGTGCGAATGGCCAATTGACGGAGATTCGCTCGCCGGCCGGTGTCGAACACGTGCAGTACGACGCCGAAGGGCGAATGCTCGCGCATACGGATCAACTCAATCGATCGACGCGATATGGCTACGATGCGGTCGGCCGCATTGCGAGCCGCGCGGATGCGCTCGGCCAGACGATTGCGTATCGCTACGACCGTCTCGGCCGGTTGAGTGCGCTGACCGATGCCAACTTCGCGACGTACCAGTTCCACTACGATCCGGCCGGGCGGCTGATCGAGGAAGTTGCGTTCGACGGCAAGTCGACGCGCTATCAATACGATCCGGACAGCGGCCGCCTTGTTTCGGTCGACGAAGCGGGTTGCGTGACGTCGATCGACGTCGACGCAAACGGCCGTCTGCTGAAGCGGGTCGCGGGGGAGAGCGAGGAGCGGTTTGCCTACGACGCGAGCGGCCGGCTGATTGACGCCGCGAATCGATACAGCCGCGTGCAGTTCTTCTTCGATCCGGTCGGCAATCTGGTGCGCGAGCATCATGCGTACGATCTGTTCGGCGAACGACGCAGCTACGTGTGGCATCACGAATACGACGAACTCGGCAACCGGCGACGGACCGTGCGGCCGGACGGGCATGCCGTCGACTGGTTGATGTACGGTTCCGGCCATGTGCACGGGATGCTGCTCGATGGCGAGGAGCGTGTGCAGTTCGAGCGTGATGATCTTCATCGCGAGACGGTGCGCGTGCTGTCGAGCAAGATCGGTCAGCGTACGCACTACGATCCGGCAGGGCGCGTGCTGCAGCAGACGATCCAGCGGTCGACATCGCCCGCGCCGCTCGCCGAGCGGCGGTATCGCTATGACGCGGCGGGACAGTTGTCGCGGATCGAGGATAGCCGCAAGGGCGGGATCGACTATCGATACGATCCGGTCGGACGGTTGATCGAGGCGATCAGTCCGGTCGCGAAGGAACGGTTCGCGTTCGATCCGGCGAGCAACATCATCGATCCGGCGCGGACCACGGAGACGCCGGCCTCTCGTCCGAGCCCGGTGCGGCCGGAAAGCACGTTGCCGGTCGAGGTGCCGAAGGTGCTGGGCAACCTGCTGAAGGCGTATGCGGGGATGCACTTCGAGTACGACGCGCGCGGGAATCTGGTGCGCAAGCGTACGCCAGCGGGTGAGCAGGAGTATGAGTGGGACGAGTTCAATCGCTTGCTGTCTGCGCGGGTTGCGGAGACGTCGCGGCAGAGTCACGCGCGGTATTTCTATGACGCGTTCGGTCGGCGCATTGCGAAGGAAGTGAACGGCGAGCGGACGGTGTTCGGGTGGGATGGGGACACGCTCGCGTACGAGAGCGATGGCGAGCGGGGCACGCACTATATCTACGAGCCGGGGACGTTTGTACCGCTGGCGCAGTACGTAGCCGAGCCGGTAGAGGGGATCGCGACGCCGGAGTGGAAGAGTACCGATCGCTATGTGCCCGAGGAGGATCCGCTGCAGAAGGTGCCGGAGCGGCGGGGTGGCGCGGCGCTGTTCTATTATCACTGTGACCAGATCGGCACGCCGCAGCTGCTGACTGATGGCGATGGTGACGTGGTGTGGGAGGCGTCGTATAAGGCTTGGGGGGAAGCGCGCGAGGTTATTGCGCGAGCGTCGAAGGCGGCGGGGATCGTTGCGAAGAATCCGTTGCGGTTTCAGGGGCAGCAGGTTGATGATGAGACAGGGCTGCATTACAACCGGCATCGATATTATGATCCGACTAGTGGACGCTTCGTGTCAGCGGACCCGATCAAACTGGTCGGCGGAATCAATATCTATAGCTATGGGAAAAATCCGATCGGATCAATAGATCCAATGGGACTTGCAGCGTTGGGTCAACTTGGCACCTACGGTAGTCTCAATGGCGGGGATAATGTCGGTGACAATCTGGAGGTTCATGAGCTTGTGCGCCATGAGGCGCTCGTGCAAATGGGATGTGCAAATAAACGTCGTCGAAACCGAGACAATCCCTCAATCGCTGTCGATCCGACAACACATGACACGATTCACGCCAATGAAAATGCGCTGGCTCAACAGCATTTGGGCTTGGATCCAAATAAGTTTAATTTTGATCCGCAAACTGGTGGCCCATCGAAACGACAAATGGACGTTTGGCAAGGCGCCTTGCGGAAAGCGGGTTTGTCCGCTGCTCAATCGCGTCGTTTGCGGGGAAGTTCGATCAAATATTTGAAGTCGCTCAAGTGTTGCTGTGACGAATGACATGGAGAGGATGAATATGTATACAGAAGTGACTTTTAGCAACAAGGGACCTGCGCCAGGAGATGGATTTGTCGGCGGGGGCGTCAAGCTGCCTGCAGGAATTCAATGGCCAACTGGCGCTGACGGGGAACCTTTGGTCCACCTCTTTAGCGTGCCAGCAACATGGTTCTCCGATCGAGTGAGCGGTGCGCGATGGATATCCGTATTTATTCCTTATGAGCTGCGCACTGTGAATCATTACAGAAAACTTCGTGCGCGAGATGGGCGATCTGATGCGGTAGTGATTGCTTATGATGAAGGTGATTCTGAGCGAAACGAAAGCCACGGTGTTGTGCTGGAGCGTGGAAGAATGGAGAGGATGCTGAGTAAAGAAGCCGATGACGATGAAAATTTAGCGTCCAAGATTGATGGTGTCGATGCTTGGCTCCAGTCGCCGATTAATATCGAAGGATTTCGGCGTCGTCTTTCAATATACGGCGGAGATCTTGACCTGGCCGTTCCGTCAACGACTGGTATTTTGTCTGATGGGATGGGGTATTTGTTTTTGTCAGATGGTGATGGTCATGATGGTGGGGGTGATTTTGGAAGATTTTGCCTTCAATTGGGGTAAGGATTTGACGGGGGTAATTCCCTGTATCAGATTATTCGGTATCGAAAGCCCCAATCGGATTGGCCGGCGGCGTCAATATTTACCAGTACGCGCCGAATCCGACGGGGTGGGCCGATCCGCTTTGGCGCGTTGTCTAACATCAACGGCAACTCGCCGCGAAGCAATGAGATAGGTGCTTACATGCTTGTGCGGATTTCGCAAGCGAAGAAAAAAGCGATGAATTCTTACGGCTATTGAAAGCGGTTGAGGAGAACATGAGCTATGAAGTCGTAGTGGAACTTCTTAGAACGTTCTCGGATGCAGACGATTTTGAAATTCAAGAGCGAACTCGAAATGTCGTGGAGGCAGCCGATCGCCACATATTTTATCCCGCATTGATTCGCGAGCTTGGAGGAATAATTGAACGAGCTCCTCAAAAACAATGGGCGGTTACGCTTGTAGGGATCGAGTTGGAATACGGGGATTTTGAGTTTTTGATGGGAAATGTGTTGCAGTCGAGCGATGAAGAGAGGGCGGGATTTATCTCATTTCTGAAATCCAGCGAATTCATGGACGAGTATCCCGCAGTCTCGAAGTACTTGATTGGTTTGTAGGGGTTGAATTAAGTAGGGCGGCGGAGCAGTGAGTCGATTTATTGATGGAGATGCAATTGATTGCTGGGGTGCACAATCTTTCATCATAAATGGTGCGCCGCCTTCCATTGCTCGTTGCAAATTAGTATTCCTTCGATGCTCCATATCCAAATCAATGTCCTGCTGGAAAATCAATGTGTGTGAGGCCTATACTTTTTTATACGGTCCGCAGCGCTCTTTCTTGAAACGATTCAAGCCCAGCGGATTGACATTGATCGAGAGCAATACTGGCAGGATCGTGCGGCAGAGGCGAACGCCTCAAAAAAATGGAGGATTCAATCTGTGATTCCATCAACAGTCGACCAGTATCTGGCAGGATCTACGGGAGATATCGCTAGAGGTGATCCGAAAGCAGCCATGAGGGCACTTCAGGATCTGGGGGTTGCTCCAGGTATTGATTTTGGGCAGTTCTACCTTAAGTATCAGGGTGGCTTTATAAGTCCTCGACCTGTTGCGGAGTTGCTTGATATCGAGGGGCCGTCTATTCCCGCAATTCCGGACCAAACAGAGTATGTAAGGGATCGATACGGTATTCCGGAGCAGTATTTGGCTTTAACGCCTGATGAAAGCGAAGGGATGTACCTGTACGGTCGGAACGACGGTGCCGTTTATGATCTCGATATTTATTTTTTAAATTATTTCCTAAAAGGAAATATCCAAGCTCGCTGGGCCACATTTAACGAATTCTTGATTTGGTATTTTGAGTCGCCGGTATAAGTAAAAAAAGGGCCGCGCCAGCGGCACTTGTCCTTTCCGGGCGCGCGCGTCAGATCGACGCGATCTGCCGGACGCCCGGTAAGGAGCTTGCTCGCGGGCGGGAGCGAAGCAAAGAATGGTCGCTGCTACAGACGCTCTGAGTTGCAACACGCCGACCTACATAAGACTCAGCATCAAATCGGAGGTTACTAATGTCAGCACATCCAAAGAAGATAGAGAACGTGCTGCGACTCAATGCGCAATCCCGATGCGAATATTTCATCCGCAAGGTCTCCGACTTTGAGGTTGTCTGGAGCCTCTTTGATCAGGGGTGGGCCACTGCCTGCACCGGGGCGGCGACAGTGGCGCCTTTCTGGCCTGAGGAGGCGTTCGCAAAGTTGTGCGCGACTGATGAATGGCAAGGATTTCATCCAAAGGCGATTGCTCTAGAGGATTTTCTAGAGCGATGGCTGCCAGGGATGGCGAACGATCAGCGAATTTGTGCTGTCTTTGCGGCACCGAGTGATCGCGGGACACTCATGTCGCCGATGGACCTCGAAAAATTGATCAGACGGGAACTCGAGCAATACGAGTAACGCCGCGAAGGATTCGACGTTCGGTCGCCGTATTGCGAAGGAGGCGTACGGCGAGCGGCCGATGTTCGGGTGGGATGGTGACACGTTGGTGTACGAAAGCGATGGTGAGCGGGGGACACACGAAATCTACGAGCGGGGACATTTGTGCCGCTGGCGTAGATGTGGCAGAACCGGTTGAGGCGGCACCGCGCCGGAGTGGAAGAGTACCGACCGCTATGTACCGGAGAACGATCCGCTGCCAAAAAATGCCAATTAGGAGGTGTCAGTGAGTGAAAACCATGTAAGTGAGTACCGGAAGGAGCTTCTTTTCAGGAGGGCCAACGGAAAGAAGATTTGCGGCACTTACCTTTCCAAGGTGGCAGCGTTATTTCCATCGCTTGATCGTCCAGAATTGCTTTCCCTTGAGGAAACAGATTCGATTTTAGAGCGGTTCAGGCTGATCCGTGCTGGACTTAGTCAGGAAACAATGCGGATTCCTGTGGAGGAAATTCGTTCTGAATTGTCGCTCATTAAAAATTTTGGACGCGAATTTTATATTCTGATCGACGAGGACTGGAAGTATTGCGGCTTGCTGAAGGTTGGGGCGATAGGGTTGCTAAACGTAGCGCTCGAATTTGGGGCTGAGATATTGGAGGATCTGGTTTTTATATCGGCCGACATGTCATTGGCTGTTGATTTCGATTTCTTCGAGTTGGACGGGGTTCGATTGATAGATATAAAAAGATGGAGTAAGGAGTAAAGGTAAAGAGCCGCAGTATGTGGAGTGCTACGCCTTACCGATCTGTTGATGAATCTCAAAGGCTTGACGCTTGGGGAGAGGTGAGATCAGGACCGCACGCTTCCACCGGAATCTCGGATGCTTGCCGCAAGCGTGCCTTGAAGAACGCGGATAAATACTTCGATCGACTCGGAGCCATCAAATGACGGACTTCACCACATTGCTGGGCGCTGGCTTTCACAGAAACGCCCCGTCCACACCGGCGGCCATCGCGAGCCTGGAAACGAGTCTGTGCGCTTCGCTTCCACCGAACTATAAGGATCTCCTCCGGTGGTCGGACGGGGGCGAGGGAGAGGTTGGTGACCTCTATCTGGCTCTGTGGGCCGTCGAGCAGGTCGTCGAACTTAATGCCTTGTATTCAATCACGAAGCGCATGGGGCATGAGTTCGTGGGTATTGGTACGGATGGCGGGGATTACTGCTTTGCCCTCGATCTCAGAGGAGGCGAGCGCTTCGTTGTTGTGCCGCTTGGCGTGCTCACAGAAGATGAAATCAAGCCTTTGGCTCGCGACCTTGTCGACGCACTGACTAGCATTCGAGACGGCGGCATAACGGGAGATGATCTATAACCGGCGCGTGATTCAAGCAACGGACAGTTCATCAGCAAAGACCCGATCGGGCTGCCGCGATCGAGGCCCGGTGTTGACAAGATGACGATCGGGGATCTTGACTGCGATAAGGTACTTAACGATGCGGGAATTTAATTCGAAAGGTTTGAATGCTCTGGATTTCGAGAGCGTTCGCAGTGCGTTGCTCGCGGGGAAGGGTGGAATTTCCCTCGAAAAAGTCGTCTGTCTACCAGAGGCTGATGTTTTGTGTTGCGCGTATATGGGAAAATATTTCAATGTGAAATTTGATCTGGATTACGGAGTTTCTCTTGAGGCTGTGAGTGATTTTTCCGTTGATGAGCTTGAGGACATTGCTCGGATTTTGACGTGCTAGAAGATGACGGGCTTCCAAGGGTGTTGTCGGCGAGTCGCTTCCCTCAGCACCCGCACGACGCAGGATGATCAAGCCCGACCAATTTCCCCGTCGCGGAATCGGCATAATGACGGCCTGCCAACGTGACACTGCGGCGCCCAGCAAAACTCATCCTCGTTACCACCGCACTACCCATGTCGACCATCACCGCGACCACCGCGTCGCTGAAGCACATCCTCGAACACCCCGGCGACTTCTCCGGATGGCTATGTCTGCCGCCGACGCCATGGACGCTCGATACAGAGGGCGCATTCACCGAAAGCGCCGACCACACTGAAGCCGACACGCTGCCCGCCACCGCCCCGCAACCCGGCTGGCGCGTGACCCTGAACAGCGCGACGATCGAGGACATCGTGATCAACGCCCATGACCAGGTCGACGAACCAACGGTCGCGCAATTGTTCGATGCATTCGTGTTCTACGTCGACAACGACGAGTTCATCCTGCTCTGACAACGCGCGCAACGTGCCAAGCGCCACAGGAAAAAAGACCGCCGAGCGGTCCTTTTTCGATGAAGCATCAGCCCGGAACGAAGCCTGCCCCTCAAGGCAACGAAATCGTCAAATTCGCAGACTCCGGCCCGACCTTGACGACTTGCGAGTAAGGCGCCAACGCCTGCAGCGTCTTGTCCTTCAGATACGTATTGAGCCCGAGAAACCCCAACAGCGCGACGAGCGCGAACACCGCCCCGATCGCCCAAACCGGCACCTCGCGCTTCAACCGATGCGCGATCTGATCGGGCAGCGGCCAATGCGGCGCGAACGGCGCGCGCTTGCCTTTCATATGCGCGATCTCGTCGCCCAGCCGCGCGGTGAGGTAAGCCAGCTTCTCCGGCCCCTCGAGCAGATACTTGCCCTGGAAGCCGAGCAACAGGCACATATGAAACACCTCGAGCGACTGCAACCGCGCCGCGCCCTGCGCGCGGCATTCCTCGAGATACTGAAAGAACTTCTCCCCCGCGAGCTGCTCGCCGAACAGCACGAGCTGCAGCGGCCGGCGCTCCCAGTCGGTCCGGATCTTGAACTGCGACGACAGCACCATTTCATCGACCGCCGCGCAATACGCGAACTTCGCGGCGTACACGTCTTCCGCGGCGATATTCAGCTTCTTCGCGCCACGCTCGAAATCCGACAGGAATTCCTGGATCTTCGTGCTGAACTCGCTCGCGCTGTCCGGCTCGCGGCCGTTCTTGAGCAGGAACAGCATGAAGAACCCGTCGTACAGCAGGTCGACCAGCGAACGGGCCTGGAACGCGGCGTCGGTCGACGCCGGGGTCTGCAGCGGTGCCGGCGTGTTGTCGCCGAACAGGGAGGGCGCGTAGCTCATGAGGTGACCGCGATCAGTTCGAATTTCAGGTCATTGATGCCAGTCGGCGCGTAGATCATCGCGGACTGGGCCTGCAGCATGCGCTCGTACAGCGCGCCGCGCGAATCGAGCGAGAAATAGCATGCGCCCGGCCGCACGGGGATCGCGGGCGGCACCTGCGGCGTGTACGACAGCCGCACGCCGGGCATCGCCGACAGCACGAGCTTGTCGACGTCGTCGGGCGCACCGACCTTGAAGCGGGCCGGCACGGCATCGATGAGCTCGACGTTCGGCATGTCGGCGGACACGGCCAGGTAGAACTCGGTCTTGTCGTCGATCTTGCCGGAATCGAGGCGGCCGAGGTGGAACGACGGACGCACCTCGTCGAGCGTGATCGCGAAGTAGCGCGTCGAGATCACGGTGTCGAGCAGCTCGCGCAGCATCAGGTCGAGACGCGCGAAGCTCGGGCCGGGATCGTCATGGCGATACACGGGCAGATCGGCGAGCGTATAGCCCTTCGAGAACGTCATCAGTTGCCCCGCGAGGCGCAGCAGTTCCTGGAACAGTCGTTCCGGATGCAGCGCCGCATGCTGGTGCAAGTGCGCGAGCGTCGCGAACGCGGCGTTCGCGGTGTGCAGCAGCCAGAACGATGCGATGTCGCCCGAGCGGAACTCGATGATGTTCTTCGACGGCTCGCGGTGAAAACCGTACAGCGCGTTGACCTTGGCCTGCAGCGCGTCGACCAGTTGGCGCAAGCGCTGGTGGAGGATCGGCGAAGCCTCGATCGCGAGGCACGGCGGCACGAAGCTGTCGTCGATCTCGAACCCGGACGTCGCGGTGCGGCGCACGCGCACGAGCGGCACCGACAGCAGCTGGTCGCGCGGCTCGCTGTGCGCGATCAGCTTGACCTGCGTCTTCAGGAACGTGATGTCGGCTTCGGCGGCGTCGGTGAAGTTGTCGGCGACGCTCGTCTGCTCGCTGACGAAGCGCGTCATGAAGCCGGCGGCCGGATCGTCGCTGTAGTTGGTGCCGTTCTCGCGCAGCGGATGCAGCGCGAGGTAGAACACGAATTCGTTGATGCCGTCGGGCAGCGTGTCGAGCGCGATCGGCGGCGGCAGGTCGTCGGCCTGCGGCGCGGCATACAGCGCGCCGTCCGGGAACACGAGCGCGAGCTCGGCCACGCGCAGCACGTTGCTGCCGAGCGCATCGCGATCGATGCGCACCGAGCGCACGCCCCAGTTGTACGGCTGGATCGCCTGGATGGATTCGAACAGGCGCGCCTCGTGGTAGGCGTCCTGCCGCTGAAAGTGTTGAGGCCGGAGGAACAGCCCTTCCCCCCACAGCACCTTGGCCGAATAACTCATGTCAAATCCGGTTAATGTGGCGTTGCGATGTAATCGATTTGGTCATGCCCGAATTAACTCGCCAATTGTTAACTCTTGTTAATTGACATTCGCGCGTCATGTCTTTAACCGCAGCTGACCGACGAAAGCAAATTCAGCGGTTGCGAAGGCGCCCCTTGTTGCGGGGCGATCACGGAGCCATCGGTGACCGTCATCGCGCAATTATGCAGGCCGATGATTATGCCGGATTTCTCCGACTTCGCCGGGTCGAACGTCAGTTTCCATCGCTGGATGGCGGGATCGCGGAACAGCGCGACGATGCCGAATGCCTGCGCTTCGCGCGATACCTTTTCGGTCGCGATATAGCGCTGGCCCGGAATCAGCGTGATTTCACGCACGTTCAGCAGATCGGCGCCCAGCGCGGCCTTTTCCTTGGTCGGATCGGTGAACGCGTCGAACGGCGCCTGCTGGAACGACGTCGGATCCTTCAGCGCGTAGAGTCTTACCACTAATGCGAGCGGCTTGCGATCGTTCGCGGCATTGAGGTTGGGCGCGGCGGCGAGCGTGAGCCCGATGTTGCGCGGGGGCTTCTGGGCATCCGGCAGATCGGGCTTGCCGACGCCGGCAGCCTGCAGCACGGCGCTCGCGGCGGAGCCGAGCAACGGGGCGGCCGCGCATCCGGCCAGGAGCGCGCAGGCAATGAGCGGCAGCGCATAGCGAATCATTGATCTCATCGTATTTCCGGCGTGCCGCCTTTAACTCCCCTGTCAAAACTACCGGGCCTTCCGCGCTCTTCGCGCCTGTCCGGCTTATCTGGTGTTCAACTATTAAGCAAACGTGCGGCGCAGCGCGCCCCCGGAAAATTTTTCCGTCGCCCCGGCGACGCCTGGCTGGTCAAGTAAAACTTGCGCATTCCGGTCGATGGGAAAGCCGCCGCCGGGCCTTTGCCGGAGGCGTTTCGAGGGGTAGCGCTCGGTTTTAAAAGGAATTACTCTGCACGCAGCGATTGAATTATGAAAAATTGATCGGTACTATACCCGCGCGCTTCATGCAAAGCAAAAGAACCAGATTCTCAACGATTTTAATACTCACGCGCCGGTGGATATAAGATGAAAGACCGTCTCTTCGCAAAACTTTCTGGGGTAGTGCTGGCTTGCGGCGTGATCGCCGGTTGCGCGAGCCAGCCGCCGGCGCCGACTGCCGAGGTGTTCAACAAGTCGCTGGCCGATGCGGACGCCGTTGCGAAGTCGGGTGACCAGGACAAGGCGCTCGGCCTGTACCAGCAACTCGCGAAGGCGGATCCGACGCGCGAGGAGCCGTGGTCGCGCATCGCGCAGATCCAGTTTGCCCAGAACCACTATGGCCAGGCGATCGTCGCCGCGCAGGAAGCGCTGCAGCGTGACGCGACCGACCGCCAGGCGAAGAGCGTGCTGGCCGTCGCGGGCCTGCGGATCGCGACGCAGTCGCTCGGCGAGTTGCGCCAGGACGCATCGCTCGCCGGCGACGCGAAGTCGGACGCGCAGGCGCTCGCGAAGCAGCTGCGCGACACGCTCGGCGAATCGGCGCTGTTCCCGCCGGAGCAACGCGTCACGAAGGCGCGTACGCCGCGCCGTATCGTTCATCGTCCGAAGGCCGGTGCGGCACCGGCCGCTGAAGCGGCAACGACCGCGCCGACGCCGCCTGCGGCACCGCAGGCCGCCGCGGGGCAGAAGGGCGGAGCCGATCCATTCAGCGCGCTGCGCAACTGACCGCAACTGACGCGATAACCACAACTAACCTGGGAGCCGTCGAGATGGCCAAGAAAGAAAGCATTCAGAAAAGCTTGCAGAAAATTCGGCCGCCGCGCGTCCAATTGACCTACGAGGTCGAGAAGGGCGACGCGATCGAGGTGAAGGAACTGCCGTTCGTCGTCGGGGTCGTCGGCGATCTGGCGGGCCAGTCGGAAATCGAGCAGCCGAAGCTGCGCGACCGCAAGTTCGTCAATATCGACCGCGACAACTTCGACGACGTGATGAAGGCGATCGAGCCGCGCGCCGCGTTTCAGGTGGAAAACCGCCTGAGCCCGGAAGGCGGCAAGTTCGCGGTCGACCTGAAGTTCCGTTCGCTGTCGGATTTCAGCCCGGACGAAGTCGTCGAACAGGTCGAGCCGCTGCGCCGCCTGCTCGACGCGCGTTCGAAGCTCGCCGACCTGCGCAACAAGCTCGCCGGCAACGACAAGCTCGAGGATCTGCTGTCGGAAGTGCTGAAGAACACGCAGCAGCTGCAGGAGCTCGCGAAGGGCACGGGCGGCGACAAAGACGGCGAATGACGACGGAGTATTGAGATGAACCAGCAAACGGCTGCGGCCCAAGCGAGCGGCGCGGAATACGCCGCCGGGACTTCGTTGCTCGACGACATCGTCGAGAAGAGCAAGGTCGCGAAATCCGATTCCGAGCATGCGCGTGCGAAGGACCTGATCGGCGAACTCGTGCACCAGGTGCTCGACGGCACGGTGATCGTGTCGGACAACCTGTCGGCGACGATCGACGCGCGCGTCGCGGAGCTCGACCGCCTGATCTCCACGCAGCTCTCCGCGGTGATGCACGCGCCGGAATTCCAGCGCCTGGAAAGCACGTGGCGCGGGATGGACTACCTGGTCAAGGAAAGCAACACGGGCCAGACGATCAAGATCAAGGCGCTGCACGCCCCGAAGCGCGACCTCGTGCGCGACTTCAAGGGCGCGAGCGAGTTCGACCAGAGCGCGCTGTTCAAGAAGGTCTACGAAGAAGAGTTCGGCACGTTCGGCGGCTCGCCGTTCGGCGCGCTGATCGGCGACTACGAGATCTCGCGCCAGCCGGAAGACATGTACTTCATCGAGCAGATGTCGCACGTCGCGGCCGCTGCACATGCGCCGTTCATCGCGTCGGCGTCGCCGGAGCTGCTCGGCCTCGAGTCGTTCTCCGACCTCGGCAAGCCGCGCGATCTCGGCAAGGTGTTCGATACGGTCGAATACGCGAAGTGGAAGTCGTTCCGCGATTCCGAGGATTCGCGCTACGTCGGCCTCACGCTGCCGCGCTTCCTCGGCCGCCTGCCGTTCAATCCGAAGGACGGCCAGACCGCGGAGAACTTCAACTTCGTCGAGGATGTCGACGGCACCGAGCACGACAAGTACCTGTGGTGCAACGCGGCATGGGCATTCGCGGCACGCCTGACCGCCGCGTTCGACGACTTCGGCTGGTGCGCGGCGATCCGCGGCGTCGAAGGCGGTGGCCTCGTCGAGGATCTGCCGACCCACACGTTCAAGACCGACGACGGTGAAGTCGCGCTGAAGTGCCCGACCGAAATCGCGATCACCGATCGCCGCGAGAAGGAGCTGAGCGACCTCGGCTTCATCCCGCTCGTTCATTGCAAGAACTCGGATTACGCTGCGTTCTTCGCCGCGCAATCGGTGCAGAAACCGAAAAAATACAGCACCGACAGCGCGAATGCGAATGCCGTCCTGTCCGCCCAGCTTCAGTACATCTTCTCGGTATCGCGCGTCGCGCATTACCTGAAGGCGATGATGCGGGACAAGATCGGCAGCTTCGCATCGGCGCAGAACGTGGAGACTTTCCTCAACCGGTGGATTTCGCAGTACGTCCTGCTCGACGACAACGCATCGCAGGAACAGAAGGCGCAATTCCCGCTGCGCGAGGCATCCATACAAGTGTCAGAGATTCCGGGGAAGCCGGGCTCGTATCGTTCGGTCGCGTTCCTGCGCCCGCACTTTCAGCTCGACGAACTCTCGATTTCTCTGCGACTTGTCGCTGATCTGCCCAAACCGGCAAATTCATAAGCGAGCAAATCGCCCGGGCGGGCCGCCTGGGTAGGACGTTAAAACCACCTCTTTGGGGAGTCGAAGGGCCATGTTACATATGCACTTGCAGTTTGGTAGTCCCGCGGTGAAGGGCGAGTCCGCGGACAAGGACCACCAGGGCTGGATCGAGCTGAAATCGTGGGATCACTCGATCGTTCAACCGCGTTCGGCAACCGCATCGACCGCTGGCGGTCACACGATGACGCGTTGCGAGCACGGCGACATGATTTTCACGAAGGAAATCGATTCGTCGAGCCCGCTGCTGTACCAACACGCTTCGGGCGGCACCACGTTCGACGAGGTGACGGTCCATTTCTCGCGCGCTGACGGTGAAGGCAAGCGCGTGCAGTATCTGGAAGTCAAGCTCAAGTACGTGATCATCTCGAGCATCGCCCCGAGCGTTCGCGAGGAAGGTCTGCCGCTCGAGACGTTCTCGCTGAAGTACGCAGCTGTGCAGTGGAAGCAAACCCAGCAGAAGATCGGCGGCAACCAGGGCGGCAACACGCAGGGCGCCTGGAGTCTGACGAAGAACGACAAGACCTACGCGGTCTAAGGTCGGTTGCGGCAACGGGGCGCGCTGCGTCCCGTTGCCGTTTTCGCTGTGCGAGCCGGCTGATGAAACGATTCGAACCCAGTTTTCTCGACAAGCTGTTCGACGACGAACCGCACCTGCCGGCCTCGGCAGCGATGCGGCAATTGTCGCTGGACGAGCTCAAGAACACGGTCGCCCGCGACGTCGAGGCGATCCTCAACACCCGTATCGCGCACACCGAACTCGAGCTGGCGGAGCTGCCGGAATGCCAGAAGTCGGTGCTGACCTACGGGCTGAACGATTTCGCGGGGCTGAGCCTCGCGAGTCATTACGACCGCGCGTTCATCTGCAAGTCGATCCAGCAGGCCATTGCGCGCCACGAGCCGCGGTTGCAGCAGGTGCAGGTGACGTTCGAGCTGAACGAGCAGTCGACCAACGCGCTTTACTTCGCGATCCAGGCGCTGCTCGTCGTGCATCCGGCCGAGGAGCCGGTGAGTTTCGACGCGATGCTGCAGCCGTCGACGCTGCAGTATTCGGTCACGCGCACACGCGCGGCAAGAATGCTGTGAGTCAAGCCGCCGAGCGGGCCGGACCGCCCGGTGGAGGAACAGGGTCCGGCAGGAAATATTGAGGTTCGGGGTCGTCGATGGAAGAATTGCTGCCGTATTACGAGCGCGAATTATCGTTTTTGCGGCGCTATTCGCGAGATTTCGCCGAACGCTATCCGAAGATCGCCGCGCGGCTCGCGTTGTCCGGCGAGCACTGCGAGGATCCGCACGTCGAGCGGATGATCGAGTCGTTCGCGCTGCTGGGCGCGCGCATCAACAAGAAGCTCGACGACGACTACCCGGAATTCACCGAAGCGCTGCTGGAAGTGCTGTATCCGCACTACCTGCGGCCGTTCCCGTCGTGCTCGATCGCGCAATTCACGCCGGCTTCGCCCGGCCAGCAGACCGAACCGGTCGTGATCGACCGCGGCACCGAGCTGAAGAGCCGTCCGATCCGCGGCGTGCAGTGCCGGTTCCGCACCGCGTACGACGTGACGCTCGCGCCGATCCGCATTTCGGAAGCGCGCTACATGCCGGTCGCGCTCGCGCCGAGCGCGACGGTGCTGCCGTCCAACGCGACGGGCGTGATCTCGATCACGTTCGAATCGCTCGCCGCGCAGCTCGATCTCGGCGCGCTGAAGCTGCCGACGCTGCGCGCGCACCTGCACGGCGAACAGTCGTTCGTCGCCGCGCTGACCGACTGCCTGTTCGTCAACGTGCTCGGCGCGTATGTCGAGCCCGAGCGCAACGGCCGCTGGACCGCGCTGCGCAAGCTGCCGATCGCGCACGCCGGCTTCGACGAGGACGACGCGCTGATCGACTACCCGGCGAAGTCACACCCCGCCTATCGCCTGCTCACCGAATACTTCGCGTTCCCCGACAAGTTCGATTTCGTCGATTTCGACGTCGCGGCGATCGCGCGCGCGGCCGGCCGCTGCCAGCGCGCGACGCT
The DNA here is from genome assembly GCF_046534915.1 of Burkholderia sp. SIMBA_051. NCBI lineage: Bacteria > Pseudomonadati > Pseudomonadota > Betaproteobacteria > Burkholderiales > Burkholderiaceae > Burkholderia > Burkholderia sp. SIMBA_051. Next base: position 72,570 of record NZ_JAWRXS010000015.1, on the reverse strand, counting down.
GCATCTGGTGCTGCAGGACGTGCGCAGCGATTCGCACGTCGCGCGGCTGCTCGAGCTGCTGACGGCCAGCCATTTCCGGCTGTTCTGCACGCCGATCGTCAACCTGTTCCGCCAGCACGGCGAGCCGATCCGCATCACGCACCGCGCGGTGTCGTACCCGGTGATCGCCGAAGCGCGCCGGGCGTTCGCGTACGAGGTGTACTCGATCGATTCGGTGAAGCTCGTCCGGCAGCAGGCGCATGAGGAATCGGTGATCGAGTTCCGGCCGTTCTATTCGCTGCATCACGGCGAATCGGCGCGGATCGGTCATTACTGGTTCGCGCGCCGCAACGACTGGGTCGCGCAGAAAAGCCCCGGATACGAAACGGAGATCTCGATCGTCGACATCGACTTCGAGCCGACGTCGCCGCAGACCGACACGCTGAGCCTCGACCTCACCTGCACGAACCGCGACCTGCCGTCGATGCTCGCGTTCGGCCTCGAAGGCGGCGACCTGTTCCAGGAAGGCGGCGCGCAGACGAGCGGCATCTCGCTGCTGCGGCGCCCGACCCAGAGCGTGCGTTTCGAGCGCGGCCGCGCCGCGCACTGGCGGCTCGTGTCGCACCTCGCGCTGAACCACGTGTCGCTGGTCGCGCACGGGCTCGCGCCGCTCAAGGAAATGCTGACGCTGTACGACCTGCGGCGCACCGCCGTGTCGATGCGCCAGATCGACGGCCTCGCCGGCGTCGAGCAGCGCGGCGCCGTGCAGTGGCTGCCCGGCAAGCCGTTCGCGACCTTCGTGCGCGGCATCGAGATCCGGCTGACGATCGACGAGGAGCACTTCGTCGGCGCGAGCCTCGCGTCGTTCGTGCGCGTGCTCGACAGCTTCTTCGGGCTGTATGTCCACCTCAACAGTTTCGTTCAACTAGTCGTGGTGTCGAAGCGCACCGGCGAGGAGATCATCCGATGCAAGCCCCGAACCGGCGAATCGATCCTGGCGTAGTCGACGCGCTGCTCGACGAGCCGCACCGCTTCGAATTCTTCCAGGCGGTGCGCGTGCTCGAAGGGCTGTTCGCGCGGCAGGCGTCCGATGCGCCCGGCGCATGGCGGCAGGGCGACGTCGTCGCGCAGCACATCGAATTCCGCAACACGCTGTCGCTCGGCTTTCCGCCGAGCGAGATCGAAGGCGCGCGCTCGTTCCACGACGGCGGCGCGCTGCTCGATTCGGATGAGGAGCGCGGCGCCGCGCTCGCGGCCGGCGAGCTCGGTCACGTCGAGCTGACGCCCGCGTTCTTCGGGCTGCTCGGCGCTCAGGGCGCGCTGCCGCTGCACTACACCGAGCAGATCGTCGCGCGCGAGCACCTGAAGCGCGACCACGCGGCACGCGCATTCTTCGACGTGTTCTCGAACCGCGCGACCGCGCTGTTCTACGCGGCGTGGAAGAAATACCGGCTGCCGTTCCATTACGAACTCGATCGCGACGAGCGCTACCTGCCGCTCTTGCTCGCGATCGCCGGCGTGCCGAGCGACGAGATCCGCGACAACCTCGCGGCCGGCGCGGGCGGCGTGCTCGACGAGGCCGTCGCCGGCTACGCGCTCGCCGCGCGGCACCGGCCGATGTCGGCCGCGTACCTGCAGCGCGCGCTGTCCGACTACTTCCGCGTGCCGGTGAAGATCGACCAGTTCGTCGGCAAATGGTACGACGTGCCGCCCGACCAGTTGAGCGTGCTCGGCGAGGTCAACGCGGTGCTCGGCGCGACGGCGCTCGTCGGCGAACGTGTGTGGCAGCGCGACATGCGCGCGCGGATCGTCGTCGGCCCGCTGTCCAAGCGCGACTACGAGGCGTTCCTGCCCGGCGGCGCGCACGCCGTCGCGCTCGAACGAATGCTGACGCTGCTCGCCGGCGTCACGCTCGAATACGAGGTGAAGCTCGTGCTGAAGCGCACCGAGGTGGGCGCGAGCGTGCTCGGCGCGGGTTCGCGGCTCGGCTGGGACGCGTTCCTCTGCACGCGCGACGCGCCCCACGACCGCTCGGACGCCCGCTACGAACTGCACGTGATTCACTGATTCCAAACGACAACAACATCGAACCTGAGATCGACGCCATGAGCACGCCTCTGAAGACCCTGATCACGAAACTGAACCCGCTGTGCCGGCACGCGACCGAGCGTGCGGCGAGCGCGTGCCTGGCGCGCGGCCATTACGAGGTCGATCTGGAGCACCTGTTCCTCGCGCTGCTCGACGAAGCGACGGGCGACCTGCCGCTCGCACTGCGCGCGAGCCGTGTCGATCCGCATGCGCTGCGTGCCGATCTCGAGCGCGAACTCACGCGGCTGAAGACGGGCAACACGCGCACGCCGGTGTTTTCCGTACATCTGATCGCGCTGTTCGAGCAGGCATGGCTGATCGCGTCGCTCGATTCGCAGCTCGGCCGCATCCGCTCGGGGCACCTGCTGCTCGCGCTGCTGACCGCGCCCGATCTCGCGCAGTTCGCGCAGCGCATGTCGCCGCAGTTCGCGGAAATGAACGTGACGGACCTGAAGCACAAGTTCGACGAGATCATGGGCGGCTCGAGCGAGGCCGAGCCGCGCCAGCCGGATGCGGAAGACGGCGACGTCGCGCCGGCTGCCAACGGCGCCGCGCCCGCGGCCGGCCCGTCGAAGACGCCCGCGCTCGACACGTACACGACCAACCTCACGCAGCGTGCGCGCGACGGCAAGATCGATCCGGTGATCGGCCGCGAAGCGGAGATCCGCCAGGCGATCGACATCCTGATGCGCCGCCGCCAGAACAACCCGATCATGACCGGCGAGGCCGGTGTCGGCAAAACGGCGGTCGTCGAGGGGCTCGCGTTGCGGATCGCGGCCGACGACGTGCCGCCGCCGCTGCGCGGCGTCGCGCTGCACGTGCTCGACATGGGCCTGCTGCAGGCCGGCGCGAGCGTGAAGGGCGAGTTCGAGAACCGTCTGAAGAGCGTGATCGACGAGGTGAAGAAGAGCGCGCACCCGATCATCCTGTTCATCGACGAGGCGCACACGATCATCGGCGCGGGCGGTCAGGCCGGCCAGAACGACGCGGCGAACCTGCTGAAGCCGGCGCTCGCGCGCGGCGAGCTGCGCACGATCGCCGCGACGACGTGGAGCGAATACAAGAAGTATTTCGAGAAGGATGCGGCGCTCGCGCGGCGTTTCCAGGTCGTGAAGGTCGAGGAGCCGAGCGAGCCGCTCGCGGCCGCGATGCTGCGCGGGATGTCCGGGTTGATGGAGAAGCACTTCAACGTGCGGATCCTCGACGATGCGATCACCGAGGCTGTGCGCCTGTCGCATCGCTACATCAGCGGCCGCCAGCTGCCGGACAAGGCGATCAGCGTGCTCGACACCGCGTGCGCGAAGGTCGCGCTCGCGCACAGCGCGACGCCGGCGGCGATCGACGACACGAAGAAGCGCATCGAGCGCATCGACGCGGAAATCGCGTCGCTGGAACGCGAATCGGCGGGCGGCGCGTCGCACGACGAGCGGCTTGGCGAGCTGCGCGGCGCGCGCGACACGGCGCTCGCGCAATTGGCCGAGGACGAGGCGCGCTATGAAGCCGAGCGCGTGATCGTCGCCGAGATCACCGAACTGCGCGACACGCTCGACAAGGCGCGCGGCCCGTCGGAAGACGGCGAGCCGGTCGACGTGTCGGCCACCCGCGAGAAGCTGACGGAGCGCGTCGCGGCGCTGCACGCGCTGCAGGGCGGCGAGCCGATGGTGCCGCTCCAGGTCGACGGCCACGTGGTCGCCGAGATCGTCGCCGCGTGGACCGGCATTCCGCTCGGCCGCATGGTGAAGGACGAGATCGACACCGTGCTGAACCTGCAGCCGCTGCTGAGCGCGCGCGTGATCGGCCAGGACCATGCGCTGGATGCGATCGCGCAGCGCGTGCGCACGGCAACCGCCAACCTCGAGGATCCGAACAAGCCCCGCGGCGTGTTCATGTTCGTCGGGCCGTCGGGCGTCGGCAAGACCGAGACGGCGCTCGCGCTGGCCGACATCCTGTACGGCGGCGAGCGCAAGATGGTCACGATCAACATGAGCGAGTACCAGGAAGCGCACAGCGTGTCGGGCCTGAAGGGTTCGCCGCCGGGCTACGTCGGCTACGGCGAAGGTGGCGTGCTGACCGAGGCCGTGCGCCGCAACCCGTATTCCGTCGTGCTGCTCGACGAGGTCGAGAAGGCGCACCCGGACGTGCTCGAGATGTTCTTTCAGGTGTTCGACAAGGGCACGATGGACGACGCCGAAGGGCGCGAGATCGACTTCCGCAACACGCTGATCATCCTGACGTCGAACGTCGGGTCGGCCGCGGTGATGCAGGCGTGCCTGAACAAGCCGGCCGAGGAGCTGCCCGATCCGGACGCGCTCGCCGAGGCGCTGCGCCCGCAGCTGTACAAGACGTTCAAGCCCGCGTTCCTCGGCCGGATGAAGGTCGTGCCGTACTACCCGATTTCCGACGACGTGCTGGCCGAGATCATCGAGCTGAAGCTCGAACGGATCCGCCGCCGCATCGACGCGAACCACAAGGCCGCGTTCGAGTGGGACGAATCGCTCGTCGATGCGGTGCTCGCGCGCTGCACCGAGGTCGACTCGGGCGCCCGCAACGTCGACCACATCCTGAACGGCACGCTGCTGCCGGAGATCGCGGGCCACGTGCTCGGCCGGATCGCCGACGGCGCGGCCATCGCGCGCATCGCGGTGCGCGCGGACGAGGCCGGCGAATTCGCGTACACCGTCGAATGAGCACGGCCGCGCAACACGCATTGATGAACTGACCGAACCATGCCGATCAATCTTCCCGAGCTGCTGACGCCGATCAGCGATGCGTCGCCCAGCGGCGACGACCTGCTGTTCTCGAACGAATTCGACGCGATCCAGGACGCGCGGCGCTACGACGATCCGACGCTCGACCAGGGCGAGTGGGTGACCGAGATCAAGGAGGCCGACTGGGGCTTCGTCGTCGATCACGCGGGCGAGTTGCTGCGCACGCGCACCAAGGACCTGCGGCTCGCCGTGTGGCTGACCGAGGCGCTCGCGCTGGAGGACGGCATCACCGGCCTCACCGAAGGCTATGCGCTGCTGGAAGGCCTGTGCCGCGACTATTGGGACACCGTACATCCGCTGCCGGAAGGCGACGACATCGAATACCGGCTCGGCAACGTTGCGTGGCTGTCCGGCCGCACGGCCGAGTTGCTGCGCGGCATCCCCGTGACGGAAGGCGCGTCGAACGCGTTCACCACGCTCGACTGGGAAGTCGCGCAGCATGTGGCGCAGGCCGTGAAGCGCGACCCCGAACACGCGGACGACATCGCGCGCGGCAAACCGTCGGTCGAGCAGGTCGATGCGTCGCGGCGCGTGACGCCGATCGCGTTCTACACGACGCTGCTCGCCAATCTGAAGGCGTTCGAGTTCTCGCTCGATGCGTTCGAGGAGCGGCTCGTCGAACGTGCGGGCGATTCGGCGCCGAGCTTCCGGCAGGCGCGCGACGCGTTCGAGACCGTGTACCGGCTCGCCGAGCGCTTTGCGCGCGAGCAGGGCTATACGGGCAGCGCGCCGCATGCGCCGTCGGCACCGCAGGCGCAGCCCGAGCGCCTCGAGCCGAGCTTCGGCGACGCGTTCCCCATCCAGGAGACCCATGTGCAGTCGCAGACCGCTCCGCGTCCTCCGATGACGCAAATGATTGCCGGCATCCAGAACCGCGCGCAGGCCGTCGACCAGCTGCGCGCCGTCGCGCGTTACTTCCGGCAGACCGAGCCGCACAGCCCGGTCGCGTATCTCGCGGACAAGGCCGCCGAATGGGCCGACATGCCGCTGCACAAGTGGCTCGAGAGCGTGGTGAAGGACGACGGGTCGCTGTCGCATATCCGCGAGCTGCTGGGGGTGAGGCCTGATGAGCAGTCGTGAGGCAGTCGTGGGCGACGGCTTCGAGACCTGAGAGCGCGGGCGGGTTCGCGATGAAGGAGGGCTGTCGCGATGCACGCGCCGCTCGCGGACCATTCTCTGCCGCGTTGCGAGTTGTAGCAGCAGGCTTGCTTTTCGTGTCGATGGCGGCGTGCAGCAAGTCCGATCCGATCTACACCAGCATTTCAACCGAGGCGCTGAACTACCTGCCGTACAACCTTGTTCGGTTCACGATCACCGATCAGTTTGGCAACAAGGCACGCGGTGGCGGTGATCTCGAACCTGGCGCAGGTGAAGGCAGCATCGCCTGCTGTTACTTGCTGAAGGGCACTGATTTCAAGGTTCAGTGGACCTATTACGATGCGGACGACTGGCGACCGGGCGAGCAGGTGAAGAAACAGCAGGCGGAGACGGACGTGTCGTTGCCGCCGACCAAGGAGCCGGATTCGATCGGCTCGCGCATTCTCGAGGTTCACTTCTACCCCGACCGTCATGTCAAACTGGCATTTCCCGGCGAGATGCTGGGCAGTACACGGTTGCCAATCGTGGACGTGTCGCGTGATCTGGCGAAACGATACGGCAAGCAGCTCGACAAGAAGTATCAGGACAACGACGCCCAGTCGCACCGCCGGATTTCGAGAACCGTTGCGGAAGCGTGGATCAAGTACCGCTTCACCGATCGCAGCGACCTTGAGCAATACGCGTATTACGCGCTTCTGGTGAACCCCCGGTTCGACGCGCACCCGGCGGTGCAGAAACTCATCCAGTCAGGCAAGGGGAAGCCGGGCGCATTCGCGAAGGCGGCGGCCGTCCTGTCGCCGACGGTTGTGAAAGAGCTCGGGCAGAACCGATTCCAGGCGGTAGCGGTGCCGTCGATTCCCGCGGGGCTGGTGCCGCCGCCACGTGAGGACAATAGCCATGGCCGGAGCTAACGATCGAAACGCCATTCGACTCGATCCGGACGGCGGGCTGTACTCGAACATCTCGCGTCGTTTCGATGCGCACCGCACCAACATGGACATCGACCGTCACGTGAATCAGTTCTGGTTCCAGCTCTACTATTCGCACCCCGGGACGAATCTCAACGCGGATGCCAAGTCGAACGTCCGGCTCAATGTCGACCTCGCCGCGGGGAAAATGACCGGCAAGAAGGTTCTCGATGCAACGCGTGCGCGATTCGACAACGCGACATGGGATGCGATTCGCAATGCGCATCAGCGGGACTCGTTGGGGGTGCTTTGTGGCGTGGCGTAGGTCGGCGCTGGGTGTGTTCCTGCTTGCGGCAGTTTTGAGTGCGTGCGGGAAATCGGAGCCGGTGTATAGCGGGATTTCGGTAGTGGGCCGGAATTATCTGCCCTACAACATGAATGGATTCACGATCACTGACGCTTATGGCAACAGGGCAAGCGGCGGCGGTGACGATCCGCCCGGTGCGGGCGGCGGGAGTGTCACGTGCTGCTACAAGCTCAAGGGTTCGGAGTTCACGGTCAAATGGAAGTACTACGACGCAGACCGATGGACGATGGATGACGCGTACGAGCGGCAGGTCGAGACAAAGGTCGTGATGCCGCCGTCGACTGTTCCCGAGAGAGTCGGGACCCGTATTCTCGAGGTTCATTTCTATCCGGACCGTCACGTCGAGTTCCAGTTTCCAGGCGAACTTCTGGATGATGCGCGCATCCCGATCGTCGACGTTTCCCGATGGATGGCAACTCGTTACCGGGCGCAACTGGACAAGAAATTTGCAGATACGGACGGGCAGTCGCATCGACGCATCGCACATGCAGTGGCCGCTGCGTGGTTGAAATACCGGCTGACCGATCGGCGCGATCTCGAGCAATACGCGTACTTTGATTTGCTTGTGAACAGCCGATTCGATTCGCACCCGGCGGTTCAGCGCATCTTGCAGACTGTCGCCGGTCAACCCGGTACGTTTGCGAAGTCGATGCAGGCTCTGCCGAACAACGTGCTGTCCGCATTGGCGAGCGGCAGCTTCGAGCCCGTCGCTGTCCCGGCGATTCCCGACGGCTTGCTGCCGTTACCACGTGTGGACGAAGTGCGACGTGGGTGATTGCGCGGAGAGCGGTGGGGCCACGGGAGAAGGGTGCCTTGCGCGACAGGCGGCACGACATCTATGCACGGGATACGCCGTCAGCGCATGTTGGACAATATTCGGACACAAAACATCAGCGAATAGCGCGACGAGCTTTTCGTCGCTGGCGAGTCGTGTCCTTGTAGGGTACCTGCTCGTGTTGGACATGGCGGCATGCGGCAAGTCGGAGCTGACATAGCCGAAACCACGTACGGAGGAGAGGCCGCATGGCTGAGAAAATCAAGCTCGCGCATCTCTATCCGAAGAGTGACTGCATGCCGTGCGATGCGACGATTCGCATGAGTTTCTTCTTCGATGCCCTGGGCCGCAATGCTGATCGCGCGGAGTGCCTGAGCGAGCTGGCGGAGCAACGAGCGACGACTCTGCTGGATTACTTGAAACAGGCGAACGATCAGGGAATGCCCGATCCTCGGGCTACATACCACGGCGATCAGCCGCGTCACATGTTTGGAGGCAGCCAAGCAGAATCCGAAACCAGTCGTTCCGTATGCGTCATGAACCGCTGACGCGACTGCATGCTCGCCGCGTTTTGCGCTTTACCGCGTCCCTTTTGCGCTCCTCAATCCACGGCAGCAGCGAAATACCCACCGCACACAACATCAACCCGCCGACCACAGCGAACAGACCGAACCCGATTTCCCGTACCCACGCCCCGCCCGCCACCACGTCGTTTCGCCGGGCAATGCCCGGAAACATCGACGAAACACGCAGGCCGTCGTTCGCGGCCGCGTTGCAGTACGTCTTCGTGAACGCAACAAGCTGTTCGTGGCTGAGGTTCGAGGCGGCCGAACGCGAATACACCGGCGACCCGGCAGGCTGCCACGTCGTATCGTACTGCTGCGTCTGTCCCACGCCATAGCGGAAGAGGGCGCGCGCCTCCCATGTCACACTGGATTTGCCATATCGCAGCGACACCTCACATCGCTCGACCATGGCGGGGACGTGAGGCCACGCACGAGCGCGAACGAGGATGGCCGAATTGATCGTGGCAGCTGCACCCGCCAGCACGAGGAAGCCACCGGCTAACAGAAGAATGGCCGACCGCAAGCAGCGCAGTGCGTATTTCACTGGAATATGGCTGGATTCAGTAGCCGGCCGGTCAGGCGACCGACTTGTTGACACTGCGGAAGCAGAATGGGGCGTGCGCAATCCGCGGAACGAGTCTGCCGGTATCCAGCCCCCGGTTCGCCATGTCGCGGAATCGCCGCCTACTGCCCCACCCGAAACTCGATCCGTCGATTCCTCGCCCGTCCGTCCGCCGTATCATTCGGCGCAATCGGCTGATCCGGCCCGACTCCCGTCGTCGTCATCTGCTGCGGCGGGATGCTCTTCGTGATCAGATACCCCTTCACCGCATCCGCGCGCGCCTGGCTCAGCGCGATGTTCGACGTCCGGTTCCCCGAGTTGTCGGTGTGGCCGATGATGTCGACCGTGCGGTTCTGCAACTTCGACAACGCAGCCGCCATCTGATCGAGAATCTGCCTGCCTTGCGGCGTGAGCGTCGCGCTGCCCGTCTCGAACTCGATCGTGCGGTTCGCGAGCGTCTGGTCGAGCAGCCCCTGCTCGGACGCCGACACACGCAACCCGTTCTTGATCGTATACGTCGGGTTCAGCGTGTTCGCCATGTCGCTCGCGAGCTGCTGGCGCTGCGCTTCGTTGTGCACCTCGCCCTTCACCTCGATCTGCGTGCCGTTGATCTTCAACTGGCCCTTGCTGATCTGCTTGAGCTGCGCGCCGAGCAGTTTCTGGACGTTCGCGCTCCAGTTCGGCGGCGTCGCGACGTCGCCGACCTCGATCTGGTCGACCACGTTCGCCGCGCCGTAGGTGTCGCGCAGCTTTTGCAGCACGGCGGCCTTGGTCGCCTCGTCGGGCACCTTGCCGCCGGCCACCACCTGGCCGGGCGTCGCGTTCGCGGGCGGCGGCGCGATCGTGCCGGCCGTGCCGTGCACCACCGTGCCGGACCCCGCGGCCGGTGCGGCGGCGGGATTGGAATTCGCGGGCAGGGCGGCGGTCGCGACCGTGCCGTTGCCGACCGGCGTGACGGTCGCGCCGCCCGTGTTCTGCGCGTAGGCCGCGCCGCTGCCGATGAGCCCGGCGGCGACGAGGGCGGCCACGAAGGGCGAGAAGTGCGACAAGCGCGCCCGGCGGACGTGAATCGTGCGTTGCATCGCGTCAGCCTCCGATGAACGCTTCGCGGAATGCGTCGATGGCGACGCGCAGCGAGAGTTGCGGTTGGTCGAGGTAGCTGACGAGCTTGCTGATCTGATGATCGTTTTGCGCATGGGCGTCGATCCACTCGGGATCGTCGATGTCGATGTTGTGGGCGGCGTAGGTCTGCGGGTCGACGACGCTCAGCAGCGTCTTCGAAGACGCGCCGTTGAAGCCGATGATCAACCGCTCGCGCTCGGCGATCGAGCCGATGAAGATCGCGAGCTCGAAGTCGGCCTGCGCGACGAACGGAGCGATCAGTTCGAGCCAGAACGCGGCGACGAGGCTGCGATAGAACGGATCGACCGGCAGCGGCAGCGTGAGGCCGCGCTCGATGTGCGACGAACCGCTCTGCATCACGGGCCGCAACAGCGAGCCGAGCGCGAGCATCGCCCCGCGCAGCCGGACCGGATGGCCGCTTTCGAGCAGCATCTGCTGCAGGCCGTACAGCGACTGGTGTTCGATGAAGTCGTTGAAGGTGCCGTCATGCGACGTGCCGGGGCCGCCGACGTCGATCGGCACCTGCGTGTCGCCGAGCGCCTGCAGCGCGCCGGGCGGCTCCTCCTTGGCCAGCAGCGGCGGGATCTGCGCGGCGACGCGCGACCACAGCCGCGCGAACGCGAGCGGGCTGCGCGCGAGGAACGCGAGCGGCCGGTCGACTTCCAGCGCGGTCGCGCCGAGGAACGGGAAGCGGCGCATCGACACGTCGTGGCTCGCGACCATGTGGCCGGCGATGGCTAGCTTGCTGCGCGAGCCGAGGAACGCGAAATGCATCGGCTTCGCATCCTCGTAGACGATTTTCCAGCGCGGATCTTCCGCGAGCAGTTCGAGCGCCTGCGCGATCCAGCGATCGAGCGTCTGCAGCAACTGCGGATTGTGCGGGCTCTTCACGAAGTCGCCGCGCGACGGAATCTTGCCGAAGTAGGCGATCTGCGCCTGAACGGTTTGCGTCATTGCGCCCCCTGTGCATTCGTTGCGGTGGCGGCCGTGACGGCCGGTGCCGCGGCCGGCGCGCCGGTGCCGGCCTGCGTCGCGTTCTGTGCTGCGCCCGCGCTCGCGTCGGCGACCGACGACGGCAGCTGCAGGCCGCGCAGGCTCTGCTGCTGCGGCTGGTCGCCGCCGCCGCTCGTCGGCTGCGACGTGCTGATGATACGCATCGTCACCGACACGTTCACGCTGCCCTGGATCCACGTGAGGTCGAAGGTGCCGTCCGGACGGCGCTTGCGCTGCGCGGAGTTGATCAGCTTCTCGAGACCGTAGCGGCCCGGCTCGTTGACGAGCTGCACCGTGCGGCCGTCGAAGGTCGTCGCGGACAGCGTCGCGCCCGGCGACCCCTGCGGGTTCGGCCACACGAAATTGGTCCACTGCGGCGGCGTGTTGCGGTAGCGCAGTTGCTGGCCGTCGATCGCGATCGTGTATTCCGTCGTGCCCGTGCTCGGCTGCGGCAGGATCTGGAACACGGTCTGCGGTTCGGCCGCCGCGGCCGCGCCGCCTGCGGCGCCGCCGGCGAGCGGGGCGACCCAGCGCGCGAAGCCGTTCGTGAAGTCAGGCGTGAGGCCGATGCCCATGTCGCCCCACGTGCGGGCCGCGAGCGTGTCGCCGCGTCGCACCGCGAGCGGGCCCAGCGTCGTGCCGACGAACTTGGCGATCGCACCGTCCGGGCCGAACACCTGCGCGATTTCGCCTGCGCCGGCCTCGACCTTCGCATTCGCGGCGAACGGGTACTTCGTCGCGAGCGAGCTCTGGAACGGCTGGTAGACCTGCGCGTTCCACACCTTGTTGACTTCGGCGCTGGCCGGCTGGATCACTACCGAGAACGCCTGCATCAGCGGGCGTACCAGCAGCGGACGCAGCGACTTGCGTTGCGAATCGGTGAGGCCGGTCAGCATCTGCTCGTCGACGAACTTCAGCGAATCGGCGAGTTCCGAGCCGTTGCCGTCGAGCGTCTGCTGCATCAGCTGGCGCGCGCCGGGGCCGGGGTCGCCCTGGTTCTTGATCACGTTGAAGCGCGTGCGCACCTTCGACAGCGAATCCATGTAGCCCTTGAGCATCGACGTGCCGTCGTGCGTCGCGACGATCCGCGCGAGCCCGATGAACTCCTGGCCGATCGGACCCATCGGCACCTCGGCCGGATTGCCGTTGATGTCGATGTTCGCGGCCGCCATCTGGCCGGCCTGCGAGCGCGTGAACAGTTGCTTGACCCAGTTCACGACACCCGTCTGCGCCTTCTTGATCGTCACGTTCGCGAGCGACGGGTTGTCCCACGACGTCTGGTCGTACGCGGTCTCGAGGATCTTGCGGATCGGCGAATCCTGCGGATCGCCGAGGCGGTTCATCCCGTCGACGGCCTGGCCGAAGCTGCTGAAGCCCTGCACCGCGATGCCCTGCATGAACTTCTGCCAGTGCTGCGCGTACTCGGTCTTGTACATCCCGACGAGGGTCTTCTGGATCTGCTCGGGGCTGCCTTCCAGCGTCAGGTCGTCCTGCGTCGACGTGTTCAGCACCCAGTCCTTCGCCTGCAGTTCCTTGGTCGCCGCGTCGCGGATCGCCGGCTGCACGTAGTCGAACCATGCCTCACGCGTGAACGTGCCCGGAATCGCGTAGCTGCCGGCGACCAGCCCCTGGTTGCCGTCGCCGACGATGCGCGCGATGGTCATCGGCGCGAAGCGGGTCGACGCGCGGGCCTTGATTTCCTCGTAGACGCGCTGGCGGGCCGGCATGCCGCGCACGACGCGGCGCAGGTTCTCGCGGGTCTGGTCGACGAGCGCGAGGTTCGCGTCGATCATCGGCCAGTCGTCGTCGGTCACGCGCGACAGATAGAACGAGATCATGCGCTCGGCGCTCTTGATCATCTCGTCGCGCGGCATGTTGCCGCGATTCGTCTCGAGCCAGCCGCGCCAGAAGCGGGCGAGCTGGTCGGTCAGGTGCGCCTGTTCGACATGACGCTTGTCGGACAGCATCAGGTAGGTCTTCAGCGCGTTGTACGCGTCCTGCACGTTGGTCGGCGACGCGTCGCTGTACAGCCCGCCCTGCGGCGCAGCCGGCTGTTGCGGCGCGGCGGCCATCGCGGCGGATGCGCCTTGCGCGGCGCCGGCCGGCGGTGCGGCGCCCGGCGGGTTGGTCGAGACCGGCACCGCGCCGCCCTGCACGGCACCCGATTCGGGCGGGCGCGTCATCGGCACGAGCTGTTCGGGGTGCGCGTTCACGTCCTTCATGAACGACGCGAGGTTCTGCGAGACCGGCGCGAGCAGGATCTGGCGCACGCCGTTGTAGTACTCGGTCAGCAGATGCTGCTCGAGACGGTCGCCCTGGTACAGGCCGAGCGACACCGATACCGGCTTGTCGCGGCGGAACTGCTCGAGCTGTTCGATCCGGTCTTCCAGGATGTCCATCGCCTGCAGACGCGACTGCAGGTCGTTGCGGCCCTGCTGAAGGCGTGTGACGTTGTCGAGGTCGGCCTGCACGTTCGCGACGAGCTGCTGGTTGCCGATCGTCGACCAGGTCCAGCCGCCGAGGGCGAGCGCGAGGGCCGCGACGAAGCCGAAGAAGGTCGCGTAGCGCAGCCGGGTCTTGGTCGGGCTCGCGAACTGGCGCACGGTCTGGCGGTCCGCGAAGATCACCTTGGAGAACAGGTCGCGCAGGAAGAAGCCGTTCTTCGAGAACGCGCTGTGCGGCTTCGGCAGCGCGCTCGCGTCGAGGCCGAAGCGATGCGCGATGCGCTGCGCGGCGGCGCTGTTGGTTTCGCCTTCCTGCAGCGCGCTGGTGAAGTAGAAGCCGCGGAAGATCGGCTTGTACTGGAACGGGTTGTTCTCGAACAGCGTCGCGAGGAACGCGCGCAGCGACGGCTTGATCGTCGAGAATTCGAGCGGGAAGCTCAACTGGCCCGGCGACAGCTGGTTGCCGCGCGACAGCGACAGCTGCGCGACGCTGATCTCCTTCAGCCCTTCGTACAGCTCCTCGAAGCGCTCGTCGAACAGCGCGACGACGTCGCGCTTCTCGTCCGGCTCGTAGGGCAGGGTGGCGCCCCACACGCGGTCGTACTCGTGCTTGTCGCTGCTGCTGAAGAATTCGGTGAAGCCGGTGATCAGGTCGGCCTTCGTGAACATCACGTAGACCGGCGCGAACACCTCGAGCTTTTCGGTCAGCTCCTGAACGCGCTGACGGAGGTTTTTCGCGAGGTTGATCGCAAATTCGGGGCGGTTGCCGGTGAGTTCGGCGATGCTCGCGGTGACGATGATGCCGTTGATCGGCGCCTTCGGACGGTAGCGTTTCAGCAGGCCGAGGAAGCCGAGCCATTCGCTGCGGTCTTCCTCGTGCACCGAGTAGCGGCCGGCCGTGTCGAGCAGGATCCCCTCGGTCGTGAAGAACCAGTCGCAGTTGCGCGTGCCGCCGATACCGTGGATCACGGCGCTGTTCTTGTCCGCGAACGGAAACTGCAGGCCGGAGTTCAGCACGGCGCTGCTCTTGCCCGCGGCCGGGTTGCCGATCACGATGTACCACGGCAGTTCGTACAGCGCGGAGCCGCCCGACACCTGACCGATCTTCGACGTCTTGATCGTCTTCACCGCGTCGGACAGGCGCGTGCGCAGCACGTCGAGATCGGCGGTCTTCGAGTCGGGCGCGAGCGCGGCCGCGGCCGGCGCGGCGATCTTGCCGGTTTCCGCCTGCTCTTCCAGCACCTGGCCGAGTTGCTGGTTCGCGCGCTTCACGCGCCAGCGGCGCCACAACGCGACGCCGAGCCACAGCACGAGGATCGCCGCGAAGGCGAGCGCCGCCCACAGGAGCGGCAGCTGCAGCATGTCGGCGACGATGAAGAGAATCGCCGCTAGCGCGACGATCCCGACAATCGAGAGCGTACGCGGATGAGTCAGCACGTTGAGGATGCGTTGCATAGGACGTTCAGGTTCCGGTGCGATTCAGTGAGGCGACGCAGGCGCGCCGAGCGGCAAGGGTGGCGCTGCGATGTGTCGCCATGCTGTCAAACGGGATGAAGGGGGCTGGCATCAATGCGCCCGCGGCATCGGAGAAGGCGCGCGCAATAACGAAAGGACGCTGTGAGAATTAAAACGGATGCGGCGGCCTGAAAAAATCGCGCACCGGAATGCCCGATCGATTGCGCCGCCCAAATCGTTTCCTGCCGGGTGATTAAAAAGCCCCATGCCGCCCTCATTATTTCTTGTTCGGCAGCCGTGACTAGCTGCCGCGTCCCAGTTTAAAACCGGGTTTATGGTATTCCACGTGCCCGAGATCCATCATCTTCCATCGGCCGCCCCAGGTCAGTCCGACCTGCTCGGCAACCTGGCCGTACAACTGGTAGCCGCGCATCGCCCACGGATCTTTCTCGGAAATGACCAGCTTGCCGTCGCGCAGGAACGCGTTGTCCGTCGCGAGCCCGAACTGGTGATAACTCTGGAAGGCCGCCGCATTGGTCACGTTGGTGCCCATCTGCGCGAGCCGGTTCTGCCGTTCCGGACTCCGATAACCTTCCAGCAGCGCCATCTCGTAACCATATTGTTCGTGCATGATCTTGTAGACCAGCAGCAAACGCGTACGGAAATCGGGATCCAGCAGGTTCCAGTCGCGGCTCGCATCCTTCAGCGCCGGCCGCACCTGTTCGACTTCCTTCGTGGCAAAGACTTCCGGCGGCAACGGCGGCGGCGGCACGAGTTGTTCGCCCTGCAACAGCGCGGCGATCTTCTCGTCGGGCACGCGCGCCGTGTCGTCGTACTGAAATAATTGCCGACCGCGTAACGCAATGGCCACCAATGGCGGCGTCGCAAGAATACCTGCCGACACCATAATCATCAAGCGCCGCCGAACCAGTAAATTTTGCACGCCACTTAATGCGCCGCGCGTCGCGGTTGCCGATTTAACAATTTGACTGCGCGTGCGTGCGGCGCGATCGTTCGCGCGGCGCGTCATGCGGCCGTGAAACTGGGCGACCGATTCGAAAACGGTCGCCCGGATACCCGGTAAAAGCAACAGGGCCGCGACCGCGACGGCGAGGGCGAAATAGGCGACGAGTGCGACGGCAATCAAGGAAATCCCCGGAAATTGGAATTGATTGTGTTTTGCAATGCTTGCTCTTAGAATCAGGCTGCCTTGAGAGGCCGGGCTATATTATCGCGGTGAATTAAACCAGGATTCAATGAGACGCTGAATGAGTGCGCCGGAAAATTCAAATTCGAAAACCCCGCCCAGCCTGCTGTCCGATACCAAACCGGCAGGCGGGGGTGGGCCGCAGCAATCGCGCATTCTCGCGAATCTGGAAGGACGTGTCACGCCGCCAGCCGAGGCCCCGCGCCGTTCGCTGAAGGGGCCGATCGCGGCCGTCGTCGCGCTCGTGGTCGCCGTCGGCGGCTGGGGCGCGTGGCGCTGGCAGCAGCAATCGGGCGAGCAGGCCGTCGTCGCCGCCGCGCCCGTGCCGGCACCGGCGAAGGTCGAGACGGCCAGCGGCGGCGCCCCGCAGGTCGCGCAGAATGCAGCGTCGGCCGCGCCCGCCGCGCAACCCGCGACGATCGTCAATGACGATGCCGCGTCCCAGACCGTTGCGTCCGCATCCTCTGCGTCGGGCGCCGACAGCAGCCGCTTGTCGCGCGCGCTCGCGAGCGGTGCCGACGATGCGTCGGGCGCAGCCACGGCAGGCGCCGCCACAGCAGGCGCTGCCACGGCCGCCGCCGCAGCGGCGACGAAAACGGCGAAGGCCGACACCGCGAAGGGCGACAAGATCGCCGCACGCGGCAAGGCCGATGCGAAGGCCGAAACGAAGGCGGATGCCCGCAAGCATCACAAGGAACAGCAGGCGGAGCTCGCGCAGGCGAAGAAGCGTCGCGACGCGACGACCCGTACCGCGAGCGCGAAGGCGTCCGGCAAGGACGATCCGGATGCGGATCTGCTCGCCGCGCTCGTCGCACGCACGAAGCCGGCCGACAAGAAGGCCGCCGCACAGAAGGGGCAGGCCGTGCCGACCAAGACGGCCGCCACGACGGGCGGTTCGCTCGCATCGCGCGTGAAGGATTGCTCGGAGCGCGGTTTCTTCGAGGATCAGCTGTGCCGCTGGCGCGTCTGCGACGGCCACTGGGGCAAGGATCCGGCCTGCCCGACCGCCGCGCAGTCGGAGCCGCGGCAGTAATCTTCGGCTTCGCGCCGGCTCGCTTATCGCACATGCGCCGCCCAATGGGCGGCGCATTGCTTTTTGGGATAGGCTGACGAGGCCGGGACGGGGCGTATGTGACAGTGTCACGAGAACGTCACATCCGTCGGGCATACGTTTCGTTTCTTTTCCCGGCGTGGCGCCGCGATGCGCGATGCGCGGCGCGGCGCGCGCCGCACGACCTTCGACACGATGGACCTGATCGTACAGACTTACGGTGCCGATACGTCCGGCATGGTATGCGGATTCCGCTTCGTCCCGGGCGGAGCGGGCGTGATGCTCGACGCCGAAGCGGCCGCTGCATGGCTGCGCACGTGCCGCGCGCGCGATGCGAGCGCATCGGACGATTTCGTCTGGCTGCACTTCAATCTCGCGCACGGCGCGAGCGAGCGCTGGATGCGCACGCACCTCGGATTGCCCGACAGCTTCTTCGAATTCCTGCACGAAGGGTCGCGCTCGACGCGCATCGAGCAGGAGGACGGCGCATTGCGTGCGATCGTCAACGACGTGATGTTCAACCTCGAACTGACGCCGTCGGAAATCGCGACGCTGTTCGTCCACGTCGAACGGCGCATCATGGTCACCGCGCGGCTCAAGCCGCTGCGCTCGGTCGACACGTTGCGCGCGGGTGTGCGCGACGGCGAGCGGTTCCGGTCGCCGGTCGAACTGCTCGTGCACCTGCTGCACGACCAGGCCGACCTGCTGATCCAGATCATGCGGCGCACGAGCGTCGACGTCGATCGCATCGAGGATCGCTTCCTGTCGCAACGGCTCACGTCGAATCGCGTCGAACTCGGCGCAATGCGCCGCACGTTGACGCGCCTGCAGCGCATGCTGGCACCCGAGCCGGGCTCGATCTTCCGGCTGCTCGCGAAACCTCCCGCGTGGCTGCATCCCGAAGACGTGCAGGAGCTGCGCGAGTCGACCGAGGAGTTCTCGCTCGTGCTCGCCGATCTGTCCGGGCTCAACGAGCGGATCAAGCTGTTGCAGGAAGAGATCGGCTCACGCCTCGACGAGCAGAACAACCGGACGCTGTTCACGCTGACGCTCGTCACCGTGATCGCGCTGCCGATCAACATCGTCGCGGGCTTCTTCGGGATGAACGTCGGCGGCGTGCCGTTCTCCGAGAACAAGCACGGCTTCTGGCTGATGGTGCTGCTCGTCGCGGGCTTTACCGCGCTCGCCGCGTGGTGGGCGTTTCGTCGGCGCGACGATCGCTAGTTAGCCCTTGCCGGTGCGGCGCGAACGATACCGATAAAAAAACAGGCCCCGCATTGCGGGGCCTGCCGAAGGACGTGAGGACTTGAACGCCGGCCGGCGCCGCGAACCGCGCGGCACCGGCCGGCCGGACAACGTTACTGAACCAGCGTCTTGCGCGGCTTGAACATGCCTTGATAGCGCAGCGACGGACGTTCCTTCGCCGTCGGCGCGATGCCGCCGAAGCTCGGCGTCTGGCGCAGCTTCATCGCGGCCGGCGAAGCGACCGAGCCGATCGACGTCGAACGCGAAGCCGGCGCGAGGTTGTTCGCGACGAGCAGCGCGGCCTCGCTCTTCAGGTTCGCGAGCAGCACCGGATCGGTCGAGCCGTTGACCTGCGTGAGCAGGCCGCTCCACGCGGCGTCGCTGTAGTTCACGACGTAGTAGTCGAGACCGCTCGGATCCGCGACCACGCCCGTGCAGCCGTCGATCCGCGTCTGCGCCTGCGTATCCTTCAGCGCGAGCGTCGTGTGTTTCGCGAGACCCTGGCCGTACGCGAGCGTGATCGGCACCGTCCATTGCAGGCCCGGATACGCGTTCTTGTTCGGGAACGGCTGCTGTTTCAGCGTGACGATCGTCTGGTTCTTCGTCATGTCGCACTGCGTGTCGAGCGAGATCAGCGGCACGCCCGTCTGGCGCACGTAGCTGTCGCCGATCGGGCCGACCGACTGGCCGCTCGCCTTCGACAGCGCATCCCACAGGCGCTTCGGCGTGCCGTTGCCGAACGAGTAGTCGACCAGATACTGCTGCAGGCCCTGGCGCAACGTCTGCTCGCCGAGATAGTTCTCGAGCGTCTTCAGCACGTGGCCGCCCTTGTCGTACGTGAACGCGCTCGCGCTCAGCACGAAGTCGTTCGATGCCCAGTCGTTGAAGTTCGGCGCGACCGGGAACGCGTTCGGGCCGATGTCGCGATTGATCACGCGGTACTTGTTCTTCACCTGGTCGAGCCAGCTGAACTCGTCGGGGAAGAACTGGATCGTGGTCTTCGTCTCGAAGAACGTCGCGAACGACTCGTTGAGCCAGACGTTGTCCCACCAATCGGTCGTGACGAGGTCGCCGAACCACTGGTGCGCGACTTCGTGCGTCAGCACCTCGTTACCGTAACGCGACATCGGCTGGCCCGGCTGCGGCAGGATGTCGTCGGCGAACTCGAGGATCGACCCCCAGTTCTCCATCCCGCCGAAGTTCAGGTCCTTCTGCTCCTTGAACGCGTCGTTCGCGGCGACCGTATCGAACTTCGTCAGCGGCAGCGGGATGCCCGTGTAGCGGTAGTAGTAGTCGAGCGCCTGCTTGGTGCGGTCCATCGCGGGCTTCGCCCAGTCGCTCATGCCCGGCGGCGTGAACACGCGCAGGTGCAGGCCGCCCTTGCCGCCCGGCAGCGGGCTCGAGAAATCGTCCTCGTAGGTGTCGAACATGCCGCCGCCGAAGAACAGCAGGTACGACGGCATCGGCGGGGTCTTCTCGAACTGCACGAGCTTGTAGCCGCCGCCGACGTTGGTCGCCGGCTTCTCGGCCGCGTTCGACACGACGCGCCAGCTTTGCGGCACTTCGGCCGTCACTTCATAGGTCGGACGGAACGCCGGCTCGTCCCAGCCCGGGAACCATTGGCGCGACAGGTTGGTTTCGCCTTGCGTGAGGATCGCGCCGCTCGTCTTGCCGTCGGTGCCCTTCAGGTCGACGCGGAACACGCCTTCGGCGGCCGAGCAGCCCGGATATGGATCGTCGCCGCAACTGCCGCCCGTCTGCGTGGCCGGATCGTCGTACGACTTGAAGTTGATGATGCCCGACCACTCCATGTGCAGCGAATAGTTGCCCGGCGCGATCGTGCCGGCGGCGGGGCGCAGCTGGTAGAAGTCGCCCTTGTCCTGCGGCGTCGCGATCAGCTGGATGTTGCCCGGCTGCAGCGTGATGCGGCCGTTCGTGAACTTGATCCGGTGGCCGGCGATCACAATGTTGTTGACCGGCTTCAGCACCTTGATTTCGACGTCGGCGCGCCCGTCGAACGCGTCCAGCGCGTCGTTCGGGCGGAACCACAGCCGGTAGTTGACCGGTACCACGGTGTCCGGCAGCTCGACAGGCGACACGCTCTTGTCGACATTGGACGCGCTCGGCGGCGTGTTGGCGGCGGGCGCCGAGCCCGAGTGCGGCGCGCCGGCCGAGCTGAGTGCGGAAGCCGAGCCCACGCCGCCGTCGTCGCCGCCGCAACCGGCGAGTACGAGTGCGGCGACCAGCGGTAGATAACGCATCTTGTGAATGTTGATCGACATGACTGAAACCTCGATTGTTGAAAGAATCGTTCAGTGCTGCGAAAACGCCGGCAAAGACAATCCCTCGCCGTTAATCAGCGGCGATGAGAAATGCCAATGACGGATTATTCGAAAAGACGGTCAGTCGACTACGTGAAGGTAATCATCGTTTACTGCCCCCTCTGTGTTTCCGGATGTCGGTTAACTTGCCGGTTCAAAATGGCCGTGCGCGTGTTGTACTGAATTGATTTCGCGCGCACGAGACGCGGCCGCCCGCCCTGCATGGGCGTGCATTCCCTTTGAACCAACGACCCACGGGGCCGGCCGTACCAGGCCGCCGGACGGAAGGACGGCGTGTCGCCGTTCCGTAAAATCGCCGTCATGCGGCATCAAGGTTTGTCGGCCTGCTCGAAGGATGCGTAAATATACTTGATGGTTTTGGGTTAGGGAAACGAAAAAATTAGAAAGTGACTCAATTGAATTTTCCATGTGCCATTGAATGCCGGCGGGCATTAATTCACTTTCCGTTTAGTCGCCGCTTTCCGTAGTTTTAATCTATTAACGATCGCGGCGCTACGCGAAAACTACGAAGTCCGGGGCGGCGGGGGCGCGCTCGGTACAATGCATCGACGACCTGTCGATCGATTGCCGCAAGGAGGCCAGCCGATGCCACGAGCCCTGTTCCTTACCGCGCCGCTGCGCGCCGTGCTGCTGCTGTTCGCCGCCGCGTTCGTGCTCGGCGGTTGCGCGGGCTTCACGCGCGAGCCCGTAAGCGTGTCCGTCGCCGGGCTCGACCCGCTGATCGGGCAGGGCCTCGAGATGCGCTTCAGCCTGAAGCTGCGCGTGCAGAACCCGAACGACGCGCCGATCGAGTACGACGGCATTTCGGTCGCGCTCGACCTGAACGGCACGCCGTTCGCGAGCGGCGTCAGCGATCGCTCGGGCGTCGTGCCGCGTTTCGGCGAGGCGGTGATCGATGTGCCGGTTTCGGTGTCGGCGTTCGCCGCCGCGCGGCAGGCGTGGAACCTGCCCGGCGCGGCGGCCAGCGGCGAGCTGCCCTACGCGCTGCGCGGGCGGCTCGCGGGCGGTGTGCTCGGCAGCGTGCATTTCCGGGACGCGGGCACGTTGCGCATGCCGACGACGCCGGGATGGGGCGGGTAGACGTGCCGGCAACGTCGGCCAAATGTCACGAAAAGTTGACGAATTGACAGTCTTCAACAGTCTGCTTGGCGGAAGTTGGATTGTGGTGGTTACGGCTCCTACACTGGTCAATGTCCGAGGGTCGGACGTTCTTTTAGGAGAGTAACCACATGGCTGCAAAGTTCGAGATCAAAAAGGCGACGAACGGTCAGTACTTCTTCCATTTGAAGTCGGCGAATGGCGAGATCATCCTCGCGAGCGAGCGGTACGAGGAGAAGCGCGGCGCGCAAACCGGCATCGCTTCCGTCCGCGAGAATGCGCCGCTGGACGAACGTTATGAGCGGAAGGTCGCGCACAACGGCGAGTACATGTTCAATCTGAAGGCCGCAAACCGCCAGGTTATCGGTACGAGTGAAACGTACAAGAGCACGCAAGGCCGCGACAACGGGATTGCTGCCGTCAAGCGCGACGCGCCTGTCGCAGAGACTTTCGATCTCGCCTGATAGACGATCGTGCCGCGGCAAACGCCTTCGGGCGGGCGCCGCGGCCCCTGTTTTTGCGAGGCCGGACAAAGCGCGGTATGGTGTCGTCCGCGCGGTGAATTCTCGCCGCCTGTCTGAAGCCAACCGTAGCCGAGCTCGCGTGACCGATTTCCCCGTTTTCCACTGGACCGACGCCGACGGCGCCGAACAGGCCGTGCGCTGGCGCTCCGAAGCCGGCGTGCAGCCGCCGAAGCGCGCCGTGCCGGCCGACGATCGCCTTACCGCCGATGCCGCGTACCGCCTCGCATGCGAGGGCACCGCGCTCGTCTGGCAGGGCGACTTCCAGAATGCGCGCCAGCTCGTGCAGGCGATGGCCCGCCGCGTCGAACGCAAGCCGAAGAAGGCGAAGGCCGCGGCCGGCGCCGACGCATTCAACCTGCACCGGCTCGCGCAATCGCAGCGCGCCCGCACGCTCGGGATGCTGCTGATCCCGCTCGATGCCGACTACACGATCCCGCTGCGCCGCGCGCCCGACGTGCGCGCCGCGTGCGAGGAAGCGTACGGGCCGGGCGGCGCGCCGTCGGTCGTGTCGCTGCGCGAACTGCTCGGTCTCGTCGGCGCGCACGAATGGCGCAAGAAGGGCGTGCCGATTCCGGCGCTCGGCGGCGCGCCGATCCATCCGCATTACGGCGTGTTCTCGCCGGTGCGCGGCGAATACGTCGAACTCGTCGCGCGCGCGCCGCTGCCGGCGACGTCGCTCGCGTTCGACATCGGCACCGGCACCGGCGTGCTCGCGGCCGTGCTCGCATCGCGCGGCGTCGAGCGTATCGTCGCGACCGACCAGGATCCGCGCGCGCTTGCGTGTGCACGCGAGAACATCGCGCGGCTCGGCCACGCCGATCGCGTCGAGGTCGTCGAAGCCGATCTCTTTCCGGTCGGCCGCGCGCCGCTCGTCGTGTGCAACCCGCCGTGGGTGCCGGCCCGCCCGAGCGCGCCGATCGAATATGCGGTCTACGATCCCGACAGCCGCATGCTGCGCGGTTTCCTCGCCGGGCTCGCCGAGCATCTCGAACCGGGCGGCGAAGGCTGGCTGATCCTGTCCGATTTCGCCGAGCATCTCGGCCTGCGGCCGCGTGAAACGTTGCTGCAATGGATAGACCAAGCCGGTCTCGTCGTGCTCGGCCGCGAAGACATCCGCCCCGCGCATCCGAAGTCGACCGACGCGGACGATCCGCTGCACGCGGCACGCCGCGCCGAGCTCACGTCGCTCTGGCGGCTCGGCGCGCGGGCCTGATCGCGCATTTTCGGTAAACTGTCGCCATTCCTCACGAATTCACGCCGCCGGGCCGTGGTCACCCGACCATGGCCCGGCGCCGCTTCACGATGTCGAACAAGACCCACGAAATCCGTCCGGAGCAGTCCGTCGAGCTGTTGAAGGAACTGCACATCCTGACCCGCGACGGCAAGCTGAACCAGGACAGCCGCCGCAAGCTGAAGCAGGTCTATCACCTGTTCCAGTTCATCGAGCCGTTGCTCGCGAGCGTGCAGGCCGACAAGGGCGCCGTCACGCTCGTCGATCACGGTGCTGGCAAGTCGTATCTCGGCTTCATCCTGTACGACCTGTTCTTCAAGCAGCAGCCGGGGCACGGCACGCCGGCGTTCGCGTCGCACGTGTACGGTATCGAGACGCGCGAAGAGCTCGTCACGCGTTCTGCGGAACTCGCCGCGCGACTCGGGTTCGGCGGGATGTCGTTCCTGAACCTGTCGGTCGCCGATTCGATCACGTCGCCGAAGCTGCCCGAAACGGTCGATGTCGTGACCGCGCTGCATGCATGCGACACGGCGACCGACGACGCGATCCGTTTCGCGCTCGCGAAGCGCGCGCGGCACATCGTGCTGGTGCCGTGCTGCCAGGCGGAGGTCGCGGGCGTGCTGCGCAGGCACAAGGGCAAGTCGCTCGCGAATGCGCTGACGGAAGTGTGGCGGCATCCGCTGCATACGCGCGAATTCGGCAGCCAGATCACCAACGTGCTGCGCTGTCTGCAGCTCGAGGCGCACGGCTACCAGGTCAGCGTGACCGAGCTGGTCGGCTGGGAGCATTCGATGAAGAACGAGCTGATCATCGCGCAGTACAAGAATCTGCCGCGCCGCAAGCCCGGCGAGCGGCTGAACGAGATCCTCGGCATGTTCGGGCTCGCCGAACTGAACGAGCGCTTCTTCGTGCCGGCGCCCGCGGCGGCGGAAGGCGAGGCCGTCGAGCCGGCCGCGGACTGAGGCCGACTGAGGCCGACTGCGGTCGACTGACGCGCGCGGCCCGTCGGCCGCGCGGTGGCCGGCCGTCGCGCGACGCGTCAGACGTCGTCGCCCGGCCGGCGCATCCATTCACGCCAGCCGTCGTGACCGAGGCGGCGCAATGTTTCCTGGTTTTTCTCGTAGATCGCGGACGCGTCCGGAAACGCGTCGACCGCGCGCGCGATGCTGTCCTCGCGCAGCAGGTGCAGGATCGGATACGGTGCGCGGTTCGTGTAGTTCTCGATGTCGTCGGCTTCGCTGCCTTCGAACCGGTACTCGGGATGGAAGCTCGCGATCTGCAGCACGCCGTCGAGCCGCAACTGCCGCACGAGCCGCTCGGCGAAGAACAGCGCATCGTTGTAGTCGACGAAATCCGCGAACGCGCGCGGATAGATCACGAGCGTCGTGTCGACCTGCTGCGGATCCGCCGCCTCGAGCGCGCGCAGCTCGGTTTCGAGGTCGGCGAGTGCGTCCTCGAGCGTCGTCGCTTCGCTGATCGCATAGCGCACCTGTTCCTTCACATAGACGCTCTTCGCGAACGGGCACAGATTGAGCCCGATTACCGCGCGCGCGAGCCAGTGCCGCGTGGCGGCGAGGATGTCGTCGTGCGAGTCGGGGCGGGCGTCTGTCATGGCGAAGGCAATCGGGCGAAGCGGCAGCGAGGGCCGCATTGTAGCTGGAGCGGACCGGAGGGGTTCGGGCGTGCGCCGCCCGTCACGCGCAGCCGGCTTCGATCAGCTGCGTGACCAGCGCGGGCGCGGTGCCGATCGGCGTTTCGCCGTGCCGATACGTCTGGCTGGCCGCGTAGATGCCTTCGACCACCAGCGCGAGCGCATCGGCGAGCGCTTGCGGCTGCCGTGCGCCGGCGCTTTCGCACAATGCGACGAGCCGCTTCATCAGCTGTTCCTTGTTCTGCGCGACCCGCTCGCGCGCCGGGTGCGACGCATCGGGGAATTCGGCCGCGACGTTGACGAACGGGCAGCCGCGATAGTCCTTCTGCGTCGCGCGCGCCGCGAGATCGACGAAATACTGGATCAACTGCGCCTTCGGCTGGCCCGGATGCTTCGCGATGCTCGAATCGAAGCGCTCGAAGAAGCACGCATCCATCCGCTCCAGATACGCGAGGATCAGCTCGTCCTTCGACGAGAACTGGCGGTACAGGCTCATCTTGTTGACGCCCGCGAGTTCCACGACCGCCTCGACACCGACCGCGCGCACCCCTTCCTTGTAAAACAGCTCCTCGGCGGCGCGCAGCAGATGTTCGTGCGCCGCGGCCGCGGCGATCGGCCGGCGCGTGCGGCGTGCCGGCGGCTTGTTGACGGCCTCGCTGCCCGACATGATGACCCTCGACTGCGTGATGGAATTGCTTGACATGTTACCGACTGGTACCTACGATCGCAACACACTTGTGACCGAGCGGTAACAATGCCGGTCGGATCAACAGACAAATGCCACGTATCGGCCCGGGTCAGCCGATGCAGCGTGCGGCGGAGGTGGCCTGGTGGTGAGGCGGGGCGGGCGCGCGGGCGCCGGGCCGGCAACTGGAGAGCGACAACATGAATTGGGTGGTGACACGAATCGGCGGGCGCTTCCACTACGGATGGCTCGCGGCGGCGGTGGTTTTCCTGATCCTGCTGGCGGCGGCCGGCACGCGCGCGACACCGAGCGTGCTGATGGTGCCGCTCGAGCGCGAACTCGGCTGGAGCCGCGCGACGATTTCGCTGGCGATTTCGGTGAACATCGCGCTGTACGGCCTGACGGGCCCGTTCGCGGCCGCGGCGATGCAGCGTTTCGGGCTGCGGCCGACGATCCTGACCGCGCTGGTGACGATGGGCGCGGGCGTCGCGCTGTCGTCGATGATGACGCAGAGCTGGCAGATGGTCGTGATCTGGGGGCTGATGGTCGGCTGCTCGACCGGCGTCGTCGCGTTGACGCTGTCCGCGACCTTCGTCACGCGCTGGTTCCATGCGCGGCGCGGCCTCGTGATGGGCATCCTGACCGCGAGCACGGCCACCGGCCAGCTCGTGTTCCTGCCGATGCTCGCGGCGATCGCGCAGCGCCACGGCTGGCGGCCGGTCGTACTCGTCGTCGCGGTCGCGGCCGCGATCGTGATTCCGCTGGTCGCGTTCCTGCTGCCCGAGCGGCCGGCCGACGTGCAGCTGCGCCCGTACGGCGAGCCGGCCGATGCGCCGGCCGCGCCCGACGCGACGAAGGAGAACCCGCTCGCGGTCGCGTTCCGCACGCTGCTGATGGCGAGCCGCTCGCGCGACTTCTGGCTGCTGTTCTTCAGCTTCTTCATCTGCGGCGCGAGCACCAACGGCTATGTCGGCACGCACCTGATCGCGATGTGCAGCGACTACGGGATGACCGAAGTGCAGGGCGCGTCGCTGCTCGCCGCGATGGGCGTGTTCGACCTGTTCGGCACGACGCTGTCGGGCTGGCTGTCCGACCGCTACGACAACCGCGTGCTGCTGTTCTGGTACTACGGGCTGCGCGGGCTGTCGCTGATCTACCTGCCGCATGCGTTCGGCATCGATTTCTTCGGGCTGCCGCTGTTCGCGATGTTCTACGGGCTCGACTGGATCGCGACCGTGCCGCCGACCGTGCGGCTCGCCACCGATGTGTTCGGCAAGGCCGCGGCGCCGGTCGTGTTCGGCTGGATCGTCGCCGGCCACCAGCTCGGCGCGGCATTCGCGGCGCTCGGCGCAGGGTTGCTGCGTGCGAGCCTCGGCACCTATACGATCGCGTCGATGATCTCGGGCGGGCTCTGCATCGTCGGCGCGCTGATCGTGCTGCGAATCAACCGCGGCCCGTCCCGCGCCGCCGCGCAGGCCGCCTGAGCGGCGCTCGGCCGGCCCGTGCGCGGCTGCGCGGCGGGAGGCGGCTGCGTCGAGGAAGCCGAGCCGTCGTTCCGAGGCGGGACGGCAGACGCGGCATCCTCCAGCCGAACGGAAGTTGGGCGGCCGGTCAATGCAGGATCGGTGATTTGCATTGCGCGGGACGATCGGGCGCGTGATGGCTCAAGCGGTTATGCTTGCGGTTCGGCGCGCGTTCGCGCCCCTTCATCGATGTCAGCGAGGAACCGCATGTCTGTCAAACCTGCTCCCACCACTGTTTCGATTCACGACCTGATCGCGGGCCGCTGGAGCCCGCGCGCGTATTCGGACGAGCCGATCAGCGCCGCCGATCTGCACGCGGTGCTCGAAGCCGCGCGCTGGGCGCCGTCCGCATACAACGCGCAGCCGTGGCGCTTCATCGTCTTCGATCGCACGCAGGACGAAGCAGCGTTCAAGCGCGCATTCGCGACGCTGGTGCCGTTCAACCAGGCGTGGAATGCGCCGGCGCCGGTGCTGATCGCCGTGACTTCGCACACGCTCACGCCGAAGGGCGAGCCGGCGTCGACCGCGCTGTACGACGCGGGCGCGGCCGCGATGTCGCTGGTGCTGCAGGCGCACGCGCTGGGCCTTGCCGCGCACCAGATGAGCGGCTTCGACGCGAAGGCGTTCCGCGACGCGTTCGAGATTCCGGCCGACGTCGCCATTCCGGCGCTCATCTCGCTCGGCCACTACGGCAACGTCGACAAGCTCGATCCGGTGCTGCGCGACCGCGAAAAGGCGCCCCGCACGCGTCACGCGCTCGGCGAGGTCGTCTATGCGGGCGCATGGAAGAAGGGTTTCGAAGCGGTAGCCTGATTCCCCGGGCAGGCGGCGGGATGCGTTTGGCCCCCGACCGCACCTGTCGCCCCTGACGCGCCTGCCGGCGCGCCCCATCTCCGCCCCTCGGGGCCGGTTGCGCCGTACCGCTGGCCGGCCTCGGTTGTGATCCGGCGGGCTTCATGTTAAAAAGCCCGTCCTTTCCGTTTTCCGCGCCGGCCATGCTGCGGCACCTTCCGATGACTTACTGCGCGATCGATTTCGGCACGTCCAATTCCGCCGTGGCGTTGCCCGACGGCGATGGGATGCGCCTCGCGCCCGTCGAGGGCGACCATCTGACGCTGCCCACCGCGATCTTCTTCAACAACGACGAGCAGACGGTCGAATACGGCCGCGCGGCGCTCGCGTCGTATATCGACGGTTTCGACGGCCGGCTGATGCGCTCGATGAAGAGCATCCTCGGCTCGCCGCTCGCGGAAACCACGACCGATCTCGGCGACGGCAGCGCGATGGCGTACACGGAGATCATCGCGCGCTTCCTGACGCACCTGAAGCGCAAGGCCGAGGCACGCGCGGGCGCGCCGATCGGCCGTGCGGTGCTCGGCCGCCCGGTGTTCTTCGTCGACGAGGATCCGCGTGCCGACCGCCTCGCGCAGGACCAGCTAGAAGCGGCCGCGCGGTCGGTCGGTTTCACCGACGTGCATTTCCAGTACGAACCGATCGCGGCCGCGTTCGACTACGAGTCGCGCCAGCAGGCCGAACGGCTCGTGCTGGTTGCCGACATCGGCGGCGGTACGTCGGACTTCTCGCTCGTGCGCGTCGGGCCGGAGCGGATGGCGCGCCTCGAGCGCAAGGACGACGTGCTCGCGCACCACGGCGTGCACGTCGCGGGCACCGATTACGACCGCCGCGTCGAGCTGGCGGCGATCCTGCCGGCGTTCGGCTATCGCGCGCTCGATCCCGAGGGGCGCGAGCTGCCGAACCGAATCTACTTCGACCTGGCGACCTGGCACCTGATCAACACGGTCTACACGCCGAAGCGGCTGGGCGAGCTGAAGCTGATGAAGCATCTGTACCAGGACGGGCGGCAGTACGACCGGCTCACGCGTGTGGTCGAACAGCGGCTCGGGCATGCGCTGATGGCACGCGCGGAAGAGGCGAAGATCGGCGTGGCGGCGGGCGGGGAGACGATGATCGACCTGAACGACGTGGAAGAGGATCTGCAGATCGCGTTCGACGCCGAACGCCTCGTCCATGCGAGCGTCGACGACACCGCGCGCATCGTCGACGCCGCGCGCGAAACGGTGCGGCTGGCGGGCGTGGCGCCGCGCGACCTCGGCGCGCTGTATTTCACCGGCGGCTCGACCGGGCTCGCGTTTCTGTCGGGTGCGCTCGCCGGCGCATTTCCGGACGCGCAGCCGGTGTTCGGCGATCGCCTCGCCAGCGTCGCGACGGGGCTCGGCATTCACGCGCAGCGGCTGTTCGGCTGAACGAAGATAAGCCGGACGGGCAGCGGCAGCATCACTGCCGCGCCATAAAACAAAAAGCCCCGCCGAAGCGGGGCTTTTTTACACGAATTAATCGCGCCGAACTTAGACCGGACGGATGTTCGCAGCTTGCAGACCCTTCGGGCCCGTCTTCACTTCGAATTCAACCTTCTGGTTTTCTTGCAGCGTCTTGAAGCCTTCGACGCGGATTTCCGAGAAGTGCGCGAACAGATCGTCGCCGCCGCCTTCCGGGGTAATGAAGCCGAAGCCCTTTGCGTCATTGAACCACTTGACGGTACCGGTTGCCATGTTACTTATTCCTAAAAAGATAAAACGGGGCCGAGGCCCATGGGGTGCGGAAAATCAAGGAAGGGGGTAATAGGACCAACCGGAGTACCGTTGATGGGCGAACTACGAAAGAACCAATTCACTCGCCGCTTGAAATCCTGCAACGTTGTTTATACGGCTAATCGCTCACGCGGTCAACCGGATTTCCATACACTCAGGGTTATTGCGGAGTTCAGGTTTACAAACCTTGCAAGCGACGCGAATTTTTTGTAGGGGACGAACGATTTTGGCGCCATCTTGCAGGTGCAACCGTTAAACTACGCGCCGCTGGAGGGGTTGCCCTGATCGGGTAATCCCTCCCCCCAAAATGACGCGCGCGGCGCTGTCCGAGCCGATCCCGGACAGCTGGCCGACCACGCTTTTTGAGACACAGGAGAGGATGTGAAGAGTTCTATTCAACGGAACATCGGCCCGTTTGCACTGATGCTGACGGGACTGGGTTCGATTATCGGCTCGGGCTGGCTGTTCGGCGCCTGGAAGGCCGCGAAGATCGCCGGTCCGGCGGCGATCTGCGCATGGATCATCGGCGCGGTCGTGATTCTCGCGATTGCGCTGACGTACGCTGAACTGGGCGCGATGTTCCCCGAGTCCGGCGGCATGGTGCGCTATGCGCGCTATTCGCACGGTTCGCTGGTGGGCTTCATCAGCGCATGGGCGAACTGGATCGCGATCGTCTCGGTGATCCCGATCGAGGCGGAAGCGTCGATCCAGTACATGAGCACGTGGCCGTATCCATGGGCGCACGCGTTGTTCGTGAACGGCGAGTTGACGACACCAGGCCTGCTGCTGTCGGCCGTGCTGGTCGTGATCTATTTCATGCTGAACTACTGGGGCGTCAAGGCGT
The DNA here is from genome assembly GCF_046534915.1 of Burkholderia sp. SIMBA_051. Taxonomy (NCBI): domain Bacteria; kingdom Pseudomonadati; phylum Pseudomonadota; class Betaproteobacteria; order Burkholderiales; family Burkholderiaceae; genus Burkholderia; species Burkholderia sp. SIMBA_051. The sequence goes on along the minus strand of NZ_JAWRXS010000015.1, from coordinate 41,435 downwards.
TCGCGCGGGCGAACACCGCGATCACGATCTTCAAGTTCCTGATCCCCGGCCTCACGATCCTCGGCCTGATGCTGGCGAGCTTCCACTCGGAGAACCTCGGCACCGCATCGAACGCGAGCTTCGCGCCGTACGGCTGGTCGGCCGTGCTGACCGCGGTCTCGACGAGCGGCATCGTGTTCGCGTTCAACGGCTTCCAGAGCCCGGTGAACCTGGCCGGCGAAGCGCGCGATCCGTCGCGCAGCGTGCCGTTCGCGGTGATCACGTCGATCCTGCTCGCACTCGTGATCTATGTGCTGCTGCAGATGGCGTACATCGGCTCGGTGAATCCGGTCGACGTCGCGAAGGGCTGGGAGCACTTCAACTTCTCGTCGCCGTTCGCGGAACTCGCGATCGCGCTGAACCTGAACTGGCTCGCGATCCTGCTGTATGTCGACGCGTTCGTCAGCCCGAGCGGTACCGGCACGACCTACATGGCGACGACCACCCGGATGATCTACGCGATGGAGCGCAACAACACGATGCCGAAGATGTTCGGCAACGTGCACCCGATCTACGGCGTGCCGCGCCAGGCGATGTGGTTCAACCTGCTCGTGTCGTTCGTCTTCCTGTTCTTCTTCCGCGGCTGGAGCTCGCTCGCGGCGGTGATCTCGGTGGCGACGGTGATTTCGTACCTGACCGGCCCGATCAGCCTGATGGCGCTGCGCCGCGCGGCGACCGACATCGAGCGTCCGCTGTCGATTCCGCTGATGAAGCTGATCGCACCGTTCGCGTTCGTCTGCGCGTCGCTGATCCTGTACTGGGCGAAGTGGCCGCTGACCGGCGAAATCATCCTGCTGATGATCGTCGCGCTGCCGGTGTACTTCTTCTTCCAGGCCAAGTCCGGGTGGAGCGGCTGGGGCGCCGACCTGAAGGCCGCATGGTGGCTGGTCGCGTACCTGCCGACGATGGCCGTGCTGTCGCTGATCGGCAGCAAGGAATTCGGCGGCCATGGTCTGATGCCGTACGGCTGGGACATGGTGATCGTCGCGGCGATCTCGCTGGTGTTCTACTTCTGGGGCGTGAACACGGGCTACCGGACCCAATATCTCGACGAGCGCGAAGCGCATGACGAGATCCTCGAAGGGGTCGGTGTCTGACGCCTGACCTGCCACCGGAATCGGCGGTGGCGGAAAGCGCATAAAAGCCCGTCCGAGCGATGCTCGGGCGGGCTTTTTGTTTGGGGCGCGCCGGTTGTGCCGGTTCCGTTGGACTCAGGCGGCCGCGCTCGAGAACACGTAGTTCGTCATCGCGAGCACGCGTTGATACGTGCCGAGCGACTGGATGCCGAGCCGGTAGTTGTCGTCGGCCGCACCCAGCGCGGTGAAAACCGGCAGCAGGTGCTCGTCGGTCGGATGCATGAGCACCGCGTGCGGCGCCTGGCGGCGATAGTCGAGCAGCGCGTCGACATCGCGCGCGGCGAGCTTCGCCTCGAACCAGTCGGTGAACTCCGCGACGCGCGGGTCCGCATCCTCGGGCGCCGCGCCGAAATCCGCGGCGCGCAGGTTGTGCGTGATCTGGCCCGAGCCGATCACCATCACGCCTTCGTCGCGTAGCGGCCGCAGCGCGCGACCGAGCGCGAAGTGATGGGCGGCGTCCGCGCGCGGCTGGATCGACAGTTGCGCGACGGGCACGTCGGCCTCCGGGAACATCAGCAGCATCGGCACCCACGCGCCGTGGTCGAGGCCGTGCTCGGTCGTCGCGGTCGCGATGCCGGCCGCGTTCAGCAGCGCGGCCGCCCGTTCGGCGACCTCGGGCGCGCCCGGTGCCGGATAGCGGATTTCGTACAGGGCACGCGGGAAGCCATGGAAGTCGTGGATCGTTTCCGGATGCGCGGCCACGCTCGCGACCGGCTGCTGCGTGCCCCAGTGTGCGGACAGCATCAGTACCGCGCGCGGGCGCGGCAATTCGGCGCCGAGCTGCGTGAACGCGCCGGACGGCAGTGTCGGGTCGATCGGCAGCGTCGGCGCGCCGTGGGACAGGTAAAGCGAAGGCAAGCGGTTCATGGTGGGGAGCCTGCAAAAGGGTTTGCCTGTGACTATAGGCGCGCACCACGCATTGATAAATCGGCCGCGAGGAATTTAATTGAATCTTGCTGGTTGTTAATGCGGGTGCTTCCGCGTGCGCGAGGGTAGGCGGGAGCTTGGAATGACCGGATCGAGCTGGAAGCCGGCTGAATCGGCGAAGATGCGTGAGGAACGGCGCAGAAGCGCCAAGTCGAGCAGCTCACTGTGCGGGCCGGATCCCGGCCCATGGCGTCGTCATCGGCGTACTGAGCGCGAACAGGTCGAGGACGCGCGTGACGGTCTGGTCGACGAGTTCCTCGATCGTCTTCGGCATCGCGTAGAACGCGGGCAGCGGCGGGAACACGATGCCGCCCATTTCGGTCACGGCGGTCATGTTGCGCAGATGCGCGAGGTTGAACGGCGTTTCACGCACCATCAGCACGAGACGGCGGCGTTCCTTCAGCGTGACGTCGGCCGCGCGCGTGATCAGGTTGTCCGACAGCCCGTGCGCGACGCTTGCAAGCGTCTTCATCGAGCAGGGTGCGATCACCATTCCGTCGGTCGCGAACGAGCCCGACGCGATCGTCGCGCCGACATCGCGCACCGAATGCACGACATCCGCACGGCTTTCGACCTCGGCCTTCGTCAGCTTCAGTTCATGCTGGATATTGAGCCAGCCGGCGTTCGAAACGAGCAGATGCGTTTCGACGCCGCCGGCGGCGCGCAGCAATTCGAGCAGCCGCACGCCGTAGACCGCGCCGGTGGCGCCGGTGATCGCGACGATCAGCCGGCGTGGCGGCGCGCTGGGAGATGCCATCGGGAAGGGGACGTTACGCGGCGGCGAACAGTTGCTGCAGTTCGCCCGACTGGTACATCTCCATCATGATGTCCGAGCCGCCGACGAATTCACCCTTCACGTACAGCTGCGGGATGGTCGGCCAGTTCGAGAATTCCTTGATGCCCTGGCGGATTTCGTCGTCTTCCAGCACGTTGACCGTCTTGAACTGGTCGACGCCGCAGGCTTTCAGCACCTGCACGGCGCGGCCCGAGAAGCCGCACATCGGGAATTGCGCGTTGCCCTTCATGAAGAGCACGACCTGGTTTTCGTCGACGATTTGCTTGATACGTTGTTGGGTGTCCATGACTGACCTTGCGTTTGCGGGGCGTTAGATCGAAATGATAGCGGATTTCAACCGGGCGAGCCGGGCATCAGCCGGGCCGGCGGCCGCCGGTCGTGCGTTCGATCGCGGCCAGATCGGCGAGCGATTCGACTGCGACGAAGCCGCGCGACACGAGTAGCGCGCGCACGGCTTCGGCCTGGTCGTAGCCATGCTCGATCCAGAGCGTGCCGCCCGGTTTCAGGAAAGCGCCGGCGCCTGCGACGATCGTGCGGATCGCGTTCAGGCCGTCGGCGTCGTCGGTGAGCGCGCCGCGCGGCTCGAAACGCAGGTCGCCCTGCGCGAGGTGCGGATCGTGCTGCGCGATGTACGGCGGGTTGCTGACGATCGTGTCGAACGCGAGCGCCGGGTCGAGCGCGGCGTACCAGTCGCTCTGCAGCCAGTGCGGCGGGCCGCCGGGACGGCGCGCGTCGAGCAGCTTGTCCGCGTTGCGCCGTGCGACGTCGAGCGCGGCCGGCGACCGGTCGAGCGCCCATACGCGTGCGTCGGGCCGTTCCGCGGCGATCGACACGGCGATCGCGCCGCTGCCAGTGCCGAGATCGAGCACGGCCGGATGCGGCCGACCGTCGATCGCGTCGAGCGCGGCTTCGACGAGCAGTTCGGTTTCCGGGCGCGGAATCAGCACGTCGGGCGTCACATCGAACGGCCGTCCGAAGAATTCGCGCATCCCGACGAGCTGCGCGACCGGCTCGCCGGCCACGCGGCGCGCTTCGAGCGCGTGGTAGCGCTCGATCGACGCGGGCTCGAGCGGGGTGTCGCCGCGCGTGATCAGCTGCGTGCGGGTCCAGCCGAGCGCGTACGCGAGCAGCACGCGCGCATCGACCGCGTCGAGCGGCGACGCGCGCAGCAGATCGTCGGCGGTGGTGTCGGGCATCGCGGCCTCAGTCGGTGTCGCCGAGCGACGCGAGCAGTTCGGCCTGGTGCTCGGTCACGAGCGCGCCGATCAGTTCGTCGAGATCGCCATCCATCAGCGCCTCGAGCCGGTACAGCGTCAGGTTGATCCGGTGGTCGGTCATCCGGCCTTGCGGAAAGTTGTACGTGCGGATCCGTTCCGAGCGGTCGCCCGAGCCGATCAGGCTCTTGCGCGTCGCCGCTTCCTTTGCGTGCTGCTCGTGATACTGCTTGTCCTTGATGCGCGCGGCGAGCACCTTCAGCGCGCGGTCCTTGTTCTTGTGCTGCGAACGGTCGTCCTGGCACTCGACGACGATCCCGGTCGGGATGTGCGTGACGCGCACCGCCGAATCGGTCTTGTTGATGTGCTGGCCGCCAGCGCCGGACGCGCGGAACGTGTCGATCCGCAGGTCGGCCGGATTGATCTCGACCTCGCCGATCTCGTCGGCTTCCGGCATCACCGCGACCGTGCAGGCGGACGTGTGGATGCGCCCCTGCGTTTCGGTGGCCGGCACGCGTTGCACGCGATGGCCGCCCGACTCGAACTTCAGGCGCGAGTACGCGCCCTGGCCGGCGATTCGCACGATCACTTCCTTGTAGCCGCCGAGATCCGATGCGCTTTCCGACATCATCTCGACCTGCCAGCGCTGGCGTTCCGCGAAGCGCAGGTACATGCGCAGCAGATCGCCCGCGAACAGTGCCGATTCGTCGCCGCCGGCGCCCGCGCGGATTTCGAGGAAGATGTTGCGATCGTCGTTGGGGTCCTTCGGCAGCAGCATCTTCTGCAATTCGGCTTCGAGACGGACCATGCGCTCACGTGCGCTGCGGATTTCGTCTTCGGCGAAATCGCGCATCGATGCATCGGCGAGCAATTCCTGTGCGGCCGTCTCGTCGTTGCGCGACTGGCGCCACAGCGCGTACTGCTCGACGACCGGGCCGAGTTCCGCGTGTTCGCGCGTGAGCCTGCGGTACTGGTCGAGGTCGGCCGTGACGTTTTCACGGCTCAACAGGTCGTTCAGTTCGGCCAGCCGCGTAGACAGCTGGTCGAGCTTGCGTTGCATGCTCGTCTTCATGGTGTGGAGCGGCGCTCCCGGGCAAAAGGGGTATTCGGAAAGGATAGGCCGGCTCGCGGCCGGCGGCAGGGCAACCGGGCGGCGCTAGTGGCCGGACTGGTCGTTCGAGCGCGGCGCGTGCTGGTAGAAGCCGCGCATCAGGTCGATGAGCGAATCGCGATCGGCGCCGTTGACGCGGTTGAGCGCGCTCGTCGGGCCGTGGATCAGCTTGTTGGTGAGCGCCTGCGACAGCGCTTCGAGGACAGCGGCCGGATCGTCGCCGCGTGCGAGCAGCTTCTGCGCTTTCTCGACTTCCGCCCGGCGCAGCGCGTCGGCCTGCGTATGCATGTGACGAATCACCGGCACGACGCTGCGCGTGTCGAGCCATTGCATGAAATTCTGGACCCGCGTCTCGATGATCGTCTCGGCCTGCGCGACCGCGGCCTGGCGCGATGCGTTGCCTTCGCGCACGATCGCGCCGAGATCGTCGACGGTGTAGAGGAATACGTCCTTCAGCTTGCCGACTTCGGGCTCGATGTCGCGCGGCACCGCGAGGTCGACCATGAAGATCGGCCGGTGGCGGCGCGCTTTCACCGCGCGCTCGACCGCGCCGAGGCCGATGATCGGCAGCGTCGACGCGGTGCACGACACGATGATGTCGAACTCGTGCATCCGCGTGGGCAGGTCCGACAGCGGCATCGCGCGGCCGTTGAAGCGTTCGGCGAGCCGCTGGCCGCGTTCGGCCGTACGGTTCGCGATCACGAGCTCGCGCGGGCTCTGCGCGGCGAAGTGCGTCGCGCACAGCTCGATCATCTCGCCGGCGCCGATGAACAGCACGCGCTGATCCGACACCGTTTCGAAGATGCGCTGCGCGAGACGGACCGCGGCGGCGGCCATCGACACCGATTGCGCGCCGATCTCGGTCGTGCCGCGCACTTCCTTCGCGACGGCGAACGTGCGCTGGAACAACTGGTTCAGATAGGTGCCGAGTGCGCCGGCTTCCGTCGCGGTGCGTACCGCGTCCTTCATCTGGCCCAGAATCTGCGTTTCGCCGAGCACCATCGAATCGAGGCCCGACGCGACGCGGAATGCGTGCCGGACGGCTTCCGACTGCGGCAACGCGTAGACGTGCGGTGCGAGTTCGTCGACCGGAATCCGGTGGTACTCCGACAACCAGCGAATCGCCCCCTCGCGTGCGGCCCGATCGTCGGTCGCGCAATAGAGTTCGGTGCGGTTGCAGGTGGAGAGGATCGCCGCTTCCGGCGCATTGGGCGCGTGCGGGCCGAGGAACACGTTCTTGAACGTGACGAGAGCCGGCTTGATTTGCTCGAGCGGAAACGCCACGCGTTCGCGCAGAGCGACAGGCGCAGTGTGGTGGTTGATTCCGATCGTGAGGAGTTGCATATCGCGGGCTATCGTTTAGCCCCATATTATAGCGTTTCGGCGATTTCCTCACTCGCGGCATACCGGGCATCAGCGTGGCGTGGCCTCGAATTTGGGGGCTCGATCGGCACGCGGTCGAGCTGATAGCCGTAGCCGTAGAGCGGCAGAAGCCGGTAGCCGTGCTCCGGAAGCAGCTGCAGCTTGCTGCGCAGCCGGGACGCGTGGGTGTCGAGCGTGCGCGACTTCATGTCGCGCCGGCGCGCCCAGACGGTTTCGAGGATATGGGCGCGCGACACGGGCCGCGACAGATTCGCGAACAGCAGCTGCGCGAAGCGGAACTCCTTCGGCGTGAGTGCGACGACCGCGTCGCCGAAGCGCACGAGGCTGTGGGTCGCGTCGAATGCGTATTCTCCGAACATTTCTCGGGAGCGATTCGGCGGTCGCCGGACGCCGGCGCGCCGGCTCAGCGCATTGACCCGTGCAAGCAGCTCGGGCCCGCTCACCGGGCGCACGAGGCAGTCGTCGGCGCCCGCGTGCAGGCACGACACGACCTCGCTTTCGCGCGGCAACTGCATGACGGCGATGGCCGGCAGCCCGGGCAGGATCGCCTGCGCGCGCGGAATGACTTCCTCCGCGGGCTGATCGCCGGCCCAGTTGCCGGTGATCAGCATGTCGCAGGTATCGGTGGCGAGCCACTCGAAGAATGCCGCGCTGGACGGAAACGCGTGGCACACATGACCGCCGGCGAAGAGCAGGCGGTTCAGGAGCGCAGCATGACGTGCCTCCGGCTCGATCAGGGCGATTCGCATGAGGATTTCTTCAATACGGCTGCCGGTGCGCGCTTGCCATAACGTCGGGTCGGCCCCTACACTCGAATGTTCGCGGCGCCCGGCTGATCTCGGGTTCGATGGATGAATCGATGCTAGCCGCTGGCAACGTTCACGCCTATGGGACGAATCTGAATTTATAGAAGGCGTCGAATGAACTGGTTTGGAATCCTTGTCCTGGGAGCGGCCGTCGGGCTGTTCGGCCGGTGGCTGCATCCGATGCGGCGCACGGGCCGGCCGGCATGGTGGATCGTGGTGCTGGTCGGCATCGCGGGGGCCGCCGCCGCGCGCATGGCCGGCAACCTCTCTGGACTGTTTTACGATGGCGAAACGCTCGAATGGCCGGTCTGCACCGGCGTCGCGTTCCTCGCCGTAGCCGTGACGGTCGCCCTGTCGGCCCGTCGCGAAAGCGCTCAGGTGAAATCATGAATGCCCGTCTCCCCGAAGTCTCGCCGGTGCCGGCCCGCCTCGCGCTGCTGCGCGGCGCGATGGTCCGCGAGGATCTGGCCGCCTATCTCGTGCCGTCCGCCGATCCGCACCTGTCCGAGTACCTGCCCGAGCGCTGGCAGGCGCGCCGCTGGCTGTCCGGTTTCACGGGCTCGGTCGGCACGCTGGTCGTGACCGCGGATTTCGCGGGCTTGTGGGTCGACAGCCGTTACTGGGTCCAGGCCGAGGCCGAACTCGCCGGCACGGGCGTCCAGCTGATGAAGATGACGGGCGGGCAGCAGAGCGCGCCCCACGTCGACTGGCTCGCGCAGAACGTGCCGGCCGGGGCGACGGTCGGCGTCGACGGCGCCGTGCTCGGCGTCACGGCGGCGCGCGCGCTGACGGCCGCGCTGAGCGCGCGCGGCATCGCGCTGCGCACCGATCTCGACCTGCTCGACGCGATCTGGCCGGAGCGCCCGGGGCTGCCGGGCGACGCGGTGTTCGAGCACCTGGCGCCGCAGGCCGACACGACGCGCGCGAGCAAGCTCGCCGAAGTGCGCCGCGCGATGCACGCGCAGGGCGCGCAATGGCATTTCGTGTCGACGCTCGACGATCTCGCGTGGCTGTTCAACCTGCGCGGCGCCGACGTCAACTTCAATCCCGTGTTCGTCGCGCACGCGCTGATCGGTGCCGATCGCGCGACGCTGTTCGTCGCCGACGGCAAGGTGTCGCCGGCGCTGGCCGCGTCGCTCGCGCGGGACGGCGTCGAGGTCCGTGCGTACGACGCCGTGCGCGCGTCGCTCGCGGCGCTGCCCGACGGCGCGACGCTGCTGATCGATCCGCGCCGCGTGACGTTCGGCACGCTCGAGGCCGTGCCGGCCGGCGTGAACCTGATCGAGGCGGTGAACCCGTCGACGTTCGCGAAGTCGCGCAAGACATCCGCCGAGATCGAGCACGTGCGCGTGACGATGGAGCACGACGGCGCCGCGCTTGCCGAATTCTTCGCGTGGTTCGAGCAGGCGGTGAACCGCGAGACCATCACCGAGCTGACGATCGACGAGCAACTCACGGCCGCGCGCGCACGGCGCCCCGGCTACGTGTCGCCGAGCTTCGCCACCATCGCAGGCTTCAATGCGAATGGCGCGATGCCGCACTATCGCGCAACGCCCGAGTCGCACGCGACGATCGCCGGCGACGGCCTGCTGCTCGTCGATTCGGGCGGCCAGTACACCACCGGCACCACCGACATCACGCGCGTCGTGCCGGTCGGCACGCTCAGCGACCTGCAGCGACGCGATTTCACGATCGTGCTCAGGTCGATGATGGCGCTGTCGCGCGCACGCTTTCCGCGCGGCATCCGCTCGCCGATGCTCGATGCGATCGCGCGCGCGCCGATGTGGGCGGCCGGGCTCGACTACGGCCACGGCACCGGCCACGGCGTCGGCTACTTCCTGAACGTGCACGAGGGCCCGCAGGTCATCTCGCACTACGCGCCGGCCGAGCCGTACACGGCGATGGAAGAGGGAATGATCACGTCGATCGAGCCGGGCGTATACCGGCCCGGCAAGTGGGGCATCCGGATCGAGAACCTGGTCGTGAACCGCGCGGGCGGGCAGACCGAGTTCGGCGACTTCCTCGCGTTCGAGACGCTCACGTTGTGCCCGATCGACACGCGCTGCGTGCTCGTCGAGATGCTGCATGAAGAAGAGCGCGCGTGGCTGAACGCGTATCACGCGACCGTCCGCGAGCGTGTCGGCCGGCACGTGAGCGGCGACGCGAAGGCGTGGCTCGACGCGCGCACGCAGCCGATCTGACGCAACACGCGAAACCGGCCGCACGACGGCCGGACCATGACCGAGAGGGCAACCGATGGCAGACACCGCAGTGATCGTGATCGACATGCAGCGCGGGCTGGTGCAGCGGGCGCGGCCCGCGTACCGGCTCGACGACGTCGTATCGGGCATCAACCGGCTGACGGCAGCGGCGCGCGCGGCCAACGCGCCCGTGTGCTTCGTGCAGCACGACGGCGATGCGGACGACGACATCGTGCCCGGCACGCCCGGCTGGGAACTGCACGAGTCGTTGATCGTCGGAGGCGCCGACTGGCGCATCCGCAAGCAGGTGAGCGATTCGTTCCACGACACGCCGCTCGCCGCACAGCTCGACGGCCACGGTGTCCGTTCGGTGCTGATCTGCGGCTATGCGACCGAGTTCTGCGTCGATTCGGCCGCCCGCCGCGCGGCACTGCTCGGCTACCGGACGACCGTCGTCTCCGATCTGCACACGACGAACGAGCGCACGCACCTGTCGGCCGCGCAGATCGTCGCGCATCATCACTTCGTGTGGGAAAACAATACGCTGTCGGGCAACGCGGTGCGCCCGCGCCCGCTCGCGGACGTGCTTGCAACGGAGTTCGCATGACGATCAAGGCCGTGGTGTTCGATTTCGGCGGCGTGCTGATCGACTGGAGCCCCGACTATCTGTACCGGCAACTGATTCCGGACGAAACCGAGCGCCGCTGGTTCCTCACGCACGTGTGCGCGATGGACTGGGTGATCCGCCAGGACGGCGGGCAGACGATCGATGAGGGAACGAGCGAGCTCGTCACGAAGTTTCCGGAGCACGAGGCGCTGATCCGCGCGTTCTACGCACGCTGGCACGAGATGATCGGCGGCGTGCTCGACGAAGGCGCCGCGCTCGTCGACCGCCTCGACGCGCAGGGGATGCCGCTCTTCGGGTTGACCAACTGGTCCGCGCAGACCTTTCCGTATGCATGGGACAACTTCCCGGTGCTGCGGCGCTTCAAGGACATCGTCGTGTCGGGCCGTGTGAAGCTCGTGAAACCCGATCCGGCGATCTATCGCGAAATGCACGCGCGGATCGATCCGCATCTGCCGGGCATCGCGCCGCACGAGCTCGTGTTCATCGACGACAACGCGAACAACGCGGCGGCCGCGACGGCGCTCGGCTGGCATGGCATTCATCACACGAGCGCGGCCGCGACCGAGGCGCGCCTGCGTGAACTGGGCGCGCTCGCGTAGGGCGGCCGAACGGCAGCCGGATAAAAAAAGCGGGCCAGCGGCCCGCTTTTTCGTTTTGCCGATCCGGCGGCGGCCGCTTTCGGCATCCGGCCCCGCGTCGCCGCAGTGCCGGATGCCCGGGCCGCGCCGTTCAGCGGCTGATCGGCTTGTAGCGCAGGCGCTTCGGCTTCGCGGCTTCCTCGCCGAGGCGTGCACGCTTGTCGGCTTCGTATTCCTGGTAGTTGCCGTCGAAGAACGTGACCTGCGAATCGCCTTCGAACGCGAGGATGTGCGTCGCGATCCGGTCGAGGAACCAGCGATCGTGCGAGATCACCATCACCGAGCCCGCGAACTCGAGCAGCGCGTCTTCCAGCGCGCGCAGCGTTTCGACGTCGAGGTCGTTCGACGGTTCGTCGAGCAGCAGCACGTTGCCGCCGGAGATCAGGGTCTTCGCGAGGTGCAGGCGGCCGCGTTCGCCGCCGGACAGGTTGCCGACGATCTTCTGCTGGTCGCCGCCCTTGAAGTTGAAGCGGCCGATGTACGCACGCGACGGCGTTTCGTACTTGCCGACCGTCAGCACGTCGGCGCCGCCCGAGATTTCCTCGAACACCGTCTTCGAGCCATCGAGCGCGTCGCGGCTCTGGTCGACGTATGCGAGCTTCACGGTCGGGCCCATCACGACTTCGCCCGAATCCGGCTGTTCCTTGCCGGTCAGCATCCGGAACAGCGTCGACTTGCCGGCGCCGTTCGGGCCGATGATGCCGACGATCGCACCGGCGGGGATCTTCAGGTTCAGGTTGTCGATCAGCAGGCGATCGCCGAACGCCTTGCTGACGTTCTTGAACTCGATCACTTCATTGCCGAGGCGGTCGCCGACCGGAATGAAGATTTCCTGCGTTTCGTTGCGCTTCTGGTATTCCTGGCTGTTCAGCTCCTCGAAGCGCGCGATACGCGCCTTCGACTTCGCCTGGCGGCCCTTCGGGTTCTGGCGCACCCACTCCAGTTCCTTCTTGATCGCCTTCTGGCGCGCCGATTCCGATGCTTCTTCCTGCTTCAGGCGCTCTTCCTTCTGGTCGAGCCAGCTGCTGTAGTTGCCCTTCCACGGAATGCCGTGGCCGCGGTCGAGTTCGAGAATCCACTCGGCTGCGTTGTCGAGGAAGTAGCGATCGTGCGTGACGGCGACGACGGTGCCCGGGAAGCGCACCAGGAACTGCTCGAGCCAGTCGACCGATTCGGCGTCGAGGTGGTTGGTCGGCTCGTCGAGCAGCAGCATGTCCGGCTTCTCGAGCAGCAGCTTGCACAGCGCGACGCGGCGCTTTTCGCCGCCCGACAGGTGCTCGATCTTCGCGTCCCACGCCGGCAGGCGCAGCGCGTCGGCGGCCACTTCGAGCTGCTGCTCCGGGCTGCCGCCGTCGCTCGACGCGAGGATCGCTTCGTATTTCGCCTGCTCGGCCGCGAGCGCGTCGAAGTCGGCGTCCGGCTCCGCGTACGCGGCGTAGATTTCCTCGAGCTTCTTGTTCGCCTGGAAGAGGTCGCCGAGGCCTTCCTCGACGGCTTCGCGCACCGTCTTCGTCGGGTCGAGCTGCGGTTCCTGCGGCAGGTAGCCGATGTTCAGGTTCGGCATCGGCGTCGCTTCGCCTTCGATGTCCTTGTCGACGCCCGCCATGATGCGGATCAGCGTCGATTTGCCCGAGCCGTTCAGGCCGAGCACGCCGATCTTCGCGCCGGGAAAGAACGACAGCGAGATGTCCTTCAGGATCTGGCGCTTGGGCGGCACGATCTTGCCGACCCGGTTCATCGTGAAAACGTATTGGGCCATTTGGGTGTGAAAGTCAGAATGGGTTGAGACTGCCTCGCGGCGCATGGGCCTGCGGTGCGTCGGGTGATTCGGTACGGAGCGTGCCGCGCGGGGCGCGGCGGTGTCGCCGCGGGTTGGCGGCGCGAGCGCGTATTGTACTTCGCCGCCGGCTGCCGCTGGCACCGCGCCGGCCATTCGGCCGACCCGCGTTCACAGCCACGCGGCCACGCCGCCGTGCCCCGAACAGGTGCCGCGCCGATGGCGGCTGAAGCTGTACGTGCCGTCGCGGCAGCGCGCGCTCGCGCCCTCGGGCACGCGGCCCGATTTCGAATGGGCCGGCGCATGGACGGTGTCGCCGTCGCGATTGCGGTACGTGTCGTGCCGGTCGAGGTCGGCTTCGTTGCTGTAGCCGGGCGACGCGCGATACGCGTGCGCCGCAGGTGGCACGGCAGCGCACGCGGCGAACAGTGCGGCGGACAGGGTCGCGATGCGCATCGCGCGGCGGAGCTGGGCAGGCATGGTCTCTCTCCGGATGTTGTTATCTGCTGTCGATCCCGGGCCGCATGTTAGCCGATCGGCCGAAGATCGGTGCCGCTGCGCCGAGGTGCGGCGACGCTACGCGGCGCCGGTCATCGAGGCCGCGCCGTCGGCTTGCGCGGCCTCGAGAATCCAGCGGCGGAACGCCGCGACTTTCGTACGTTCCGCATGATGCGGCGGGTAGACGAGGTAGTACGCGAAGTCGTCGAGCCACGCGATGTCGGCAAGCTGCACGAGCCGGCCGCTCGCGAGCTCGTTGCGCACCATCGCCGCCGGCAGTAGGCCCGCGCCCTGGCCGGCGAGAATCGCCTGCAGCAACAGGCCGGAATCGTCGAACGCGGGGCCGCGCGGCGGACCGAAATCGTCGATCCGCTGCGCGTCGAACCAGATGTGCCAGCCCTTGCGCTCGGCGTCGTGCAGATGCGGCCATCCGGCCAGGTCGGCGGGCGTGGCCGGCATGCCCAGCCGCGCGACGAGTGCCGGTGCCGCCAGCGCGACGATCTCCACCGTCAGCAGCCGTTCGCTGCACAAGCCGATGTAACGGCCGAGACCGTGGCGGATCGCGACGTCGACGCCGTCGCGCGAGAAATCGGCGAGTGCATGGCTCGTGACGATCTGCAGGTCGATGTCCGGGCACGCGTCGCGGAACTGCGCGAGGCGCGGCACGAGCCACGCGGACGCGAAAAACGGCGTGACGCTCACCGTCAGCACGCCGCTGTCGGCGGCCCCCGACACGCGCTGCGACGCGTCGGCGATTTGCCGGAACGCGTTGCGCACGGGGGGCAGGTAGTCGCGGCCCGCGGCGGTCAGCAGAATGCCGCGATTCACGCGCTCGAACAGCTGCACGCCGAGGTGGTGCTCGAGCGTGCGGATCATCTGGCTCACCGCGCCGGGTGTGACCGACAGCTCTTGCGCCGCGGATTTCACCGACAGGTGGCGGGCCGCCGCCTCGAACGCACGCAGCGCGTTGAGGGGCGGCAGGCGGGAACGGTTCATTCAGTTTTTCTAAAGCGAAAGGCCGATGAAATATCGTTTGAGGCAATGGATGCGCGCGAGTACCGTTGTCGCATCGGATCGCATTCGTCGCGACTGACTTGCGGCGACCGATGCGATCAACATAGTTCAACTATATCCATCAGGCAATTCGGGTGCCGCGCGGCGTCCGGCGGAACCCGGGAGGAGTATCGTCATGAGCGGCCCGCGCGCATCGCGCGTCTTCTACGGCTGGTATGTGGTGGCGGCCGCGTTCGCCGTCACGTTCGTCGGCTTCGGCAGTGCGTACACGTTCAGCGCGTTCGTCGAATCGCTGCAGCGGGATTTCGCTGCGTCGCGCGGGCAGATCTCGCTCGTGTTCTCGCTGGCCGGCTTCCTGTATTTCGGCTTCGGCATCGTCAGCGGCCCGCTTGCCGATCGCTTCGGCTCCCGACGGCTCGCCGTCGCCGGCATGTTGCTGACGGCCGCCGGTCTCGCCGCAGCCGGTGCCGCGCATACGCTGTTGCAGGTCTATGTCGCGTACGGGCTCGGTGTCGGCTTCGGCGTCGGCTGCGCGTATGTGCCGGCCGTCGGTGCCGTGCAACGCTGGTTCGTGCGGCGGCGCGGCTTCGCGTCGGGGCTCGCGGTCGCAGGGATCGGCGTCGGCACGCTGGTGATGCCGCCGCTCGCGTCCGCGCTGATCGCGCACGTCGGCTGGCGAGGCGCGTATGTCACGTTGGCGGCGATCGCGGTGGTGGTGGGCGCGGGCATGTCGCTGCTGATCGAGAACGACCCGCGCGGGCGCGGCTTGCTGCCCGACGGCGATGTGGCGCGTACGCAACCGGGCGATGCGCTGCCCGGTGCCGCGTCATCGGTTCCGGCCGGCGCGACCGTGCGCGAGGCCGTCGCGTCGCGGCCGTTCGCGAGCCTCTACGCGGCGTGTCTCGTGTGCTCGTTCGGCGTCTTCGTGCCGTTCGTGCACCTCGTGCCGTACGCGCTCGATCATGGCGTCGCGCCGTCGACGGCCGTGCTGCTGCTCGGCGCGATCGGCGTCGGCAGCACGGCAGGGCGCTTCTTCCTCGGCGGCCTTGCCGATCGCTTCGGCCGCCGCGCGTCGCTGCTCGCGATGTTCGCGGGCATGGCCGTCGCGCTCGTTGCGTGGGCCGGTGCCGGAAGCGTCGCGACGCTCGCCGCGTTCGCACTCGTGTTCGGCGTGTTCTACGGCGGCTGGGTCGCCGTGCTGCCCGCCGTCGTGATGGACTACTTCGGCGGCCGCAACGTGAGCGCGATCATCGGCGTGCTGTACACGAGCGTTGCGTTCGGCACGCTGATCGGGCCCGCCGCGGCCGGTTTCATCTACGACGCGGGCGGCGGCTATCTCGTGCCGATCCTGGCCAGCGCGGCCGCCAATGCGATCGCGTTCGCGATCGTCGCCACCACCGGGCGCGCGCCGCTGACGGTGCGCGCGGCCGGCCGCTAGGCACGCGTCGCCGGCCGCGCGGCCACGCGCTTGCGGCTAGGCGTCATCCACGATTTCCGCTACGGTGTGCGGGGCGTCGATCATCGACGGAAGGAGGCGCATCGTGACATTCGACGAAGTGCGACGGATCGCGCTGGCATGGCGCGGTGTCGAGGAGGGCACGTCGTACGGCACGCCCGCGCTCAAGGTGAAGGGCAAGATGCTCGCGCGCTTGCGCGACGACGGTGACACGCTCGTCGTGAAGGGCGTCGGCCCCGACGAGCGCGCGTGGCTGATCGAATCGGAGCCCGACGTCTATTACGTGACGGACCACTACGCGGGCTGGCCCATCGTCCTGGTGCGCCTGTCGGCCGCGCATCCCGACGCCGTGAAAAATCTCCTTTTGCGAGAATGGCAGGCGATCGCGCCGGCCAAATGGCGGGACGAAGAGTCACGCGGCGAGAACTGAGCATCCGGCGCGGCGCCAGTGCGGCGAACGAACCTCTTCGACGGAACGGGTCCGCGGCCCGATTTGCCGGCGCGCCAAACGGACGCCCAACCGGACCAACCGTTGCATCGATTCACATCGATGCAACAAGTGGTTCCATCGAAATTCTTCAATTGGTTCTTAGTGAAGAACCGTTTGATGCTTACACTCGTTCGCTTCGAAGGCGGCTGACCGACAGCCGACGGAAAGGGCGCACGCGATGCGCCGGCATCCCCGAGTGCCGCATCGCACCTGCAGCTTCGCAGACTGCGTCGCGCACCGACCGAACCAGGCTCGATCCGGCTTTCTGCCCGCATGCCGCGCACGCGCGGCGGGCTGCCCGGTTCAACAACGACAACTCCCCGCGCCGCCTTCACGAGACCCCCGGTCGTACCGGAACCGTTTTTTGGAGAGAGACATATGAGTGGAAGCAACACAGGCCTCGGCACGGGCCTGAAGCAGCGTCACGTGACGATGATGTCGATTGCCGGCGTCATCGGCGCGGGCTTGTTCGTCGGCTCCGGCCACGCGATCGCCGAGGCCGGCCCGGCTTCGATCCTCGCGTATGCGATCGCGGGCGTGCTGGTCGTGCTGGTGATGCGTATGCTTGGCGAGATGGCCGTCGCGCATCCGGACAGCGGTTCGTTCTCGACCTATGCCGATCGCGCGATCGGCCACTGGGCAGGCTTCACCATCGGCTGGCTGTACTGGTGGTTCTGGGTGCTCGTGATCCCGATCGAGGCGACGGCCGCCGCGACCATTCTCAATGCGTGGTTCCCCGGCGTCGCGACCTGGATCTTCGCGCTCGGCATCACGCTGCTGCTGACGATCACCAATCTCTTCTCGGTCAAGAACTACGGCGAATTCGAATTCTGGTTCGCGCTGATCAAGGTCGTCGCGATCGTCGTGTTCCTGTGCATCGGCGGTGCGGCGATCGTCGGCATCGTTCCTGCGCCGGCCGTGTCGGGCGTGTCGAACCTGTTCGCGCATGACGGCTTCATGCCGCACGGCGCCGGCGCGGTGCTCGCGGCGATGCTGACGACGATGTTCTCGTTCCTCGGCACCGAGATCGTGACGATCGCGGCCGCCGAATCGGATAACCCGCAACGCCAGATCGTGCGTGCGACGAACTCGGTGATCTGGCGCATCACGCTGTTCTATCTCGGCTCGATCCTCGTCGTCGCGGCCATCGTGCCGTGGAACGATCCGCTGCTGCCGAAGCACGGTTCGTATCAGCGCGCGATGGAGCTGATCGGCGTGCCGAACGCGAAGGCGATCATCGACGTGATCGTGCTCGTGTCGGTCGCGAGCTGCCTGAATTCCGCGCTGTACACCGCGTCGCGGATGCTGTTCTCGCTGTCCAGGCGCAAGGACGCGCCCGCATTCCTGCACCGCACCGATTCGACCGGCACGCCGCGTGCGGCCGTGCTCGCATCGACGGCGTTCGGTTTCCTGACCGTGATCGCCAACTACCTGATGCCGGAACAGGTGTTCGGCTTCCTGCTGGCGACGTCGGGTGCGATCGCGCTGCTCGTGTATCTCGTGATCGCGATCTCGCAGCTGCGGATGCGCAAGACGCTCGAATCGGGCGGCGCCGACCTGCCGCTGCGGATGTGGCTGTTCCCGTGGCTCACGTGGGCGGTGATCCTGTTCATTTGCGGTACGCTGACCGTGATGTTCGTCAGCGAGGAACACCGGATGGAAGTGGGGGCGACGGCCGTGCTGGCGCTGATCGTGCTGTTTGCTGCATGGCTGAACAAGCGGGGGCGTGATGCGCGGGTCAGTGAAGGGCGGCGCGTGTCGGCGATGTAATGACGACGTGATCGAGCGGCGGCTGCGCTGAGCATCTGCTGCCTTCCGGCGCGGGAATTCCCGTCGTGAAAATGGCCCGATCGGCGTGTGCCGCTCGGGCCATTTGTCTTTCACGAGTAAGCAAATGCGCTTGCCCCTGGCGATGCAAGGCGTTCCGCAACATGGCGCGTCATCGACATCTCGACTCACAAAAATCGAACTCGTCTGATTTCATCGACAACGGCAACTTCATACATTGTTCGCTTCGACAACCGAAGTGAACGATGAAGTCGACTCGCGATTAGCGGTCATGCCGGGAGGGTGACAGATGGCGAATGAGAGCATGCGATTGAGTGAAACGGGCTGGGCCGAGCTGCGTCGCCGGGAAAGCGCGGTGATGGCTTACTACAACGATCAGGCGAACAACTGCACTTATGGTGTCGGGACGCTTGCTCATACCGGGCCCTGCACCCCGGAAGAATTGCGCAGGCCGGTTACGACGACGCAGGTGAATGCGCAACTTGCAGCCCGTGTTAGACGGGCAGAGGCCGCCGTGCGACGACATGTTTCAACTCGGCAATTGACGCAGGCGCAATTCGATGAGCTCGTCAGCTATACATACAATGCCGGTAATACAGGCGCGCTGGCTGCGCTGCGTTCGGCGAATCAGAGCGATGATGCGGGCGTGGTGTCACACATGAGTCAGCTCGTCTGGATTCTTCCGCGAGACGAGAACGGGCGTCGCCTGGCGCCCGTCCGTTCGAACGGCCTTGTCAATCGGCGTCGGCTCAAAGCGGCGCCGTTTCAGCCACAACAGAGGGCACAGTGAGACGGGCCATGATCGCTTTTTTCGTGCTGGTGTCGACGAATGTATTTGCCGGTCCGACGCCAGCCGACGAGATAGCAGCGCGCAGTGGTTTGCCGGCAAGCGAGGTCAATGCGTTGCTCAGCGACTGCGATTCGAATCAGACGAGCATGAATTTCTGTGCATGGCGCGATCAACTCGTCGCCGAGCGGGAATTGCAGCGCGTCGTCGATAAACAGGCGGGCGAGCAACCGCGGCGCAAGAAGGCGCTCGACGCGCAGATTGCGAAGTGGAAGAGGGCGCGCGACGCATCATGCGAAAAATCGACGCGTCACGCATGGGGTGACGGGTCAATGCGTCCTGCAGCACGGGCGATCTGTGCAACGGAGGCGACGAAGAAAATGACGAAAAGATTGTCCGCGAGCGCCTCCCGCAAACCTTCGTAAACCAATGCGGAATAAAAAAAGGCCCGCTACTTCTGCGGGCCTTTCCGGGGTGCCGTGACACTGCGAGAAGCAGTGTTTGTCGATGTATCAGACGTTGAACAGGAAGTTCATCACATCCCCGTCGTGCACAACATATTCCTTCCCTTCCGCGCGCATCTTGCCGGCTTCCTTCGCACCCTGTTCGCCCTTGTAGGAAACGAAGTCGTCGAACGCGATCGTCTGCGCGCGAATGAAGCCGCGCTCGAAGTCGGTGTGGATCACGCCGGCCGCTTGCGGCGCCGTGTCGCCGATGTGGATCGTCCACGCGCGCACTTCCTTCACGCCCGCGGTGAAGTAGGTCTGCAGGCCAAGCAGCTTGAAGCCCGCACGAATCACGCGGTCGAGGCCCGGCTCTTCCATGCCCATGTCGGCGAGGAACGCTTCCTTGTCCGCATCGTCGAGATCGGCGATTTCCGCCTCGATCGCCGCGCACACCGCGACCACCGGCGAATTCTCGCTTTCCGCGTACTTGCGCACCGCGTCGAGGTGCGGGTTGTTCTCGAAGCCGTCGTCCTTCACGTTCGCGACGTACATCGCCGGCTTCGCGGTGATCAGGCAGAACGGCTTGAGCAGCGCCTGCTCTTCGTCCGACAGATCGAGGCCGCGCACGGCCTTGCCCTGGTCGAGGTGCGCGCGCACCTTCTCGAGCACCGCGGCGAGCTTCACCGCTTCCTTGTCGTTGCCCGACTTCGCGGCCTTCGAGTAGCGCGTGAGCGCCTTCTCGACGGTGGCGAGGTCGGCGAGCGCGAGCTCGGTGTTGATCACTTCGATGTCGTCGATCGGGCTGACCTTGCCGGCGACGTGGATGACGTTGTCGTCCTCGAAGCAGCGCACGACGTGCGTGATCGCATCGGTTTCGCGGATGTTCGCGAGGAACTGGTTGCCGAGGCCTTCACCCTTGCTCGCGCCCGCGACGAGGCCGGCGATGTCGACGAATTCGACGACGGCCGGCACGACGCGCTCGGGCTTCACGATTTCGGACAGCGCCTTCAGGCGCGTGTCGGGCACTTCGACGATGCCGACGTTCGGCTCGATCGTGCAGAACGGGTAGTTCTCGGCGGCGATGCCGGCCTTGGTCAGCGCATTGAACAGGGTGGACTTGCCGACGTTGGGCAAGCCGACGATGCCGCATTTGAGGCTCATGGAATCCTTCGGACCGGTGAGGCGGCGCGGCCGGACAAAGCGCGGCGGCGCGGGAAAAATAGGGACGGCCGGCGCCTGGGGCGCGGCGGGCCGATGTTCGAAGCCGCTATTGTACCGTGCCGACGCCCCGGTTTCCGGCCTTCCCCCGAACGCCCGATGCGTCGGGCCGCCGCGCCGCCGGGCCAGGCCGCGATTCTGCTGATTTCCCGCAAAGTCCGGCCGCGTAAGGGATTGGCCCCGCGGCTATAATGCCCGCCATGACTGCCCACCACACCTTCGACGTCGCCGTGGTCGGCGGCGGGCTCGTCGGCAAGACGGCCGCGCTCGCGCTGACCCAGTCCGGCTACAAGACCGCCTTGCTCGCCCAGCCGGCGGCGCCGCGCCCCGCCGATCTCGCGTTCGACACGCGCATCTACGCGCTGTCGTCCAGCTCGCAGGCATTGCTGGAGCGGCTGCGGGTCTGGCAGGCGCTCGACCATGGCCGGCTCGCGCCGGTCTACGACATGCGGGTGTACGGCGACGCGCATGCGGAACTGCATTTCTCCGCCTACCAGGCGTCCGTACCGCAGCTTGCGTGGATCGCCGAATCGTCGCTGATCGAGACGTCGCTCGACGCCGCGCTGCGGTTCCAGCCGAACCTCACGTGGTTCGATGCGCGCGCACAAGGTTTCGACGTGCGCGACGACGCGGCCGTGCTCACGCTGTCGTCGGGGCAAGTGCTCGAAGCGGATCTCGTGGTCGGCGCGGACGGCGCGCATTCCTGGGTGCGCTCCCAGATGGGGGCGAGGATCGAGCGGCGCGATTACCGGCAGACGGGCGTCGTCGCGAACTTCAAGGCATCGCTCCCGCACCGCGAGACCGCCACCCAATGGTTCCGCGATGGCGAAATCATCGCGCTGCTGCCGCTGCCGGATGGTCACGTGTCGCTCGTGTGGTCCGCGCACACCGCGCACGCGGACGAACTGCTCGCGCTCGATCCCGCGCAACTCGCGGCCGAAGTCGAGCGCGTGTCGCACGGGCAGCTCGGCACGCTCGAATGCGTGACGCCGGCCGCCGGTTTCCCGCTCGCGCTGCAGACCGTCGACAAGCTGATCGCCCCGCGCGTCGCGCTCGTCGGCGATGCCGCACACCTGATCCACCCGCTCGCGGGGCAGGGGATGAATCTCGGCTTGCGCGACGTCGCGGCGCTCGCCGATGCGATCGCGAACAAGGAATCCTTCCGCAACCTCGGCGATACGGTGCTGCTGCGCCGCTACGAGCGTTCGCGCCGCGAGGACATCCGCGCGCTGATGGTCGCGACCGACGGGCTGCAGCGGCTGTTCGCGGTGCCCGGCTCGTTCGCGAAGGCGGTGCGCAATGCGGGCATGGCGTTCGTCGGCGCGCAGCCGCTCGTGAAGCGCTGGCTCGTGTCGGCCGCGCTCGGCTGATCGAACCTTCGCGCGCCCGGCCTGTCGGACAGGGCTCCGTTACGGCGTACACTGTGACGTGCACTCCGATTGAGCTGAAGGAACAACAGGATGAAAAAAACGATCCGCATCGCGTCGCTGGCGCTGGCCGTCACGATGGCGACGCTCGGCTGCACCGCGCAGGCCGACCAGACCACCGACAAGTTGAAAGCCACGCTGCAAGCGCGTCTGGGCAGCGACGCGCCGATCAAGAGCGTGTCGAAATCGCCGGTCGCGGGCCTGTATGAAGTCAACCTCGGCACGCAGATCATCTATAGCGATGCAGCCGGCGACTACGTGCTGCTCGGCGATCTCGTCGATACCAAGACGCACAAGAACCTGACCGACGCGCGCCTGTCCGACCTGAACAAGATCGACTTCGCGAGCCTGCCGCTCGCGAACGCGATCAAGGTGGTCAAGGGGAACGGCGCACGCAAGATCGCGGTGTTCTCCGATCCGAACTGCCCGTACTGCAAGCGGCTCGAGACGACGCTTCAGTCGGTCGACAACGTGACCGTCTACACGTTCCTCTACCCGGTGCTGTCGCCCGATTCGACCACGAAGTCGAAGGCGATCTGGTGCGCGACCGACCGCGCGAAAAGCTGGGAAGGCTGGATGCTCGAGCATCGCGCGCCGTCCGGCGCCGGCAACTGCGATACGAGCGCGCTCGACAAGAACCTCGCGCTCGGCCGCGGGATGAACGTGACGGGCACGCCGACGATCTTCCTGCCCGACGGCCGTCGCCTGCCGGGCGCGGTGTCGGCCGATCAGTTGAACCAGGCGCTCGCGTCGAGCAAGTAACCGACCGGCACGCCGGGCCGCATGGCCCGGCCAGCGAGGGGCGCCCGTGGTATCTGCCGGCGCCTCTCTTCGTTTCCGCCGCCATATTCCGTCCGATTTCCGACCGATTGCCACGATGACCCAGCCGATCCGTTATTCGATTGCCCCGAAAGATCTTGCCGCGCACCTGTTCGAAGTGTCGGTGACGGTCACCGATCCCGATCCCGAAGGCCAGCGCTTCTCGCTGCCGGTCTGGATTCCCGGCAGCTACCTCGTGCGCGAGTTCGCGCGCAACATCGTGACGCTCGCCGCGTTCAACGACGCGGGCCGCAAGGTGCGGATCGCAAAAACCGACAAGAACACGTGGCAGGCCGCGCCGGTGAACGGCACGCTGACGCTGCGCTACGACGTGTACGCGTGGGATCTGTCGGTCCGCTCCGCGTATCTCGACGAATCGGGCGGCTTCTTCAACGCGACGGCCGTGTTCCTGAGCGTCGCCGGTCGCGAGGATGTACCGTGCGAAGTCGACATCGCGAAACCGGCGGGCGCGGCGTTCCGCACGTGGCGCGTCGGCACGTCGCTGCCCGAGGCGCGCGGCACCAGGCGCTACGGGTTCGGCGCATATCGAGCCGCGAACTATGACGAACTCACCGACCATCCGGTGACGATCGGCGAATTCGCGCTGGCGACGTTCGACGCGCACGGCGTGCCGCACGACATCGTGATCGCCGGGCGCGTGACGCAGCTCGACATGGAGCGGCTGCGCGCCGACCTGAAGCGCGTGTGCGAAGCGCAGATCGCGCTGTTCGAGCCGAAATCGAAGAAGGCGCCGATGGACCGCTACGTGTTCATGACACTCGCGGTCAGCGACGGCTACGGCGGCCTCGAGCACCGTGCGTCGACCGCGCTGATCTGCAACCGCACCGACCTGCCGGTGAAGGGCCGGCCGGAAACGACGGAAGGCTATCGCACGTATCTCGGCCTGTGCAGCCACGAGTATTTCCACACGTGGAACGTGAAGCGCATCAAGCCGGCCGCGTTCGTGCCGTATGACCTCGCGCGGGAGAACTACACGTCGCTGCTGTGGCTGTTCGAGGGCTTCACGTCGTATTACGACGACCTGATGCTCGTGCGCAGCGGGCTGATGTCGCAGGACGAGTATTTCGCGGCGCTCGGCCGTACCGTCGGCGGCGTGCTGCGCGGTACGGGGCGCCTGAAGCAAAGCGTCGCGGACAGCTCGTTCGACGCGTGGATCAAGTATTACCGCCAGGACGAGAACGCGACCAACGCGATCGTCAGCTATTACACGAAGGGTTCGCTCGTCGCGCTCGCGTTCGATCTCGCGATCCGCGCGCAGACGCGCGACCGCAAGTCGCTGGACGACGTGATGCGTCTGCTATGGCAGCGCTACGGGCGTGAGTTCTATCGCGGCAAGCAGGCGGGCGTCGAGGAAAATGAGGTCGAGGCGCTGATCGAGGAAGCGACGGGCGTGGCGCTCGGCCGACTGTTCGCCGACGCCGTGCACGGCACGCGCGACCTGCCGCTCGCCGAACTGCTCGCGCCGTTCGGCGTGACGCTCGCGCCCGAGGTCGCGGCTGGCGCGGCCGCGAAACCGACGATCGGCGCGCGTCTGCGCGGCGGGGCGGACTGCACGCTGGCGGCGGTGTACGAGGGCGGCGGCGCGCATCGCGCGGGGCTGTCGGCCGGCGACACGCTGATCGCGCTCGACGGGCTGCGCGTCACCGGCACGAATCTCGACGCGCTGCTCGCGCGCTACCGGCCGGGCGACAAGGTCGAGGTGCACGCATTCCGCCGCGACGAGCTGCGGACCGCGAAACTGAAGCTGGACGGGCCTGAGATCATGCGCTACCGGCTTACAGCGGACGCGAAACCGGCCGCCGCGCGCAAGTCGCGGGAGTTGTGGCTCAAGGGCTGATCCTGCACGAGCGGCTTTAGGGGCGCGACCATCGATTGTTCTGCTGGTGCAACAATCCGTCGCCCGTGAGCCGCTTTTTCGCGACGATGCGGCCACGCACAATGGCGTCACTCGCGCTACCGAAGCGCAGCCCAACTGGAGCCTGACATGACGACCATTCTGCAAATCAATTCCGCGGCGCGCTCGCAAGGTGCGCAATCCACGCTGCTGGCCAACGAACTGACGGCAAAGCTGCAACAATCGAACGCCGGCGCGAAGGTCGTGGTTCGCGACCTGCTGGCCGACGGTCTGCCGCACCTCGACGAATCGGTGCTCGGCGCATTCTTCACGCCGGCCGACCAGCGCAGCGCGGAACAGAATGCGATCGTTGCGAAGAGCGATGCGCTGATCGCCGAACTGCAAGCCGCCGACATCATCGTGATCGGTGCGCCGATGTACAACTTTGGCGTCTCGTCGCAACTCAAGGCGTATTTCGACTGGATCGCCCGCGCAGGCGTCACGTTCCGCTACACCGAGAACGGTCCGGAAGGGCTGATCAAGGGCAAGAAGGTTTACGTGGTGACGGCGCGCGGCGGCAAGTACCTCGGTACCCCGAATGACAGCCATACGCCGTACCTGCGCACGTTCCTCGGCTTCATCGGCTTGACCGACGTGAGCTTCATCCACGCGGAAGGCCTGAACCTCGGGCCGGATTCGCAGAGCGCGGCACTCGCCAGCGCACGCGAAGCGATCGCTGCCGCGTAACGCCGGCGCATCGCGCCCGCGTTGCGTCGCCGGATGAAAGAACGCCGCGTCCCGAAAGGGCGCGGCGTTTTGCGTGGTGCGGGTAAAAGCGGAACGCGATTATGCGAGCGTTTCGGCCACTTCAGGCAGGCGCCAGTCGACCGGTTCGCGGCCCGCTTCGACGAGATAGTCGTTCGCAAGTGCGAAGTGGCGGCAACCGAGGAAGCCGCGGTGTGCGGACAGCGGTGACGGATGCGGCGCCTCGAGCACACAGTGGGCGCTCGCATCGAACAGCGCGCGCTTTGCCTGCGCGTGCGCGCCCCACAGCATGAACACGAGCCCGCGATGGCGGTTGGCCAGTTCGTGGATCAGCGTGTCCGTGCATTGCTCCCAGCCGCGCTTCGCGTGGCTCGCGGCCGCGCCGCGCTCGACCGTCAGGACGGTGTTGAGCAGCAGCACGCCCTGGCGCGCCCAGGTGTCGAGGCAGCCGTGACGCGGCGTGTCGTGGCCGAAATTCGCGGCGATTTCCTTGAAGATGTTGCGCAGCGACGGCGGCGTGCGGACGGCCGGCGGCACCGAGAACGCGAGGCCGTGCGCCTGCGGTGTGCCGCGATCGTCACCGTGGTAGGGATCCTGGCCGAGGATCACGATCTTCACGTCGTCCGGGCTCGTCAGGCGCAGCGCGCGAAACACGTCGGTCGGGTAGACCGTCTTGCCGGCCGCGCGCTCGTCGTCGACGAAGCGGCACAGCGGCGCATACGCGTCGCTGTCGGTGAACGGTTTCAACACGTCGCGCCAGACGGCCGGCAGCGCGTCGAACTGTGCGGCGAGGTGTGGGACGTTCGCGACAACGGGGCGCGCGGGCTGCGGCGCGGCGGAAACCGGGGCGGCCGCTGCGGCCTTCCTTGCGGGTTTGCGCCCGGCAGCGGCCGGCGCGGGCGCCGTGGCGGAAACATCGTCCTGCGCCGTTTCCGGCACGGGATCGTCGAACAGCGACGCCTGCTGCGGCGTGCGGAGAGTCTTGCGGGTTGCCATGCGTGATGCGTGTTTATTGCGCGCGCAGCCGGTAGCCGCGCTGCGCCTTGCTGATGTTTTCGGGGGCGAGGCCCGGCAGCGCCTGCTGCAGTTCGGCGGCGAGCGTCGCGAGCGCCGCTTCCGGGCCGTCGATCAGTTCGAGTTCGATTTCGCTGATCGGTTCGCGGCGCGTATCGTTTTCCGTCTGGACGACGATCTCGCCGACGTCGACCGCGGCCTCGACGGTTGCACCGCCGATTGCGATGCGCCACAGCGTACGCGAAAAATCCGTCCGGAACAGCGCGTGCAGCGCCGGCGCCGCGTCGCGCAGTGCGGCGGCAGCGTCCGGCACGTCGCACGCGGCGACGAGCGCATCGATTTCGAGCGCATCGCCGGCAACGGGCAACTCCCATTCGTGGCGACTATGCAGGCCGTCTCGCGCGCTGCCGACCGTCTTGAAGGTCTGCAGCCAGCCATGCGGCGTGCGGCGCACGCGCACCGCGCTCTTCGAACGGGCCAGCGCGAGATCGGGCGTGTCGTAGTAGACGTTCGCGAGCGTGATGACGTCGCCGTCTTCGCCGGTCAGCGTCGCTAAAAAGCGCCGCGCGGCATCGGCCTGACCGGCCGGCAGCGCCAGCTTGATTTCCGTTTCGATCGCCATCAGAAGAACATCCGCGCGAGTTCCTCGCCCGGCTGCTCGGCGCGCATGAACGCTTCGCCGACGAGGAACGCGTTCACGTTCGCCGCGCGCATTGTGTCGACGTCGGCGCGCGACAGGATGCCCGATTCGGTCACGACGATGCGTTCCGGCGGAATCATGTCGAGCATATCGAGCGTGGTCTGGATCGTCGTCTCGAACGTGCGCAGGTTGCGGTTGTTGATGCCGAGCAGCGGTGTCTTCAGCGTCAGCGCCTGTTCCATCTCGTCGCGGTCGTGGACTTCGACCAGCACCGCGAGGCCGAGCGAGTGCGCATACGCCTCGAGGTCCTGCATCAGCGGCGTGTCGAGCGCGGCCGCGATCAGCAGGATCGCGTCGGCGCCCATCGCGCGTGCTTCGAGGATCTGGTACGCGTCGACGATGAAGTCCTTGCGTAGCACCGGCAGTGTGCAGGCCGCGCGCGCTTCCTCGAGATAGCGGACGCTGCCCTGGAAGAACTGCTCGTCGGTCAGCACGGACAGGCACGCGGCGCCGTGGGCCGCATACGAGCGCGCGATGTCGGCCGGCACGAAATGCTCGCGCAGCACGCCCTTCGACGGGCTCGCCTTCTTCACTTCGGCAATCACCGCCGCATGGCCGGCCGCCTGCTTCGCGCGCAGTGCGCCGACGAAGTCGCGCAGGTCGCGCGCCGATGCTTCCAGTTTCAGTGCCTCGAGCGGCGCGCTGCGCATGGCCGCCGCGATTTCTTCGCGCTTGACGGCGATGATTCGGTCGAGAATGTCGCTCATGTGGGTTCCTGCTTGATTCGTAAGGGGAGTCAGCGCTTGAACTGCTGCGTGAAGCGCACGAGTTCGTCGACCTTCGCGCGCGCCTTGCCGCTCGCGATCGCTTCGCGCGCGAGCTGGATGCCGTCCGCGATCGATTCGGCGATATTGGCCGCGTAGAGCGCGGTGCCCGCGTTCAGTGTAACGATTTCGCGTGCGACGCCCGGCTGGTTGTCCAGCGCGCCGAGCAGCATCGTGCGCGATTCCTCGGCATTTTCCACCTTCAGCGTGCGGTTCGACACCATCTGCAAGCCGAAGTCCTCCGGATGGATCTCGTATTCGTGCACCTGGCCGTCGCGCAATTCGCCGACGAGCGTCGCGGCGCCGAGCGACACTTCATCCATCCCGTCCTTGCCGTACACGACCAGCACGTGCTGCGCGCCGAGACGCTGCATCACGCGCACCTGGATGCCGACGAGGTCGGGGTGGAACACGCCCATCAATTGGTTCGGCGCGCCGGCCGGATTGGTCAGCGGGCCGAGAATGTTGAAGATCGTCCGCACGCCGAGCTCGCGGCGCACGGCCGCGATGTTCTTCATCGCCGGGTGGTGGTTCGGCGCGAACATGAAGCCCATGCCGGTTTCGGCGATCGACGCGGCAACCTGGTCGGGCTGCAGGTCGATGTTCACGCCGAGCGCGTCGAGCACGTCGGCGCTGCCGGACTTGCTCGACACGCCGCGGTTGCCGTGCTTCGCGACCTTCGCGCCGGCCGCTGCCGCGATGAACATCGACGCGGTCGAGATGTTGAACGTGTGCGAGCCGTCGCCGCCCGTGCCGACGATGTCGACGAAGTTCGAGTTGTCCTGCACCTCGACGTGATTCGCGAATTCGCGCATCACGGTCGCGGCGGCGGCGATCTCGCCGATCGTCTCCTTCTTCACGCGCAGCCCGGTGATGATCGCGGCCGCCATCACGGGCGACATGTCGCCGCGCATGATGAGCCGCATCAGGTGCAGCATCTCGTCGTGGAAGATTTCGCGGTGCTCGATCGTGCGCTGCAGCGCTTCCTGCGGGGTAATCGTCATCGTGCGTCTCCCGTCAGGCGGCCGGCGCGGCCGCGTGGGCCGCTGCGCGATTCTGCTTCAGGAAATTCTCGAGCAGCGCATGGCCGTGCTCGGAGAGGATCGATTCCGGGTGGAACTGCACGCCTTCGATCGGCAGCGTCTTGTGGCGCACGCCCATGATCTCGCCGTCGTCGGTCCACGCGGACACCTCGAGGCAGTCGGGCAGCGACTCGCGTTCGATCGCGAGCGAGTGGTAGCGCGTGACGTCGAAATGCTTCGGCAGGTCGGCGAACACGCCGCGGCAGTCGGTTTCGATCCGGCTCACCTTGCCGTGCATGATGGTCTTCGCGCGCACAACGCGGCCGCCGAACGCTTCGCCGATCGCCTGGTGGCCGAGGCAGACGCCGAGAATCGGCTTCTTGCCCGCGAATTCGCGCAGCACGTCGAGCGTGATGCCCGCGTGCTGCGGGTTGCTCGGGCCGGGCGACAGGCAGATGGCGTCGGGGTTCAGGCGCGCGATGTCGTCGAGCGTGATTTCGTCGTTGCGGTACGTATGCACGTCCTCGCCCAGTTCGCCGAAGTACTGGACCAGGTTGTAGGTGAACGAGTCGTAGTTGTCGATCATGAGCAGCATGGTCAGTCTCCGGTCAGAAGTCGCTATCGAGGCCGTCCTGGACCTGTTCGGCCGCACGCAGCACCGCGCGCGCCTTGTTT
The DNA here is from genome assembly GCF_046534915.1 of Burkholderia sp. SIMBA_051. Classification (NCBI taxonomy): domain Bacteria; kingdom Pseudomonadati; phylum Pseudomonadota; class Betaproteobacteria; order Burkholderiales; family Burkholderiaceae; genus Burkholderia; species Burkholderia sp. SIMBA_051. The sequence continues at coordinate 12,041 of NZ_JAWRXS010000015.1, read as the reverse complement.
TCGGTCTCTTGCCATTCGGATTCGGGCACCGAGTCGGCGACGACGCCGGCCGCCGCCTGCACATACAGGTTGCCGTTGTGGATCAGGCCGGTGCGGATCGCGATCGCGAGATCCATCTCGCCCGAGAACGACAGGTAGCCGACGGCACCGCCGTACAGCCCGCGCTTGACCGGCTCGAGCTCGTCGATCAGTTCCATCGCGCGCACCTTCGGCGCGCCGGACAGCGTGCCGGCCGGGAACGTCGCGCGCAGCACGTCGTAGTTCGTCATGCCGGGCTTGAGCTTGCCTTCGACCGAGCTGACGATGTGCTGCACGTGCGAGTACTTCTCGATCACCATCTTGTCGGTGACCTGCACCGAGCCGATCTGCGCGATGCGGCCGACGTCGTTGCGCGCGAGGTCGATCAGCATCACGTGCTCGGCGATTTCCTTCGGATCGTTCAGCAGTTCGGTCGCGAGTTCCGCGTCGCGTTCGGGCGTGTTGCCGCGCGGGCGCGTGCCGGCGAGCGGACGGATCGTGACGATCTGGTCTTCGCCGCGCTTTTCCTGGCGCACCAGGATTTCCGGCGACGCGCCGACCACGTGGAAATCGCCGAAGTTGTAGTAATACATGTACGGCGACGGATTCAGCGAGCGCAGCGCGCGATACAGCGACAGCGGATTGTCGCGGTACGGCTTCGTCAGCCGCTGGCCGACCTGGATCTGCATCAGTTCGCCGGCCGCGATGTATTCCTTCGCCTGGCGCACGGCGGCCAGATAGTCGTCCTTCTTGAATTCGCGGAACGTCTCGGTGCGCACGCTCGCCGACGTGACGGGCGGCTGCACGGTCGTGCGCAGGCGCTGCTTCAGCTCGCGCAGGCGCTGCTTCGCCTTCGTATAGGCCTCCGGCTGGGCCGGATCCGCATAGATGATCAGGTAGAGCTTGCCGGCGAGGTTGTCGATCACCGCGACTTCTTCGGTGAGCAGCAGCTGGATGTCGGGCAGGCTGAGATCGTCGCGCGGCGCGGTGTTCGCGAGCTTCTTCTCGATGTAGCGCACCGCGTCGTAGCCGAAATAGCCGGCGAGGCCGCCGCAGAAGCGCGGCAGGCCCGGGCGCTGCGCGACCTTGAAGCGCGCCTGGAACGACTCGATGAATTCGAACGGGTCGCCGTCGTGCGTCTCGACGACCTCGCCGTCGCGCACCACTTCGGACACGCCGTTGCGGGTGCGCACCAGCGTGCGCGCAGGCAGGCCGATGAACGAATAGCGGCCGAAGCGTTCGCCGCCGACCACCGACTCGAGCAGGAACGAGTTGGCGCCCGCACGTTCAGGCTGGGCCAGCTTCAGGTAGAGGGACAGCGGTGTTTCGAGGTCGGCGAGCGCTTCCGCGATCAGCGGGATACGGTTGTAGCCTTCGTTCGCGAGCGATTGGAATTCGAGTTCGGTCATGTTCCGGTCCTGTTCGGGACGAGCGGCGGTGTGCGCCAGGGATCACTTGACGCTGCGCGGGCTGCCGTCGGCGAAAGGGCGGTCGATCGAGAAGTGCCTGTTGCCGGCCGGCATTCCGGGCGTGAGCGTCGCGAGCCTGCGGCCGATCCTGAACGCAAGCGTTCGGGCGCGGTGGAACTCGAGGTGGTGCGACGATCGGCGCGCGGATGCGCAGCGAGATAAAAAACGGCGCTGAAGACGTGCCTCAGCGTACCTCATCGAAGAGGTTAGCGCGACCAGCGACGCCAGGGCCAGGCTCCCCGGTCGATGCTGCTCAGACTCCGTTTTTTATTCAGAAACATGCGGATGGAAGAAATAATCAGATGGTTGGCCGGCCGGCGTTGTGCGCGGTGATCGCGCGTGCTGCGACCAGCAACGAATCGACTATACCATCCGAATTTATCGTTTGTATAGCCTTGCCGTGGTTGTACCCGTACGGCACCGTCAGCGTCGCCATGCCGGCCGCACGGCCCGCCAGCGCGTCGTTTTCCGAGTCGCCGATCGCGACCGCCGCGTCCGGCGCGACGCCGAGCGCGTCGCAGGCCGCCAGCATCGGCAGGGGATCAGGCTTCTTGCGCGCGACGCTGTCGCCGCCGAGCACGATGCCGAAGCGATCGATCAACCCGTATTGCTCGAGCAGCTCGACCGCGAAGCGGTGCGGCTTGTTCGTCACGCACGCGAGCCGGATGCCGGCCGCGCGCAACGCGTCGAGACCGGCCGCGACCTCGGGATAGAGGCGCGTGTGACGGCCGTTGATCTTTGCGTATTCGGTCTGGTAGATCGCGAGTGCGTCGTCGAAGCGCGCGTGCGCTTCGTCGGGCGTGAAGCGTGGCTTCAGCACGCTCTGGATCAGATGCTCGGAGCCCTTGCCGACATAGCCGATCACCTCGTCGCGCGACGTGGCCGGCGCGCCGAGCTGCGCGAGCATGCCGTTCAGCCCGGCCGTGAAATCGTCGGCCGTATCGACCATCGTGCCGTCGAGATCGATCAGCGCCGCGTCGATGCGCGGCGCCGCGAAACGGATCGGGCCGTCGGCTTCGGCCGGTGCCCGAGCCGCCAGCGAGGAATCGGCCACGGCGTCAGCTCCGCTCGACGGTGGCGAGCGCGGCGCGCATCTCGTCGATCACCGCGCGGTAGTCGGGCTTGCCGAAGATCGCCGAACCCGCGACGAAGGTGTCCGCGCCGGCTGCCGCGATTTCCGCGATGTTGTCGGCCTTCACGCCGCCGTCCACCTCGAGCAGGATCTCGCGGCCGGTGCGCTCGGTGTACGCGTCGATGCGGGCACGCGCCTCGCGCAGCTTGTTCAGCGTTTCCGGAATGAACGACTGGCCGCCGAAGCCGGGGTTCACCGACATCAGCAGCACGAAGTCGAGGCGGTCCATCACGTGGTCGAGGTAGTTCAGCGGCGTGGCGGGATTGAACACGAGGCCGGCCTTGCAGCCGTGATCGCGGATCAGCGACAGCGTACGATCGATGTGGTCCGAGCCTTCCGGGTGGAAGCTGATCAGGTTCGCGCCGGCTTTCGCGAAATCGGGCACGATCCGGTCGACCGGGCGCACCATCAGGTGCACGTCGATCGGCACCTGCACGTGCGGGCGGATCGCCTCGCAGACGAGCGGGCCGATCGTCAGGTTCGGCACATAATGGTTGTCCATCACGTCGAAGTGAATCCAGTCGGCGCCGGCGGCGACCACGTTGCGGACTTCTTCGCCGAGCCGGGCAAAGTCGGCCGACAGGATGCTGGGAGCGATGCGGAATTGAGTCATGACAGGGGAGCGGGGACGCTGCGGCGCAAAACCGTCATTCTACCGTCCGGCGACCCGCTGCGCGGCGACGGGCCGTGCGGTTGCCGCCCGATTCCGCATAGAATGCCGAACCAATGCGGCGCGCCCGCGGCCTGGCCGCTCGAATCGGCGCGGGCGCTTACCTACAGCGGAAACATCATGAGTCAGTATCAGTTCACCGTTTCGGTGAAAACCAGCTACCTGCCGGAACAATCCGACCCCGATCGACGTCAATACGCATTCGCGTACACGCTGACCATCCGCAATACCGGGCAGGTCGCGGCGCAGCTGATCGCGCGTCACTGGATCATCACGGACAGCGAGAACCACGTGCAGGAAGTGAAGGGGCTCGGCGTCGTCGGGCACCAGCCGCTGCTGCAGCCGGGCGAACACTTCGAATACACGAGCTGGGCCGTGATCGCGACGCCGGTCGGCACGATGCGCGGCGCGTACTTCTGCGTGGCGGAGGACGGCGAGCGGTTCGAGGCGCCGGTCGAGGAATTTGCGCTGCACATGCCGCGCACGCTGCATTGAGCGTGCGGGCGGGGCGATCAGCGCGGCTGGCGGTCGTTGCCGCGGGCATGCTTCTTCCTGCCCGACGACGTCCACACGACGATGAAGATCAGCAGGGCGAGCGCTACGAAAGCTTCGAGCGCGAAGATGAGCATCGGATATTGGTCGAGAAAATCTGACATGGCGGTTTCCATCAAGAACGGACATTGTATGTGGTTTGGGCCCCGGCTGGCCGGCTGGGTTGCGGCGGCCGCGACGGCCGCACTGCTTGCCGCGTGCGGCGGCGCGCCGACGCGGACGTCGACGCTCAAGCCGCCGACCGGCACGGCGATCGTGCCGGGCCAGATCGCCGCGAAGCGGCTGACGCCGGTCGCCTGGCAGCAGGTGCCGGGCTGGCAGGACGATTCGCTGATCGGCGCGGCGGCCGCACTGCGGCAGAACTGCGTGCGGCTCGCGCGCCAGCCGGCGTGGCAGCGCGCCTGCGCGGCGGCCGATCGCCTCGACGAACTCGATGTCAGCGGCGCGCGTGCATTCTTCGAAACGTATTTCACGCCGTTTCAGCTGGCGAACACCGACGGCACGCTCGACGGGCTCGTGACTGGCTATTACGAGCCGCTGCTGCACGGCTCGCGCGTGCGTCGCGGCCCTTATCAGTACGCGCTGTACCGCTGGCCGGCAGGCTATCGCGCCGGCGCCGCGCTGCCCGCTCGCGCGCAGCTCGAGCGCGCCGGCATCCTGAACGGCAACGAACTCGTGTGGGTCGACGATCCGATCGAGGCGTTCTTCCTGCAGGTGCAGGGTTCCGGACGCGTGCTGCTCGACGACGGCTCGGTGATGCGGGTCGGTTTTGGCGGGACCAACAACCAGCCGTACCGCTCGATCGGCAAGTGGCTGCTCGATCGCGGCGAGTTGACGCCCGCCCAGGCGACGATGCAGGGCATCAAGGCGTGGGCGAAGGCGAACCCGACTCGCGTCGACGCGTTGCTCGACACGAATCCGCGCTTCGTGTTCTTCCGCGACATGCCGACCAAGGAAGATGCGCCGCACGGCGGCGCGGACGGCCCGATCGGCGCGCTCGGCGTGCCGCTCACGCCCGAGCGTTCGATCGCGGTCGATCCGTCGTCGATCCCGCTCGGCACGCCCGTGTTCCTGCAGACCACGCGTCCGTTGACGAATACGCCGATGAACCGGCTCGTGTTCGCGCAGGATACGGGCTCGGCGATCCGGGGCGGCGTGCGGGCCGACTATTTCTGGGGGCTCGGCGACGACGCCGGCGATCAGGCCGGGCGGATGAAGCAGACCGGCCGGATGTGGCTGCTGTTCCCGAATTCGTGATGTTCGTGATGCGCGGCGGTGCCGGCGTGCACGTGTAGCCGGGCATCGCAACGAAACAGCCCGATCGGTTTATTGGCCGGTCCGGGCTGTTTTTTTGTGCACGCGATTGCTGCTTCGCATGGCGACGGGGCGGGTGTCAGCCCTTGCGCTTGTCGATCACGCGGCGCGCCTTGCCGACCGAGCGCTCGATCCCGTTCACGGGCAGCACGTTGATCACGGCCGTCACGCCGATCAGCGACTTGATGTCGTGCGCGAGCGCTTGCCTGGCCGCATGAATCGCCGCGGTGTCGGGGGCCGTTTCGGGACACGGCTCGACGTTGAGCGTCAGCACGTCGAGCGGCCCTTCCTTCGTCAGCACGATCTGATAGTGCGGCGCGAGCGCGCGCTGCTTCAGCAGTTGTTCCTCGATTTGCGTCGGAAAGACGTTGACGCCCCGCACGATCATCATGTCGTCCGAACGCCCGGTGATTTTTTCCATCCTGCGCATCGTGCGCGCGGTGCCGGGCAGCAGACGCGTCAGGTCGCGCGTCCGGTAGCGGACGATCGGCAGCGCTTCCTTCGTCAGCGACGTGAACACCAGCTCGCCGAGTTGGCCGTCCGGCAGCACTTCGCCGGTCTCGGGATCGATGATTTCGGGATAGAAGTAGTCCTCCCAGATGGTCGGGCCGTCCTTGGTCTCGACGCATTCCGACGCGACGCCCGGCCCCATCACTTCGGACAGCCCGTAGATGTCGACCGCGTCGATGCCCATGCGCTGCTCGATGGCCACGCGCATGTCGTTGGTCCATGGTTCCGCGCCGAAGATGCCGATGCGCAACGAGCTTTGCGCGGGATCGAGGCCCTGGCGCTCGATCTCGTCGGCGATCGACAGCATGTAGCTCGGCGTCACCATGATGATGTCGGGCCGGAAATCCTGGATCAGCTGCACCTGCTTCTCGGTCTGGCCGCCGCCGAACGGGATCACCGTCAGCCCCGCGCGTTCGGCGCCGTAGTGCGCGCCGAGCCCGCCCGTGAATAGCCCGTAGCCGTAGCTGACGTGAACCTTGTCGCCGCGACGCGCGCCGGCCGCGCGGATCGAGCGCGCGACGAGATTCGCCCACGTGTCGATGTCGCGCGCCGTATAGCCGACGACGGTCGGCTTGCCGGTCGTGCCCGACGACGCGTGAATGCGCGAGATCTGGTCCTGCGGCACCGCGAACATCCCGAACGGATAGCTGTCGCGCAGGTCGCTCTTGGTCGTGAACGGGAAGCGCGACAGATCCGCGAGCGTTTTCAGGTCGTCGGGATGCACGCCCGCTTCGTCGAATTTGCGGCGATAGACGGGGGAGTGCTCATACGCATGCCGGAGCGACCATTTCAGGCGTTCGAGTTGCAGCGCGGTCAACTCGTCGCGTGAGGCGGTCTCGATCGGCTCGAGCGGTAGCGGGGTGGTCATGCGTGTCTCCAGTGATTGTTATGAGCGAGCCGTGCGCGTCAGCGGTCTTCCGGGAGGACCGTGCCCTTGATTTGGGCCGATTTGCCGCGAAACATGGCGACCGTTTCGCCTGTCTGGTTCGTGACGCGGATGTCGTAGATGCCGTACCGGCCGTTGCGCGTCTGTTCGATCGCCTCGGCTGTCAGCAGATCATTGCCGTATACGGGACGCAGGTATTCGATCGAGCAGCCCGCCGCGACGGTATTCAGGTTGTACGAGTTGCACGCGAACGCGAACGTCGAATCGGCGAGGGTGAAGATGATGCCGCCGTGGCAGGTCTGGTGTCCGTTCAGGAATTCCGGCCGTACGCGCATCTGCAGGCGAGCGTAGCCGGCGCGCACTTCGGCGATTTCCATGCCGAACGCGCGGCTGCAGGCGTCCGCATCGTACATGGCCTGCGCCGTCGCACGGGCGAGCGCATCGGGGGCGAGCGTGTCGGTGGACGTGGTCATGTCAACGCCCCTCGAAGCGCGGCGCGCGCTTCTCGATGAACGCCTGTACGCCTTCCGCGTAGTCGGCCGACTGGCCGAGCTTGCGCTGCAGGTCGCGCTCGAGGTCGAGCTGCTGGTCGAGCGTATTCGTCATGCTGTCGCGCATCGCCTGCTTGATCGATGCGATCGCGAGCGTCGGCTGCTGCGCGAGCTGGTTGGCGACCTGTCGGGCCGACGCGGCGAGCGCGTCGTCGTCGACCGCGCGCCAGATCAAGCCCCATTGTTCGGCCTGTTCGGCGCCGAGCTTGTCGCCGGTCAGGGCGAGCCCGAGCGCGCGGGCCATGCCGACGCGTTGCGGCAGGAACCAGGTGCCGCCCGAATCGGGTACGAGCCCGATCTTGACGAAGGCCTGGATGAAACTGCTCGAGCGCGCGGCAAATACGATGTCGCATGCGAGCGCGAGATTCGCGCCGGCGCCGGCCGCCGTACCGTTGACGGCGGCGATCACCGGAATCGGCATGCGTTGCAGGCGGCGGATCAGCGGATTGAAGTGCTCGTCGATCAGCGTGCCGAGGTCGGTGGACGCGCCTGGCGTGAAGTCGAGGTCGGCCAGATCCTGGCCCGCGCAGAAGCCGCGCCCCGCACCCGTCAGGATCAGCGCACGCGCGCCGCTCGCGTCGACTTCATCGAGTGCCGACTGCAGTTCGAGGTGCATCGCCCGCGTGAAGCTGTTCAGCTTGTCCGGACGGTTGAGGGTGATCGTGGCCACGCGGGCCGCCTGATCGATATCCAGCTGGATCGCCTGATATGACATGCAGAGTCTCCTTCATGACTTCGTTATAGGCGCGCGGCGCGTCGGTTACACGCGTTCGATCGCGATCGCGATGCCCTGGCCGACGCCGATGCACATCGTACAGAGCGCAAAGCGGCCGCCCGTACGCTCGAGTTGGTGAAGCGCCGTGGTCACGAGCCGCGCACCCGATGCGCCGAGCGGATGGCCGAGCGCGATCGCACCGCCGTTCGGGTTCACGCGAGGATCGTCGTCGGCGACACCGAGCATGCGCAGCACCGCGAGACCCTGCGACGCGAACGCTTCGTTCAGCTCGATCACGTCGAACTGGTCGATCGTCATGCCGAGCTGGCGCAACAGTTTCTGCGTGGCCGGCGCCGGGCCGATACCCATCACGCGCGGCTCGACGCCGGCGCTCGCCATGCCGACGACACGCGCGCGGCGGCGCAGCCCATATTGATCGGCGGCTTGCGCGTTGGCGAGCAGCAGTGCGCATGCGCCGTCGTTGACGCCAGACGCGTTGCCGGCCGTGACCGAGCCGTCGGGACGCACGACGCCCTTCAGCTTCGCGAGCGCTTCGAGCGATGTTTCGCGCGGATGCTCGTCGAGCGATACGACGAGCGCGTCGCCTTTTTTCTGCGCAATCGTGACCGGGACGATTTCAGCGGCGAGCGTGCCGTCCTGCTGCGCACGCGCGGCCTTCTGCTGGCTGCGCAGCGCGAACAGATCCTGGTCGGCGCGGCTGATGTTGTAGTCGACCGCGACGTTCTCGGCCGTCTCGGGCATCGAATCGACGCCATATTGCTGTTTCATCAGCGGATTGATGAAACGCCAGCCGATCGTCGTGTCGAAAATGGCGGCCTGGCGCGCGAATGCGCTGGTGGCCTTGCCCATCACGAACGGCGCACGCGTCATGCTTTCCACACCGCCCGCGATCATCAAGCGTGCCTCGCCAGCCTTGATCGCGCGCGCGGCCGTGCCGACGGCGTCCATGCCCGAGCCGCACAACCGGTTCAGCGTCGTGCCCGGCACGGCGGTCGGCAGGCCCGCGAGCAGCGCGGACATGCGCGCGACGTTGCGGTTGTCTTCGCCGGCCTGATTCGCGCAGCCATAGATCACGTCGTCGATCGCCGACCAGTCGACGTTCTGGTTGCGTTCGATCAGCGCCTTGAGCGGTACCGCGCCGAGATCGTCGGCACGAACGTCTTTCAGGGCGCCGCCGTAGCGGCCGATGGGGGTGCGAATCGCGTCGCAGATGTAGGCGTCGGTCATGGGTGTGTCGATGTGCAACGAACCCGCCGGGTGGCGGATTCGTTCATGGTAGGGAATGTGGCGGCGTTTGCACGTCGGCCATTCGGGTTATGCAGTCTGGCCGACTTCCGCGGGCACTGCCTTCGGCGCAACATGGACGCGGCTTTGCACCACGCGAAACCGGTTGGCGACGAACGCCGGGTCGGCCAGCGCGGCGTTGGCGGCCGGGTTCGCACCGGTGCCGTGGAAGTCGGAGAACGCGGCCGACTGGTTGACGAACACACCACCCGTCAGGTTGATCGACAGTGCGACGCCGCCACGCACCGCCGCATCGTGCGCGGCGTCGAGGGTCTTCTCGTCGGTGCTGTAGACGGAGAGCGTCAGCGCGCCATGCTCCGCGGCGATTTCGCCGGCGAGATCGAGCGACTGGGCGGTCGAGTCGGTCGCGATCACGAACGAGATCGGGCCGAACCACTCCTGCGTGAATTTCGCGCGGTCGGCCACGTCGAGCTGCAGCACCAGCGGCGTGCGCACGCGCGCGTCGGCGAACGCCGGGTGCTGGAGCGTCTGGCTGTCGGCGAGCACGCGGCCGAGCTTGCGGGCATCGTCGATGCGCGCGGTCACGCCGTCGTTCTGGATCGCGCCGATCAGTTCGACCGAGCGAGCCGGGTCGCCGGTCAGCTTCTGTACGGACACGGCGATCGCCTGCGCGACTTCGTCGAAGCTTGCGTGGCCGTCCGCCGTCCGGATGCCGTCGCGCGGCACGTAGATGTTCTGCGGTGCGGTGCACATCTGGCCGGAGTACAGCGCCAGCGAGAACGCGATGTTCTTGGCCGCGGCCTTCAGGTCGTCGGTCGAGTCGATCACGATCTGGTTGACGCCGGCCTTCTCCGTATACACCTGGGCCTGATGGGCATGGCGTTCGAGCCACGTGCCGTTTTGCGTGCTGCCCGTGAAGTCGATCAGCTTGATTTCAGGACGCAGCGCGAGGTCCTGGACGAGGGCGCCGTCGTTCGGCTCGGTTGCGAGAAGCGTGACGACGTTCGGATCGAAGCCGGCCTCGCGCAGCACGTCGCGGGCGATGCGAACCGTGATCGCGAGCGGCAGGATCGCACCCGGGTGTGGTTTGACGATCACCGTGTTGCCGGTCGCCAGGTCGGCGAACAGGCCGGGGTAGCCGTTCCAGGTCGGGAACGTGCAGCAGCCGAGCACGAGGCCGGTGCCGCGCGGGACGATCGTATAGCGCTTGTGCATCGCGAGCGGCGGGTTCTTGCCTTGCGGCTTTTCCCAGTGCGCATCGGCGGGGATGCGACGCAGTTCGTCCCACGCATAGGCGACCGCTTCGAGTGCACGATCCTGCGCATGCGGGCCGCCGGCCTGGAACGCCATCATGAACGCCTGGCCCGTGGTGTGCATCACGCTGTAGGCAATCTCGAAGCTTGCGCGGTTCAGCCGCGCGAGGATTTCGAGGCTGACGCCGATCCACGCGCTCGGGCCGGCTTCACGCCATGCCCGCTGCGCAGCGGCGGCGGCTGCAATCAGCTCGTCGGGCGTCGATTTCGGATAGCGGATGCCGAGGGCGATCCCGTACGGCGACTGCTCCGCGCCCACGGTTCCGTCGGACGCCGGCTGGTCGAGCACGAACGTGTTGCCGAGGTGTGCTTTGAACGCCGCTTCGCCATCGGCGTTGGCGCTTTCCCCGTACACTTTGGGACTCGGCATCTCCGCGAACGGGCTCCAGTACCCGCGGCTCTCGATGGCGGCGAGGGCGTGTTTCAGCGTGTCTTCGTGCTTCGTGAACAGTGCATGGGTCATGACGGCAGCCTGATGGACGTTGAGAGGAATTGGATCGATTAATTAACCGACCGGTTGGTCGGAGAATGGTAGCATCAAACTATTCGCGTGTGCGAGGCGTTTCTCATTTCATTGATCGAGGAGAAATAGATGTCTTACGAGAACATCCTGGTGGAGACCCGCGGGCGTGTCGGGCTGGTCACGCTCAACCGCCCGAAGGCGCTCAATGCGCTGAACGATGCGTTGATGGATGAGTTGGGCGCTGCGCTGAAAGCGTTCGACGCGGACGACGAGATCGGCGCGATCGTCGTGACGGGGAGCGAGAAGGCATTCGCGGCCGGGGCCGACATCGGCATGATGGCCACCTATTCCTATATGGATGTGTACCGCGGCGACTACATCACGCGTAACTGGGAGACGGTCCGCGAGATCCGCAAGCCGATCATTGCTGCCGTGGCGGGGTTCGCGCTCGGCGGCGGCTGCGAGCTCGCGATGATGTGCGACATCATCTTCGCGGCGGATACAGCCAAGTTCGGCCAGCCCGAAATCAAGCTGGGCGTGATGCCGGGTGCGGGCGGCACGCAGCGCCTGCCGCGCGCGGTGTCGAAGGCGAAGGCGATGGACATGTGCCTGACCGCGCGCTTCATGGATGCGGCCGAGGCGGAGCGGGCAGGGCTCGTTTCGCGCGTGCTGCCGGCCGACAAGTTGCTCGACGAAGCGATTGCCGCGGCGACGACGATCGCCGAGTTTTCGCTGCCGGCGGTCATGATGGTCAAGGAGTCGGTGAACCGTGCGTATGAGACGACGCTGGCCGAGGGCGTTCATTTCGAGCGTCGGCTGTTCCATTCGCTGTTCGCGACCGAAGATCAGAAGGAAGGGATGGCGGCATTCGTCGAGAAGCGGAAGCCGGTATTCAAGCACCGCTGATTCGGTGGCGACTGGTGTCGGTCGCCGGCAGGATCTTCTGGTGCAACGAACCCCAAGCCCCCGTGCGCGGCAGCGCACCGGGGCTTTTTCAAAATATTTTCACAAAGGGGTTGCGTGGACAGGGGCGGGTGCTTAGAATCACGCCTCTTTCGCGCTAACGGAAACGGAGCGCGGGAGGGAAGGGAAGCGGTGCTGACGAGGAAGGTTGTAGAAGCCCCGGCGCACACGAAGTTGAACCCCTCGCCGTCGCAACGAAGCAGTTCAGAAAGTTGTTGA
>NZ_JAWRXS010000097.1:0-356 GCF_046534915.1 Burkholderia sp. SIMBA_051 | reverse complement strand
CCCGCAAGATCATCCATATCGATATCGACCCGTCGTCGATCTCCAAGCGCGTGCGCGTGGACGTCCCGATCGTCGGCAACGTCAAGGATGTGCTGGCCGACCTGAGCGCGCAGTACGAGACCGCCTCCGCCGAGCACAAGCCGGCTTCCATCGCCAAGTGGTGGGACCAGGTCGAGACCTGGCGCGGCAAGGAATGCCTGAAGTTCGCGAATTCGGACGAAGTCATCAAGCCGCAGTTCGTGGTGGAAAAGCTCTGGGAAGTGACCGGCGGCGACGCCTTCGTCACCTCCGACGTGGGCCAGCACCAGATGTGGGCCGCGCAGTACTACACGTTCGACAAGCCGCGCCGCTGGATC
>NZ_JAWRXS010000720.1:0-245 GCF_046534915.1 Burkholderia sp. SIMBA_051 | reverse complement strand
CAGTTAGCGGACGGTCTGGCCGACCACGCAAGGGCCTCGGCCTTCGATCAGACATCCCCAACCTGGTAGGCATTGAACGCGGTGCCGAGGACGTTCGTGATTCTCGTCATGACGCACATCAGTTCAAAGCCTACCTCCGCCGTCCATCTGTCGCATAACTTCACGGCCGTGGCTTCGACGTTTCCGAAATGTGCCTTAGGCCCGGGCGTTGATCTCGGGACGCAGACGCACCATATTTCAAAGCC
>NZ_JAWRXS010000719.1:0-245 GCF_046534915.1 Burkholderia sp. SIMBA_051 | reverse complement strand
CGCCGTCGGCGCGCGACAGCATTTCGCGCACCAGCGAGGAATCCCAGGACTTGGCCATCAGTTCCTGGCGCGCGACGGGAGGCGTCGGGGCGGCCTTGATGATGGCGATGAAGTCGTCGATGTTGGCCAGCGCCACGGCCAGGCCTTCCAGCACGTGGCCGCGCTCGCGGGCCTTGCGCAACTGGAACACGGTGCGGCGGGTGACCACTTCGCGGCGATGCTGCAGGAAGTAGTCGATCATCTGC
>NZ_JAWRXS010000718.1:0-245 GCF_046534915.1 Burkholderia sp. SIMBA_051 | reverse complement strand
GACGAATAGCGCGCTTTGAACCGAACAGGTCGCGCGCGAGCGATCGTCCGGCGCGACACGCGGCGAAAGGATAGCAGAGGTGAGCGGTTGATCGCCCGACATTCTGGCGCGTGGGCACAGTTCGGGCTGGTGAGAGGTGGAGTGCTTGGCGCTCGGAGAGAGCGACGGATGAGTGCGACGCAGCGAGAGCATCCGCGCGCGTCAATTTCCCGGCATTGCATGCACGGACGCGCCGGCCTTGATAC
>NZ_JAWRXS010000717.1:0-245 GCF_046534915.1 Burkholderia sp. SIMBA_051 | reverse complement strand
TGGCAGGAATCGCTGCGCTACCAGTTGCACGACGTGGTGTTCAGCAGATCGCGCGACGACGATGCGTTTCGCAAGATCACCAAGGCGCTGGGCCTCGATCATGCCGTGCCGAGAATCGCGGTTGCGTTGGCGTCGTCGGCGCTGGACGGCGAGCCGATTCAGGCCGATCGCGCACTGGATCAGATCGTGCAAGTGACGGCGGGCATCCTCAAGACCTCGCGAGATACGCTGGTCGACGCCCGCCA
>NZ_JAWRXS010000716.1:0-245 GCF_046534915.1 Burkholderia sp. SIMBA_051 | reverse complement strand
GCCCGACAGCGCGCCGCCGATCCCTTCCGCGATCGCGTCGGCGCCGGTCGACGGCAGCACGAGGTCGCTCGACAGCCCCGCGACGGCCTCCGGCAGCCCGCCGACCGGCGTCACCAGCACCGGCGTGCCGGACGCCAGCGATTCGACGGTGATCAGCCCGAAGCCTTCGAGCGCGACCGTCGGCACGACGCTGACCGTCGCCGCGCGGTACAGCGCCGCGAGATGGTTGTCCGGCACGAACCCGA
>NZ_JAWRXS010000715.1:0-245 GCF_046534915.1 Burkholderia sp. SIMBA_051 | reverse complement strand
CGACGATGCAGGCGGTGCTGGGGCCCAGGCAGTGCTTGTCGACCAGCCGGCGCAGGCGCGCCACGGCGGCATCAACGTCGAACGGACGGTCTTCGATGGCGGCCATGACCAGGTCGCGGCCTTCGTTCAGGGCGGTGCGGGTGACCTGTTCCTGCCAGGCGCGCACGACGACCTTGTAGACGCCGCGGGTGGAGGTTTCACGGGCCTTGCCGAAGCCGCCGCGCAGGCCGGCCAGGTTCTGCAGC
>NZ_JAWRXS010000096.1:0-358 GCF_046534915.1 Burkholderia sp. SIMBA_051 | reverse complement strand
CGAATCGCCGCGTCGCGAAAGGTTGCGGAAGGCTTCGCGTCCCTATACTCGTCGTGACGATGCGCCACGCATCGCGCCATACGAATACAACGAAGGAGACGACCCGATGCGACCCATCCTGCGCACCCTCGCCGTTGCAGCCAGCCTGAGCTGCGCGCTCGCCGCTCACCCCGCGCTCGCCGACGACGGCGGCAAGATCACGATCATGGTCGGCGGGATCGCCAAGCTCATCTATCTGCCCGCGCGGCTCACGCAGGAACTCGGCTACTTCAAGGCCGAAGGGCTCGACGTCGAGCTGCTGTCGCAGCCGGCCGGCGTCGATGCCGAGAACGAGCTGCTGGCGGGCGCCGTGCAGGGC
>NZ_JAWRXS010000714.1:0-245 GCF_046534915.1 Burkholderia sp. SIMBA_051 | reverse complement strand
GTAGCGGAACGGTCATTCATAGCGCAGCGCCTCCGCGGGACGGACTTTCGCACCGCGCCAGCTCGGGTAAAGCGTCGCCAGCGCCGACATCGCGAAGGCGATGATGCCGATGCGCGCGACGTCGGCCGGAATCAGCTCGGACGGCAGTTCGCTGATGAAATACACCGACGGCGGTAGGAACTGCACGCCGATCAGATGCTCGATCATCGGCACCAGCCACGGAATGCTCCACGCGATCAGGCAGC
>NZ_JAWRXS010000713.1:0-245 GCF_046534915.1 Burkholderia sp. SIMBA_051 | reverse complement strand
AACAACACGGCATGAAGATCGCCGTGATCGAGAACGAATTCGGCGAAGAGAACATCGACAACGAGATCCTCGTTCAGGACACCAACGAGCAGATCATCCAGATGAGCAACGGCTGCATCTGCTGCACGATCCGCGGCGACCTCGCGCGCGCGCTCGGCGATCTGGCCGCGAAGAAGCGCGACGGCAAGCTCGACTTCGATCGCATCGTGATCGAGACGACCGGCCTCGCGAACCCGGGCCCGGTC
>NZ_JAWRXS010000712.1:0-245 GCF_046534915.1 Burkholderia sp. SIMBA_051 | reverse complement strand
TCGTTTCACGGTCCTGTTCGGGATGGGAAGGGGTGGGACCGACTCGCTATGGTCATCAGGCAAAGAGGGTTGTCGCGCTGCTTCGCAACGCGACCAATCTGGGAAGAAGCAGTAATTTAGGTTGTGTGTATCACACACGAGAATCCAACTTGTCCGACGCGCTCTGTCAGCGCGAAACAGACTTGTTATAGGATCAAGCCTTACGGGCAATTAGTATCAGTTAGCTGAACGCATTACTGCGCTTA
>NZ_JAWRXS010000711.1:0-246 GCF_046534915.1 Burkholderia sp. SIMBA_051 | reverse complement strand
GGTCGGTCAGCACCGATACATCGAGGCCGGCCGGCAGGTTGTCGGTGATCGACGGCAACAGCTCCTTGATGCGGTCGACCACTTCGATGACGTTGGCGCCAGGCTGGCGCTGGATGTTCAGCAGGATGGCCGGCTTGTCGCCGGCCCAGGCCGCCTGGCGCGTGTCCTCGGCGCCCTCGACCGCGCGCGCCACGTCCGACAGGCGCAGCGGCGCGTTGTTCTTGTAGGCGATGATCAGGTCGTTGT
>NZ_JAWRXS010000710.1:0-246 GCF_046534915.1 Burkholderia sp. SIMBA_051 | reverse complement strand
CCCTGCGCGCCAACCCACCGGAGGACCGTCATGTCTAACGACATCGCCGCCCAGCTCAAGGGGCTCAAACTGCATGGCATGGCGAGCACCTGGCCAGAGCTGCTGGCGCAGTCGCGTCACACGGAGTTCGACCCGGAGCGCTTCATGAAGCAGCTGCTGATGGCTGAGACGGCGGAGCGACAGGTGCGCTCGATCGCCTATCAGATGACCGCCGCTCGCTTCCCGGCTCACCGCGACCTGAAGGGC
>NZ_JAWRXS010000709.1:0-246 GCF_046534915.1 Burkholderia sp. SIMBA_051 | reverse complement strand
CAGGCGAACCGGGCCCGTATCGTAGAGACGTCCTCTAAGCTTTTTCGTGAGCGCGGTTACGATGGCGTGGGTGTTTCCGATCTCATGGCAGCTGCCGGCTTTACCCATGGAGGCTTCTACAAGCACTTCAAATCCAAGGCGGATCTGATAGAGGAGTCGGCAGCGTGTGGCATTGCCAAGACGATCGATCAGGTGCAGGGCCTCGAACTGACTGAATTCGTGAGCTACTACCTCTCACGAAAACAC
>NZ_JAWRXS010000095.1:0-358 GCF_046534915.1 Burkholderia sp. SIMBA_051 | reverse complement strand
CACATCGCGCTCGGCGGTGTCGCGGCGCTGGGTCTGATTGTTGCGCGCCTCGTCGCGAAACTGGTCGGCGTCCTCGCGTTCGCCAGGCCGAGCGGCTTGAACTGGAAGCAGGGCATGGCGCTCGGTTTGTCCTTGTCGCCGATGTCGGCGCTGGCTTATCTGCTAGTCGACGACACCTACAACCTTTATCCGAATTTCGATCCGCAGCTGCGGGCCATCGTGATGTGTTCGATTTTCGTGCTGCAGATTCTCGGGCCGTGGCTCGTGTATCGCAGCCTCGCGCTCGTGGCCGAACGGCGCGAAGAGTAGGCGTATCTAAAGGCACGTCAGCGCGCGGTGCGCTGTTCGGGCCCGACGC
>NZ_JAWRXS010000708.1:0-246 GCF_046534915.1 Burkholderia sp. SIMBA_051 | reverse complement strand
CCACACACCTCAAAGTGTGTAAACGATAGCCTTTGAGCTCGCCTGCCTTCGCAGGAGTTAACTATCGCGGCGCACGTGAAGCTCAGAAATGACAATTCGATGCACGTTTACGCTCAACAACCGTGACACGTCCACGTTGGTCTGCGAAGGTTTCGGTACGCTAGAAGCCTTCTCCGGCCAAAAGCAGGGCCGCGACTCGCCTGACGAGATCGCTACGCCAAAAATCGGCCCTATTCCACCTGGAAC
>NZ_JAWRXS010000707.1:0-246 GCF_046534915.1 Burkholderia sp. SIMBA_051 | reverse complement strand
ATGGCGATCGGCTACGAAGATACGGATGCCGCGATCAACCAGTGGCGCTCGCAGCGCACGCCGCTGGACGAATTCGCGCAGTTCATCGGCGTCTGACGATCAGCAGAAAATCGTCACGACCCCATCGCGGGCATGAAGTTGAACGACAGTGTACGCATCAGCTTTCCTTGTGGCCCACGCCGGGCCGCTCATGTTGCCAATACGACTGCTACGACTTTCGGAGATCCGGAAACCGTATTCCGTACC
>NZ_JAWRXS010000706.1:0-246 GCF_046534915.1 Burkholderia sp. SIMBA_051 | reverse complement strand
CGAACGCTGCGGCTTCAACGCGTACGCGCTGCGCGAAGACAAGGACATCCACGACGCGCTGAAGGCATTCACCGAATTCACTGTCCAGTATCAAGGTGCATTCGACGATCCTTCGCCACTCTTTCGCCATCGCGAAGCGGCCGCTGCCGCGCAGAAGGCGTCGGTATGACGAGCGCAACGGGCATCACGGCTGAACTGCAAGCGAAGATCGAACGTCTGGACGTGCTGCTCGATTCGATCGCGCAG
>NZ_JAWRXS010000705.1:0-246 GCF_046534915.1 Burkholderia sp. SIMBA_051 | reverse complement strand
ATGCTTGTCGAAATACTTCTGGCCGCTTTCGAGCAGGCCTGGATGCGTGCTGAACGGCCAGAGCCTGCTGATCGTGTCTTTATAACGACGGCCGAACCAGTAGCTCATACCGTCGCCCGCCACGGCGCCCACAATCGCGCTCGCAAAGAGCCAGCCGAGATTCAGCGTGCCCGTGCCGACCAGCGCGCCTGCGATGAACATTGCCGTGCTGCCCGGCACGAAGGTGCCGATGATCGCGACGGCTTC
>NZ_JAWRXS010000704.1:0-246 GCF_046534915.1 Burkholderia sp. SIMBA_051 | reverse complement strand
ATTACCACGATCCCGAGAAGCGTTCGATCGCCAATGCACTGACGGTCGAATTCAACGACGGATCGAAGTTCGACGAAGTCGTGGTCGAATACCCGATCGGTCACAAGCGTCGTCGCGAAGACGGAATTCCGTTGCTGGTCGAGAAGTTCAGGACCAACCTCGCGCGCCGCTTTCCGGTCAAGCAACAACTGGCGATTCTCGACGTATCGCTGGATCAGGCAAGGCTCGAAGCCATGCCGGTTCATG
>NZ_JAWRXS010000703.1:0-246 GCF_046534915.1 Burkholderia sp. SIMBA_051 | reverse complement strand
AGCGCTGCATCGAGCGCGCGATCTTTGCACGCAGCGCTTCGTTGCGCAGGCCGTAGGGTTCCGACTCGCGATACTGCCAGCGCGAACGTAGGGGCGTGTAGTAAGCCCAGCCAAGAAGAAAGCGGTACCAGGGAATGGCCCAACCGTTGTAGGCGAGTGTAAGTGACAGCAGCACGACCGCCTGCGCTTGCGGGCGTCGATGGGCGAGTGCGAGCGCTAGCGCCGCGCCCATCGACAATCCACAGA
>NZ_JAWRXS010000702.1:0-246 GCF_046534915.1 Burkholderia sp. SIMBA_051 | reverse complement strand
CGGGCACCAGTTCGATGCTCGCAATGCGCTGCGCCTCGTGGCGCAGCGTGCGCACGCGCGCCTGCAAGCGGGCTTGCAAACGGGCCTGCGAGCCGACATTCGGGCCGTGAGTGGAGTCGTTCATCATGTGACGAGGCTTCCGGAAAATCCTTCGGTTGGCGTCAAGCGGCGGCTTCGTCGTTCTCGTTCGCTTCAGCACGCACGCCATGCACAGAGAAAAATTGCGCGCGCTCGACCTTCTGCCCG
>NZ_JAWRXS010000701.1:0-246 GCF_046534915.1 Burkholderia sp. SIMBA_051 | reverse complement strand
GATTCATTGGCCGCGCGGATTCTGAAGGATGTGTTTGCGCCGATGTTGCGTCGCGGCGTCGCCTGACTGGTCTTCGCGACGAACGAGATGCCGATGCAGGCCCGCCGCCGATCGTCCCGGTTTCAGTCCACATCTCTGCGAACCCCGGAAGCATCGCGGCGAGGCCTGACTATCGAGCCGCCATCGTCAGCGCCAGAATTGCTCCACCCATTGGCAAACACGCTGCCACTCGGCCGTGCGCATGTA
>NZ_JAWRXS010000700.1:0-246 GCF_046534915.1 Burkholderia sp. SIMBA_051 | reverse complement strand
TCGTTTCACGGTCCTGTTCGGGATGGGAAGGGGTGGGACCGACTCGCTATGGTCATCAGGCAAAGAGGGTTGTCGCGTTGCTTCGCAACGCGACCAATCTGGGAAGAAGCAGTAATTTTGAGTTGTGTGTATCACACACGAGAATCCAACTTGTCCGACGCGCTCTGTTAGCGCGAAACAGACTTGTTATAGGATCAAGCCTTACGGGCAATTAGTATCAGTTAGCTGAACGCATTACTGCGCTTA
>NZ_JAWRXS010000699.1:0-247 GCF_046534915.1 Burkholderia sp. SIMBA_051 | reverse complement strand
GATGAACGCCTCAACCTGCCGCAGCGGCGCGAGGCGCATGTGGCGCTGATCTGCGACCTGCTGTAGCCCGTCACTACCAACGGTAGCTGGCGGTGGCGATTACGGTGCGAGGATCGCCGTAATAGCAATTGCCGTAGCCGCAGTTGGCGAAATAGGTCTTGTTGGTCAGGTTGCGAGCGTTCAGCGCCAGGCTCCAGCGGTCGATGTCATAGCCGATCATTGCGTCGAACAGCACGAACGACGGCAC
>NZ_JAWRXS010000094.1:0-362 GCF_046534915.1 Burkholderia sp. SIMBA_051 | reverse complement strand
ACTCGGCGCCGACGTGATCC
Organism: Burkholderia sp. SIMBA_051; assembly: GCF_046534915.1. Lineage (NCBI taxonomy): Bacteria > Pseudomonadati > Pseudomonadota > Betaproteobacteria > Burkholderiales > Burkholderiaceae > Burkholderia > Burkholderia sp. SIMBA_051. The sequence continues at coordinate 342 of NZ_JAWRXS010000094.1, read as the reverse complement.
CGATCGGTGTCGCGCCGAATGGCTTCCACATCAACGACGGCGTCGGCGCGACCGCGCCCGACGCGCTGATGCGCGCGGTGCGAGCCAACCACGCGGATCTCGGCATCGCGCTCGACGGCGACGCCGACCGTCTGCAAGTCGTGGACGCCGCCGGCCGCCTGTATAACGGCGACGAACTGCTGTACGTGCTGGTCAAGGACCGCATCGCCACCGACGGCAACGTGGAAGGCGCGGTCGGCACCTTGATGACCAACATGGCTGTCGAAGTCGCGCTGCAAAAAGCCGGGGTGAAATTCGTGCGCGCGGCGGTGGGCGACCGCTACGTGCTGGAGCAGTTGCGTG
>NZ_JAWRXS010000698.1:0-247 GCF_046534915.1 Burkholderia sp. SIMBA_051 | reverse complement strand
CGATGCTGGCCGGGCCGAACAGCGCCTTCTTGAAGGCGTCATGCAGCGTCTTGACCACCGCCGGGCCCATACCCTTGGGACCGGCCAGGCCGTAGGGCGAGGTCGATACGACCTTGTAGCCCAGCTCCTGCGCGGTCGGCACGTCGGGCCAGCGCGTGGTGCGCTTTTCGCCGAACGTCACCAGCAGCCGCATCTTGCCCGAATCGACGAACTGGTCCCAGCCGGTGGCGTCGCTTTGCGCCATCAC
>NZ_JAWRXS010000697.1:0-247 GCF_046534915.1 Burkholderia sp. SIMBA_051 | reverse complement strand
CCCAATAGCACAAGGCTTTCTCACGCCCCCTTGGTCGCTTCGAGGACAACGGCGAGTTTGCCGCCGTCAGGCCGGCGAATGCGCCAGAGCCGTTCCGCCTTGGGGTATTCTTATGATTTGGAACCATGGAGAGCCGTTGGATTCCAGTGGGAAACAGCTTTCCAAGCGCCGATCGTTTTGATAGTCGGTTTGCGAGTCGCCAGAAAACAAAAACCCCGCAGAACCGAGATTCTGCGGGGTTTCGCCG
>NZ_JAWRXS010000696.1:0-247 GCF_046534915.1 Burkholderia sp. SIMBA_051 | reverse complement strand
CCGCGTTCATCGCGACCAGCGTGGGCGCCGTGCTGGGTTATCTGCTCAGCGGAGCCATCGCGAAGCGGATGTCCCGTCGATCCGAGATCGCGCTAGCAACGCTGGCCTTCGCTGCGTTTTCGCTGCTCACGGTGGTTTCGTCCGGCATCCTGATGCTATCCGTCATCCGGTTCTTCACGGCGGTCTGCCTCGGTCTGGTCGTCCCGGCCTCGATCTCACTTGCAGCGGACAGTGCGCCCGACCATGC
>NZ_JAWRXS010000695.1:0-247 GCF_046534915.1 Burkholderia sp. SIMBA_051 | reverse complement strand
ATTCTTGGCGTGAAGGATTGAGGCGCGGACGGTTTGAAAGCCTCGCAAGGCCGCGAAAACCGCGCGCCCGGGTCAAGGCTCGCTGCGCACGTAGCCGGTGAACGGCTGATTCTCACGCACGCAGCCGTCGGTCGCCTGCACGACCTGGTCGCCGAACGCGGCGACGTCATCGGGATCGTGCGTGATCAGCACCATCGGAATATCGAGCCGCGTTTGCAGATCCGACAGTTCGCGTCGCATGCGTTGA
>NZ_JAWRXS010000694.1:0-247 GCF_046534915.1 Burkholderia sp. SIMBA_051 | reverse complement strand
ATATTTTTTGCTGTATAAGTTGTTCTACAACCTGTGTTTTATCTTTAAACTCTTCAACCGCTGCTTTATTGCTGTAATTTAATGCAACAATTAAAGATTTATACAATTCATTATCTTTGAGTTTAGGTGGAATAAAGCCGCTGTATATAGCATTAATAAACACCCCTTTATCGCCTAGCTCAGCTACATCACTCTGAGGTAAATACGGTAAACAACGGCCAAAGCTAGAAACTTTAAGTATTGAGCG
>NZ_JAWRXS010000693.1:0-247 GCF_046534915.1 Burkholderia sp. SIMBA_051 | reverse complement strand
GGAAGCTGCATCAGGATATCGAGCACGCCGCCCAGGTAATGCAGTTGCGTCGCCCGTGAGCGGGCAATCTGCGCCCAGAACTGCGTGGCCGAAAAGCGCGGCACGACGTGCAACTCGACCGCTTCGAGAAAGGGCAGCAACAGCATCTGCGCGCCGCCGATGTGGCAAAGCGGCTCCCAAAGAAACAGCCTGTCGCCGGCGCGCACGTCCGCCACCTGCAACGCCGCCTCGCTCGCGATTCGCATCA
>NZ_JAWRXS010000692.1:0-247 GCF_046534915.1 Burkholderia sp. SIMBA_051 | reverse complement strand
GCATCGCGCTCGGCACGCCGATGATGCTGGCCGGCGACGAAACCTGCCGCACGCAGCAAGGCAACAACAACGCGTACTGCCAGGACAACGAAATTTCCTGGGTCGACTGGGCGCTCGCCGCGACGCCGCAAGGCGAAGCGATGACCGCGTTCTGCGCACGCGCGATCGCGCTGCGCCGGGATCATCCCTTGCTGCGCGAAGCACGGTTCCTGTTCGGCGACCGCGAGGTGATGCCCGACGTGCACGA
>NZ_JAWRXS010000691.1:0-247 GCF_046534915.1 Burkholderia sp. SIMBA_051 | reverse complement strand
CTCCCGTCCACTGTCCACGTGTTTCGCGCTGCCATCGCGCACGCGAGAAGGAGTACTTCGCTTGACCGGCCTCATCGCGCGCCTGCGCCGCGCCCGCACCCCTCTGATCATCGCGCTGTCGTTCGTGACGCTCGCGTTCGCGGCCAATGCGTCGGCCGCGAACGCGCATCGGACCGCGTCGACGCACGCGCATCCGAAAGTCGTCAAGAGCAAGGCCGCGCATCGCACGCACAAGGCCATCAAGCAC
>NZ_JAWRXS010000690.1:0-247 GCF_046534915.1 Burkholderia sp. SIMBA_051 | reverse complement strand
ACAGACAAACCGTTTTATCGACGAGGACGTAATGGACACCACTCTGGCCACATTCGAAAAGGACGTCATCACGGCGTCGACACTGGCCCCTGTGCTGGTCGATTTCTGGGCGCCGTGGTGCGGCCCCTGCAAAACGCTCGGCCCGATGCTGGAAAAGCTCGAAGCCGAAGGCGCCGGCAAATGGAAGCTCGTCAAGGTGAACGTGGACGAGAACCAGGAACTTGCCGCGCACTTCCAGGTGCGCAGC
>NZ_JAWRXS010000689.1:0-247 GCF_046534915.1 Burkholderia sp. SIMBA_051 | reverse complement strand
GTGACCACTGCGATACCCGCGCTCAGTTGACCGGTCTGCGCGATGCCGGACAGCAGCACGAGCATCGCGATGGCGAGAATGTCCTCGACGATCAGAATCCCGAACACCAGTTGCGCGAAGCTCTCGCGCTTCAGACCCAGTTCGGAAAGCGCCTTGACGATGATCGTGGTCGACGAGATCGCGAGGATCGCGCCGAGGAACAGCGAATCCATCGGACTCCAGCCGAACGCGCTGCCGATCTCGTAAC
>NZ_JAWRXS010000093.1:0-362 GCF_046534915.1 Burkholderia sp. SIMBA_051 | reverse complement strand
CGACAAGATGCCGACCGGTCTGCTGACGTATATCAAGGGCGGCGCGAACGCGTCGAAGCATCCGCTCGGTGCAATCCAGACGGTCAACAGCGGCGATGCCAACGCGATCACGTCGGACGCGGTTTTCGACCTCATCTATGACCTGCCGTCCGTCTACACGCTCAATGCGCGGTTCACGATGAACCGAACGACGCAAGGCAAGGTGCGCAAGCTGAAGGACAACACGGGCAACTACCTGTGGCAACCGTCGCTTGTCGCGGGTCAACCGGCGACGCTCGCGGGCTACGCGATCACGGAACTGCCGGACATGCCGGACGTTGCGGCCGGCGCGGCCCCGATCATGTTCGGTGACTTCATGCAAG
>NZ_JAWRXS010000688.1:0-247 GCF_046534915.1 Burkholderia sp. SIMBA_051 | reverse complement strand
ACCGCATGCGGGCGCGGGATTTCACGGCGCGCATCGGCAGCGCGCTGATCGGCGTGTCGCGCGCCGCGCTGGCGCAGGCCGAGCGCCATGCCGATTGCGTGATGCCGGGCTACACCCACATGCAGGCGGCGCAGCCGATCACCTATGGCTATTACCTGTCGGCGCTGGTGGATGCGTGGTCGCGCGATATCGGCCGGCTGGCGCACGTGCTGGAAACGGCGGACGCCTCGCCGCTGGGCGCCTGCGC
>NZ_JAWRXS010000687.1:0-247 GCF_046534915.1 Burkholderia sp. SIMBA_051 | reverse complement strand
CGACACCGCGGCGAACTATCACCAGGCATCGCTCGGCGCCGACTACAACCTGTCGAAACGTACGGACGTCTACATGACGGCCGCGTATCAGCATGCCAGCGGCACGACCGCCGACGGAGCCGGCGGCTCGATGGCGGCAGAGGCTTCGATCGGGTCATACGGCTACAACGGCACGAAGTCCCAGACCATGGTCAATCTGGGACTCCGTCACCGGTTCTGATCGCCGTCGCGGGCAGCCGGCCGCGTC
>NZ_JAWRXS010000686.1:0-247 GCF_046534915.1 Burkholderia sp. SIMBA_051 | reverse complement strand
CCGGCCGAAGTATCTCGATCCGGCGGTCAAACAGATCAACGAGCTTTCCGACCTCGACATCAGCTACGAGACGCGCGCGGACGGCGAAAGCTCGCGCAAGATCAACAAGATCCGCTTCCGGCTGAAGCGCAAGGACACGGTCGCGGCCATGCTCACGCGGCAGCCGAACGCGCACGACCTGCTGCTCACGCTCAAGGAGGAGTTCGGCCTGAGCAACAAGCAGTTCGACGTGATCGCCGAGCACCGC
>NZ_JAWRXS010000685.1:0-247 GCF_046534915.1 Burkholderia sp. SIMBA_051 | reverse complement strand
GAGCCGTGACCGCGCCGGTGGCACTGACGCCGCCCTCGCGGGCGGCGGCATGGAGCCGCCTCGCAACTTCCCTGAAACCGTCGAGCAATCGACGAGGAGTGGCGTCGGACACAACTGGGTCAGTAAGCCACACTCGCCGAGGCACCATCAACTCCCGATCCTCCATGGACATGCGTATGATGGATGAGCATGTCACACCCGTGCGGTCGCCCGGCACGCAATCGAGCCAGTCATCGCGGTTTCGCTC
>NZ_JAWRXS010000684.1:0-247 GCF_046534915.1 Burkholderia sp. SIMBA_051 | reverse complement strand
ACATCCTGATCACGGTGGACGAGGGCGAGCAGTCGACGCTGCGTTACTGGAAGAAAAAGGGGATCGAGCCGAACATCGCGTTTCGCACCAGTTCGATGGAAGCGCTGCGCGGACTGGTCGCGCATGGTTTCGGCGTGACGGTGCTGTCGGATATGGTGTTCCGTCCGTGGTCGCTGGAAGGCAAGCGTATTGACGCGCGCCCCATCACGGACGTCGTGCCGCAAATGGATGCAGGCATGATCTGGGC
>NZ_JAWRXS010000683.1:0-247 GCF_046534915.1 Burkholderia sp. SIMBA_051 | reverse complement strand
GCACGCAGGTTGAGGAAGCGGCGGGGAAGCTCGCCGCGTAAATTCAGGCGTTCACGCGTACCAGTCCGAGATTCGTCGCGGACGGTCGTATCGGCGTCATCGCCGTGTTCCAGAAGCGGCACGGCGCTGAGCATCTCTCAAGAGCGCGCCGCGCCGCCGGTTACCGCTGCGAACCGGGCTCATCCAACGCCATCCTGAAGCCCACCACACCCGGATCCTCCGTCGGCGTCACGGTGAAACCACTGGC
>NZ_JAWRXS010000682.1:0-247 GCF_046534915.1 Burkholderia sp. SIMBA_051 | reverse complement strand
CCTTCACCTTCGCAGCGACAGCGATCGGCCCCGCGGAATCGGCCCCCGAAAACTCGCCGATCAGCCAGGCCTGCGCGTTGCCGTCCCTTACCGGCACGTCGACCTCGGTCTGCGAGGCGGAATTCCACTCAAGGTTCTCGCTTGCCGAAACATAGCTCCGAACCTGGCCATTCGTGCTGGAGGCGGAGAAGGTGACCTGCCCACTGGTCGCCCGCTGATGGCCAGAATCGAATACGGAAACGCGAAG
>NZ_JAWRXS010000681.1:0-247 GCF_046534915.1 Burkholderia sp. SIMBA_051 | reverse complement strand
GACCTTCAGTTCATCCTCGATCTCACGCAGCCGGTTCTTCACCGCCAACACGTTGATCTTGTCGAAGCCGCCGAAAGCCGCGTCCTCCCCGCTGTGCTCTTCTTCCAGTTCGGCGCGCTTGGCACTTATAGCTTCCAGTTCAGCCTGCAGGACATCGAGCGCGGCCTGTTCCTTGGCGAAATAGCGCCCCACGATCAGCGCCTTCGGCACCAAGTCACAGGCCCAGCCCTTGTCCTTCTGCCGGCCC
>NZ_JAWRXS010000680.1:0-247 GCF_046534915.1 Burkholderia sp. SIMBA_051 | reverse complement strand
AAGTCGTATCGCTGCCGTCGCCATGCCCTTTCGTACCTGAGACGCCAACCTGAAACGAAATGCCGTTCGATTTACCGACACCGAACGTCACGCCGATACTGGCGCTCGATCCGCTGTTCTTGCTCTGTTGGCTGTCCGTACTTTGTGCAGCTTGCAGATTGATATCGCCCTGCGCGTTCAACGTCGCATTGTGACCTGCGCTGAGAGTGCTGCCGGTCACATTGATATCGCTATCGGCCCCTGCACC
>NZ_JAWRXS010000679.1:0-247 GCF_046534915.1 Burkholderia sp. SIMBA_051 | reverse complement strand
GCAACGCGATCACGATCGCGGCGAAGCAGACGGACCTCGCCTTCGCGGACGGCACCGGCACCGCGTCAAGCGTCGTCAACTGGAACTCGCGCAACCAGGTGCTGTTCACGACCGGCGACTACGTCGAGGCCGGCGGCGCGGTGGGCAACCTGCAGCTCGACGTGCCGGCCTACGCGGGCACCTTCACCGCGTTCGACGGCAGCCGCTGGCGCGTCGACGACGCCGCGTCGCTCGCCGCATACAACGA
>NZ_JAWRXS010000014.1:0-215891 GCF_046534915.1 Burkholderia sp. SIMBA_051 | reverse complement strand
GCTGTTAATTTTTAAAGAGCATTTCTGCGAGAAACCTTCTGTTTCTCAGCAGCGCTGCGTTTTCAGCAGCAGAGAAGCGAGATTATGAGGTGTTTTTTTCAACTCGTCAACAACTTATTTAACTAATTCGTTGCGACGGTTGGGATTCAACTCAATGTGCGCCGAGATCGCTAAAACCAATCTCAATTGCACCGCTTCCCTTCTTTCTCCCCGCGCCGTGTTTCCGTTAGCGCGAAAGAGGCGTGATTCTATGCACCCGCCCTCGTCTCCGCAACCCTTTTGTGAAAATTTTTTTACAAGCGGTGCCGGGGAGCCGTTGAGCCGTCCCCCGATACTTATAGAAGCGACTCGGCAGAAGCTGCCTCGGTTGCCCGTGAACAGCCCTGCCGCATGGAACGCAACCCTCCGTCGCTCACCGCCCCACCATCGCCCTCACCACCCCATCCCTCCGGATCAAGCCGTGATACAGCGCGGCCGCAAAGTGCGCGACGAACGTAGCGAAGAACAGGTAGGCCAGCAGCCGGTGCGCGACCCGGAGCCAGGCAAATGTCACCGGATCCGCCGAAACCAGTGCCGGCAACTGCACACCGCCGCCCAACGTCACCGGATACCCCCCAGCCGACAGCATCGCCCAGCCGATCAGCGGCATCGCGACCATCAGCGCATACAGCACGAGATGCGACCCATGCGCGGCCACCTTCTGCCAGACGGGCAGATCCGCGGGCAACGCCGGCGGCTTCGACACGAAGCGCACCACGATCCGCACACAAACCAGTACCAGCACCGCAACCCCCAGCGGCTTATGCAAAGCCACGAGGAAATCATGCCGCCCGGAAACGGACGCCACCATTCCCACGCCAATAAACAACATCGTGAGAATCATCGCGGCCATCACCCAATGCAGCACCCTCGCCGGCAAGCTAAACGTCGTAGTCGCCTTCATCACCGTCCCTCCGCACTCAACCGCGCCGCACCGGCCACGCCGGCCTCTTCACTCGTCCTGCGCAGATACGAATCCGCATACGCCGCCGACCGCGCCGCCAGCAACGGATCCCCCGATACCTGAATCCCCTGCGGCAATACCGTCGGGTCGTAATTCACATCGCGGCACGGCCCGCTGTCCTGCGGCTCCACGCGATCGAGCACGAGCGTGCCCGCGTCGATCGTCGTGCGCTGCGTGGGCCACACCTTCGTCGCGTCGTCCACCGGATCGCCGGGCGCCGCCAGCGTGACCAGCAGCTTCCACTTCTGCGCACCGTCCGCGATGCGACGCGTCAGGTCCTGCTGCAACACGTTCGGATCCGCAGCCGTCGCGACGTCGCCGGCGCCGGCCGTCTGCTCCGGCACGACGCGCCACCGCACCGCCTGGCGCTTGCCCGCTGCGTCGACGAAGTAGAACGCGTTCAGCCCGTAATAACTTTCGGTGACGTAGCTCGCGCTCGGCTTCGCACCCTTCACCCATGCGCGGAATGCAGCCGTCTCCGGATGCGCGCCGAAAAACGCCTTCACCTTCGCCGGATCGGGCTTGCCCGTGGCCGGATCCGGCCGGGTCGCGAGCAACTGCGCGTAGAACGCCTTCGGCGTGGCCACCGGAAACACAGGCATCGCGTTCATCCCGGTCCGCCATTGCTGGCCGTCCGGTGCGGTGAGTTTCAGCGCGAGGCTGCGGATCGGCACGCTGCTGTCGGGCGCATACGGATTCCCGCCCGGCAGCGCGAACCGCCCGACTACCGGCGTGCGCACCGCCTTGAAGAACGGCGCGACCGAATACGCGCTGGCGGCGCCGTTGCTTTCGAAGTAACCGGTCACGCACACGCCCTTCGCGTGATTGCGCCGGAAACCCGGATGCGCGCCGCCGCCGGCCGTCTGCAGCGCGTCGACGATTCGGTGCGGGGTCAGCCGCGCCGGCGCGAGCCAGCCGCCGACATACCCGAACGCCACGGTCACGCCGGCCACCGCGCCGCCGATCACGGCCCAGCGCCACCACCCGCGCCCGGGTTCGCGCGGCGGCGAAGAAGAGGAAGATTGCTTCATGGATGCACTCCCGATCGTCAGATCATTGTCGAACAGGCATAGGACGCCGTACGCGCCGCTTTATTCCATGAAGAAATTTTTCGTATGCTGACGGAATAAGCGGCGCCGACCGGCGTCCTACGCGGAATCTCCACGCTTATCGGCTAGCGCCCCGGCCATGCCCCCAAACGCCCCCGACGACGACGCGTTGCGCGAACTCATCCCCAGGCTGCGACGCTTCGCGCTCTGGCTGGCGCGCGACGTTCATGCGGCAGACGATCTCGTCCAGTCGACGCTCGAGCGCGCGCTGTCGCGCTGGACGAGCCGCCGCGACGACGCGTCGCTGCGCAGCTGGCTCTTCACGATCCTTTACCGGCAGTTTCTCGACGGCAAGCGCAGCGCGAAGCGTTACGCGTGGATGCTCGGCCGCATTCGCGACGACGACGAGCTGCACTGGCCGTCCGCCGAACGCGAGGTCGCCGCGCGTGCGACGCTCGAAGCGTTCGGCCGCCTGTCCGACGAGCAGCGCAGCCTGCTTCTGCTCGTCGCGGTCGAGGGCTTCACGTATCAAGAAGTCGCCGACCTGCTCGACGTGCCGATCGGCACCGTGATGTCGCGACTCTCGCGCGCGCGTCAGGCGCTGCGCCAGCTCAGCGACGGCGAGCTTCCCGCCCCTTCTCTCCGGTTGATGAAATGAACAACCTCCGTCCCGACGAACACGATCTCCAGGCCTATGTCGACGGCCAGCTCGACGACGATGCGCGTGCCGCGGTCGAGCGATATCTCGCGCTGCATCCGGAGAGTGCGGAACAGGTGAAGCGCTGGCAGCAGGATGCGCAGCGGTTGCGGGCCGCGCTCGAGAGTGTGCGGATGCCGGGCGAGAATCCTGAACTCGATCCGGCGGCGATTCGTGCGCGGCGTGCGGAGCGCTCGCGGATGCGGTTCGCGATCGCGGCTTCGTTCGTGTTCTGTATCGGGCTGGGGACGTTCGGTGGGTGGCAGGCGCGCGGGTGGAACGCGGCGCCGCCGATCGCGCCGATGAGCGATGCGCTCGAGGCTTACCGGATGATGGTGGTCGACCAGGTCGCGAAGGTGGATTTCCGGCCGACGAGTGCGGGCGATTTGCAGGGCTGGCTCACCAGACGCGTGGGCGCTTCGGCGAAGCTGCCGGATTTGAGTGCGGCGGGGTTCAAGCCGGTTGGCGGGCGGTTATTTACGACGGACAGCGGGGCCACGGCCGCGATGGTGCTCTATGAAGACAATGCCGGACGGACGCTCAGCTTCTATCTCCGGCCAGCGGAATCGAAACATCGGCTGTTGCCGGCTGGGCAACGCGTGGATGGGGCGTTGCTGGCGCGGTATGGGTCGGTGAATGGGATTAATTTTGCGCTGGTGGGGCCGGCGGTCAATCTCGGCGAACAAGCCGTTGTGCGGGCGCTCGATCAGCAGATTTGAGCGAGACAATGCGCGGAGCGTGGTCCGCGGGCCGGCCCCGGCGGCTCAGCCAGCCCGAAAGCGCTCACGCTCACCGTTCGGGTTCACAGCATTGGGATTCGTTTTCGTATTGGTTATCCACACCGCTCAGATCGTCTCGATGCGTTCGTGGATGGGCGGGCGCTCTTCGGTTTCGGTCTCACAGGGTTTGGCGTCGTTTCGGCGCTGGATATCCACATCGGCTGCAACGGCTTCGCATACCCTCCCTTGTCGAATCGCTCACCTTTGGGTTGCACAGGATTTCGAGTGGCTTTAGCGGGTGATATCCACACCGCTCTCACCGAGCCGATGCACAGGGTTTCGATTTAGTTGCGTTCAGGTTGTTCACACGCGTGAGCGCTTCGTTGGCCAGACCGAGCAGCGTCGCGGTATCGAGCTCGACGGGGCACCGGTCGGTTTGGCCATCCTTCTCCCTGAGACATCCTGTTCAACTACCCTTCTTTCTGCACGGCCATTAATTCCCTCAGGCACTCAACGCACGTTGCGGTCAGCAATCCGATGGCTGCTTCCATCGACTCGTCGTCGTTGAAGCGGTAGACGCCCCCTCCCTCGTACTTACCGCCCAGCGCAAGCACTTTCGTCTCTTCGGATTCGAGCATGTAGCCGGGATGCTCGATTTCGTCGCGCAAAAAGATCAACGGCACAATCCGACGGCTGTCGCTCCAGCGGCTGCGATCCCTGACGAGATCGGACACCGCTTGTGTCACAAGCTCACCGCCGACATATCCGTGAGACGGGCAATTTATCAGCGGCATCTCGTCACCTGTTTCCTGAAACACAAACTGTCGCATGAGCAGTCCTCAACCACGCCGACTCATCCGGCGCTGCCTCCATCGGTGGATTCGTATCGGCCACCAACTACAACACCTTGACCAGCCAGCGTGATTCAGTCGCCACGAAACCGCATCTCCAAACTCACATCCCCTTGCCTGGGATCGTAGCGAAACTCCGCCACGCCCCACGAACACGGCTCGAGTCGTGCCTCTGTGGGATGCGCGCTCACCACAGCCAGTCCCGACGACTTCGCGATCGACCGAACGATCTTCGACTCTGTGATGCTCGCATCGAGGAAGCGAATCGTATCGAACAGGATCAACACGCTCGTCAGACGCCCTCCAACCACGTCGATCAAGCATTCGCCCGCATGTCCACCGAAGGTGATCTTCTGCGATATGCGATAACGCACCGCACCGTTCTCCAGCTCCTGCACCGGCGAACACAAGCGCCGGACGCCCTCGCTCAATCGCCCGTCGTCGCCGACCTCGATACGCATGCGGTCGGCGTGAACCACACCGCTTTGCCAGTCAACCCAGATCGCCAATGTCATGTCGACAACTCGTCGCATCGTGAATGCCGGCGATTCTACAGACATGACCGTTCGAACATTGACCGCAGGCCTCACAGCCCGTCGATTTGGTTGTCTGCTTGCTGCGCGTAGTGCATGGTCTGCTCGGATCACAGTCGCCGGACTGTGCTTATCCAATGGTGTTAACAGTGTTCGTATACATACGTAGTGATAGTTAACAAGCATGCGGCCTCACAGTGGATAACCACCGTAACGTTCTGAATTTTCAGCACGAAGTGGAATGCACAACCACAGGCAATGAACACTCAAAGCTCTGTGCAGCACAGAACAACTTTTCGCAGATTCACAGCCGCGCCGACATATCCTCAATCGTTCCACTGTGAATCCAGAGGCTTGCCGGATGGTTATCCAGAGAGGGCTGTGGATAAGTTGCGCCTCAATTCCGCCCTCTATCGAACCACAGCGATCAGGTACAGGCCGCCGAGGATCATCGCGACGCCGCCCCATTGCGCATACGACACGCGCTCGCTGAAGAACACGATTCCGGCGAGAAAGACGAGCACGAACGTGAGTGCGGTAAACGGATAGACGACCGTGAGCCCGGCCTTGCTCAATGCGAAGATCCAGAGCACCGTGCCCGCGCCGTAGCAGAGCAACCCGAGCGCGACCCACACATTGATGAATTCAGCTAACGCGTGGCGTCCGTCGGCACCGAGCTTGAACGCGATCTGACCGGTTGCCGCGAGGAATACGCCAGCCAGAATGAGAACGTAGACGGATAGTTTCACCTGTCTCCCTCGTTGCGCTTCAATCGGTTTGTGACCATGCGGCTCTTCAGGATGGCGATCCCGGTCTTCGCGCGCACCGGCAGCCAGCGCAGCACGAACTTGCGTGCCTTGTAGCCGGGCGGCGATACGTCCGGTACGCTCGAACGGCGGTCAATGCGGTGTTGTTTGATGGCGTCCGGCAGCCGTTCCACTTCGTCGGCGGCAACGAAAAAGAGCAGGTTGTAGCGGTACCACGGCTCGATGCGCGTATCCGCCGCAATTAGCGGCCGTACGAAATCGAACAGCTGGTAGCCGTGGCGCGCGAACAGGTCGCGCCAGAATTCGTAGCGCTGCTCGTTGATGTGGTTTTCGCCGCCCTGGCCGGGCACGGCGGCAGAAAACAGCACGTGTTTGCCATGCCGGACGAGATTGTCGACGAGTACCTCGCTGGATGCCTTCGGTACGTGCTCGCCGACTTCAAGGCACTGGACGAGATCGAACGCTCGTCCGAGATCGAAGCGCTTCGAAATATCGGCCGGCACGAAGCGGGCGGGGTCGAACATCAGCACCGAACGATCCACATAGTCGCCGTCGATGCCGGTGAAGTCCTGCACGCCGAACTCGCGATGCACGCTGAGCCATGCTCCGGCGCCGCAACCGACGTCGAGGATGCTCGCAGGCCTCAGCACTGCATTGACGCCTGGCAGTACGCCGCGCGCGGACCGTACCGATCCTTCGCGCTGATACCGGTAGAACGTCTCGTCATACGGCCGCGGCGCATCGTCCGCTATGAATCCAGGTGGCATCGCAATCTCCCGATGGCGCGATCGGTGCAAGTCGCGTGGCGCGACGCAACGCACCTCATGTGACGGCAGTGTAATCAATCGCTCCGACAAGCTTGCTTCTCATACACCGACCATTCGCCCGCTGTCTTCACGCGCACGACGCGACAGTCCGGATTGGCGAAAAACGCGTCCGGCAGCGGTGTCTCTGCGCGGACGAAAAAATACCGGTATAGGCGCCCCTGGTGTTGCTGCCAGTTGAAATGCCTGTACAGCGGCAACGGCGAGACGTCGGACGGCCCGACGCCGGGCAACTGGTCGAGCCGAAAACGGACGATCTGCGGCGGGAACCGCGCGGCATTGAAATCGACGAATCCGCGATGCTCGGCCTGATACCAGACCGGAAAGTTTTCGTAGACAAACGGGTTGTCCGCGGCCACGCTCGCCCGGTCGACGATGATCCCGAGGCCGCGCTGCGCCGGTTCGATCGCGTTGGCGACCACGTCGAAATCGGCGCTCTCGTCGGCGAAGCGCACCGCACGCACGCCTTGCTGCGCGACGAAGCCGGCGCAGATCCCGGCAAGGATCAGTTGCGTCATCAGCGCGAGCCAGGGCGTACCCGCTCGAGCCGATTCGGCGGGCTCGGGCGCCCGAAACATCAATGCATAGAACGGAAGCAGGAACAGCGCGAAGCGCGGAAACAGGAAGAACGTGTTGATCGCGAACAGCGGCACACCGAACCAGACGATGGTCACAACGAGCGCCGGTACATAGGCGGTGATGTGTCGGTTTGCCTTCGACGCCATCAGGAACGGTGCGGCGACGATCAGCAGAAAGGCCAGCAGTAAACCGTTGTCGGCGGTAATACCCAACGGATAGAACATGGCGGAAAGTATTCTGGCCAGTGGATTGATGGTCCAGATCACGGTGAACGGATACATCGGCGCCAGATCGACGTCTCGATGCAACACCGCGTACAGCACGGTGACAAGCGCGAGCGCCGCATACGGCCACGCGACGAGCAGTGCGCGCGAAAACGTGCCGGGCCGGCGCACGAGCAGGAACAATCCGCCGATCGCGTTCGCGAACACGAAGATCAGCCCGTGCGAGAAAAACAGCGCAAGATTCACGAACGCCAGCACGGCGCCGCGCCGCAAGGTGGGCCGCTCGGCATAGTCGAGCGCGAGCGCGAGGAAGACCATCGCGACCGGCGTGGCGACCAGGTACGAATAGAGGCCGAATTCATACGCGAAGCCGAAGAACCCGGGCACGCACAGCCAGTCGAGACGCGGATCCGTACCGAGACGCCGGCGCAGCGCGACGTACGCGGCGACGAAACCGTAGAACGACAGCGTCAGCATGACCTTGAATGCGGCGGTGACAGGCATCACGAACGACAGTGCGGCCGCCGCGCCATAGCCGAGCAGGTAGGGCGTAAACAGATTGATCCGCAGCAATGGCGCCCATGGCGACTGGCCGCGCAGCATGTCGTGCAGCGTGGCGACCTGCGCCGCATGCTGCGGAAGATCGACCATCGGCGGGTGCGGCGCGAGCCAGAACAGCAGACCGGCCACCGCGACCGTCGCAACGAACAACACGCGCAACGCGCGATCGGCTGCGCGATACGGCCACGCGTGCGGCAGGCGGCCGCTTACCGTGCTGTCATCCATTGCACGAGCCCCCGCGTGAGACCGCTGCCCCCGGCCTCGGGCCGGATCATCGCGCTACAGCACCGATTGCCCGTCATAGCGTCTTCTCGACGATGAAGCGCGGGCGTTGCTTCGTCTCCGAATAGATCTTCGCGACATAGCCGCCGATCACGCCGAGGAACAGCAGCTGCAGGCCGCCGAGAAAGTACATCGGGATTACGGTGGACGCCCAGCCGGGCACCGAGCGGTCGGTAAACAACCGGATCGACAGCGCCCAGACGCCGCACACGGTCGAGGCCAGCGCGAGCAGGGCGCCAACGTACGCGCTCCATTGCAGCGGCTTCGTCGAAAACGACGCGACGCCGTCCGACGCGAGCAGGATCATCCTCGCCAACGGATATTTGCTCTCGCCGGCGAAGCGCGGTTGTCGGTCGTAGTGGACGATCGCGGTACGGAAGCCCAGCAACGGCACGATGCCGCGCAGGAACAGATTGACCTCGCGGAAGCCGCGCAACTCTTCGATCGCTCGGCGGCTCATCAGGCGGAAGTCAGCGTGATCCGGCAAGATGTCGACGCCGAAGCGGCGCAGCACCCGGTAGTAGCCGCGCGCGCTGACGCGCTTGAAGAAGCCGTCGCTGTCGCGCCGCTGCCGCACGCCGAATACGATCTCGGCGCCGGAGTGGTATTCGCCCAGCATGCGCGGGATTGCGTCGAGGTCGTCCTGGAGATCGGCGTCGAGACTGATCAGCACGTCGCCGTTCACTTTCATGAGACCGGCCAGCAACGCATTCTGGTGTCCGTGGTTGCGCGACAACTTGAGGCCATGGATACGCGGATCGGCGGCATGGAAGCCTTCGATGAGCGACCATGTCCGGTCGTGCGAACCGTCGTCGACGAACGTCACACCGCTTGCGCCGTCAATGATGCCGTCGCGGCTAAGCCGGTCAAGCAGGATCGTGAGCCGGCGTACCGTCTCCGGCAACACGGCTTCTTCGTTGAAGCAGGGAATCACGAGATTGAGCGCGACCATACCCACCCCGATATCGTTACGCGTACGTTGCGGTCTACGTCGTCACGAGGCGCTACTGATCCGTGCATTATGGCGCGCGCTTCGTGCATCACGCGCGCCTGTTCCCCGTGACCGGAACGGGCCGGTTCCTGCTCTTGATTGTCGTTCGCAACCCCGGCCCCGGATTCGCGACGAATCCATTATGACGGAACGAGCTCCTGCTCGGTGAGGCGTCGCAGTGAGGATGAACCCGGATGCGATTGCGGTTTGCCTCGAGCGCCGGAAAATCCCCCAAAAGCATCATCCCCGTTTCAAAAATTTTTCACGAAGGGGCTTGTGCTCCTCCAAAACCCTCTCTATAATTCGCGGCTTCTTAGGCTCGTAGCTCAGTTGGTTAGAGCACCACCTTGACATGGTGGGGGTCGTTGGTTCGAATCCAATCGAGCCTACCAACGAACAAAATGAAGGGGTCCGGCAGCGCGAATTGCCTACAGGCAATCCGGCTCGCCAAACATACAAACGCCACGCGGCAACCTCGCGTGGCGTTTTTCTTTTTGCGGCCGAAACTGCGCATGCCAGTGCACGATGCATCGTGCGATTCACGCGCTGCAAGCAGCAGGCAATTGACAAGGTAGGGCGCGGAGCAGGGCAAGCGGGCGCAGCGCGCCCACCGGCCACCCTCAATGCAGATGCTTCAATTTGTCAGGATTACGCACGACATAGATCGCGACGATCTTCCCGTCGTCGATGTCGAGCGCGGTCGTCTGCAGCTCGCCGTCGGCCTCCAGCGTGACGAACCCCGGCAGCCCGTTGATGAACCCGGCACGTACGAGTTTCGACGCATGCGTGGCGAACAGCTCGGCCAGGTATTCGTGCACCTTCATCACGCGTTCGAAGCCGAACACCGGCTTGCCCGCGGCCGCGCGCTTGCCGCCGCCGTCCGAATGCAGGCTCACGTCCTCGGCGAGCATCGCGCCGAGCGCGCGCATGTCGCCGCTGCGGGACGCCGCGAAGAACGCCTCGGCCAGCTCGATCCCGCGCTGCTTCTCGACCTGGAACCGCGGCCGCGCCTCGCGCACATGCGTGCGTGCGCGCGCGGCAAGCTGCCGACATGCAGCCGGGTCGCGCTGGATCGTCGTCGCGATCTCGTCGAACTCGAGGCCGAACACGTCGTGCAGCAGAAACGCCGCGCGCTCCAGCGGCGATAGCCGTTCGAGCGCGAGCATCAGCGGCAGCGTGACATCCTCCTGTTCATCTTCCTCGACGACCGGCTCGGGCAGCCACGGGCCGATATAGGTCTCGCGCTGGTGCCGCGCGGACTTCAGCTGATCGAGGCACATGCGCATCACCATGCGGCGCAGGAACGCCTCGGGCACGCGCACCTCGGTGCGATCGACGTCCATCCAGCGGATGAACGCCTCCTGCACCATGTCCTCGGCGTCCGCGACGGAACCGAGCATTCGATACGCGACGCGGATCAGCGTGCGACGCAGCGGGTCGAAGCTCGCCGCTGCGTCGGCCCGGTCTTCGGCACTGCCCGTGGCCGGATCGACGCTCGTCATCAGGCCACCATCTTCGCGGCCGCGGCCTTCGCCTCGGCCGGATCGACCCACAGCCCGAAGCCGACGGCAAGTCGGTTCCAGCCGTTGATCACGTTGATCATCAGCGTGAGTTTCACCTGTTCCTCCTGGCTGAAGTGGTCGTTCAGCGCCGCATACGCGGCCTCATGCGCGCCATGGCCCTCCGACAGCCGCGTGAGCGCGTCGGTCCAGCCGAGCGCCGCGCGTTCGCGGTCGGTGTAGCAGGGCGCTTCGCGCCAGGCGGCCAGCAGGTTGATGCGCTGCTCGGTCTCGCCTTGCTCGCGCGCCTCGACGGTGTGCATGTTAAGGCAGTTCGCACACGCGTTGATCTGCGATGCGCGGATCTTGACCAGCTCGATCAGCGTCGGCTCGAGGCTCCCGGCAGCAGCGACCGACACGGTCATCCAGCTCTTCATCAGCGCAGGGGCGGCGGCAAACGGATTGAGTTTCGCAGTCATGGTTCCTTCTCCTTTCGTGTGGGTTCCGGTGATATGACGAGCGAGCACCCCGCGCGCGTGACATCGACGCAAAAAATTTTTCAAAGGCCGGGAAGCATGCGGGGTCGAACGTGGCGCCGATGCCCGCGACACCCGCGCGCGGATCGGGATCCGACATCGCCCGCATGACGCCGTTGCTCCGGCGAAGCCGCGCCATCGACCTTTCATCCGCGCCGCATGGCTGTCATGAGGCGTCGGTAGCGCGCATGCGCAGGCATGCACATTGCGTTAGAGTGGCCGAGCCCCGCGATGACGGGCGTCGACGGTTCGTCATGCCGCCGAGCCGGACGGGGTAAATTCTTTCATTTTTCTTTCGCCTTTGTTTCGCCCGAAATCCGATTCGCGACGTTCACATTTCTGGCCCATACTGTTCTGCACGGGCAGAAGAAGTGATGCCGCATCAGCGGCCCGGCGCGCGCGCCGGCTGCCCGACGACGCAGCAACGAAGGTCGCACGTCAGCCGCGCGCATTCGAGCGCAAGGCTTTCCTTTTTCCGGCAACGCAACGCAGCGAATCGCGACGTGAACGGTAAACCGATGAGCCTCCTTGCATCCCAGCTTCAGCGCCGTTATCAGGACGTGCGCGCCCATAGCCTCGCGTTGACCGCGACGCTATCCGCCGAAGACCAGGCCGTGCAGTCGATGCCCGACGCGAGTCCGGTGAAATGGCATCTCGCGCATACGACCTGGTTCTTCGAAACCGTCGTGCTGATGCGCCGCGTGCCCGGCTACGCGCCGTTCGACGCGGCCTTCCAGTTCCTCTTCAATTCCTATTACGAAGCGCTCGGGCCGCGCCATCCGCGGCCGCAGCGCGGGCTGCTCACGCGTCCGTCGCTCGATGACGTGCATGCGTACCGGCAGTACGTCGACGAAGCGATGCTGCGCGCGCTCGACGATGCCGATCCGGCGTTGCTCGCCGCGATCGCGCCCGAGGTCGAGCTGGGCCTGCATCACGAGCAGCAGCATCAGGAGCTGATCGTCACGGACATGCTGCATGCGTTCTCGTGCAACCCGTTGAAGCCTGCCTTCCGGCCACGCGACGGCGCCGCCACGCACGCCTTGGCCGCAGGCGACGCCGGCCCGTTGCGCTGGCTGCATCAGCCGGGCGGTCTCGTCGAGATCGGCCACGACGGCGACGCGTTCTCGTTCGACAACGAACGGCCGCGTCATACGGCGCTGGTGCGACCGTGCGAGATCGCGAACCGTCTCGTGACGAATGCGGAATTCGCGGCCTTCATCGCCGACGGCGGCTACGAACGCCCCGAATACTGGCTGTCCGACGGATGGGCAACGGTGCAGCGGGAAGGGTGGTCGGCGCCCCCGTACTGGATGCGCGACGACGACGGCGATGCCAAATCCGTCCATGCATGGCGCGCGTTCGGCCTGCACGGCGTGGAACCGCTCGCGCCCGATGCGCCCGTCTGCCATGTGAGTTTTTACGAAGCGGCCGCCTATGCGGAATGGGCCGGCGCACGCTTGCCGACGGAGTTCGAATGGGAAGCCGCGTTCGGCACGGACGGCATGCAGCAGATGCTCGGGCACGTATGGCAGTGGACGCGTTCGTCCTACGAGCCGTATCCGGGCTTTCGGCCGCTCGCCGGGGTGGCTGCCGAATACAACGGCAAGTTCATGGTCGGCCAGCAGGTCCTGCGTGGCAGCAGCATCGCGACGCCGCCGGGGCACGAACGGCCGACGTACCGCAATTTCTTTCCGCCGGCCGCGCGCTGGCAATTCACGGGAGTGCGACTTGCGCGAGACGTCTGATCTGACGGCCACGAGCGGTGGCCTGCAACCCGCCCGCGATTCGCGGCCGAGCGCGTTCGAGCGCGACCTGATCGACGGACTGTCGCGCACGCCGCGCAGCATTTCGCCGAAATACTTCTACGATGCGGCCGGCTCCGCGCTGTTCGACCGCATCTGCGAACTGCCGGAGTACTACCCGACGCGTACCGAGCTCGGCATCCTGCGCGACCGCGCGGCGGAGATCGTGCGGCGCGTCGGCCCGCATGCGGACATCGTCGAATTCGGCGCGGGTTCGCTCGAGAAGATCCGCGTGCTGCTCGATGCATGCGCGGACAACTACGCGAACGCGCCGGCGCGCTACGTGCCGATCGACATCTCGGCCGACTACCTGCACGGCGCCGCGGCGCGGCTGCGTGCCGCGTATCCGTGGCTCGACGTCGCGCCGATCGCGGCCGACTACACGAAGGCCGAACAACTGGCCGAGCTGACCGAAACGCCGCGCCGTCGCATCGGCTTCTTCCCCGGCTCGACGATCGGCAACTTCTCGCCGGAGGAAGCCGACGCGTTCCTGCGCGACGCCGCGCGGCTGTTGCGCGGCGGCGGCCTGCTGGTCGGCGCGGATCTCGTGAAGGACGAGCGCACGCTGCACGACGCGTACAACGACGCGCAGGGCGTGACCGCGCAGTTCAACCTGAACCTGCTCGCCCGCGCGAATGCGGAACTCGGCGCGGACTTCGATCTCGACGCGTTCTCGCACTGCGCGTTCTACGATCGCGAGCGGCAGCGCATCGAGATGCATCTCGTCAGCGATATCGCGCAGACGGTGCACGTGCGCGGCCATGCGTTCCGCTTCGACGCCGGCGAGCGCATCCACACGGAGAACTCGCACAAGTTCACGATCGACGGCTTCCATGCGATCGCACGGCGTGCGGGCTTCGAGCCCGACACCGTGTGGACCGATGCGGACAACCTGTTCAGCGTGCACTGGCTGCGCAGCGTCGACGATATCCGCGCTTGACGTTGTTGGGTCGTTGCGCCGTTGCGGACCGCGCGCACGGCGTGCGTGCGGTGCGTGTGCTGCCCGTGTCGCCGCGACGCGAATCGGCAAAACTTCCCGCCTTTACCGATTCGACGCGCCTTTGCAACGGCGTGTCGAATCACTCGTCATCCTTGTCCCACAAGGCTTCGCGGCCACCCGTAATCGCCCGTTACCGCTCTCGCAGACCGGTTTCACCTGTGTCAGCGCAGGGTGCCTAGACTCCGAACCGTATTCACATGAAGCACGACACGTGCAGGGAGTCGCGAGATGAGCAAGAAACTTATTCTCGGTGCAGTTCTCGGTGTAGCGGCGCTGGCAGCTTCGGGCGTCGCATCGGCCCACGTCGACCTGTCGGTCGGCATCGGCGTGCCGGGCGTCTACGCGGCACCGGAGCCGGTCTATGTGGCGCCCCCTCCGCCGGTCATGTACGCGCCGGTGGGTTACCGTGACGACGACTGGCGTGCGCGCGAATGGCGCGAACACGAATGGCGCCGCCGTGAGTGGCGCGAGCGCGAGTGGCGTGAGCGCCGTTGGCATGACCGCGACGGCTGGCGCGGCGGCTGGAACTGAACCCGCCAGCCGGTTCACGAGAACGCGATCACGACGACGACACATCATGAGCGTGATCGCATGATGCCCGTTTGATGACGGCCGGCCGCGCGGTTCGCCGATGCGGCCGATACCGGGCCAATTGATCTGAGGAATTGGCGCTCGCGCGCATCGTTACGATCATTTACAACGTCGAGCACCACGCAGAGCACGCGTTCGTAGAATGCAATCACTCGAACGCGCTCCAGGGAGCCAACAATGAAAACGCAACGATATCTGTCGGTGCTGGCAGCCACGCTGCTCGCACTCGGTGCCGTTTCCGCGAATGCGGCGGCCGGCGGCAATGGTGGTGGTGGCGGCAACGGCGGCGGTCATGGCGCAGGCGGCTCCGGCGGCAACGCGGGCGGCATGTCCGGCGGCCATATGAGCGGCCAAGCGCTCAGCAACTCGAACGGCTTCCAGTCAGGCGACCGCGACAAGGGCCTCGCGCGAGCCGCCGATCGTTCCGACACGATCGCCGATCGTGCGGGTACGCAGCCGGGCCATGCTCACAGCCAAACGCACGGCCATACCGCGCATGCATCGACGTCCACGCATCACGCGCATCGCAAGGCATTCGGCCACACGCTGTAAGCGCAGCGCTACATGGCACGGAAGGGCGCTTCGGCGCCCTTTTTTCATGCCGGCCGCGCCAGGCATCGACCCCGATTTGCAACCAGCCGTAACCACGCACATGAACGCTCGAGAATACAGATGGGCTTTCATGCGAATGACAGGCGGCTCAGCTCCCGCAAGCGATGAGCATCGGCGTCGCCGCCGCCCCATGAACAAAGGGCGGCTCATCGCCGCCCTTCGTTTCAGCGTCCCGCGCTCGCCAGCGGCGCGATGGTTGCAGCAGGCTCGAACAACGCATCCGCCTGCCTGACGCGCACGAATCGCGCGGCATCTTCCCCGTCCACCAGCGCACGGAAATGCGCTTCACCGCACGCGAGCTTCGCGCGCTCGTGCTCGCTCGTCACGTCGCCATCGGCATTCGGCGTATCGACGACGAAATACAGCCGCTCGCCGCCATCCTGCTCCGCGAGCACCGCCCAGTCCGGGTGATAGCTGCCGAGCGGCGTCGGCACGCGGAACCACGCGGGCAGCTTCGCGTACAGCTTCACTCCGTCGTGTGCTTCGAGCGCATCGGCGAATGCACGTTCCGCGTCGGTCTCGCACACGACGGCCTCGTGGATCGACTTGCGCGCATCGGGACGCAGGTTGCGCAGATAACCGGTCAGCGCCTCGCTCTCGAACGATTCGAGCGCATGCACGTTGCGTTCGCCGAGCCTGCGGTACGCGATGCCCGCGACCAGCGCGAGCCGCTTGCAGCGGTTGATCGCGTCGGCGGCCAGCGCGATGAACTGCTGCGGATTCACGCGGAAATCGTCGAGCCGGCCGCTGTCGGCCAGGATCGTCGCGAGCGAGCGGCGCGTGAGCTGCGTGCGGTCCTGCAGCTCGGTGAGCAGGTCGGGCAGCGGCAGCTCGCCTTCGTCGATCAGCACCGTGCCCGCGCCGGCCACCTCGACCGCCTCGATGCCGGCCTTGCCGATGTCGATCTCGGCCTTGCGCCACTGCAGCCGAGCGCGCGCGATGTCCGGCGCGTCGCGCAGCGCGGCCGTGCAGTCGCGCACGAGCTTCGCGTTGTCGAACTCGACGCTGTACACGGTGCGGTGGCGGATACGGTCCCACAGTGCGCGGAAGTCGTCGCCGAACACGACGGCCTTGCCCGACGCGTCGCGCCGCAACGCGATCGCGCGCCGCTCGTCCGCATTGCGCACGGCGAAGCGGCCCGACAGCTTGCGCAGCGTCGCGACGATCGGCGCGCGCAGCGTCTCGAACGCCTCGGGCAGCACGAGCGCGCTCTGGCGCAACGCATCCTTGAGCCGGTCGAGCACCTTGCCCTGCGCATCGACGTAGCCCTGCTCGTGCAGATGCGTCCACAGCACGCGCGACAGCTCGATGCCGAGCGCATGCGCGGGCCCGTCGCCTTCCTGCACCGGCAGCGCCGCGAACTGGTGTTCCTCGACGATCCCGAAGCGAATGCCCGTATCGGCCTCGATTTCCTTCTGCAGGTTCTCGGCAAACGACTCGTAGCGCTCGGTCGCGATCACGGTCAGCGTGTTCACGCCCGGGTCGCGCACGCGCTCGCCGTCCTGGTCGACGGCGAGGCGCAGCCCGCGGCCGAGCGTCTGGCGACGCTCGCGCTCGGTCTGGATATCGCGCAGCGTGCAGATCTGGAACACGTTCGGGTTGTCCCAGCCTTCTTTCAGCGCAGAGTGCGAGAAGATGAACTTCAGCGGCGTGTCGAACGACAGCAGCGCTTCCTTCTCGCGCATGATGAGGCCGTACGCGCGCTCCGCGTTCTCGCGTGCGGCGGCGCTGCTCTCGCTCGTGTCGGTCCAGCCGCCCTTGCGGTCGATCGAGAAGTAGCCGTTGTGCGCGCGCTCGACCTCGAGCGCGACGTCGACGCCGTCGAACAGCGCACGGTAAGCCGGCACGCGGGCCGCGCGCGCATATTCCTCTTCGAAGATCAGCGCGTAGTCGCCCTTCACGGGCATCCCGTTCTCGTCGTAGCGGCGATAGCGTTCGACCGAATCGACGAAGAACAGCGACAGCACCTTCACGCCGCGCTCGGCCAGGCGCAATTCCTTGTCGAGATGCTCGCGGATCGTGCGGCGGATCATCTCGCGCTGCACGGCGAGCGTGTCGATGTCGCCGAATGCCTCGCCGAGCGACAGGAATGCCTCGCCTTCCGGATGGCGCAGCTCGACGTACTCGGCGCCCTTCACCGCATGGACTTCGCCGACGCGCAGCCCTGCATACAGCGCGCGCTTCGTCAGGCGTTCGAGATCGTCGCCGTCGGTCGCCGCCACGATCTGGCGCTTCACGCCGGCCGCGGTCGCGACGTCCAGCTCGATGCGCGCGCTGATCGCGCCGCGCCGGTTCGACACGCCGACGAGCCGCACGTACGGCTTGTTGTGCGCATCCTCGACGATCGCCGACGCGATCTCGATCTGCTTGACGAGCTTGCGCTCGTACGCATCGACCGCGTCGAGCCGGTACACCATGTGATGACGGTCGACGTGCGTCGCCGAATAGCGCAGCGTGCAGAGCGGCGCCATCGCGGCGAGCGCTTCGCGCCCGCGCCCCTCGAGCCCGCCGTCGACGCTCTGCGGCTCGTCGACGATCACGATCGGCCGCGTCGCGCGGATCAGGTCGATCGGCTTTTCGCCGCCGGTCTTCTCGCTGTCCTTGTAGAGGTTGTTGATCTCCTTCTTGTTGATCGCGGCAACCGTCATCACCATGATCTGGATCGCCGCGCTCGCCGCGAAGTGGCGCACCTGGCCGAGCTTCGCGGAGTCGTACAGGAAGTAGTCGTACGGCACGCCCGCATACAGCGCGCGGAAATGGTCCTCGGTGATCGACAGCGTCTTGTGCACGCCTTCCTTGATCGCGATCGACGGCACGACGATCACGAACTTCGTGAAGCCGTAGCGGCGGTTCAGCTCGAAGATCGTGCGCAGGTACACGTAGGTCTTGCCGGTGCCGGTCTCCATCTCGACGGTGAAGTCGCGCGAGCCGGGCAGGCCGGACGGCGGCAGCCCGCCGCGCAGCTGCACGTCGGCGAGATTGCGCGCGAGCGCGTCGTCGGTCAGCGACAGCCGGTTGCCGACGCCTTGCTCCGATACCGCGAAGCCGAGCGAGCCTTGCGCGGCGGCCGTCGTGCCGGGCGCGGCGTTCGCGAGCACGCTGAAGTCGCCGCGATACGATTCCTGGCCGCGAAACAGGTCGCAGACGGCGTCGATCGCCTCGCGCTGATAGTCGAGATCCGCTTCGAAATGCAGCCGCATCACAGGCTCCGCACGCGCTTCACGCCGTGCTGCTCGAGCAGCGCGGCGAGATTGAGCTTCGCGACGTCGTCGACGAAGCCGCTGTCGCGGAACAGGCACGTGACGTCGCGCGTCGCACCGGTCGCGTCGAGCAGCTCGACGATGCCGTCCGAGAGCGGGCCCGCGTCGTCGCGCGAAATGCGCGCATCGAAGCACGCGACGATCGAGCGGCCGATCAGATGCACGGTCTTGCCGGCGACCCGGTGATGCTCGACCGGCGTGCACAGGTCGAGGCCGAGCTTCAGCGTCAGCTCGGCGAGCAGGTCGTCCTCGCTGCGGCCGGTCTTCACATGCTCGACGGACGCGAAGAGCGCGTGGTCGAAGTCGTCGCGGCGCGGATCCCATTCGATCACGTTGGTCGTGTCGAGCCGGTACACGCGGAAACCGAGGTCGCCATAGCTTTCCGGATAGTCGCGCGCGACCTGCTGCGCGGCGCGGCGCAGGCGTTCCTTCGTGATCTCGGCGAGCGTCGTCGGCTTCTTCAGCTTCGCGCAGAAATCGGCGGCCGCGAGCTGCGTCTTGTCGCGCCGGTCGAGCGTCTCGGGCAGCTGCACGAGGATATAGCGGCGCGCGCCGCCGTCGGTCGCGTTCACCTGCATCACCGCGTGGCCGGTCGAGCCGGAGCCCGCGAAGCAGTCGAGCACGATGTCGTCGCCGCGCGTGCACCAGCCGATCACGGCCGCCGCGAAATCGACCGGCTTCGGCTGGTCGAACGGGATGCCGAGCGTCTTCAGCAGCGCGTCGTCGGAGCCGGCGAACGGCAGCACCGACGGCACGTTCTCGTACATGTTCTCGTCGAGGTAGTAGATCCGCTGCGGCTGCGTGGTTTCATCCGGGCCGAATTCGATCTGGCCGCGCTCGATCAGCGCCTGCATCGTCGCCGGCGGATTGCGCCAGCCGCGGGCCGGCATTGCGCACGGCTTGCCGGTGGCCGGGTGGATCAGCGGCGTGAAATACTCTTCCGGCGCCTTCTTCTTGTTCGGCCACGCCATCGACACGAGGCGGTACACGCGCCCGTCGGCCGACAGCCGGTCGTACATCACCTCGCCGCCGGACAGGTTGGTCTGCGCCTTCATCCACGCGCGGTATGCCTTCTGCGCGTCCTTCGCGTTGCCGCTGCGGTACACCGCGTCGTGCGCGGCGTCGAGCATGCGCTGCGCGTTGCGCTTCGGGCGCTTCAGCGGCGCCTGTTCGAGCAGCGTCTCGGCGTTGCGCGCGAACAGCACCAGCGATTCGTGCTGGTACGCGACGCCGCGCGCGTCGCCCTTCGGATTGCGCTTGTCCCACACGGCCACGCCGAGCTCGTTCTCCTCGCCGAAGATCTCGCGCAGCATCAGCACGAGCGCATGCACCTCATGCTCGTCGATGTGCACGGCGATCAGCCCTTCGTCGGACAGCAGCGCGTGCGCGAGCTTCAGGCGCGGATACATCATGTTCAGCCAGTCGGTGTGGAACCGGCCGTTCGCCTCGGTATTGGTGCTGCGCTTCACGCCGCCGTCGGTCTGGCCCGTCATCGCCAGGTAGTGGCGGATGCTGTCGCTGAAGTCGTCCGGATAGACGAAATCGCTGCCGGTGTTGTACGGCGGGTCGATGTAGACGAGCTTCACCTTGCCCGCGTAGCTCTTGTGCAGCAGCTTCATCACGTCGAGGTTGTCGCCCTCGATCACGAGATGGCGCGTGTCGTCCCACGCGACGCTGTCGTCGGGGCAGGGGCGCAACGTGCCCGTCGACGGCGTGAGCGCGGCCTGGCGCGCGCTGCGCTTGCCATGCCAGTGGAAGCCGTAGCGCTCGTCGGCGGCGCCGACGGTGCGCTCGCCGACCAGCGCCTTCAGTACGTCGACGTCGACCGACGCGCCGTCGGGGCCTTCGGTCACGAGTTCGGGGAACAGCGCCTTCAGGCGCGCGACGTTGTCGGCGATGAAATCCGTCGACATCGCCTGCGGGCTCTCCGCATCGAGTTTCTGCATCGTTTTTTCCATCGGAGCCCGGCCGCGTGCGCCAGGACGTCGGGCGCACTCACGGCACCGGCGGCAATGGCCGCCCGGGCAAACCCGAAACGCTAGCGAGTCGGTCGGCGCAGGTCAAGCACCGATGCGAGGCGATCGTGCGCGCATCGGCCGCGATCGCCCGTCCGACGGGCCGCAAGCGGTTTCGGAGCGGTTGTCGGCGGGCGTCCGGCGGGGCCTGCCGCGCGGGTCGAAAACGAGGGCCGAAAACGACGAAAAAAGGGCGCGGTCGGCCATACGCCGGCGTGAGAGTCCCAGTCAGATACGCTGCGAAAAGCAAGGGGCAGCGCGAATGTCTTGCACGCTTGCCGAGTATTGCCGCCTCAGCGCCACCCCAGCAACACCCGCCCCATCGCATCGAGCCCCATGTCGAACAGGTGCGACACGAACGGCACGAGGTTCGGGATCATCAGCTGCACGAGCAACAACCCGACCAGCATCGTGACCGGAAAGCCGATCTGGAAGATGCCGATCTGCGGCGCCGCGCGGTTCAGGATCCCGAGCGCGAGGTTCGCGATCAGCAGGGCCGCGACCACCGGCAGCGCGAGCAGCAGCCCCATCTCGAACACCGTCGCGCCGAACGCGGCGAGCGTGCGCCAGCCGGGCGCGTGCAGCAGGTCGCCCGACACCGGGAGCGTCTGGAACGACGCGGCCAGCGCCGCGAACACCTGCAGGTGGCCGTCCACCGCGAGGAACGCGAGCATCGCGATCGCGTTCAGGAAGCGGCCCATCACCGGCGTCGCGCCGTTCGAATGCGGGTCGAAGAAGGTCGCGAAGCCGAGCCCCATCGACAGCCCGATGAAGTCGCCGGCCGCCTCGACGGCCGCGAACACGAGCTGCATCGTGAAGCCCAGCGCGATGCCGATCAGGAACTGCGTGACGACGATCCAGATGCCCGGCGCGGAGAACACGGTGACGTCCGGCATCGCGCCGAGCGTGGGCGCGACGACCAGCGCCAGGAACGCGGCGATGCCGATCTTCACGCGCACCGGCACCGCGGCATGGCCGACCACGGGCGCCGTCGCGACGAGCGCGAGCATCCGCACGAACGGCCACAGGAAGGCGGTCAGCCAGCCGTTGAGCTGCGCGTAGGTAACCGAGAACATTGAGACGGAACGGTGCAGGGCGCGCCGGTCAGCCGGCGCCGAGCGTCGCGACGTGCAGCAGCGTCTGCCGCAGGTAGTCGAGCATCGTCGTCAGCATCCACGGGCCGGCGATCACGAGCGTCGCGGCCACCGCGAGCAGCTTCGGGATGAACGACAGCGTCGATTCGTTGATCTGCGTCGCGGCCTGGAACAGGCTCACGACGAGGCCGACCGCGAGCGCGACCAGCAGCAGCGGGGCGGCGAGCAGCAGGCCGACCATCATCGCCTGGTGCGCCAGCGTCATTACCTGTTCGGGCGTCATCGCGCGTGTCCTCCGCTTACGTGAAGCTCTGCGCGAGCGAGCCGATCAGGAGCTGCCAGCCGTCGACCAGCACGAACAGCATCAGCTTGAACGGCAGCGACACGGTGGACGGCGACACCATCATCATCCCCATCGACATCAGCACGCTCGCGACGACCATGTCGATGATCAGGAACGGGATGAAGATCGTGAAGCCGATCTGGAAGCCGGTCTTCAGCTCGCTCGTGACGAACGCGGGCACCAGCAGCGACAGCGGCACGTCTTCGGGGCCCTGCATCGGCGCGGCCTTCGAGATCTTCGCGAACAGCGCGAGATCGGTCTCGCGGGTCTGCTTCAGCATGAAGGTCTTGAACGGCGCGACGCCGCGCCGCACGGCCTGCTCCATCGGCATCGAGCCGTCGGAGAACGGCTTGTAGCCGTCGGCGTAGGCACGGTCGAGCACCGGCGACATCACGAAGAAAGTAAGGAACATCGCGAGGCCGACCAGCACCTGGTTCGGCGGCGTCGTCGCGGTGCCGAGCGCCTGGCGCAGCAGCGACAGCACGATGATGATGCGCGTGAAGCTCGTCATCATCAGCAGCATCGCCGGCAAGAACGACAGCATCGTGAGCAGCAGCATCGTCTGCACGCTCAGCGAATAGGTGGTGCCGCCGTTCGGGCCCGGGCTCGTGTTGAACGCGGGCAGGCCGGCCGCCTGCGCGCAGGCGAGCGCGGGGGCGAGGCCGAGGATCAGCGCGGGCGCGAAGCGCGCCGCGCGACGCAGGAATTCGTGTTTCATCGGAATGCAGATACGGAAAGAGGGCGCGACGCCATGTCAGCGGTTGTCCTTGCCGCGCCCGAAGCGCTTCGCGGCTTCGCCCGCGAGCGCGTCGCGAAACCGCGCGCCGAACGTGCCGGGCTGGCCGCGATCGGCCGAAGGCGTGCCGGCGGGGAGCTCGGCCGACGCCGGCGCCACCGCCGAGCCGGCCGGCAGCGTATGCAGCAATCGCACGTTGCCCGGCGCGACGCCGAGCACGAGCCAGGTGTCGCCGATCTCGACGATCGTCGCGCTTTCCTTTGCGCCGAGCCCGACGCTCGACACGACCTTCAGCGGGCCGCCGCGCCGCGCGGGCTGGAACCCGAAGCGGCGCGCGAGCCACGCGCACCCGAACACGAGGCCGATCACGACCGCGAGCCCGACGAGCGTCTGCAGCACCGCGCCGACGCCGAGCGACGGCGCGGCCGAGCCGACCATCACGCTCGACGCGATGGAACCGGCGTTGTTCACCGCGTTCATGTCGGCGGCGCCGGCCGGCACGCAGGCGAGCGACGCCGCAATGGCGACGGCAGCCGCCACCGAGGTCGCGACGCGCACGCGGCGGCCGGGCGCGACGACGTTCATCGATTCAGCTTCCGGATGCGTTCGGCCGGCGTGATGATGTCGGTCAGCCGGATGCCGAACTTGTCGTTGACGACCACGACCTCGCCTTGCGCGATCAGGCAGCCGTTCACGAGCACGTCCATCGGCTCGCCGGCCATGCCGTCGAGCTCGACGACCGAGCCCTGCGCGAGCTGCAGCAGGTTGCGGATCGCGATCTTGGTACGGCCGAGCTCCACGGTCATCTTGACCGGGATGTCGAGAATCATCTCGATGTCGTTGTGCGTCGAGCTGGCCGCGGCCTTCGACAGCGGCTGGAACACGCCGGCGCCGGTCGCGCCGGCCTGCACCGGCTGCAGGTTCTGCTCGGCAAGCGCGGCGGCCCAGTCGTCCAGGCCCTGATCTTCCTGCGCCGCCGCAGGTGCCGCCTGCGCGGCCGCTGCCGATTCCGCCAATGCCGCGTCGGCGAGGGCCTGCGCGTCGAGTTCGGGCGTCTGGTTCAGCTCACTCATATCCACCTTCCTTCATCGTGTCGCTCGCGCTGATCATCTTCTGCACGCGCAACGCATATTGACCATTGAAAATGCCGTAGCCGCATTCCATCACCGGCACGCCGTCGACCTTCGCGGTGATCGTGTCCTCGATCTCCAGCGGCAGCACGTCGCCCGCACGCAGGTTCAGGATCTTCTCGAAGGTCGACGGGATCTCCGCGAGATTCGCGCTCAGCTCGACCTCGGCCGACTGCACCTGCTGCGACAGCACGCGCACCCAGCGGCGATCGACCTCGAGCGCCTCGCCCTGGATCGGCGAGCTCAGCACGTCGCGGATCGGCTCGATCATCGAGTACGGCATGCAGATGTGCAGCGTGCCGCCCGTCGGCCCGAACTCGATCGAGAACTGCGTGACGATCACGATCTCGTTCGGCGTCGCGACGTTCGCGAACTGCGTGTGCATCTCCGAGCGCACGAATTCGAACTGCAGCGGCCGCACGCTCTTCCACGCGGTCGCGTAGTGCTCGAACACGAGGTTCAGCAGCTTGCCGATGATCCGCTGCTCGGTGGCCGTGAAGTCGCGGCCCTCGACGCGCGTGTGAAAGCGCCCGTCGCCGCCGAACAGGTTGTCGACGACGAAGAACACGAGGTTCGGGTCGAACACGAACAGCGACGTGCCGCGCAGCGGCTTCACGTGCACCAGGTTCAGGTTCGTCGGGATCGGCAGGTTGCGGGTGAACTCGCTGTACTTCTGCACCTTCACCTGGCTCACGGAGATTTCCGCCGTGCGCCGCATGAAGTTGAAGATGCCGATCCGCAGCAGGCGCGCGAAGCGGTCGTTGATGATCTCGAGGCCGGGCATCCGGCCGCGGACGATCCGCTCCTGCGTCGCGATGTTGTAGGGGCGGACGCTCGACAGGTCGCGCTGCTCGTCGACCGTGTCGGTTTCGCCCGTGACGCCCTTGAGGAGGGCATCGACCTCCTCCTGGGACATGAACTCCTGGTGGCCCATGCGCGCTCCTTTTGCGGCCGCGTTACTGGACGACGAATTCGGTAAACAGCACGTCGTCGACCTTCGCGCGCTGGTTGCCCGGCTGCGTCGGCTGCTCGATCAGCTCGCGCAGTTCCTTCGCGAGCGAATGCTTGCCTTCCGGTGTCGCGAGATCCTCGGGATGCTTGTTCGACAGCGCGAGCAGGATCCGGCTGCGGATTTCCGGCATGCGCGCGGTCAGCTGCTCCTGCGCCTTCGGGTCGGTGAGCTTCAGCGACAGGCCGACTCGCAGGTAATGCTGCACGCCGTCGTCGGACTGCAGGTTCACGGTCAGCGGGTCGAGCGGGAAGAACACCGGCGCGGCGAGCGGCGCCGGTTCGGCGGGCGCGCTCGCGTGGCCGACGCCCGCCTTGCTCAGGAACACGTACATGCCGCCCGCGGCGGCGGCGGCCGCGCCCAGCGCGATGACGGCGATGAGCGCGATGCGCTTGAACTTGCCGGAGGAAGCCGGCTTGTCGGCAGTCGGGTTTGCAGTCGTGGAGGCCATGTGAATGCGTGCGTGATGTCTCGTAGCATGCATTGTTCGGCATCCGGGCCGAGCCCGATGGGCGGAAAAGAGGGGGGAATTGCGGCTATCTCAGCCGATTGTCGGCGGGTGCGGGCTCGAGGCAGGGCTGGAATGGCGGGGCGACGACTGGCCCACGCCGCTGCGGTGCGTTGGGAGGGCGAGCTGCGGCGCCCGCCCCGTGCGGTGTCAGATCGGCAGCAGCGACAGCAGCGGCGCGATCAGCACCATCGCGACGCCCGCGATCATCATCGTGAGGCTCGACACGACGCCTTCCTCATTGCCGATCTCGCGCGCCTTCGCGGTGCCCACGCCGTGAGCGGCCGCGCCGAACAGCGCGCCGCGCGCGAGCCGCGTGCGCATCGGCACCAGCGCGAGCACGATTTCGCCGAGCAGCATCCCGCAGATGCCGGTCGCGATCACGAAGAGGGCGGTGAGGTCCTTCGGCGCATGGATCTTGTCGGACACGGCGAGCGCGAACGGGGTCGACACCGAGCGCGTCATCAGCGAGCGCTGCAGTTCGGGCGATAGGTGCAGCAGCTTCGCGAGCAGCAGCGACCCGCACACGCCCGCGCCGATCCCGACCGCGACGCCGACCGACAGCGACAGCCAGTGGCGGCGGATCAGCTCGCGATATTCGTAGATCGGCACCGCGAACGCGATCGTCGCCGGGCCGAGCAGCCACATCAGCCAGCGCGTGTCGCGGAAGTAGACCGAATACGGGATGCCGGTCAGCAACACGAGCAGCACCAGCACGCCCGGCACGAACACGAGCGGCGAGAACAGCAGCGTCTTCTTGTACGCGTAGAGCCGCTTCGACGCGAAATACAGGACGACCGTCAGCACGAAGCAGCCGACGGAGATCGCCGTATTCACGTGGTCGACGGACAGGCTGGACAATAGCGCGGGCATCGCGGGCTCCGGCTCAGTGGGCGGACACGGTGGCGAGGCGCGCGCGGCGGCGTTGGGCGAACACGCGCTGCGCGGCCAGCCGGCGTTCGAGCTTCGCGGCGAGGTCGACCGCGACGGCCACCGCGACCATCACGAACGCGGTGCCGGCGAGCATGACCAGCGCGATGCGCCAGCCGTCCTCGCGGAACAGCCCGCCGTACTGCACGGCCGCGACGGCGGCCGGCACGAAAAACAGCAGCATGTCGGACAGCAGCCAGTTCGCGCCGTCCTTGACCCAGGCGGGCGCGACGCGGCCCGAGAACAGCAGCACGAGCAGCACCGCGAGGCCGATCACGCCGGACGGCACCGGCAGACCGACCGCGCGCACGGCCCAGTCGACCGCCATCCACAGCACGCCGAGCGCGGCGGCCTGCAGCACGATCCGGCCCGTGCGCGCAACGGTGCCCGCAGCGGCGGGGCGGGCGGCGGCAGTGGTGGTCGGGTGGGTCATGGCAGGCTCCATACAGATGTTCCGTTGATGGTGTGAGTATAGGGTTTCCCCTAACCATAAATAAAATGACTTGTCTCTATCCTTGTCATTCCAATTCGGAATTCGCTTTGGGTTCGCCGCACCAAACTGGGGAGTAATCGATGGAATTGCGCGCACTGCGGTACTTCGTCGAGGTCGTGCGTCAGCAGAGCTTCACCGCGGCCGCCGACCGGCTGTTCGTCACGCAGCCGACCATCAGCAAGATGGTGAAGGCGCTCGAGGACGAGATCGGCTCGCCGCTGCTGCTGCGCGATGGCCGGCAGATGGTGCTGACCGACGCGGGGCGGATCGTGTTCCAGCGCGGCCAGGACGTGCTCGCCGCGCAGGCGCAGCTGCAGTCGGAGCTGAACGATCTCGGCACGCTCGGGCGCGGCGAGCTGACGATCGGCATTCCGCCGCTGGGCGGGTCGCTGTTCACGCCGATCATCGCCGCGTACAAGCAGCGCTATCCGAACATCGAGCTGAAGCTGTTCGAGCAGGGCGCGCGGATGATCGAGGCCGCGCTGATGTCGGGCGAACTGGAACTCGGCGGGCTGCTGGAGCCGGTCGATCCCGGCACGTTCGAGCGGCTGCCGATGGTGCGCGCGCCGCTGTGGCTCGTCGCGCCGCGCGAGTCACGCTGGGAGGATGACGCGGCCGTGCCGCTCGCCGATCTCGCACGCGAGTCGTTCGTGTTCTATGCGGAAAGCCTCGCGCTGCACGATGCGGTGCTCGACGCGTGTCGGCAGGCCGGCTTCACGCCGTCGATCGTGAGCCGCAGCGGTCATTGGGACTTCATGGCCGCGCTGGTGCACGCGGGCGTGGGCATCGCGCTGTTGCCGGAGCCGTACTGCCGGCGGCTCGATGCGCGGCAGTTCACGTGCCGGCCGATCGTCGAGCCGGAGATCACGTGGGCGATCGCGCTCGGCTGGTTGAAGAAGGGTTACCTGTCGCACGCGGCGCGGGCCTGGCTCGACGTCGCGCGGGCGACGCTGCCGATCGCGTCGGGCGACGACCTGGCCTTTGGGGGATTGCGGGCGCGGGAGTGAGGCCGGGGCGATGCCCGGTGGAATCAGACGTGCTGAATCGGGCGGGCGGGAAACTCGGCTGCACCAGCAGCC
This sequence comes from Burkholderia sp. SIMBA_051, assembly GCF_046534915.1. Lineage (NCBI taxonomy): Bacteria > Pseudomonadati > Pseudomonadota > Betaproteobacteria > Burkholderiales > Burkholderiaceae > Burkholderia > Burkholderia sp. SIMBA_051. The sequence goes on along the minus strand of NZ_JAWRXS010000014.1, from coordinate 188,174 downwards.
GCCGAAAGCGGCCGGCGAGTGTCGAGCAGCAATTTCATGCGTCGCCCTCGAACAGCTTGCTGATTTTGTCACTGACCATCGAGTCGAAGTCATCCGGGACCCGAATCTGTCCCTTCATGAACCCGATCCGGCTCGGCCGAACCGGATCCGACGTATCGATCGGCACGACCTTGACGAGTGGCTTGCCGGCTTTGGCGAACGGTTCGCCGGCGTGAACGGCTTCGTCGATCAGCCGTGACAGGTTGGTTTCCGCGTCATGCATGTCGTAGGTATGCATCGCATTCTCCAATTGAACCAGGTTCGGATCGCCCTAGCTTCGTTTAATTGGGGGCCCGTCGCAAGGTCCTCCCGTCCACCGAAAGTACCCGCCGGCCTCAATGCCCCATCGCCGGCCCCGCGCCCTTCCGCGGCTTCGTGATCCAAACCAGCGCCGCGAGCGCGATGAACACGCCGGCCGACAGGTGGAAGAAGTCGTTGGTCGCCATCATGAAGCCCTGCTGCGTGACGAGCTGGTTGAGCTGCGCATTGGCCGTCTGCCCGACGATTCCGAGCTGCGCGAGCGCGCCCTGGTAGTCGGTCGTGTTCTGCGCGTAGACGCTCACCGATTCCGACAGCCGCGCGTGGTGGTAGATCGCATCGTTTTCCCAGAACGTCGAGCTGGCCGCGGTGCCGATCGCGCCGGACAGCGTGCGCAGGAAGTTCGACAGCCCCGACGCGCTCGCGAGCCGCTCGTCGGAAATGCTCGACAGCGTGATCGTCGTCATCGGCACGAAGAAACATGCGACGCCGATCCCCTGCACGAGCCGCGGCAGGATCACGTGGTTGAACGGCACGTCGAGCGTGAACGTCGAATTCCAGACCGACACGCCCGCGAACACGATGAACGCGAAGCTCGCGACCATCCGCAGATCGAGCCGGTGCATGTTGCGCCCGATCAGCGGCGACAGCACGAGCGCGAGCAGCCCGACCGGCGCGGTCGCGAGGCCGGCCTTGCCGGCCGTGTAGCCCATCACCGTCTGCAGCCACAGCGGGAAGATCACGACCGAGCCAAAGAACGCCATGAAGCCGAACGAGATGATCAGCGCGCCGAGCGCGAAGTTGCGGTCCTTGAACAGCGACAGGTCGACCACCGGCTCCTTCTCCGTCGCCTCCCACACGAGCATGAACGCGAGCGACACGACCGCGATCAGCGCGAGCGCGACGATGAAGGTCGAGTTGAACCAGTCGCGGTCCTTGCCGAGGTCGAGCATCATCTGCAGGCATGACACGCCGATCACGAGCAGCGCGAGGCCGACCGCGTCGATCCGCTGCCGGCTCGTCTTCGTCTCACGGCCGCGCAGCAGGAAGTACGCGCAGGCCGCCGAGAAAATGCCGATCGGCAGGTTGATGTAGAAGATCCACGGCCACGTGTAGTTGTCGCTGATCCAGCCGCCCAGCAACGGGCCGAAGATCGGCGCGACGATCACCGTCATCGCCCATAGCCCGAGCGCGAGCCCGCGCTTCGCCGGCGGGTAGCTCCGCATCAGGATCGTCTGCGACAGCGGCACCATCGGGCCCGACACGAGGCCCTGCAGCAGCCGGAACGCGATCAGCGTCTCGAAGTTCGACGCGAGCCCGCACAGCGCCGACGCGATCGTGAACGCGAGCACCGACAGCGTGAACAGGCGCACCTCGCCGACCCGCCGCGCGAGCCAGCCGGTCAGCGGCACCGCGATCGCGGACGCGACCGAATACGACGAGATCACCCACGTGCCTTCGCTCGTCGCGACGCCGAGGCTGCCCGAGATGGTCGGCACCGCGACGTTTGCGATCGACGTATCGAGCACTTCCATGAAGGTGCCGAGCGCGAGCCCGACGGTGAGGAGCGCGAGCGCGCCGCCGGTGAGCGGCGCGGGTTGGGTGGCAGGCGGCGTGGCGGATGCCGTGGTGGCGGACATCGGAATCTCCTAGACGCGGCGCGCGCGACGCGCCGGCACAACGCACGGGCGCGCGATACCGCGCGGCCCGGCCGGGTGGAACGGGTGAGGGGAGAGACGCAGCATGTGTCTTGTCATCTTCTGCCCAGACAGAGAAATAAGCGAATGCTTAACCTAGACATCGGGCCTCCCGCGCTCAGCAGTCCGGTTCGTCGGGTTTCGGGCAGCCGGCGTCGCCGGGCCCGTTGGCGATGAACCGTTGCAGCAGGCCGGTGAGCGTCGCGAGTTCGTCGGCCGAGAAGCCGGCGAGCTGCGCGTTCAGCGCGGTCGCGATCAGCGACGGCAGCGCGCGGGCCGCCTCGGCGCCGCGCTCGGTCAGCGTCAGCTCGATCATCCGGCGGTCCTGCTCGCTGCGCGAGCGCGCGACCAGGCCTTTGCGCTCGAGACGGTCGAGCATCCGCGTCATCGAGCCGCTGTCATACGACATCTTGCGCGACAGCTCGAACGGCGTGCGCGCATAGCCGCGCGACAGCAGCAGGATCACGCCGATCTGCTGCGCGGTGAGGTCGTGCGGCTCGAGCGCGCGGTCCATTCGCTCGACGAGCGCCTGCCGGGCCTTGGTCAGGTAATAACCGAGGCTCGTTTCCAGCGCGATGGTGTCGGGATCGTAGAGGCCGCCGTTCATGCGATTGCGCACGCCGCAACAGTGCGTTTCAGGTCAAAACGCGCCCAGTATCTTGAAAAATGATTGCTTAGTCAATATTATTTCAGTCAACCAGTTACGACGTGCATGTTGCACTGCCGGAGACTATGTTCTGACCGCTTTGCCCGCGCTGCCGGGCCCCCAAGGATGTTCGCGATGCTGTTCCTGAAAAATGCCGCCGGCGCGCTGCGCCGCAATCTGACCGATACCGCTCATCATGTGTTCTCCGGGCCGCACCGCGGCTGGAAGATCGCGCTGTACGTGACGATGCTGGTGGTACCGGGCGGATCGCTCGCGGCGCTCGGGTTCGCATGGTTCGATCATCGCCGGCAGCGCAACGCGAAGGACACCGCCCGCCGCACGGGCCAGCCGGCGGCGACGGAGCCGTCGACATGGCGGTCCGCCGCCGATCCCGTCCCGGTGCCCGTGCGCTGCCACTGAAGCCACGCCGCTTTCGCCATCCCGACTGAGGGCCGGCCGCGCCCGCCGCGGCCCGGTGTGGACCGCGCCGCATCCCCTGCCTGTTTCGTCCGCAAGCAGTCCGTAATGGTAATGGCCGGTAAACCGGCCGGCCGCGCCGGTAACACATGCGTGCCGCCGCGCGCCGTACCCTTAGGGCTGCGCGGCTTTCCCGCCGTCAGTTACCATTTGTCCGCCAGCGGCACAACGACCGCATCGCGCGGCGCCGCTTGCCGGCCGTCGCGCCCAGACAGGAAAACCACGATGCCGTACGCCCCCCTCCCGCGCGCCTTTCGCCCGCTGAGCGCCGCCGTCGCCGTTGCGACGGCCGTGCTGCTCGCCGGCTGCGCCGTCGGGCCCGACTATCACCGGCCCGACACGTCGATCCCCGCCGCCTTCAAGGAAGCGCCGGCCGGCTGGAAGGTCGCGCAGCCGGCCGACCGGGCCGACCGCGGCCCGTGGTGGAGCGTCTACGACGATCCGCAGCTCGACGCGCTGATCGGCAAGCTCAACGCATCGAACCAGACCATCGCGCAATCGGCCGCCGCGTACCGGCAGGCCCGCGCGCTCGTCGCCGAAGCGCGCGCCGCATATTTCCCGACCGTCGGGCTGACCGCGTCGGGCTCGCGCGCACGCTCGGGACGCACGTCCACGTCGTCGGGCGCGTCGGGCTTCGGCAGCAGTTCGGCGATCAGCAACAGCTACAGCGTCGGCCTCGATGCGAGCTGGGAGCCCGATCTGTGGGGCAAGGTGAGCCGCAGCGTCAGCGCGCAGCGCGCCGGCGAAGCGGCCGCCGCGGCCGATCTCGCGAATGCGCGGCTGTCGCAGCAGGCGCTGCTCGCGCAGACCTACTTCCAGCTGCGCACGTCCGATGCGCTGCAGAAGCTGCTCGACGACACCGTGAAGTCATACGGCGACTCGCTGAGGCTCACGCAGAACCAGTACGCGCAGGGCGTCGCCGCGCGCGCGGACGTGATCCAGGCGCAGACGCAGCTGCAGAGCGCGCAGGCCGCGGCGATCGACAACGGCGTCGCGCGCGCGCAGTACGAGCATGCGATCGCGACGCTGATCGGCGAACCGGCATCGACGTTCTCGCTGCCGCCGAACCCGCTCACCGCGCAACCGCCGATCACGCCGGTCGACGTGCCGTCCGCGTTGCTCGAGCGCCGGCCCGACATCGCGGCGGCCGAACGCCGCGCGGCTTCCGCGAACGAGCAGATCGGCGTGGCGATCGCCGCGTTCTTCCCGACGCTCACGCTGTCGGCCACCGGCGGCTTCCAGAGCTCGGTGTGGTCGCAACTGTTCACGCTGCCCGCGCGATTCTGGACGGTCGGCCCGCAACTCGCGGCGACGCTGTTCGACGCCGGCCTGCGCGCCGCGCAGACCGATGCCGCCCGCGCAACCTACGACCAGGACGTCGCCGCGTATCGCCTCGCGGTACTCACCGCGTTCCAGGACGTCGAGGACAACCTCGCGTCGCAACGCATCCTCGCGCAGGAAGTCGACGTGCAGCGGCAGGCCGTCGACAGCGCCGAGCAAGCGCTCGCGATCGTCACGAACCAGTACAAGGCGGGCACGGTCGCCTATCTGAACGTGCTGAGCGCGCAGACCACCGCGTTTACCGCGCAGCAGAAGCTCGCGACGATCGCCGGCCAGCGGATGGTGTCGTCGGTCGGGCTCGTGAAGGCGCTCGGCGGCGGGTGGGATGCGTCGGACATGGCGCGCGAGACGGGCGACGTGGCGGCGCCCGCACCCGTGCCGGCGTCCGGTGCGGCAGCGTCGGCCGCGACCGCACCGTCGGCCGCCGCGCCGCTCGCGCAGAAGTAATCGGGGAAAAGGGAGAGGGCGCCGCGCGCGTTCAGCGCATCGCGTCGCCGAAGATCAGCGACACCTGGTTGTTGCCGATCGGACGGCCGAGCAGGTTCAGCAGCCCCGCGAGGTTCGCCTGCTGCTCGGGCGCCGCGTGCGCGGTGCCGCTAAACGATCCGCGGCCGGGGCCGAAGCTGCCGTGCCCGTCGAGGAACAGCGGGCCCTGCGTGGTCGACAGGTCGAGATCGGCGTCCGCGCCCTTCGCCTGCAGCACCGCGCGGTACGACCCGAGCGGCTTCACGCGAGACACGCGCGAACTCATCGAATCGATCGTCACCGTCAGTTGGCCGAACGCGTTGTTGCCGATCATCCGCCAGTCGGTCCAGCCGAGCCGCACGTCGCCCTGCAGGTCGAGCGTGTTGAACGGCGTGCCGAGCCCCGCGAGCAGCGACGCCGGCACGGCCATCGAGCCCGCCGACAGCACCGCGCCGCGCCACGTCGCATCGAGCGTGACGGCGTCGGGCATCGCCTCGGTCTGCCGCATGTGCATCTGCACGCGCCCGGTCAGCAGCGGCCAGAAGCGCGTGGTCCACTGGACCCGCCCCGGCAGCAGCGTTGCCGCGCTCTGGTCCGCGCCCGGCGCGAGCATCAGCGTGCCCGAACCGTGCCACAGCGAGCCTTCCGGATCGACGAGGTTCACGTGAGCGCCGGTCGCGCGCGCGACCTGCGGCGCGATCCACGCGGCCGGCGCGAGCGCGACGAGCGTCAGCGCCGTCGCGAGCCCGCCTGCCACCACCCACGGCACCGCGGCGGCAAGCCGCCTGATCCCTGGCCTCATCGGCCGACCGTCGCTGGTTTCATCCACTGCGTCACTTCTGCGTCGAGGGTTGCATCACGGCTGTCAGGTCGACCTGGCCGTCTTCCTTCAGGCCGGTCACGTGCGCTTCGCCGACCTGCACCTTGAACTGCCTGCGCGCGTCGTCGAGCCACTGCGTCCACACCGGGAACGGCACGTTCTTCAACTGGATCTGCACGCCGTTGCCGACGACCTGCACCTGCGCGCCCTGCAGCCCGTGATCGGACAGCGACGCGGTGAGCGCATCCTTCAGCGCGAGGCCGGTCGGCGCGACGCCTTGCGCGGCGGCCGTCAGCGACTTCGCCTCGTTGGCCTGCGCGGTCATCTGCGCAAGCTCGCTGCGCATCGTCGGCAGCTCGCGCCGGATGCGCGCGCGGCCTTCCTGCGCGGGCGACCACAGCACCGAATACGCGATCGCGACGGCCAGCACGGCGCCGCCCCAGCCGAGCAGCGTCCGCTCGCGCTGCGAGCGCTCGCCCCAGAACTGGGCCAGCGTCTGGTTCAGTTGTTCGGTCTTCATGGGCGGCTCCGGATGGTCCATTTGCCGGTGCTGCTGTCGACTTCGCCAGCGAGCCCGTTGCGCGCGAGACGCTGCGGGAAATCGGGGTCGACCTTGACCTCCGGCTTGAAGCCGACGTCGAGCCGCCGGTCGTGATAATCGAGCGACGCGATGCCGTTCAGCGGCAGCGCGCCCATCGAACGCGACAGCCCGCTCGACAGCGCGAGGAAGTCGTTCGGCGACAGCTCGCCCGCCGCCAGGCGCAGCTGATCGAGCTGGCGCTGCATCTGCGCGGGCGGATCGAGCACCGTCGTGGTCTTCGGGAAGGCGGACAGGAGCGTCTCGGTGATCTGCGCGGACAGCGCATCGCGCTCGCGCGACAGCTTCCACCAGTGCAGGTTCATTCCGATCACCGCGACGCCGAGCGTTGCCGCGACGAGGGCGATCGGCACGCGCAGGCGCTTCATCGTCGCGCGGTCGAAGCGCCACGGCTGCGACTCGAATTCGAACTGGCACAGATCGAAGCGCTCGGCGAGCGCACGCCGCGCGAACGTGTCGAACGGCAGCGGCTGCGCACCCGGCAGCAGCGGGCCGTCGGTGCGGCCGACCGACGCGAGCCGCGGCTCCGCGCCCGGCTCGCCGAGTTCGTACAGTTCGACGTCGCCGCCGCCCGCGAGCGCGGCCAGCGTGCCGGCGGCACGCGACGCGGGCGCCGCGAAACCCTCGCCGAGCGCGCCGCGCGCGATCGCGAGTTCGAGACGCGGCGCACCGGCCGCGACCGGCAGCGCGCCGGCTTCGACGAGCGCCGGTTCGACCGTGGTCGCCAGCCCGAGCACCGCGGCCACGGCCGTCGGGCGGCCGGCCGGTGCGTTCGCGAGCGTGATCGTGTCGGCCTTGACGGCCTCACCGTCGACAGGCGTATCGAGCGGCGCTTGCGCCGGCTCGCGCGGCGCCGGCAGGCAGCGCGTCGCGGGTACCGCGCTCAGGCGCCGGTGGCCGGCCGCGGCGAACGCGTCGCAGATCGTACGGAACCACGCGCGGTCGACGACGGCCAGCACGCGACGGCCATCGGGCAGCGCGACCGGGTCGAGCGCGATATGGCAGCCGAGCGGATCCTGGATCAGTTGATCCTCGACGATGTTGGGCAGCGCCTGGCGCAGCTTCGGCCCCTTGAGCGGCGGCACGGTCGCGGCGAGCAGCAGCACGTCGCGCGCGGCGACGATCAGCCGCGTCTCGTTCGCGCGCGGCAGCAGCGCGAGCGCGGCGTGGCCCGCGCGCTGCACCTGGCCGGCCTTGTCCACGAGCGTGAACGGCAGCTCGGGCCACTGCCATTCCTGCAACGGCACGGCCGGCTCGCGCGGCGGCAAAGAAACAATCAGCGTGCTCAAGAGCTCCTCTCCCGGATGGCGTCGTTATAGCTGGTCGCGGATGCGCACGACCCGCGTCGAGTGCGTGGTCGGATCACGATACACGAGCGAGGTGCGATCCACCTCCGCGCGATCGTGCTGGATCCGGCCATGCACGATGAAATAGCTGGAATTGACGTCGACGAGGCTCGAGTCGATCGTCACGTTCGGCGCGCCGGCACCGCGCAGCGCGAGCTGCACGTCGCCGACGTTGCGGAAGAACACGGTCTCGCGGCGCGACACGAGCGCCTGCGCGGACGACACGCTCATCCCCGGCACCAGCGCCGCGATCACCTCGGCCGGCGCGGTGTTCATGTTCACCGGCGTCGTGGTCGGCAGCACGGTGACGAACGGGCGCAGCCGCGCGACCATCTCGGGCGTCACGCCGTCGACGTCGAGCAGGTTGTCGACGCCCGACATCACGAGCGGCGCAGGGCCGCGCTCGCCGTCGGACATCCCCGGCTCGTCGGTGAAGTTGCCGGCCTGCATGTCACCGCCGGCCACCGGCGCGGTCGCGGCCGTACCGGCGCCGGGCAGCGTCGGCGTCTGGAAGCGCGTCGCCGAATGCATCAGGCCCGCGCGCATGTGCAGCGCGATCCGCTTCGCGAACGCGCCGTCGTAGCCGAGCGTCGTCAGCAGCCGCTGGAATGCCTGCAGCTGCATCACGTTGAGCTGCAGCACGCCGGGCGCCGGCGACGACACGAGATTGCGCAGGTTGTACTTCGCCTGCGCGTCCTCGATCGAGCCGGACAGGTAGGTGTCTTCGCCGCCGTTGTCGTTCGGCGCGCCGATCCGGCCGAGGAAGTCCGACAGCTTGGTCTTCGCGATCGGCACGGCCCAGATCCCGCCGAGATAGGTGATGCCGGGCGCCGTGTCGCCCTCGGAGCGCAGGATCATGCGCGTCCAGTCGAGCGCGCCGCGCGCGACCCACTGCGCCTGCGCGATCACGCGCTGGTTCTCGATCCGGCGAATCTGCACCTGCTGGCGCCACAGCATCCCCGACACGAGGATCGCAGACAGCGCGACGACGAGCAGCGCGGTGATGATCGCCGCGCCGCGCTCGCGGCGGGCATGTGTGCTTGCGGGCGGGCGGCCGGCGAAGCGGGAACGGTGAGGGCGCGCGCGCATCGTCATTCCCCGACGAGGAAGATGCGCGTGACGGGCACGCGCAGCGACGTCGCGCCGATGCTGACCTGCAGCCCCGTCACCGCGCGTGTCGGCGGCGCGTTGCCGATCTGCGGCACCTTCAGCGCATCGTTGTTCTGCGCCAGCGCGTCGTTGGCCGTCTGCAGGTTGGTGGTCCAGCCGACGCGCGGCACGTACAGCTTCGCGTCGATCGCCCCGACGCCGCCCATCAGCGCGACCCAGCTCCAGCCGTCGACGCCGCTGTCCTTCAGCACGTCGCGCAAGCGGTTCGCATCGGCGAGCGGCGGCGATGCATAGCGCACGACGCGCCCGCCGGCGATCCGGTAGCGGACCACCTGCAGCCGCGGCGCGGCGCCGGCCAAGTCGAGCGTGCGGACGATCTGCAGCGTATTGCCGGCGACGCCGATCGCCGGCTGGCCGGCTTCGTCGTCGGTCGCGGCGAGTCGCGCGTCGATGCGCATCTGGTCGAACATCTGCGCGAACACGCGCTCGTCTTCCATCGCGGACGCGACCTTGTCGCGGCCGCGCATGATCTGGTCGAGCCCGCGCCACGCGAGGATCGCGACCACCGCGAGGATCGCGATCGCGATCATCAGTTCGATCAGCGTGAAGCCGCGCACGCGGCGCGAGCCAGCGAAACGCATGGGACGGCGCCGCATCGGCGCGTCAGAGCGGACGGCTGGTTTCATTCGCGACCACCGTCACCATTTGCGCGAGCACGCCGGGATGCCCCGGCATGCTCACCGAAATCTGCACGCGCCGGAACACCGGGTTCGGCGTCGTGCTCACGCGCTGCGTGCAGACCATCTGCACGTTGCCTTGCGAACAATCGAAACTCTGCTCGCCGACCTCCGGCCACGCATGCGTGAGCCGCAACTGCGCGAGCGCGTTGTCGGCGCTCCACCCGGCCAGCAGCCGGTGATGAAGATCGGATGCGTTGTTCGCCATCGTGCCGACCGCGCGGATCGACGCGGCCAGCGCGACCGCGATGATCGCGAGCGCGACCAGCACCTCGATCATCGTGAAGCCTCGGGAACCGGAAGCCGGGAAGGGCAGGCGACGACGCATCGTCATTGCACCTCGTACCGGCCGTTGCCGGTGCCGACGATCGTCGCGCTGCCGACCGCCGAATGCAGCGTCACGCGCACCGGCATGTCGACGCTTTCGGTGCCGAACACGACCGTGCTCGCGTGCGTGTCGGACCCCGGATAATCGATTTCGGCGCCCGTGACGCCGCCGTCCCAGTCGCGCGGGCGCAGCAGGTCGTCGCGCAGCGTGCGCCAGCCGTCGGGCGAACTCACGTCGAAACGAAAGCCGTGCGCGGTCGGCTGCCACGCGATCGGGCGCGCGCGCACCTGCGCTTCGTCGCCGGCCGTCTCGAACAGCAGCGCGATGCGCTGCGCTTCCTCGCGCAGATCGGTGCGCGGATTGCGCGTGAGCGACAGCGACGCGAGCGACACCAGCAGGCCCGCGATCACGAGCACGACCAGCATCTCGAGCAGCGTGAAGCCGCGTGCACGCGTGCGTGCCGGGGTCACGGCCGCGCCGCGCCGCACGCGCCGCACACGGCGGTCGCGGGCAGCGCGGCGAGCGCGAGCGGAGCGCAGGGGCGTGCGAAGGGCGGGCATGAAATGAAGAACGGGGACGATCGTCGGATCGGTCGATGCCGACTTACTGCCACGAACCGATATCGGAATCGTTGCTTTCGCCGCCTTCCTTGCCGTCGGCGCCGTAGCTGAACACGTCGATCTCGCCGTGCACGCCCGGGTTCAGGTACTTGTACCCGTTGCCCCACGGATCGTTCGGCAGGCGCTCGAGATAGCCGCCGTCCTTCCAGTTGTTCGGGATCGGATCGGTGGACGGCTTCTGGATCAGCGCGTTCAGGCCCTGCTCCTGGGTCGGATAGCGGCCGTTGTCGAGACGGTACAGCTTGAGCGCCTGCATGATCGTGCCGATGTCCTGCTTCGCGGCGATACGGCGCGCCTCGTCGGGACGGCTCATGATCTTCGGCACGATCAGTGCCGCCAGGATCCCGAGGATCGCGACCACCACCATGATCTCGATCAGCGTGAAACCGCGCTGACGGCGCACGGCCGCATTACGGCGAGTGATCCACGTTTGCATGACTGACTACCTCTTTCCAAAAAATATCGTCGATTGAGTGACGCACCCGGCGCATCGCGAACGTTTGCCTGACGGCAAGCTTCCGATTCCCCGGGCGCGGAGCACGCATTGTAAGGCGCGCATTGCCGAGGGCTTTCACCCAACGCAAATTTCATATACATCCGTACAATAGCGCGCATGAACGCGCTCTCGATCCGGATCCTCTCCCTCGCCCTCTTCGCGGGTTTGTGCGCGACGGCCACCTACTGGGTCGTCACGCTGTCGGCCCGCGAAGCGCCGCTGCCCGCCGCCGCCGCGCGGTTGCCGATCCGCACCGAGGACGCCGCCGCGCTCTTCGGCGGACAGCTCGACAAGAATCCCGTGCAGGACATCCACCTGTTCGGCATTCTCTCGCTCGGTCGTGGCGCCGCCGCGATCGTCGGTATCGGTGGCGAGCCGCCGCGCGCCGTGTCGCTCGGCGCGGAGCTCACGTCCGGCGCGAAGCTGGCCGAAGTCCGCAGCCGCTCGATCATCATCGACCGCAACGGCGCCCGCGCCGAAATCCAGCTCCCCGCGAACACGCCGTCCCCCGCGATCTACATGCGTTGAACGGTGGCGGCCTGACGAGCGGTCAGGCCGTCACTGCACCATGTTGTTCAGCTCGATGATCGGCAGCATCACGGCCAGCACGATCACGAGCACGATGCCGCCCATCGCGAGGATCAGCAGCGGCTCGAGCAGGCTCGTCAGGAACATCGTGCGCCGCTCGAGCTCGCGCGCCTCGCCTTCCGCCGCGCGGTCGAGCATCGTCGTCACGTCGCCCGTCGCTTCGCCGGAACGGATCAGGTGCACGAGCACCGGCGGGAATGTCTTCACGTTGTTCAGCGCGCGCGACAGCGCGGAGCCTTCGCGCACGCGCACGATCGCATCGTCGATGTTCGCGCGCATCGCGCGGTTCGACAGCGTCTCGCCGGCCGCCTGCAGCGCGCGCAGGATCGGCACGCCGGCCGCGGTCAGGATCCCGAGCGTGCTCGCGAAGCGCACCGTGTTGTAGCCGCGCACGAGCTTGCCCGCGAGCGGCGCGGTCAGCACCCAGCGATCGAACGCGAGCCGCGGCCCGTCGCGCGACAGCGTCGCCTTCACGAACCACACGACGAGCGCGACCGTGATCAGGATCGCCCACCACCAGTGCCGCACGAACTCCGACAGCGCCATCATCACGACCGTGAGAATGGGCAGTTGCTGCTTCGTGCTCGCGAACACGTTGACGACCTGCGGCACGACATAGCTCAGCAGGAACGTGACGATGCCGAACGCGATCAGCGTGACGATCCCCGGATACGTGAACGCCAGCAGGATCTTCTGCTTCAGCGCGTTGCTCTGTTCGATGTAGTCGGCGAGGCGCGACAGCACGATGCCGAGCTTGCCGGTGTGCTCGCCCGCCGCGACGAGCGCGCGGTAGATTTCCGGGAAGTCGCGCGGATGCTGGCCCAGCGCATTCGCGAGCGAATGGCCGCCGAGCACCTCGGCACGGATCGCGGCCATCAGCTCACGGATGTAGTCGCGTTCGGCCTGCTCGGTGAGCACGCCGAGCGCCTCGTCGAGCGGCAGCCCCGCGATCAGCAGGCTCGCGAGCTGGCGCGTGAGGATCGCCTGTTCGCGCTGCGACAGCTTGCGGCCGAACGCGAGGCGCTGCGAACGCGCGCCGCGGGTCGCACTGGCGGCCGGCTCGACGACGAGCGGCGTGAGCCCCTGCGTGCGCAGCTGGCCGCGCGCGCCGCGCGCACTGTCGGCATCGATCACGCCTTTCTGCGGTCGCCCCGCCGAATCGATGGCTTCGAAACGGAATGCCGGCATCGCGCTATGCGCCTCCCGTCACGCGCAGCACTTCCTCGAGCGACGTGGCGCCGGCCGCGAGCCAGCGCTCGGCGTCGTCGCGCAGCGTGCGCATCCCTTGTGCGCGCCCCGTGGCGAGAATCTCCGCATCGGCCGCGTTGCGGTGGATCAGCGCGCGGATCGAATCGTCGATCAGCAGCAGTTCGTATACCCCGCGCCGGCCCGCATAGCCCGAATGCCCGCACCGGTCGCAGCCGACCGGATGCCACACGGTGCGGCCGTCCTCGTGCCGCTCTTCCTTGCAGGCTGGGCAGAGCTGGCGCACCAGACGCTGCGCGAGCACGCCGAGCAGCGACGACGCGAGCAGGTACGGCTCGACGCCCATGTCGGTCAGGCGCGTGACGGCCGAGGCCGCGTCGTTGGTGTGCAGCGTCGCGAGCACGAGGTGGCCCGTGAGCGATGCCTGCACCGCGATCTGCGCGGTTTCGAGGTCACGGATTTCGCCGATCATGATCACGTCCGGATCCTGACGCAGGATCGAACGCAGCGCACGGGCAAAGGTCATCCCGATCCGCTCGTTCACCTGCGTCTGGCCGATGCCGGACAGGTCGTATTCGATCGGATCCTCGACGGTCATGATGTTGGTCGTCGCCGTTTCGAGCCGCGACATCGACGCATAGAGCGTGGTCGTCTTGCCCGAGCCGGTCGGGCCCGTCACCAGCACGATCCCGTGCGGGCGGCCGATCAGCTTGTCGAACTGGACGAGCGTGTCGCGGCCCATCCCGAGCGCCTCGAGGTTCAGGCGCTGCGCATCCTTTTCCAGCAGACGGAGCACCGCGCGCTCGCCGTGCCCGGTCGGCAGCGTCGACACCCGCACGTCGACCGGCCGGCCGCCGACGCGCAGCGTGATGCGGCCGTCCTGCGGCAGGCGTTTCTCGGCGATGTCGAGCTGCGCCATGATCTTGATCCGCGAGATCAGCGCGCCGTGCAGCGCCTTCTTCGGCCGCACGACGTCGCGCAGCGTGCCGTCGACGCGAAACCGCACGACCGACGCATTCTCGAACGGCTCGATGTGAATGTCCGACGCCTGTTCGCGCGCCGCTTGCGTGAGCAGCGCGTTGATCATCCGGATGATCGGCGCGTCGTCTTCCGATTCGAGCAGATCCTCGACTTCGGGGATGTCCTGCATCAGTCGCGACAGGTCGACTTCGCCTTCGACCTCGCCGACGACCTGCGCGGCGCTGCCGTCCTGGCGCGCGTACGCCTGGTTGATCGCCTGCGCGAGCTCGTCGGCCGGCACGCGGTGCACGGAAATCGAGCCGAAGTTGCGCGCGATTTCGGCGAGCGCCGCATCGTTCGTGCGCTCGCTGATCCACACCTCGAGCGTGTCGTCGAGCTGGTGCGCGATCAGCACCTGGCCGGTCTTCGCGAAGCCGTACGGCAACAGGCGCGCGGCGAGCGGCGACGGCGGCTGCCGTTCGCCCGGCGCGCCGTCCTGGGTCGAGGACGCGAGCACGTTGCTCACTGCGAGGCTCCCGGCGTGGCGGTCAGCGGCTGTTGCGGCACCGACTGCTGCGGCACGCCTTGCGGCTGCGCGGGCGTCGCCTCGGGCAGCGGCTGGGCCGGCACCGGCGCGACCTGGCGCTGCAGCTGCTGGCGACGCATCTTGTCGAGATCGAACAGGTTCCCGGCGGGCGTGCCACCCTGGCTCGGACCCAGCGGCATCGGCGGGACGACCGGGTCGTCCTTGTCGCGGATCACGTTGTTGTCCGACTTGTACGCGCCGGTCACGCCCTGGATGTAGTCGTAGCGGTTGGCCGTGACTTCCTGCGCGGTGCTGCGATCGGAGATGATCACCGGGCGCAGGAACACCATCAGGTTGGTCTTCTGGCGCTGCTTCGATTCCGAACGGAACAGCTGGCCGATCCACGGGATGTCGCCGAGCAGCGGCACCTTGCTGTTCGACACCTGGTAGTTGTCCTGCATCAAGCCGCCGAGCACGATGATCTCGCCGTTGTCCGCGAGGATCGTCGACTGGATCGAGCGCTTCGTGAAGGTCGGGCCGGTCTGCGCGTTGGTGGTGCCGCTGACGACCGCCGAATCCTCCGTGTAGAGCTGCAGCTTCAGGATCCCGCCGTCGGTGATCTGCGGCTTCACGTGCAGCGTCAGGCCGACGTCGCGACGGTCGTAGGTATTGAACGCGTTGCTCGTCGTGCCGCTCGTCAGGTTCGAGTACGAACCGGTCGCGATCGGCACGTTCTGGCCGACGACGATCTTCGCTTCCTCGTTGTCGAGCGTGATCAGGTTCGGCGTCGACAGCACGTTCGCGTCGCTCACGCCGGCGAAATACTGCAGCAGCGCGCCAAGCCCCTGCACGCCGAACATGTTGTGCAGCCAGCCGATGTTGAGGCCCTGGCTCAGGCCCGCGAGATTGGCGGCCAGCCCGGTGGTGGCGGCCGTGCCGCCGCTCGTCAGGTTGACGATGCTGTTGCCCAGGCCGGTTCCGGCCGTCGGTGCCAGGTTCGTGCCGCCGAGGAACTGGCCGCTCGCCACCTGCCACTGGATCCCGAGGTTGCCCTGCGTCGTCGAGTTCAGCTCGACGATCAGCGCCTCGATATAGACCTGCGCACGCCGCGCGTCGAGCTGGTCGATCACCGAGCGCAGGTTCCGGTAGACCGGATCGGACGCGGTGATGATCAGCGAGTTGGTGGCCGCATCGGCCTGGATCATCCCGCCCGGCTGGTTTTCGTCGCTCTTGTCCTTGTCGCCGCCGAGCAGGCCGCCGCTGCCGACGCCACCGCTGCCCGACGACCCGCTGCCGTAGGCCGACGACGAAGACGAACCGCCGCCGAGGCCGCCGGACGGCAGCGGCGGGGTGCCGGACGTGCCGGTCGAGAAGTTGCCGCTCGCCGACGAGCCGCCGCTCTGGTTGAAGCTGTTCGCATCGTTGGACGACGCCGACGAGCCGCTGTCGTTGCCGCCCTTGCCGAGCATCCCGCGCAGCGTCTTCGCGAGCTTGACCGCATCGGCATTGCGCAACGGCACGACGTGCATGTTGCCGGGCACGCCGCTCGGCGCGTCGAGCTGCTGCACGATGCGCTTCGCCGCCGCGAGGCGCGATGCGCTCGATGCGCGCAGCATCAGCGAATTGGTGCGCGGGTCGGCCGTGACCGACACCTTTAGCGTCGCGTCGCTGTTGCCGATCGCGCCGGGGTCGAGCATCTTCTGCAATTGCGCGGCGAGGTCGATCGCGTTCGCGTTACGCAGCGGGATGACCTGCACCTGCGCGCCCGCGGCGCTGTCGACACCTGCGATGATCTGCGCGATGCGGCGCACGTTGTCCGCGTAATCGGTGACGACGATCGTGTTGTTCGCCGGGTAGGCGGTGACCGTGTTGTTCGGCGAGATCAGCGGCCGCAGCACCGGCAGCAGGTTGTTCGCCGATTCGTTGTGCAGTTCGAACACCTGCGTGATGACCTGGTCGCCACGTGCGCGCGGCGCATTGCCGATATAGGTCGGCACGCCCTGCAGCTTGGCGTCGGCCTCGGGCACGACCTTCAGCACGCCGTGATCCTGCACGAGCGCGAAGCCCTGCATGCGCAGCGCCGATTGCAGCGTCTTCAGCGCCTGGTCTTCCGGCACGGACCGTTCGGATACGAGGTTGAGCTGCCCCTTCACGCGGGGGTCGACGATGATGGTCTTGCCGGTTGCGGCGCCGATCGCCTTCGCGACCTGGTCGATATCCGCGTTCACGAAATTGAGCGTGACCTGAGCGTAGGCGGCTTGCGAGACGATGATGCCGGCGACGATCAGGGTCGTGGCGACGCGCCGCATAACGAAGCGATTTCTTGTCATGGATGAATGGGTCGATGCCGGCTCAGGGCCACTTCCGGCGGTAGTGCTGGGATCCAAGTCCTAAAGAGGCGACATTAGCAGTTTTTCATGTCCGAAATATCACATTGAGCTGAGGACTGTCTCACATACGACATGGTTTCGGCATACCGTATGCAATATGTAAGATTTCGGCCTCCGCCAGGCATTCCGGCCATCGCCGCCGTTTTGGGATGAACCGACACCGAAATGCGGTATAAACGGGCTGCCGTCTTTCGCGTGTCAATACGTAACGGACTGCCGGTATGATACGGGCGGCGCGTTTCCATCCGTACGAATAACAGGCACGGGTTTTCCCGATCTTTGCGTCACTTCCTTTTCGTTTTCCGCACCATGAACAGACGGTTCGCTTCGATCGCGTTGATCGCCGCCGGCGTGTGGTTCGCCTGCGGAAACGCTCGCGCGGATTGTTTCGACGAGGCCGCCCGGTACCAGCAGGTCAATCCGCTGATTCTGCGCGCGATCGCGTGGCAGGAATCGCGCAACCGGCCCGCCGCGCTGAACAAGAATACGAACGGCTCGGTCGACTACGGCCTGATGCAGATCAATTCGATCCACCTGCCGACGCTGTCGCGCTACGGCATCGGCCGCGACACGCTGATGGAGCCGTGCAAGAACGTCTATATCGCCGCATGGCATCTGCGCCAGAAAATGAATCGCTACGGCAATACATGGCAGGCCGTCGGCGCCTATCATTCGGAAACGCCGTCGCTGCGCGACAAGTATGCGCGGCAGATCGCCGCAATCCTGGCGCAGTGGAAGCTGCTGCCGCCCGAGCAGTGACGTCGCGCCGCGCCGCGGGCTGACGCCGGGCCGCTCGGCCTGTGCGCGTTTGATGCACAATGCGGGCTCACGCTGCGGTTTCGACCGGTTCCGGGCGACCGGCATCGGGCGACTGGCCCCCGGCCGATCGCGCCCCGCCAGGGCCCCACGGCCGCTTTTTCATCTTTTCCGTTGGTGCAAATCGTTATGAATCCGGCAATGAACCAGCCGTTGCCCGTCACCGTGCTGTCCGGTTTCCTCGGCGCCGGCAAGACCACGCTGCTCAATCACATTCTCGCGAACCGCGCGGGCCTGAAAGTCGCCGTGATCGTCAACGATCTCGCGGCGGTCAACATCGACGCGTCGCTCGTGCGCGATGCGCAGGCGCTGTCGCACGTCGAGGAACGCCTCGTCGAGATGTCGAACGGCTGCATCTGCTGCACGCTGCGCGACGACTTGCTCGTCGAGATTCGCAATCTCGCGGCCGACGGCCGCTTCGACGCGATCGTGATCGAATCGACCGGCATCGCGGAGCCGATGCCGATCGCCGAAACCTTCACGTTCGTCGACGACGACGGCGCGTCGCTGTCGAACGTCGCGCGGCTCGACACGCTCGTCACCGTGGTCGACGCCTACAATTTCCTGCGCGACTACGGTTCCGACGACGCGCTCGCGACACGCGGCATCGCCGCATCGGACGAAGACGATCGCACGCTCGTCGAATTGCTGATCGAGCAGATCGAATTCTGCGACGTGCTGGTGATCAACAAGGCCGACCTCGTCGGCGCCGACGAACTCGCGCGCCTGCGGCACATCCTTGCGCGGCTCAACCCGCGCGCGCACCAGGTCGTGTCGACGTTCGGCAACGTGCCGCTCGACGAAGTGCTGAACACCGGCCGCTTCGATTTCGACGAAGCCGCGAATGCGCCGGGCTGGCTCGCGTCGCTGGAAGACGATCACACGCACTGCGACGATCCCGAGTGCCATGATCCGCATCATGCGCACGTGCACGGCGAAGCCGACGAATTCGGCATCGGCAATTTTGTTTACCGCGCGCGCCGGCCGTTTCATCCAGCGCGACTCTGGGCGCTGCTGCATCAGGAGTGGCCGGGCGTGCTGCGCAGCAAGGGCTTCTTCTGGCTCGCGACGCGCAACGACATCGCGGGTTCGCTGTCGCAGGCGGGCGGCGTGTGCCGGCATGGCCCGGCAGGCCTGTGGTGGGCCGCGCAGGATCGCGCGGAATGGCCGGATGACGACGAACTGCTCGCGGAAATTCGCACGGAGTGGCAGGGCGACCTCGACGATCGCGCGGTGGGCGATCGCCGTCAGGAACTCGTGCTGATCGGCATCGGGCTCGATGCCGACGCATGGCGCGCGAAGCTCGACGCATGCCTGCTCACCGATGCGGAATTCGCGCTCGGTGCCGCGCAATGGACCACGTTCGACGATCCGTTCCCGGCATGGGATGTCGACGCGCACGACGACGAGGATCCCGACGCGCAGATCGTGCACGTGTAACGCGCGGTAAAAAACGGCGCGCGAAAGCTAACCGTTAAATCTTGCAAGAGGTGTGCGGACTGTGGCGAAAATGCCGCGCGCGCCCAACAAAAAACCCGCCGAAAGGCGGGTTTTTTTCCAGGCACAGGCGCTGAATCAACGCTTGTTGACGGCGTCCTTGAACGCCTTGCCAGCCGTGAACTTGACCGTCTTGGCTGCCGGGATCTTGATGGTTTCGCCCGTCTTCGGGTTGCGGCCCGTACGTGCTGCGCGCTTGCCCGAACCGAAGCTGCCGAAGCCGATCAGCTGAACCGCATCACCCTTCGACACGGCCTTCTTGATGACTTCGAGCAGCGTGTCCAGCGTTTCGCCGGTTTGAGCCTTGCTGGCGCCCGTTTGGGCGGCGACGGCGTCGATCAGTTCCTGTTTGTTCATTAAGGTTCCTTTTTCAGGTTAGGTTTGACACGAACAGCGCGAACGCGCCGATTATACGTGCGCGAACCGTGCCATCGAGAGTCAGACTCCGACGACACAGCGCCGAATCCTGGCCCGCGCGACGTGCCGTCCGGCTTGGCCGGCGGCCACCCCGCGGTACGGCGTTGCTATGATAGCGCAGCGCAAACCCAATAACGACAAGGGTTTCAAAGATTTTCATCGGTATTTCGCCGAATGAATCGTCGATTGCCCGTTTTTTGACCTGCGCCAACCGGACAGGATACGCAGCCGCGTCCGCCCGCACGCAACGCCGTTGGATTTTGCCAACGGCGCGCCGGACGCCTCCGCGCAAACCCTTGCCAGGCTTGGCTGCCACGTTTTTTGTTTCGCATGCCCGACCGACTCGTTCCCGCCACGCTCGCCCGCCGCGACGACGGCATTCTCGTCTCGCCCGAGTACGGCGAGCTCCCTCGCGACGCGTCGCGCGCTCGCGCGCACGCGAACCGAATGCTCGCCGGCACCGGCCTGCCGGCCCGCTGGCAGGGCCGCCGCACGTTCACGATCGTCGAGACGGGATTCGGCGCGGGCAGCCGTTTTCTCGCGACGTGGGCCGCATGGCGCGACGACCCGGCACGCTGCGAGCGGCTGCATTTCGTCGCGATCGAACCGCATCCGTTCACGCGCGAGGACCTGCGCCGCGCCGTTTCTCATCTGGTTGCGGACGCAACCATCTCGGAAAACGCCGACGCTTTGATCGACGCGTGGCCGATGCATGTGCCCGGCCTGCACCGGCTCGAATTCGACGCGGGGCGCGTGGTGCTCACGCTCGCATTCGGCGATGCGCGTGACATGCTGCAACGGCTCGTCGCGCGCGCCGATGCGTTCTATCTCGGCAATGTCGTGTCGGCCGCGCACGGCGATGTGCTGTCGGCCGACGTGATCCGCGCGCTCGCACGCATCGCCGCCGACGGTGCGACCTATGCGACGCATTCGCACGACGACGCCGTGAAACATGCGCTCGAGCAAACGGGTTTCACAAGTCGCGACGTCGATGATTGCGCAGGCGAGCCCGCATTGCGCGTCGGCGAATACGCGCCGCGCTGGCGGATGCGGCGGCACGAACCGCCGCGTGCATTGCCGGTTGCCGCGCGCGAAGCGATCGTGATCGGGGCGGGCCTGGCAGGCTGCGCGGTCGTCGAACGGCTCGCCGCGCGCGGCTGGAACATCACGCTGATCGAGCGGCACGAACGAATCGCGAGCGAGGCATCGGGCAATCCGGCCGGTGTATTCCATCCGCTGATGACGCGCGACGACAACGTCGCGAGCCGCCTCACCCGCAGCGGGTTCCTGCATGCGCTCGCACGCTGGCGCGCGCTCGAGGACGCGGGCCATGCGTTCGCGCGCAGCACGCACGGGATGATCCATCTCGCGGAATCGGCCGACGATTTCGCGCGGATGCGCGATGCGTTCGATGCGCTCGGCGCACCTTCCGACTATGTGTCGCTGCTCGATACGGACGCCGCCCGCGCGCATCTGAACCTGCCGGTCGCACACGGCGGCCTGCTGTTTCCGCACGGCGGCGCCGTCTGGCCGGCCGGGGTGTGCGCGGCACAAATCGCGGCGGCCGGCGCACGCGTAACACTGCTGGCCGGCACCGAAGTCGCGCGGCTCGAGCGTGATCGCGACAGGTGGCGCGCCGTCGATGCGGCAGGCGCGATGCTCGCCGAAGCCCCGGTCGTCGTGCTCGCGAACGCGGGCGACGCGGTGCGTCTCGCCGGCCTGCGGCACGTCGCGCTGCAACCGGTGCGCGGCCAGCTCACGCTGCTGCCGCCCGGCAGCACGGCGCCGCTGCCGTGCCCCACGATCGGCGACGGCTATGCGGTGCCGCTCGACGACGGCACGCTGCTGATCGGCGCGACGTTCGAACCCGACGACGTCGACCGGACGATGCGCACCGCCGGACATATCGAAAACCTCGAGCGCGTCCGGCATCTGCTGCCCGGCCTGCTCGGCGAGCTGCCGGACGTCGATACGCTGCGCGGGCGCGTCGCGTTTCGCTGGGTCGTCGCCGACCGCGTGCCGGTGATCGGCCCGCTCGCCGACGAAGCGCAGGCCGTCACGAACGCCCGCGCGCTGAGCGGTGCAAAAGCGCGCGACCTGCCGCGCGCCGCGGGCCTCTACGGCGCCTTCGGCTACGGCTCCCGCGGGCTCGTGTGGGCGGCGCTCGGCGCCGAGCTGATCGCGTCGCAACTCGAAGGCGAGCCGCTGCCGCTCGAGCGGGAACTCGTCGACGCCGTCGACCCGGCCCGGTTCCTGATCCGCGCGCTGCGCGGCCGCCAGATCGGCTGATCTCGTCAGTCAGATCCTCACAGTGCTTCGATTTTTCTGTGCAAAGTTATCCACGCGATGCTGTGGATAACCGCGAGGAATCCGCGCGCACTTCGTGTGTAATCACAGTGGACGTAAACTGGGCAACTCGGCACAGCTGTGAAACGGCCCGAAAGTTGCCCCACTCAAACGTCTGTGAGCAAACAGCCTGTGCAACGGGTTGTGGCGGCGCCAACCTGTTGATCTTGTTGCGTAAACCGAAGTTATCCACAGAACTGTGGGCGCCTTGTTAACTTCTACTATGTATACATACAAGTAAACCTTTGAAACCAAAGACCTGCGGTGCCTCACAGCGCCGCGAGTCGATTCGATCGGTTCCGGAGCGAAAAAGCTGTGGCACAATCGGTTTCCTTCGCGTTCGTTCGGCCCTGGCGCCGGACATGCTTCAACGGAACGGTCGGCACGATTTCGAATCTGAGTCTTCGAGACCGCGCAGTCCGTTCACACACCAGGCCGACAATCCAGATCGGCAGCCTGAACGACAGTTCCGCCTGATGGCGGAAGAGGCGGATCCCATGTCCTGCCGTCGTCGACCACAACAATCACATTCGGGGCGACACCCAGCCGGCGCGCATCTCATTTCCGACGCTTGACCCCGCGTCGCTGGCGGTTGCTTCCAAAGGAGAAGTCACCACGATGAAGTCGGCGTTCTCATTCCTGCCCAACTGGCCGCTTGCGCCGGATGCCGTGTTCTGGGCCGGGCTTGCGCTGTTTGCGGCCGGCCTGTGCGGCGAGCTGTGCTATCGCGCATGGCGGCTGCCGCGCATCACCGGTTATGCGGTGATCGGTCTCATTGCCGGGTCGTTCGGATTCGGCGTGATCGACGCGAGCACCGACGAAACCTCGCGGCTGCTGATCAACGTCGCGCTCGGGCTGCTGCTGTTCGAGCTCGGCAGCCGTCTCGATCTGAAATGGATCCGCCGCAATCCGTGGCTCATCGCGTCGAGCCTCGCGGAGGCGACGCTGACGTTCGTGCTCGTGCTGTTCGTGATGCTCGCGCTCGGCGTGTCGGGCATGGTCGCGCTCGTGCTGTCCGCGATCGCGATCGCGACGTCGCCGTCGATGGTGATCCAGCTGAAGACCGAACTGCGCGCGGAAGGGCAGGTGTCTCAGCGCCTCATCACGCTGACCGCGCTGAACAGCGTCTACGCGATCGTGCTGACCAAGCTCGTGACGAGCTGGCTGCACCAGGAAGCGTACGGGAACGTTTTCGCAACGGTGCTGCAACCCGTCTACCTGATCGCCGGTTCGTTCATCGTCGCGTATCTGGTTGCGCGCGCATGCAATTACCTGTTCCGCCACATGACCTCGACGATGCGCGACGAGCATTCGTTCGTCGCGCTGTTCGGCCTCGTGATGCTCGCGATCGCGGTCGCGCAGGCGTTGAAGCTGTCGACGCTGCTCACGCTGCTGCTCGCGGGCATCATCGTGAAGAACCTCGAAGCGCGTCCGCAGCTGTGGCCCGAGCATTTCGGCACGGCCGGCTGGCTGCTGACGGTGATCCTGTTCGTGCTGACGCTCACGTCGTTCACGTGGGGCGACATCGCGATCGGCGGGCTGCTCGCGATCGTGCTGATCGTCACGCGGCTGGTCGCCAAGCTGGCCGGCGTCGTCGTGTTCGCGAAGCCGAGCGGGCTCGGGATGAAGCAGGGCGTCGCGCTCGGCATCGCGCTGACACCGATGTCCGCGCTGTCGTACCTGCTCGTCGACGACACCTACCAGCTCTATCCTAATTTCGACCCCCATCTGCGCGCGATCGTGATGTGCACGATCGTGATCCTGCAGCTCGTCAGCCCGTTCGTCGTCTACCGCTGCCTGTCGGCGGTCAGCGAACGCAGCGACAGAAACTGATTCCGGAACCTGCCATGGCACTCGAAACCTTCGTCAATTCCGAACCGTTCACGTTCGGCGTCGAACTGGAGATCCAGGTCGTCAACACGCACAACTACGACCTGACCAAGGCTGCGTCCGACCTGATGCGCCTGATCCAGGGCGAGACCTTCCCCGGCAACATCACGCCGGAAATCACCGAGAGCATGATCGAGCTGTCGACCGGCATCTGCCACTCGCACGAGCAGGCAGTGTCCGAGCTGCACGCGATTCGCGACGTGCTCGTAAAGGCGGCCGACCAGCTCAACGTCGGGCTGTGCGGCGGCGGCACGCACGCGTTCCAGCAATGGAGCGACCGGCAGATCTACGACGCGCCGCGCTTCCAGTACATCTCCGAGCTGTACGGCTATCTCGCGAAGCAGTTCACGGTGTTCGGCCAGCACGTGCACATCGGCTGTCCCGATCCGGACAGCGCGCTGTTCCTGCTGCACTCGATGTCGCGCTTCATTCCGCACTTCATCGCGCTGTCCGCGTCGTCGCCGTTCGTGCAGAACGTCGACACCGGCTTCCATTCGGCACGCCTGAATTCGGTGTTCGCGTTCCCGCTGTCGGGCCGCGCGCCGTTCGTGCTGACCTGGGACAGCTTCGAGGAGTACTTCACGAAGATGGTCAACACGGGCGTCGTCAACTCGATGAAGGACTTCTACTGGGACATCCGGCCGAAGCCCGGCTACGGGACGATCGAGGTGCGCGTGATGGACACGCCGCTGTCGGTCGATCGCGCGGCCGCGATCGCGTGCTACATCCAGACGCTCGCGCGCTACCTGCTGACCGACCGGCCGCTGAAGCTGTCGGAGGACGACTATCTCGTCTACACGTTCAACCGTTTCGAAGCGTGCCGCTTCGGGCTCGAGGGCACCTGCGTCAATCCTCAGACAGGTGAGCGCCGCACGATCGCGGAAGACATCCTCGACACGCTCGACCGGATCGCGCCGCATGCGGCCGCGCTCGGCTCGCGCGCGGCGCTCGACGAGATCGGCGCGCTCGCGAAGGCGCGCGTGAATGACGCATCGTGGTTGAGAACCGTTTTCAAGCAGGAAAAATCGCTGAACGAGACGGTTCGCCAGCAGTGCCTGCGCTGGCGCGAATGAAAAAATGTTTTGCAGATTACGGACTCGACCGCGCGGCGATTCACTGAACGCCGTTCGGTGCCGATTCGCGTGCGGCACGTCGCCAGTCGTCCTGAAAATCTGTGGATAACTCAATATTCCGCTTCAAAGTCAACGCTCTGCGGGATGGATAACCCGGTGGATCGGTGCCCTCGGCATGGTGGCCGATCCGAACAGGAAAATGTTTGCGCGTGGCGCCGTAGGGCCGGCAGAGATTGCCGGCACAACGAAAAAGTCCGGTTATCCAGTGATTTTCCACAGAATGAAGGGGATAACTTAGCTGTGCGATTTTCCGCTCTCGCTTAGAATGTCGGCTTTGCGGACACCGGAACGACGTGTGTCTCACCGGTCGCCGCGAACGCGACCGCCGCGTGTGCCTCGCGACGGCCGTGTCGATGCTCCTCGATGAGCGTCTGTTTTGAGATAGACATTCGATCTCCACACTACGGCTGCTCGGCAATCCGGGCGGCGGCAAAGCGAAAAGACTATGAGCGAAGGCGTTTACGGGAATCAGGCTTCGGGACGTGTGACCCACAGCTTGCTGCGATTGAGTACGGCCATGCGAAGCCAGGCATGGGATTGGGCGGAAGGCGCGGGTCTCACGCCGACGCAGGGCGAGATCCTCGTGCTGCTGCTGCAACGCAAGGGCCCGATGCGGCTCGGCGAGATCGCACGCGAGACGCAGCTCACCGCGGCGACCACCAGCGATGCGGTCAGCACGCTCGAAACGAAGGGGCTCGTCGAGAAGCGTCGCGCACTGGACGATGGCCGCGCGCTCGCCGTGCGCCTGTCGGCCCGCGGCCGTACCGCGGCCAAGAAGGCGCTGCAATGGCCGGAATTCCTGACGAAAGCAGTCGGCAAGCTCGGCGCGGACGAGCAGGGCGCGCTGTACCGCGCGCTGCTGAAGACGCTGCGCGAACTGCAGGTGGCCGGCGCGACGCCGCCGCAGCGCATGTGCCTGACGTGCGCGCATTTCCAGCCGGGCAAGCAGTCGAAGAAGACCGTGCATTACTGCGCGGCGCTCGACCTGTCGATGGCAGACAGCGATCTGCGTCTCGACTGTTCGGTGCACGAAGAAGGCGACGCGGCCACGCAAAAGAAGACCTGGAAGGTGTTCGCCGGCTGACGTCCGTCGATCGACCGGGAGGCCGATGATGAACGCTGAAGTGGTGGCGATTCGCCACGTGCATTTCGAGGACCTCGGCAGCTTCGAGCAGGTGCTCGGCGAGCGTGGGCGGCGCGTGCGCTATGTCGACGTCGGATCGTCGCGCGTCGAGGTGCTCGACGCGCTGCAGCCGTCGCTGCTCGTGATGCTCGGCGGCCCGCTCAGCGTGTACGACGATGCGCAGTATCCGTCGATCGCGCCGCTCGCCGCGCTGGTGCGCCAGCGCATCGACGCGGGGCTGCCGATCCTCGGCATCTGCCTGGGTGCGCAGTTCATCGCCCGTGCGCTCGGCGCGCGCGTCTATCCGGCGGCGCAAAAGGAACTCGGCTGGGCGCCGCTGACGCTTACCGACGCGGGCCGTGCGTCGCCGATGCGCCATCTCGACGGCGCGGCCACGTCGATGCTGCACTGGCACGGCGATACGTTCGACCTGCCGGGCGGCGCGATCCATCTCGCGTCCACACCGGCATGCCGCCACCAGGCATTCGCGTGGGGGCAGCACGTGCTGGCGCTGCAATGCCATCCTGAAATCCGCGCCGACCGCTTCGAACCCTGGCTGATCGGTAACGCCGGCGAAATCGCGTCGACGCCCGGCATCGACGCGCGCCAGCTGCGCGCCGACACCGTGCAGCACGGTCCCGCGCTGGAGGCGGCCGCGCGACGCATGTTCGCGGAGTGGCTCGACAGCGTCGGGCTTTGATGCCGAGCATGCGGCACCGCGCGTGAGCGGCCCGCCGGCAAAACCGGCCGGCGCACCGCGGCATCGCGCGTGCGCATTGCCTCACCGTCGCCATTGCCGCCGGCTTCACGCCGACTGTCCCTGACCATCGGCTTACTGCCGAACCGGCCGCCAGCAGCCTTCCAGCCTGCGTGCTACGCTCGTCAGCTCTTTCTCTTTCCTGGCGAGCGGCACCCATGACTGCGCTGTTTTCTCCGTTCACGCTGCGCGGCGTGACCCTTCCGAACCGGATCGTGATCTCCCCGATGTGCCAGTACTCCGCCGAGCGCGGCGAGGCGACCGACTGGCACATGATCCATCTCGGCCATCTCGCGCTGTCCGGCGCGGGCCTGCTCTGCATCGAGGCGACCGCCGTCGAACCCGACGGGCGCATCACGGCCGGCGACCTCGGGCTGTGGGACGACGTGACCGAAGCGGCGCTCAAGCCCGTGCTGGCGTCGATCCGCAAGCATTCGTCGGTCCGCGTCGCGATGCAGCTGTCGCATGCAGGGCGCAAGGCATCGAGCGACGTTCCGTGGAACGGTGGCCAGCTCGTGTCCGTCGCCGATGGCGGCTGGTTGCCGCACGCGCCGTCGGCGCTGCCGCACAAGGACGGCGAGACGCCGCCGCTCGCACTCGACGCGGCCGGCCTGAACCGGATCCGCGACGCGTTCGCGGCCGCCGCGAAGCGTGCCGCGCGCCTCGGCATCGACGCGATCGAAGTGCATGCGGCGCACGGCTACCTGTTGCACCAGTTCCTGTCGCCGATCTCGAACCAGCGTACCGACGAATACGGCGGCTCGCGCGAGAACCGGATGCGCTTTCCGCTCGAGATCTTCGAGATCGTGCGCGCGGCGTTTCCGGAGGACCGGCCGGTCGGCGTGCGCGTGTCGGCGACCGACTGGGTCGAGGGCGGCTGGGAACTCGACGACACGATCGCGTTCGCGCACGAACTGAAGCAGCGCGGCTGCGACTGGATCGACGTGTCGTCCGGCGGCGTGTCGCCGCTGCAGAAGATTCCGCTGTCGCCCGGCTACCAGGTGCCGTTCGCGCAGGCCGTGAAGCGCGCCGTTGGGATGCCGACGATCGCGGTCGGCCTCATCAACGATCCCGCGCATGCGAACCGGCTGATCGAGGCGGGCGACGCCGATCTGGTCGCGATGGCGCGTGCGATGCTGTACGACCCGCGCTGGCCGTGGCATGCGGCCGCCGAGCTCGGCGCGCAGGTGTCGGCGCCGCCGCAGTACTGGCGTTCGCAGCCGCGCGAGCACAAGGCGTTGTTCGGCGACATCGCATTCGGCCAGCGTTGAGCGTCATGCGCGTGATATTGCGCACGATGTTGAACGAAGCAATCTTGAACGTGTAGGATGCGGATGATTCGCCGCATGGCCCGACGCGGCACCCACCGGTGCCGCGTTTTCGTTTTGCGCGACGCTGGGCCGTGAGCGCGGCCGTCTTCCATTCAATTCGTCTTCACAAGGATTCGTTCGATGAGTTCACGCAGGATCGCGGTGCGCCGCTCGGGAATACACGGCAAGGGCGTGTTCGCGGTGGCGCCGATCAAGGCCGGCGAGCGCGTAGTGGAATACAAGGGCGAGCGGATTTCATGGAAGGAAGCGCTGCGTCGGCATCCGCACGACCCGAGCGAGCCCAACCATACGTTCTACTTCGCACTGGAAGAAGGCGGGGTGATCGACGGCAAGATCGACGGCAACAGCGCGCGCTGGATCAATCATTCGTGCGCGCCGAACTGCGAGGCCGAGGAGACGAAGGGCCGCGTGTTCATCCACGCGCTGCGCGACATCGAGCCGGAAGAAGAGCTGTTCTACGACTATGGCCTCGTGATCGACGAGAAGCTGACGAAGAAGCTCAAGCGCGAGTACGCGTGCCATTGCGGCGCGGACGCATGCCGCGGCACGCTGCTCGCCACACCGGACGACGACGGCAAGAAGAGGAAGAAGAAAGACAAGAAGGACAAGGACGGCAAGTCCGAGTCCGCCGCGAAGGACAAGAAAAAGAAGAAGTGACCGGGGCGGCCGCGCATCGCGCGCGGCGGCTTCATCGGACGGCCGCCGCGCGGCCGTTCTTCTCTCTACCCGATGCGCGCACCGCGCGGCTCAATGCGTCGGCGCGGCGGCCGGCGTTTCGCTCGCCGGCTTCTCGGTACGCTTGGCGAGCGGCACGCGCACCACGAAGCGCGAACCGCCTTCCGATGCATCCTCGTACGACACCGTGCCGCCGTGCATCGCGATGATGTCGTGGACGATCGCGAGCCCGAGCCCCGCGCCCGTCTCGACGCCGTTGCCGCTTTGCGCATCGCCGCGGAAGAAGCGCTTGAACAGGTCGGCCTGCTGACTGGCCGGCACGCCCGGGCCGTTGTCCTCGACGACGATCTCGGCGGCCGGCTGGCCGTCCTCGAGCGCGCCGCGCGCGACGTTCACCGTGATCCGCGCGCCGTTCGGCCGTGCGAGCGGCACGTATTTCAGCGCATTGTCGAGCAGGTTCGCGATCACCTCGCGCAGCAGCACGGGGTTGCCGCGCACGTTCAGCGTTTCGTCTTCGCCGGGTTCGTCGCTGCGCTGGAAGCCGAGGTCGACATGCGATGCGAGCGCGCGCGGCACCCACTCGGCACCCGTCTCGAATGCCATCGCGGCCAGGTCGACGTCGACGAAACGAGCGGCCTGTTCGCCCGGCTCCGCCCGCGCGAGCGACAGCAACTGGTTCGACAGCCGCACCGCGCGGTCGGCGGCCGCGCGCAGCTCGCGCACTGCCGCGTAAGTCTGCTGCGGGTCGCGCGCGACGGCGGCCTGCTCGGCATGCAGCTTCACGGCGGTGAGCGGCGTGCGCAGCTGGTGCGCGGCATCGGCGATGAACTTGCGCTGCGCGTCGAGCGCGGTCTTCAGGCGGCCGAGCAGCGCGTTCATCGCGCTCGTCAGCGGCCGAATCTCGAGCGGCACGTCGGTTTCGTCGACCGGCTCCAGCGACGTGTGGGTCTGCCGGTTCAGCGAATCGGCGAGATGCGTGAGCGGGCCGAGCTGCTGGTTCACGACGCGCCACACGATGCCCCAGCCCGCCAGCAGCAACAGCAGCAGCGGCATCATGATCGCGACGAGGAATTCGGCGGCGATCCGGTAGCGGTGCCGCACCGGCTGCGCGACCTCGACCACCATCGGCCGGCCGCCGTCGACTTCCTCGACGCGCACCTGCGCGACCCGCACCGCGCGGTTGTCGTACTCGGCCTCGAACACGTACGCGTGATGCATGCGGCGCACGTTGATGCCGCGCAGCGGCAGCTTCGGATCGCCGGCGAGCTCCTCCTCGCCGTCGCTGATCCGGTAGATCAGCGCTTCGGCCGGATCGGAGAACATCGCCTGCGCGAGCGGCGGCACCGTGAACGGCGCGTCGGGGCCGGCGATCTGGATCTGTTTGGAGATGGCGGTGGCGAGATCGGCGAGCGAGCGGTCGATCACGTGTTGCGTGTATTGCCACGCGAGCCAGTAGGCAATCAGGCCGCTCATCAGCGCGAGCATCGACAGCGGTGCGGCGAGGCGTCTGAGCAGCGAGCGGCGCAGGCTGGTGGTGACAGCCGGATCAGAAGACATTTCGACGGGCAAATGGATAAGCGCCGCTCACGGGGAGCGGCGCGGTCGTGCGCCGGACGGCGACGCGGGCAGGGCGGCGCGCCGGCGGCACCTGGCCGGCCGGCATGCGGCGCCGCTCAGACGCTCGCGGTCTGGCGGATTTCCTGCAGCAGATAGCCGAAGCCGCGCACCGTGACGATCTCGACACGGCACTGCTCGAGTTTCTTGCGCACGCGGTGCACGTAGACTTCGATCGCGGTGTCGCCGAGATCGCCGCCGAAATGCGTGAGGTGATCCTGCAGCTGGGCCTTGCTGACGACACGGCCGTGGCGCAGCAGCAGCATTTCGAGCACCGCGAACTCGCGCGGCGACAGTTCGAGCGGCTTGTCGTCGTTGAAGATGCGGCGATCGACGCCCGACAGGCGGACGCCGCCGAGCGACACTTCCGGACGCGGCATGTCGCTGTGCGGGCCGCTGCGACGCATCACCGCGCGGATGCGCGCTTCGAGCTCGGCCGGCTCGAACGGCTTGAGCATGTAGTCGTCGGCGCCGGAGTTCAGGCCCTGGATCCGGTCGTTCAGTTCGTCGCGCGCGGTCAGCACGATGACGGGCGTGTGGCGGTTGGTCTGGCGGAAACGCGTGAGCAGCGTCATGCCGTCGATGCCCGGCAGGCCGAGGTCGAGGATCACGAGTTCGTGGCGGTTCTGTGCCAGCGCCTGTTCGGCAAAGATGCCGTCATGCACCATGTCGACGGTGAAGCCAGCCTGCTCGAGGCTGCTCTGGATACCGCGTGCGATGGGGCGGTCGTCTTCGATCAGAAGGAGTCGCATGAAGTTCGCTCAAGTACAATGGGTTGGCGGTTCAGGCACGCGGACAGCACGACACCGTTTCCACAGGGGCGCCGCATCGCCTGACATCAAGCATGGCGGCCAGCGAACGATTACATCCAATCATGTCCGATATCTCGATCCACGACCTCGAAGCCGCGATCAATTTCTGGCGCGCCCGCTCGCCGTCGAGCGGCGACGAACTCAAACTCTGCGAAGAGGCCAGCGCGCTCTCCAAGCCGTATGCGCTGCTGATTGTACAGCGCGAAGCCGCGCTGCAACTGGAAGGTTTGGACCCCAAGGCGCGGAAAGCGTACGAGACTTACGTGCGCCTTAAGGATGGCTTGGAAAGCTGAAGGCTTTCGCTGAGTACATCCTAGAAAACGTTCAGCGAAATGAAAAGTTGACGCGCCGCGCGTCGATCGTCGCAGGATGCGCGGCGGCAGGGGAAGCTCAGGCGGCCGGCTCGGTGTGCGCGCACACGTGGTCGATGAACTGCGCGAGCGAGATGTCGCGCTCGGTCAGGCCGTGCGCATCGTGGGTCGACAACGTGATGTCGACACGGTTGTACACGTTGAACCATTCCGGATGGTGGTTCATTTCCTGCGCCTTGATCGCGATACGCGTCATGAAGCCGAAGGCCTCGTTGAAATCGGCGAAGCGCAGGCTGCGCTGAATCGCATCGCGGCCCGGCACGGCCGTCCAGTGCGGCAGCCCTTCGAGCCGGGTCTTGCGTTCTTCTGATGTGAGCTTGTGGATCATGTTGCACCTCGTTCGGTAACCAGCGGCGCCCGCGCGCGGGCAAAAGCCACGCGGCAAAGCCGGTACCGGTCATTGTTTCATAGTTGCGCGACGGGCATCCGGCGACGGGCATCCGGGGACGGGCATCCGGGGACGGGCATCCGGAGGCAGGCGGGCGCCAGCGCCCGAAGCATGCCGGCGTGGCCGGCCGCGTTACGCGTGCGCGTCGTCCGGCCAGCCTTCGCCCGTGCCGCGATGCAGCACGAGATCGCGCTCGAGCACCGCGCCGGCCGGGAATTCCGGCAACGCGGCTAGCCGGTCGGCCAGCGCACGGCCGTCGACGTCGGCGAGCGCGAACAGCTGCGCGAAATCGTCGATCACGAAGTAGGTCGTCTGGAACGTGTCGATCCGGTACTGCGTGCGCATCACGCGCTCCAGGTCGAAGCCGAGCCGGTTCGGCGCCGCGCTTTCGAGGCTGTACAGGCTCTCGCCCTTGCTCGACACGATCCCGGCGCCGTAGATCGACAGCCCGTTCGTGCCGTTCGGGTCGCGAATCAGCCCGAATTCCACCGTATACCAGTAGAGGCGCGCCAGCCGCGCGAGCGCCGCTTCGTCGTCGGCGACCGCGAGCGCCGTGCGGCCATAGGCCTGCATGTAGTCGGCGAACACCGGCTCGATCAGGAGCGGCACGTGGCCGAACAGGTCGTGGAAACAGTCGGGTTCCTGCAGGTAGTCGAGCTGGTCCGGGCGGCGCATCCACCAGGTGACCGGAAACCGCCGGTTCGCGAGGTGCTCGAAGAACACGCGATCGGGCACGAGGCCCGGCACCGCGACGATCTCCCAGCCGGTTGCCCGCTTCAACTGGCGGTTCACGTCGGCGAACGACGGCACGCGGTCGGCCGGCAAGTCGATCTTCCCGAGGCCGGTGACGAACGCATCGCATGCGCGTCCGCGCAGCAACGCCGACTGGCGCGCATAGAGCTGCTGCCACACCGCGTGGTCGACCTGGCCGTAGCGTTCGAGCGGCTGGTCGATGGTGAAATCGGCGCGGGTTTCGAGGCCCGCATCGAACTGCTCCTGCAGTTTCGCGGTGACGACGGTGGACATGATCAGGCTCTGCACGGCTGTGGTTGGGAACCATGCAAGTGTAGAGCGGGCGACGTGCGGAATGGGCGCAAAGATGGCGTGAATTCGGTCGTTGGTGCGATAATCGCGCATTAAAACACGAATCAATGCGGAGTATGCTCATGCTGGAACTGGATCACTTCGATCTCGCGCTTCTCGACGTGCTGCAGCGCTTCGGCCGCGCGACGCACCAGCAGCTCGGCGAGGAAGTGCCGCTTTCGCCGTCGCAGATCGGCCGGCGGCTGCAGCGGCTCGAGGCGGCCGGCGTGATCGAAGGCTATCGCGTGATGTTGCGCCCCGAAAAGCTCGGGCTCGGCGTCACCGCGTTCACGAGCCTGAAGCTCAAGCACCACGGCGATTCGATCATCGAGCAGTTCCAGCAGCAGATCGACGTGCTGCCCGAGGTGCTCGAATGCCATGCGGTGGTCGGCGACGCCGACTATCTGCTGCGGATCGTCGCGCCGGATCTCAACGCGCTGTCGCAGTTCGTGATGAAGAAGCTGATGCGCGTGCCGGGCGTCGACAGCGTGCGCTCGAACATCGTGCTGACGACCTTCAAGCGCAACGGCGCGCTGCCGCTCGCGCATCTGGCGCCCGGCGCCGCGTGAGGCGGCCGCCGGGCCGCGGGCGGGATGCCGGATCCCGCCGCGGATAGGGACCGATCAGGCCGCTTCGGATTGCGCGTCGGCGTTCAGCAGGTCGACGTACGCGACCGCGACGAGATCGTCCTGCGCCACGCCCAGCTTGGCGAACACGTCATGCGCTTCGGCTTCGCCGCCGGCTTCGTCGTCGTCGGGGCCGAGCACCACTTCCAGTTCGATGAAATCGCCGAGGCCGTCGACGCGGTCGAGGTGAATCCGCGTGCGGCCGACGAGGTACACGTGCCGTTCCTTCGTCACGATCCCGCGCGTGGTCAGCGCGGTCGCGAGCAGCGAATGCATCGCGTCCGGGTTCGTCACGGGGCTGCGCGTGTAGTACGACGCCTTCGGGCCGTCGCGGTCGTCGCGCTGATAGAAGATCAGTTCGGCCGGCGTGCCGTCCTCGAAGCGGCGCAGCTTCAGCCGGCCGCGGGGTACGTCGTAGAAGAAATCCTGCTGGCGGTAGAAAAGCGGTGCTTCGGTCGCGAGCGTAGCCGCCTGTTCGCGCAGCCGGTCGAATTCACGGGCGCGGGCTTTGATCTCGATGTTGCGGGCCATGCGGGTCTCCTTCAATCATGGATCTCGCGGTTTGCGAACGCACAATCTAGCAAAAAGCCCGCGATGGTGGCGTGACGCGTGCTGCGAGCAGATCGGATGCGGGAGGCAGGGGCGCAATGCTGGTCGTGCATGCCAGCGGGCCACAAAAAAAGCACCGTTGCCGGTGCTTTCGGGTACTGCACTGCCTCAGCCGTAGTGGTACCGACACTGCATCACATAGATAATGCCGTCCTGGACGATATACACTAGGCGATCAGCCTTCGTGATGCGACGTGACCAGAAACCGGTCAGGTCGCCTTTCAAAGGTTCCGGCTTGCCGGTGCCCCTGAAAGGATCTCGGGAGATTTCCTCAATCAAGCTGTTGATCTCGGCGACGATCGCGTGGTCCTTTCCCTGCCAGTACAGGTAATCGTCCCAAGCGTTTGTCGACCACGCGACTTTGCAGTGACTTATAGCTGCGGCTTTGTTTTTAGCCTTCTTCTTCTGTGTCATGTGTCAGCAATTCCTTTACAAAGGTCTTGCCGGCCTTGAACTCAGCAACGGATTGGCGCAGTCGATCAGCATTCTTGGGGGTGCCCAACAGATGCAGGGTCTCCTGCAGGCTGTTGTAGTCCTCCAGCGAAATCATCACGACATGTTCCCCACGCTGACGGGTGATTACCGTCGGTTCGTGATCTTTGCACACCGCATCCAGAGCCTGCTTAAAGCCGGCTCGCGCCTCACTAAAAGTCAGGATGTTCATCTCTTCTCACTTGCCCGCTGCCCGGCACGCCGAGTGCAGGCGTTCTACGTTCATGCCCCGACCGAAATGACCGGAGCGACGTTTTCGCCGTCCCGAGTTTGATGGGGACGGCATTCAGTGGAGGCGTTACGCGCCTTATCGCTTACGCATTCTTCTTGCCCAATGATCGACCCTCACAAGGGTAGGCGAATGCAGACGGTATTGTACATAGTTCTGTACCATGTTTCAAGGCCGCCGCGATGCGTGCAACATGAAGCGTGTCGATTGGGAACGTGTTCTGGCCGAATTGTGCGTGGTTGGGAGTGTGACCCGAACACAGCGCGCAATTTTTACGCCCCTCAGCCTGGTTTCCCACGATGAGCGCCGCTCATATCGCCCACTGCGCTTCGATCAGCCGCAGCGCGGCCGCGATCGCCGGTTCGTCGCGCCGCTCGGCGAGCGTCACGAACGTCAGTTCGGTCGGCACCGTCACGCGTTCGACGATCGTCAGCGCATGCGCATGCGCTTCGGCCAGCGCGGTCGAGTCGCGCGCGAGCGTCAAGCCGATCCCGGATTTGACCAGGTCGAGCATCGACTGCTCCTGATCGACCTCGGCGACCTTGACCGGCTGCGCGCCAGCCGCCGCGAAGCGTCGCGACAGCAGCCGGTGATGGGCGGACGCGGGCGGCGTCCAGATCCACGGCAGCGCGGCGAGCGCGCGCCAGTCGTGCGCGCGCTGCACACGCTCCTTCCAGCCGGCCGGCGCCAGCACGCGATACTGGAAATGCGTGAGCGTGACCGTATGGAACAGCGTGTCGTCGCGCGGATCGTCCTCGCCGGGCCGGCCGATGTAGTAGCCGACGTCGAGCGCCTGCGCACGCACCTGCTCGAGTACCCAGCCGGACATCCCGTGTCGCAGCGCCGTCTCGATCTGCGGATGGGTTTCGACCAGCGCGCGCAGGAAGCCGCCGAGCCGCAAAAAGCCCGGATCGAGGATCGTGCCGATCCGCAGCCGGCCGCGCACTTCATGGCGCAGCGCGGCAGCGGCGCGCTGCACGTCGGCGGCCGCGGCGAGCGCGCGCTCCGCGTGCGGCAGCAGCGTCTGGCCGTCGCGCGTGAGCGCGAGCCCGCGCGACGTGCGCGTAAACAGCGTGATGCCGAGCGTTTCCTGCAGATGCTTGATCTGCAGGCTGACCGCCGGCTGCGTGAGGTGCAGCTGCACGGCCGCGCGCGTCAGGTTGCCTTCGCGGGCGACCGTCGCGAACGCGCGGAGCAGGGTGAGATCCATCGTCGTGATATGAGCGCAGCTTATAACGCAGTTCAGCATAACTCATTGGATCGACGGCCGGGGCGCGAGTACGCTTCATCGATCGCGTCGCCCGCGGCGCACCATGCTGAAAACGACGTGCGCGAGCGTGCTGCACGGCGTACAACAAGGAAGAAGACGTAAGGAGACATGTCGTGAGTACTCAACGTACGCTCGAGGGCGAATTCGATTACGTGATCGTCGGCGCGGGCACCGCGGGCTGCGTGCTCGCGAACCGCCTGACCGAGGATCCCGAGATCCGCGTGCTGCTGCTCGAGGCGGGCGGCAAGGACGACTATCACTGGATCCACATCCCGGTCGGCTATCTGTACTGCATCGGCAATCCGCGCACCGACTGGCTGTACAAGACGCAGCCCGAGGCGGCGCTCAACGGCCGCGCGCTGTCGTATCCGCGCGGCCGCGTGCTCGGCGGCTGCTCGTCGATCAACGGGATGATCTACATGCGCGGCCAGCGCGAGGATTACGACGGCTGGGCGCAGGAAACCGGCGACGCCGGCTGGTCGTGGGACAGCGTGCTGCCGATCTTCAAGCGCAGCGAAGACCACCACGCGGGCGCGAGCGATGCGCACGGCGCGGGCGGCTACTGGCGCGTCGAGAAGCAGCGGCTGCGCTGGAAGATCCTCGAATCGTTCGCGCAGGCCGCGCAGCAGACGGGCATTCCCGCCACCGACGATTTCAACCGCGGCGACAACACCGGGGTCGGCTATTTCGAAGTGAACCAGAAGCGCGGCGTGCGCTGGAATACGTCGAAGGCGTTCCTGCGGCCCGCGATGACGCGCCCGAACCTGACCGTGATCACCGGCGCGCACGCGCAGCGCGTGATCTTCGACGGGCGGCGCGCGGTTGGCGTCGAGTATCGCGGCGGCGGCACCGACTACGTCGCGCACGCGCGCGCCGAAGTGTTGCTGACTTCCGGCGCGGTGAATTCGCCGCAGCTGCTCGAACTATCCGGCATCGGCGCGGGCGCACGATTGCAGGCGCTCGGCATCGACGTCGTGCAGGATCTGCCCGGTGTTGGCGAGAACCTGCAGGATCACCTGCAGTTGCGGATGGCGTTTCGCGTCGATGGCGTGCGCACGCTCAATACGCTGTCCGCGCACTGGTGGGGCAAGCTGATGATCGGCGCCGAATATGCGCTGCTGCAGCGTGGGCCGATGTCGATGGCGCCGTCGCAGCTCGGCGCGTTCGCGAAGTCCGATCCGGACGATCCCGCGCTCACACGTCCCGATCTCGAATATCACGTGCAGCCGCTGTCGCTCGAACGCTTCGGCGAGCCGCTGCACGCGTTCAACGCATTTACGGCGTCCGTCTGCCATCTGCGGCCGAGCTCGCGCGGCAGCGTGCACATCGCGAGCCCCGATGCGAGCGTGGCGCCATCGATCGCGCCGAACTACCTGTCGACCGACCACGATCGTCATGTCGCCGCGAACGCGCTGCGTCTCACGCGCCGGATCGCATCCGCGCCGGCGCTCGCCCGCTATCGTCCGGAGGAGATCCTGCCGGGCACGCAGTATCGGACCGAAGCCGAACTGATCGATGCGGCGGGCGCGATCGGCACCACGATCTTCCATCCGGTCGGCACGTGCCGGATGGGGCGCGCGGACGACGAACGGGCCGTCGTCGACAGCCGGTTGCGCGTGCGCGGCATCGCGGGGCTGCGGATCGTCGATGCATCGGTGATGCCGTTCATCACGTCCGGCAACACGAATTCGCCGACGCTGATGATCGCCGAGCGCGCGAGCGACATGATCCGCGCCGATCGACGCGCGGCGCACGAAGCGACGCACGCGCGAACGGAAGCGGTGGTGACGGCGGCGTGACACCACGCTGACATCCACGACAGCGGGCCGTCATCCAGTCGCCCGCTGATTCGCTATGCGAAGCAAGCCGAAGCGAGCGGATCGCACCGGATTGGTGAGATAAACGTGCACAGTGTGCGTGCGTTCGCGCAGGCACGCGCGATGCGCATGCGCGCACCGACGATGCGCGTGTCAAAAAAACACGCCGCAAATTCGCGAAGCGCCGCATCGGATATGGCGGCCAGCCCTATAAGTGCAAATCCCGATGATTGCACTGCACCAACGGGGCGACAATGTGGCGCAATATGCAGACGCGTCGGCGCGGGAGACCACCCTCGATGCGTAATACGGCGTCCGGGGACAGCCCGCTCATCCGCAGACCTGTTCGCGGTCGCTTGCGCGAATCTTCCCGGTGGTTCGCCTGACTTCGTACGGAAGGGAACATGATTCTCGGCGACACGATTCTCGAAACACGCGGACTGACGAAGGAATTCAGGGGCTTCACCGCCGT
Organism: Burkholderia sp. SIMBA_051; assembly: GCF_046534915.1. Taxonomy (NCBI): domain Bacteria; kingdom Pseudomonadati; phylum Pseudomonadota; class Betaproteobacteria; order Burkholderiales; family Burkholderiaceae; genus Burkholderia; species Burkholderia sp. SIMBA_051. The sequence goes on along the minus strand of NZ_JAWRXS010000014.1, from coordinate 149,758 downwards.
GAACGGTGTCAACCTGCGTGTGCGCCGCGGTGCGATCCATGCGTTGATCGGACCGAACGGCGCAGGCAAGACCACCTGCTTCAACTTGCTGACCAAGTTCCTGACACCGACGGCCGGTCAGATCGTCTTCAACGGCATCGACATCACCGACGAGCGCCCGGCGCAGGTCGCGCGCCGCGGCATCATCCGTTCATTCCAGATCTCGGCGGTATTCCCGCACCTGAGCGCGCTGCAGAACGTACGCATCGGCCTGCAGCGCTCGCTCGGCACCGAATTCCATTTCTGGCGCAGCGAGCGCACGCTGAAGCGGCTCGACGATCGCGCGATGGACCTGCTCACGCAGGTCGGCCTCACCGATTTCGCGCACGTGCCGACCGTCGAGCTCGCATACGGCCGCAAGCGCGCGCTCGAGATCGCGACGACGCTCGCGATGGAACCCGAACTGATGCTGCTCGACGAGCCCACGCAAGGGATGGGCCACGAAGATGTGGACCGCGTGACCGCGCTGATCAAGAAGGTCGCGAGCGGCCGCACGATCCTGATGGTCGAGCACAACATGAACGTGATCGCCGGCATCTCCGACACGATCACCGTCCTGCAGCGCGGCGAGGTGCTGGCCGAAGGCTCGTATGCGGAGGTGTCGAAGAATCCGCTCGTGATCGAAGCCTACATGGGCAGCGCCGACGCGGCGCTCGCGGGGGCGCACGCATGAAGCGCAGCGAACGGGAGGAACGCGAATTGAGCGGCGTCGAGAGCGGCACGCCCGCGCTGGAGATCACGGGCCTCGAGGCCTGGTACGGGGAATCCCACATATTGCACGGTGTCGACCTGAGCGTTCATCGCGGCGAGGTCGTGACGCTGCTCGGCCGCAACGGCGCGGGCCGCACCACGACGCTGCGCGCGATCATGGGCCTCACCGGCCGCCGCAGCGGCTCGATCAAGGTCGCGGGCAACGAGACGATCGGCCTCGCGACGCACCGCATCGCGCATTTCGGCGTCGGCTATTGTCCGGAGGAGCGCGGGATCTTCTCGAGCCTGTCGTGCGAGGAAAACCTGATGCTGCCGCCGCTGATCGGGCCGCGCGAGCATGCGATGCCGCTCGACGAGATCTACGCGATGTTCCCGAATCTCGCGTCGCGCCGGCAGAGCCAGGGCACGCGGCTGTCCGGCGGCGAGCAGCAGATGCTCGCGGTGGCGCGGATCCTGCGCACCGGCGCGAACCTGCTGCTGCTCGACGAAATCTCCGAAGGCCTCGCGCCGGTGATCGTGCAGGCGCTCGCGCGCATGATCATCGCGCTGAAGGCGCGCGGCTACACGGTCGTGATGGTCGAACAGAATTTCCGTTTTGCCGCGCCGCTCGCCGACCGCTTCTACGTAATGGAGCATGGCCGCATCGTCGAGCATTTCCGTGCATCCGAACTGGAAGGCAAGATGCCGATCCTTCACGACCTGCTTGGGGTGTGACGCCGCCCCGTTTCCCTTGCCGCTAGCCGTGGCGGCCCTCGAATAACCACAACGCATCAGAACAACAGGAGACGTCAATGAAAATGAAGACCCTCGCGCAGGCCTGTCTCGCGCTCGCGACCGCCGCGTTCACCGCCGGCGCCGCGCATGCCGCGGATACCGTGAAGATCGGTTTCGTCACCGACATGTCGGGGCTGTATGCGGACATTGACGGTCAGGGCGGCCTCGAGGCGATCCGCATGGCGGTCGCCGACTTCGGCGGCAAGGTGCTCGGCAAGCCGATCGAGGTCGTGTACGCGGATCACCAGAACAAGGCGGACATTGCCGCGTCGAAGGCGCGCGAATGGATCGACCGCGGCGGGCTCGACCTGCTCGTCGGCGGCACGAATTCGGGAACGGCGCTGGCGATGGCCAAGCTCGCCGCGGAGAAGAAGAAGGTCTACATCAACATCGGTGCGGGCGCGGACACGCTGACGAACGAGGAATGCACGCCGTACACGGTGCACTATGCGTACGACACGATGGCGCTCGCGAAAGGCACCGGCTCGGCGGTGGTGAAGCAGGGCGGCAAGACGTGGTTCTTCCTGACCGCCGACTACGCGTTCGGCAAGGCGCTCGAGAAGAACACGTCCGACGTCGTGAAGGCGAATGGCGGCCAGGTGCTCGGCACGGTGCGCCACCCGCTGTCCGCGTCGGATTTCTCGTCGTTCCTGTTGCAGGCGCAATCGTCGAAGGCGCAGATCCTGGGCCTCGCGAACGCGGGCGGCGACACGATCAACTCGATCAAGGCCGCGAAGGAATTCGGCATCACGAAGACGATGAAGCTCGCCGGGCTGCTGATGTTCATCAACGACGTGCACAGCCTCGGCCTCGAAACGACGCAGGGCCTCGTGCTGACCGACAGCTGGTACTGGAACCGCGATGCGGCATCGCGCCAGTGGGCGCAGCGCTACTTCGGCAAGATGAAGAAGATGCCGTCGAGCCTGCAGGCGGCCGACTACTCGTCGGTGACGACCTACCTGAAGGCCGTGCAGGCCGCCGGCACGACCGACTCCGACAAGGTGATGGCCGAGCTGAAGAAGATGAAGATCAACGACTTCTACGCGAAGGGCGCGATCCGCCAGGACGGCAGCATGATTCACGACATGTACCTGATGGAAGTGAAGAAGCCGTCGGAATCGAAGGAGCCGTGGGACTACTACAAGGTGCTCGCGACGATTCCGGGCGATCAGGCGTTCGGCACCAAGAAGGAATCGCGCTGCGCGCTGTGGAAGTAAGCGCGACGTAGCGGTGTAGCGGCGCGCGGCGGCCGCGGCGATGTACTCGCTGCGCCGCCCGCGTGCGCCGCGGCTTGAAGGTTGCGCACGCAACGAAACTCATACTGACGGCTAAGTCGATGGAAATCTTTGGCATTCCGTTGCCGGCGATGCTGAGCCAGTTGCTGCTCGGGCTCGTCAACGGCTCGTTCTACGCGATCCTGAGCCTCGGGCTCGCGGTGATCTTCGGGCTGCTCAACGTGATCAACTTCGCGCACGGCGCGCTGTTCATGCTGGGCGCGATGCTCGCATGGATGGGGCTGTCGTACCTCGGGTTGCCGTATTGGGCGATGCTCGCGCTCGCGCCGCTGCTCGTCGGTGCGTTCGGGATCCTGGTCGAGCGGTCGATGCTGCGCTGGCTGTACAAGCTCGATCACCTGTACGGGCTGTTGCTCACGTTCGGCCTCACGCTCGTCGTCGAAGGCGTGTTCCGCTCGGTCTACGGCTCGTCCGGCCAGCCGTACGACGTGCCGTCGCAGCTGTCCGGCGCGACCAATCTCGGCTTCATGTTCCTGCCGAACTACCGCGCGTGGGTGGTCGTCGCGTCGCTCGCGGTGTGTCTCGCGACCTGGTTCGTGATCGAGAAGACGCGCCTGGGCGCCTATCTGCGCGCCGGTACCGAGAACCCGAAGCTCGTCGAGGCGTTCGGCGTGAACGTGCCGATGATGATCACGCTCACCTACGGCTTCGGCGTCGCGCTCGCGGCGTTTGCCGGCGTGCTCGCCGCGCCGGTGATCCAGGTGTCGCCGCTGATGGGCCAGCCGATGATCATCACCGTGTTCGCGGTGGTCGTGATCGGCGGGATGGGCTCGATTCTCGGCTCGATCATCACGGGGCTGATGCTCGGCGTGATCGAGGGCTTCACGCGCGTGTTCTATCCGGAAGCGTCGGCCACGGTCGTGTTCGTGATCATGGCGATCGTGCTGCTGATCCGCCCGGCGGGCCTGTTCGGCAAGGAAAAATGATGCAGAGAAAAGTGCTCTACGGCGTGCTGCTCGCCGCACTGCTCGCCGCGCCGTTCATCGGCGCGTATCCGGTCTTCGTGATGAAGGTGCTCACGTTCGCGCTGTTCGCGGCCGCGTTCAACCTGCTGATCGGCTATACGGGGCTGCTGTCGTTCGGCCACGCGATGTTCCTCGCGACCGCCGGCTACGGCACCGGTTATATGATCCAGACGCTCGGCTTCACGCCGGAGCTCGGCGTGCTGGTCGGCACGTTCGCCGCGACGCTGCTCGGGCTCGTCGTCGGGCTGTTCGCGATCCGGCGACAGGGCATCTACTTCGCGATGATCACGCTCGCGTTCGCGCAGATGGTCTACTTCATCTACCTGCAGGCGCCGTTCACGCGCGGCGAGGACGGCCTGCAGGGCGTGCCGCGCGGACACCTGTTCGGGCTCGTCGACCTGTCGAACGACGTTGCGCTCTACTACGTCGTGCTCGCGGTGATCGTGGCGGCGTGCGCGTTCATCGTGCGTATCGTGCACTCGCCGTTCGGCCAGGTGCTCGTCGCGATCAAGGAGAACGAGGCGCGTGCGATCTCGCTCGGCTACGACACCGATCGCTTCAAGCTGCTCGCGTTCATCCTGTCGGCCGGGCTCGCGGGGCTGGCCGGTTCGCTGAAGGTGCTGGTGCTGGGCTTCGAGACGCTGTCCGACGCGCACTGGACGATGTCGGGCCTCGTCGTGCTGATGACGCTCGTCGGCGGGATGGGCACGCTGTTCGGGCCGTTGCTCGGCGCGGCGCTGATCGTCGCGCTGGAGGACCGGCTCGGCGACATCGGCGAATGGCTCGCGTCGGTCACCGGGATCGGCTGGTTCCACTCGCTCGGTGAATCGACGACGATCGTCACGGGGCTGATCTTCATCGCGTGCGTGCTGGCATTCCGGCGCGGGATCGTTGGCGAGATGGTCGCGCGGGTCAAGACGCTCCGGCCGTCCTGAGTGCATCGCGCCGGTGCGGCGGATTGCTCCGAGGTGGACGCGAGGTTGATGCGAAGCACCATCCGGCGTGGCCGGGAAGGGCGTTTCGGCGCCCTCCGGCCGGCCCCGCGCGGCAGCGCTGGTGCCCCATTTTCGTGCGGCGATGCACCATAGGGGTAAATGCTAAGTTGTCCCGGCATGAAAGGTCCTTTAATCTTCGTTCAGTTCTGATGCACCGCGAAACGAATTTGCAGGTGGAGAACGAGGAGACAATCGAGGCACAAAGTGCCCGGACCCCAAAGCGCTGTTGGACGGAATCCAACAGCGCTTTTTCATTTGTGTGCGCGAATTTCCCTCGATGGTGCAGGGAAGCGGCGCCGCGTTCCGCGCGCCCGTATTCGGCTTCGCACTGCCCGCGTTTCAGTTTCACCCCCGTCCTCCCGTTTTCGTCATGCCTGCCGGTCGATCGCCACTGGCGCGCAGCCGCGTGCATGCCGTCCGGGCTTACCCGGTTGGCGTGCGCAAAAAGCGTCCGTTACACTCAGCTTTCGCCGACCGCGCGGTCGGGAAAATCGGTCGGCAGTTCTCCTACAAGCAAAATGCAGAAGAGGGAGTACGGTTGGATGAGAAGCGCAGGACGATGGATCGGGGCACGACGGGCGGCTGGCGCCGCTCGTACGGGGTGGGTAGCGCATGGGTATGCCCGCGCTTTCGCGAGCCGTTCTGCGGCCGGTATGCGCGCTCCGGCACGATTGGCCGGCACGGCTCTTTCTCCGGTCGTTGCGTTCGCATCCACATGAACTGCCGCGCTTCCGATCTTGCGCCGCCCGCGCGCGTGGCCGAATTCGCTTTGGCCGGTCGATCTGCCGACGATCGTTGCGTGCGCATCGATCGCCTTTCCCGCCAAGCCGCCTTTCCGCGCTTGCTTCATCCTGACGACATTGCTGCCGCGCATCGTGACGGTCGAACGACCGCTTCGGAATGCGCGGCGGGCGCGCGCGTTTCACGGGAAAACGAGCGTAGGCGCGGCATGGCGAGATAGTTAAATTATTAACTTGTTTTGAGGACCGGGAGCCGCCCGAGCGACCCGTGGATTTTTCGAGCAGCGTTTGGAGACGACATAAATGAAGATGAATCGATGGATGGAGGTTCTGCTTGCCGCGGGCCTCGTGTGTGCGGCGGCCGCGGCGTCGGCGCAGGTGAAGATCGGCGTGACGCTGTCGGCCACCGGGCCGGCCGCATCGCTCGGGATTCCGGAAAAGAACACGATCGCGCTGCTGCCGAAGGAAATCGCGGGCAAGAGCGTCCAGTACATCGTGCTCGACGATGCGTCCGACACGAGCCGCGCGGTGCAGAACGTGCGCAAGCTGATCGACGAGGATCACGTCGACGCGATCATCGGTTCGTCCGTCACGCCGAATTCGCTCGCGATGCTCGACCCGGTGTCGCAGGGCAAGACGCCGACGATCTCGCTCGCGGCGAGCGCGCAGATCATCGCGCCGATGGACGCGAAGCGCGCGTGGATGTTCAAGGTGCCGCAGAACGACCAGCTGATGGCCGACGCGATCGCCGGCTACATGGCGAAGCACGGCGTGAAGACGATCGGCTTCATCGGCTTCGCCGACGCGTACGGCGACAGCTGGTACAACACGTTCAACGCGGCCGCGGCGAAGAACGGGCTGAAGGTCGTGTCGAACGAGCGCTACAACCGCACCGATGCGTCGGTGATGGGGCAGGTGCTGAAGCTGCTGGGCTCGAACCCCGACGCGGTGCTGATCGCCGGTTCCGGCACGCCGGCCGCGCTGCCGGCCAAGACGCTCAAGGAGCGCGGCTACAAGGGCAAGGTGTACCAGACGCACGGCGTCGCGAACAACGACTTCCTGCGCGTGTGCGGCAAGGATTGCGAAGGCGAGATCCTGCCGGCCGGCCCGGTGCTCGTGACCGACCAGCTGCCGGATTCGAATCCGGTGAAGAAGCCGGCGCTCGGCTACAAGGCTGCGTACGAGAAGGCATACGGCGCGGGCTCGCTGTCGACCTTCGGCGGGCATGCGTGGGATGCGGGGCTGCTGCTGCAGCGTGCGATCCCCGACGCGCTGAAGAAGGGCCAGCCGGGCACCGAGGCGTTCCGCGAGGCGCTGCGCGCGTCGCTCGAAAGCGTGAAGGACCTGCCCGTGTCGCACGGCGTGATCAACATGACGTCGACCGACCACAACGGCTTCGACACGCGTGCGCGCGTGATGGTGCAGATCGTCGACGGCAAGTGGAAGCTGCAGGCCGAGTAAGCATCACGTGAAACCGGCGGGCGCGGCGCGAACGGCGCCGTGCGCGCCGTCGGCAGCGCGGCGGGCCTGGCTGCCCGCGCTCGCACCGCATGGAATGTCCGGGAAGCCGCCGCACGACGCCTGACCTTCCGGTCTTGCCGTCGGCGTGCGCGGGCCGCTCCCGTCGCCGTTTCTCCGCAGCATTCTCGATACACGAAACGTATGGATTTCTCGATTGCGGCGATCCTCGCGCAAGACGGCATCACGACCGGCGCCATTTATGCATTGCTGTCGCTGGCGCTCGTGCTGGTGTTTTCCGTCACGCGGGTGATCTTCATTCCCCAGGGCGAATTCGTCGCCTACGGCGCGCTCACGCTGGCAGCGTTGCAGGCGCAGAAATTTCCCGCGACCTGCTGGCTGTTGTTCGTGATGGGCATCGCATGCTTCATGCTGGAAGTCGGCGGCCTGGTCCGCCATCGCGAACGGCGCCATCAGCTCGGTCGCACGCTCGCGACGCTGGCGAGCCGCTACGTGCTGCTGCCGCTCGCGGTGTTCGCGCTCACGCGCAGCTTTTCCGCGCAGCCGTTGCCGATGCTCGCGCAGATCGCGCTGACGCTCGCGATCGTCGTGCCGATGGGGCCGTTCGTCTACCGGCTCGTCTATCAGCCGATCGCCGAAGGCACGACGCTGCTGCTGCTGATCGTGTCGGTCGCGGTCCATTTCGCGATGGTCGGCCTCGGGCTCGTGATGTTCGGCGCGGAAGGCTCGCGCACCAACGGATTCGCGGACGCGTCGCTGTCGATCGGCAGCATGACGGTGTCGGTGCAGAGCATTCTCGTGGTCGTGACCGCGCTGGTGCTCATCGGTGCGCTCTACGTGTACTTCGGTCGCACGATCGCCGGCAAGGCGCTGCGCGCGACGTCGGTGAACCGGCTCGGCGCGCGGCTCGTGGGCATCGGCACGACCGAAGCGGGGCGGCTGGCGTTCACGCTGGCAGCGGGGCTCGGCGTGCTGTCCGGCATCCTCGTCGGCCCGCTGACGACCATCTATTACGACTCCGGCTTCCTGATCGGCCTGAAGGGCTTCGTCGGCGCGATCATCGGCGGGCTGGTCAGCTATCCGCTCGCGGCCGCGGGCTCGCTGCTCGTCGGCGTGCTCGAATCGTATTCGTCGTTCTGGGCGAGCGCGTACAAGGAAGTGATCGTGTTCACGCTGATCATCCCGGTGCTGCTGTGGCGCAGTTTCGCGACGCCGCATGCGGAAGAGGAAGAGGAGTGACGCGATGAAGACGATGGTACGCAACAAGACCTTCTGGGTGTTTCTCGTGGTGCTGTTCGCGCTGCCGGTGCTGCCCGGCGCGCTGCAGGTGCCCGAATACTGGATCACGCTGCTGAACTACATTGGCCTCTACGCGATCGTCGCGATCGGGCTCGTGCTGCTGACGGGTGTCGGCGGGATGACGAGTTTCGGGCAGGCCGCGTTCGTCGGCATCGGCGCGTATGCGACGGCGTTCCTCACGACGCGATACGGCGTGTCGCCGTGGCTCGCGCTGATCGTCGGCGTCGTGCTGACGGCGCTCGTCGCGCTCGTGCTGGGTGCGGTCACGATGCGGCTGTCCGGGCACTTCCTGCCGCTCGGCACGATCGCGTGGGGCCTCGCGCTGTTCTATCTGTTCGGCAACCTCGAGCTGCTCGGCAAGTACGACGGGATCAACGGGATTCCGGCGCTGAACCTGTTCGGCATCGAGCTCGGCAGCGGCCGCAGCTTGTACTTCCTGATCTGGGCCGTCGTGCTGGCGGCGATCGTGTCGGTGCAGAACCTGCTCAACAGCCGCCCCGGGCGCGCGATCCGCGCGCTGCGCGGCGGCGGGGTAATGGCCGAGGCGATGGGCGTGAACACCGCATGGATGCGCGTCGTGATCTTCGTCTACGCGGCCGTGCTCGCCGCGGTATCGGGCTTCCTGTATGCACACCTCCAGCGCGCGGTGAACCCGACCCCGTTCGGGCTGAACCACGGGATCGAATTCCTGTTCATGGCCGTGGTCGGCGGCGTGTCGCACGTGTGGGGCGCGGTGCTCGGTGCAGCGATCCTCACTGTGCTGCAGGACTACCTGCAGACGCTGCTGCCGAAGCTGCTCGGCTCGGAAGGCAACTTCGAGATCATCGTGTTCGGCGTGCTGATGGTGCTGCTGCTGCAGTACGCGCGCCAGGGCGTGTGGCCGTTCGTCGCGAAGCTGTTTCCGCGCGGGCCGCGCGCCCATGTGCCCGACCAGGCCGACCCGCTGCCGCAGCGCGCGAAACCGGTGGCCGGCGAGCCGCTGCTCGTCGTCGACAACGCGCGCAAGCAGTTCGGCGGGCTGGTGGCCGTCAACGACGTCAGTTTCGACGTGAAGGCGGGGCAGATCATCGGCCTGATTGGCCCGAACGGCGCCGGCAAGTCGACCACGTTCAATCTCGTGACCGGTGTGCTGCAGCCGACCGGCGGCACGATCACGTTCCGCGGCGAGCGGATCGACGGGCTCACGTCGCGTCAGATCGTCCGGCGCGGGATCGGCCGTACGTTCCAGCACGTGAAGCTGCTCCCGACGATGACGGTGCTCGAGAATGTCGCGATCGGCGCGCATCTGCGCGGCCATACGGGCGTATGGCGCAGCATCGCGCGGCTCAACGCGCACGAGGAGGCGCAACTGCTGGCCGAAGCGGCACGGCAGATCAGCCGCGTCGGGCTCGAAAAGCACATGTACGACGAAGCCGGCAGCCTCGCGCTCGGCCAGCAGCGGATTCTCGAAATCGCCCGCGCGCTGTGCTGCGACCCGACGCTGCTGCTGCTCGACGAGCCGGCCGCCGGGCTGCGCTACCAGGAGAAGCAGCAACTCGCCGATCTGCTGCGGCGCCTGAAGGCCGAAGGGATGAGCGTGTTGCTCGTGGAACATGACATGGATTTCGTGATGAATCTCACCGACCGGCTGGTGGTGATGGAATTCGGCACCCGGATCGCGGAAGGGCTGCCGCAAGACGTGCAGCAGGACCCGGCGGTGCTCGAAGCATATCTGGGCGGGGTGGAGTGATGACGGCGGATACGACGATGCCGATTCTCGAGGTGCGCGGACTGGCGGTCCGGTACGGGAAAGTCGAGGCGCTGCACGGTGCGGCGATCAAGGTGGGCGCCGGGCAGATCGTCAGCGTGATCGGCCCGAACGGTGCCGGCAAGTCGACGATGCTGAACGCGATCATGGGCGCATTGCCCGTGACCGGGCATGCGTCGGGCGCGGTCATGTACCGCGGCCACGACGTGGGCGCGCTGCCGGTCGAGCAGCGCGTCGCGCGCGGGATGTGCCTCGTGCCGGAAAAGCGTGAGCTGTTCAGCACGATGACGGTCGAGGACAACCTCGTGCTGGGCGCGTATCGCCGCAAGCTCGCGGGCGAGTCGAACTTCCTAGACCAGCTCGATCATGTGTTTGCGCTGTTTCCGCGGCTCAAGGAGCGGCGCAAGCAGGCGGCCGGTACGCTGTCGGGCGGTGAGCGGCAGATGCTTGCGGTGGGCCGCGCGCTTATGGGCAAACCCGACCTGCTGATGCTCGATGAGCCGAGCCTCGGGCTGGCGCCGCTGATCGTGAAGGAGATTTTTCATATCATCAGCGCGTTGCGCGGCACAGGTGTCGCGACGCTGCTGATCGAGCAGAACGCGCGGGCGGCGCTGCAGATCTCGGACTACGGCTATGTACTGGAAACGGGTGAATTGGCGCTGGAAGGGCCGGCGGCCGAGCTGGCACAAAATCCGCGCGTGATCGAAACCTACCTCGGGCTGGCGAAGAAGACGGCTTGATCGTTAGGACGGTTGGCGGGAAACGGGCGGCGTGTTTCACGTGAAACACGCCGTTTTTGTTTTTGGGGGCAGGGCGAGGCGTCGTTGGGGATGAGTGCCGGAGCAACCAGCCGAAGTGCTGTGATGGGGGCGCGGGCTATCGCGCCGGGCTGCACAGGATAACGAGCATTGTGTGCACGACAGCCCGCTATTGCCGTGAGACGAATGGCACAGTGGATAAGTATCGGGCGATCGATCGGAAATACTGTGACCTCGGACGGATGTCGACGCCTGTTTTGCACAGTTTGGCAATGTGCGTCGAGGCCGCGGGCGCACATCGCCGTAGCACGCTGGGCCGGCACAGCTCGGCCAATCGGCCAAAAAAACGCCGAAATGAACCGGCCCTACCATTCGGATGGCCTTCGGGTGAAAAGCGAACCCGCTATAATTCGCCCCATACATTTCTCAGATAGGTTCGTGCACAGTCCTGTGCGCGGAATCCACCATGCTTTTTCCCACAGAATTTGACGTCATCGTTGTCGGTGGCGGGCACGCGGGCACGGAAGCCGCGTTGGCCTCGGCCCGTATGGGCGCGAAGACGCTGCTGCTGACCCATAACATCGAAACGCTCGGGCAGATGAGCTGCAATCCGTCGATCGGCGGCATTGGCAAGGGCCATCTGGTCAAGGAAGTCGACGCGCTCGGCGGCGCGATGGCGGCCGCGACGGACGAGAGCGGTATTCAGTTCCGGATCCTCAATTCGTCGAAGGGCCCAGCCGTGCGTGCGACGCGCGCTCAGGCCGACCGTATTCTGTACAAGGCCGCGATCCGCCATCGGCTCGAGAATCAGCCGAACCTGTGGCTGTTCCAGCAGGCCGTGGACGACCTGATGGTCGAAGGCGACCGCGTGGTCGGCGCCGTCACGCAGATCGGCATCCGCTTCCGCGCGCACGCGGTGGTGCTGACGGCAGGTACGTTCCTCGACGGCAAGATTCACGTCGGTCTGAACAACTATACGGGCGGTCGCGCGGGCGATCCGGCGGCCGTGTCGTTGTCAGCGCGCCTGAAGGAGCTGAAGCTGCCGCAGGGCCGCCTGAAGACCGGTACGCCGCCGCGTATCGACGGCCGCTCGATCGACTTTTCGAAGCTGGACGAGCAGCCGGGCGACCTCGATCCGATTCCCGTGTTCTCGTTCCTGGGCCGCGCGGAACAGCATCCGCAGCAGCTGCCATGCTGGGTCACGCATACGAACGAGCGTACGCACGACATCATTCGCGGCGGCCTCGACCGTTCGCCTATGTATACAGGCGTGATCGAAGGCGTTGGCCCGCGTTACTGCCCGTCGATCGAGGACAAGATTCACCGGTTCGCGTCGAAGGAATCGCACCAGATCTTCCTGGAGCCGGAAGGGCTGACGACCAACGAGTTCTATCCGAACGGGATTTCGACGAGCCTGCCGTTCGATGTGCAGCTCGAGCTCGTGCACTCGATGCGCGGCCTCGAGAACGCGCACATCCTGCGGCCCGGCTACGCGATCGAGTACGACTACTTCGACCCGCGCGCGCTGAAGGCGTCGCTGGAGACGAAGGCGATCAACGGACTGTTCTTTGCGGGCCAGATCAACGGCACGACCGGCTACGAAGAAGCGGCCGCGCAAGGCCTGCTGGCCGGCCTGAATGCCGGCCGCTACGTGCAGGAGAAGGACGCATGGTGCCCGCGTCGCGACCAGGCCTACCTGGGCGTGCTGGTCGACGACCTCGTCACGCGCGGCGTGGCCGAGCCGTACCGGATGTTCACGAGCCGTGCCGAGTACCGCCTCAGCCTGCGCGAAGACAACGCGGACATGCGTTTGACCGAGATCGGTCGCGAACTGGGGCTCGTCGACGACGCGCGCTGGGACGCATTCAGCCGGAAGCGCGACGCTGTTTCACGTGAAACCGAACGCCTGAAGTCGACGTGGGTCACGCCGAAGACGCTGCCGCCGGAAGAGGCGACGGCTTTGCTCGGGAAGGCGATCGATCACGAATATAGCCTCGCCGAGCTGCTGCGCCGCCCGGGCATCAGCTACGACGGCGTGTGCAGCCTGAAGGGTGGCGAATGCGCACCTACCGAACCGCTGGCCGACGATCCGGTGCTGCTCGAGCAGATCAAGGAGCAGGTCGAGATCGGCATCAAGTATCAGGGCTATATCGAGCGGCAGGCGAGCGAGATCGAGCGCAACGATGCGAACGAGAACACGCGCCTGCCGGACGGTATCGACTACCGCGAGGTTCGCGGCCTGTCGTTCGAAGTGAGCCAGAAGCTCAACGAGTTCCGGCCGGAAACGATCGGCCAGGCATCGCGGATCTCGGGCGTCACGCCGGCCGCGATCTCGCTGCTGATGGTGCACCTGAAGCGCCGTGGCCTCGGCCGTCGTAACGGCACCGCCGCAGAGGCGACGGAGCAGGGGGATGGCACCGTCCCGACGCAACAATGACGGCGCGTCGCGCGCCGGCGGTTAATCGGGACGTACTTGAACAGATGCTCGTCGACGGCACGGCCGCGCTCGACATCGCATTGACGGATGCACAACGCAACCAGCTGCTCGACTATGTCGCGCTGCTCGGCAAGTGGAACGCGGTCTACAACCTGACCGCGATCCGCGACCCGAAGCAGATGCTGATCCAGCACATTCTCGATTCGCTCTCCATCGTTCCGCATCTGCGCGACCGTGCATCGGCGCGCGTGCTCGACGTGGGGTCGGGCGGCGGGCTGCCCGGCATCGTGCTGGCGATCGTCCAGCCGGACTGGCAGGTGACGTTGAACGATATCGTGCAGAAAAAGTCTGCATTCCAGACGCAAATGCGCGCGGAGCTGAAGCTCGCGAACCTGTCGGTCGTCACCGGGCGGGTCGAATTGCTGCAGCCCGGTGTCGACGTGCCGGAAAAATTCGACATGATCGTGTCCCGCGCCTTCGCGGATCTATCCGACTTCGTTAAACTTGCTCGTCATCTCGTCGCGCCCGGCGGATCGATCTGGGCAATGAAGGGTGTTCACCCGGACGACGAAATTGCACGACTGCCGGAAGGCAGCCGCGTAAAGCAGACGATGCGGCTTGCAGTACCGATGCTCGATGCCGAACGGCACCTGATCGAGGTGATCGTCGACGAGGCGAATTGAAGGCGCGCGTTAGCGCGCCATTTGTTTGAAGGTAAAGGGAACACACCAACGATGGCAAAGATCTTCTGCGTTGCGAACCAGAAGGGGGGCGTCGGCAAGACGACGACATCGGTCAATCTCGCCGCAAGCCTTGCAGCGCAGGAGCAACGAGTCCTGCTGATCGATCTCGACCCGCAGGGCAACGCGACGATGGGCAGCGGGATCGACAAGGCCGCCTGCGAGTCGACCGTGTACGAAGTGCTGATCGACGGCGTATCGGTGTCGGACGCGCGCGTGCGTCCGGAGGGCGTCACGTACGACGTGCTGCCGGCCAACCGCGAGCTGTCGGGTGCCGAGATCGAGCTGATCGGCATCGACAACCGCGAGCGTCGGCTGAAGGCCGCGCTCGAGCACGTGGCCGACGACTACGACTTCGTGCTGATCGATTGCCCACCGACGCTGTCGCTGCTGACGCTGAACGGACTGTGCGCGGCACATGGCGTCGTGATCCCGATGCAGTGCGAGTATTTCGCGCTGGAAGGGCTGTCGGATCTCGTCAACACGATCAAGCAGGTCCACGCGAACATGAACCGCGACCTGAAGATCATCGGCTTGCTGCGCGTGATGTTCGATCCGCGCATCACGCTGCAGCAGCAAGTCTCCGATCAACTGAAAGCGCACTTCGGCGACAAGGTGTTCGACGCGGTGATCCCGCGCAACGTGCGCCTGGCGGAAGCGCCGAGTTACGGGTTGCCGGGCGTCGTGTTCGACCGCAACTCGCGCGGTGCGCAGGCGTATATCCAATTCGGTGCCGAGATGATCGACCGCGTGCGCGCGTTCGAGGTGTCGTGATCCGGACATGAGCGAAGCGAGGAAGAAAGACATGAACGCGGTACCAAAGAAGAAGGGCTTGGGACGTGGCCTCGAAGCGCTGCTCGGCGGCAGTGCGGACATCACCGAAGCGGTGAAGATCGAAGGGGCGCCGAACACGCTCGCGCTCGGCAAGCTGCAGGCCGGCAAGTACCAGCCGCGGACCCGGATGGACGAAGGCAGCCTGCAGGAACTGGCGGCCAGCATTCGCGCGCAAGGCGTGATGCAGCCGATCCTGGTGCGGCCCATTTCGTCTGACAAATACGAGATCATCGCCGGCGAGCGACGTTTCCGCGCGGCGCGCCTGGCCGGTCTCGACGAAGTGCCGGTGCTCGTGAAGGACGTGTCCGATCAGGCTGCGGCCGCGATGGCGCTGATCGAGAACATCCAGCGCGAGGATCTGAATCCGCTGGAAGAGGCGCACGGTATCCAGCGCCTGCTCGACGAGTTCGGTTTCACGCACGAACAGGCGGCCGAATCGGTCGGCCGTTCGCGCAGCGCGGTGTCGAACCTGCTGCGCCTGTTGAACCTCGCCGCGCCGGTGCAGACGATGCTGCTGGCCGGCGATCTCGACATGGGCCACGCGCGTGCGCTGCTCGCGGTCGACGCGGCGACGCAGATCACGCTCGCGCACCAGGTCGTCAACAAGCGCATGTCGGTGCGCGAGACCGAGAAGCTGGTCGCGCACACGACGAAGGAAGCACCGACGGTGAAGGCGCGCGCCAAGGATGATGGCGGCCGCGACACGCGCCGTCTCGAAGAGGAGTTGTCCGACCTGCTCGCGTCGACGGTGAAGATCAAGCTCGGCCGCCGCGGGCGAGGGCAGGTGATGATCGATTTCGGCAACCTCGATGCGCTCGAGGGCATTCTCGTGCGCCTGCGCGGCAACGTCGCGACCGAAGAATAACGAGGCGCGATTGATAGAGAACACGGGCGCGGCGGCGCCACGCCGTTGGCTTGCCTGGCTGTTGAAGGAGCCGGTGCTGTCGGTACTGGCGCTTGCACTGATCATTCTGCAATGGTTGCATCCGCAACCAATCGCCGTGCTGGCCGGGCGCGTCGACTGGCAGACCGTCGCGACGCTCGCGGGCCTGCTGATGCTGACCAAGGCGCTCGAGTTGTCCGGATGCCTGATGTGGCTCGCGCATCGCATCGTCCATCACGTGCATTCCGAGCGCGGGCTCGCGATGCTGCTCGTCGTGTTCGCGGCGGCACTCGCGATGTGGCTCACCAACGACGTCGCGCTGTTCGTCGTCGTGCCGTTGATGGTGTCGCTGCGCGCGCTGACGCCGCTGCCGTTCCGGCGGCTCGTGATCGTGGTCGCGCTGGCCGTCAACGCGGGGTCCGTCGCGACGCCGCTCGGCAATCCCCAGAACCTGTTCCTGTGGCAATTGAGCGGCATGTCGTTCGGCCGCTTCGTCGTCACGCTCGGTCCGCTCGCACTGGCGCTGATGGCGCTGCTGCTCGTGCTGACGGCGTGCGCGTTTCGCGCGAAACCGCTCGACCTGTCGGGCGCCGTCGAGGCCGTTCCCGTGCAGCGCATGCACGCGCTGCTCGCGGCGGTGCTGTTCGGTGCGTTCGTGCTGCTGGCGGACGCGCATCATCCGGTGCCGGCGCTGCTCGCCGTCGTGATCGCGCTGCTGGTGGCAAAACGTGACGCAGTCCTGAAGATCGACTGGCTGCTGCTGCTGATCTTCGTGCTGATGTTCGTCGTGCTGCGCAGCGCGGCCGCGCTGCCTGTCGTCCATGACGCGATCGCGCGGACCCATCTCGATTCGCCGCTGCGTGTGTTCGGGGCAGGTGTGGTGCTGTCACAGGGAATCAGCAACGTGCCGGCGGCCATCCTGCTGTCGGAATTCACGCACGACTGGCGCGCGCTCGCGTTCGGCGTATCGGTCGGCGGCTTCGGCTTCGCGATCAGTTCGCTCGCGAACCTGATCGCGGTGCGTCTCGCGAAGGAGCCGCGCATGTGGCTGCCGTTTCACCTTGTATCGATTCCGTTCGCGATCGTGAGCGCGGCACTCGGGGCGTGGTTGCTCGTTCACGGTTGAGCGGCGCGGCCGCCTGCGGTGCAGGCGTGCTGCAAGCGTGACGGGGAGGGCGCGCGGCGCTCCCGGCCGTCGCGAACCCGGGCTGTTGATAAGTGCGGCGATTCACAGTCGATATTCTGTGGCGGCACAACAACTGATTGCGAGCCTCGGCCCGCTCGCGCCCGGGCGCATTTCGTGCGTTGCGCCCAACGCGGTGGTCACGCTATTTCCTTCGTTCCACATCGTTGCGCTGGGTCGTTTTCCGCAGTCGCGTCACAGCAGCATTCCTGCTGCGATCGCGTCGCGCCGATGACGCCCGTGCCAGGCATCGATGTCGCATCATTTCCCCGTCGCCGCACTTTTCCGGGCAAGAAATACCGGTGCGGGAAAGCGACCTTACAACTGTCATCGTACGTCGTCGATTCGCGCGTTTTTCACATGATGAGGCGTCGTTTTGCACAGGTTTTTGTCGCGTCTAAAGCCTTGAATCACTTGCAACTATCGCTTACAATCGCCCGGATTTGTTAGCTAGGCACCCCTGAAAGCTTTCGGAAAGTCTGGGGCCGGGTTCAAGGATTTTGCGGAAAATTGCGATGGCGGGTCAGGCGCCGAACGACAGGCACGATGATCACCGAGCGCAACGCACCGCTTCAGCGGCCGGCGAACGGCGCGAGTCCGATGCCGACGACTGGGATGCCGAGCAACAAGATAACAACATCGTTCCGCTCACGCGGACGGAAGCCGAGAGGCTGTTCGGTCCGAACGTGAGCAAGCCGTCGCGCGTGACCCCCTCCATGGTGGTGGCCGCGCAGGTGGTCTTGTCCCTGGTTGCAACGCTGGCGTGGTGGCTGTTTTCAAAGTCGCCGGGCGCCGCTGCGCAGTCCGCGTTTCTGGGCGGGGCGATCGGCTGGGTGCCAAGCGCGTTGTTCGTGGCACGACTGAAGGCAGGTGGCTCGGCCACCGTCATGAGCTGGGTAATGGGCGAAGCCCTGAAACTCGGCCTGACGATCGGGATGTTCGCAGCAGTGGCGTTCGGCTGGGCCGGCGTGCACTGGGTGCCGTTCCTGGTCACGTACCTCGTCGTGCTGAAGACGTACTGGATCGCGCTGGCCTGGCGGTAAGAAACAAGCAGCGTGCGGTTTCGACAACGAACCGCACCGGCCCGTTCCCGCAATAGCGTATTGCGGAACGGGGCAAAACGATTTTCGACAATTTGGGTGGCATTAACGATATGGCAGCTAGCGAAGGCACGCGTCCGGATCCGTCCGAGTACATTGCGCACCACTTGCAGAATTTCTCCACCTCGCATCAGACGTCGATTTTCGATATCCACGTCTGGAATCTCGATACGCTGTTCTGGTCGATCGTGTGCGGCATCGTGACGATCCTCGTGCTGCGTCTGGCCGCCCGCAAGGCGACGTCGGGCGTGCCGGGCCGTTTCCAGTGCGCGATCGAGATGCTCGTCGAAATGGTCGAAGACCAGTCGAAGGCCATCGTCCACGGCAATCGTACGTTCATCGCTCCGCTCGCCCTCACGGTGTTCGTGTGGGTCACGCTGATGAACTCCCTCGACTTCCTCCCGGTCGACCTGCCGGGCCGCGTGATCGGCCTGCTCGGTCTGTCGGACGTGATTTCCCACCATCGCATCGTCCCGACGGCCGACCTGAACGGCACGCTCGGCATCGCGCTCGGCGTGTTCGTCCTGATGATCTACTACAGCATCAAGATCAAGGGCGCGGGCGGCTTTGTGCATGAGCTGCTGTCGGCCCCGTTCGGCGGCCACCCGCTGCTGTGGATCCCCAACCTCGCGCTCAACATCGTCGAATACGTCGCAAAGACCGTTTCGCTCGGCATGCGGCTGTTCGGCAACATGTACGCGGGTGAGCTGTTGTTCCTGTTGATCGCCCTGCTCGGCAGCATGTGGAGCTTCGGTGGCGACGCAACGTTCCTCGGCTTCATTGGTCACGTGATCGCGGGCAGCGTCTGGGCAATCTTCCACATCCTGATTGTTCTGTTGCAGGCATTCATTTTCATGATGCTGACGCTGGTGTATCTCGGCCAGGCGCACGACAAGCACTAAGCGCGGCGTGCAACAAAGAGTCTTCGTTTTAGTTTTTTAAATCTCAGTTCCAAGTCTTTTCACAAAGGAGTGATCATGCAAGCTTACATCGCCAACATCCAGGGTCTGACCGCCATCGGTATCGGCATCATCATCGGCCTGGGTGCAATCGGCGCCTGTATCGGTATCGCGCTGATGGGTGGCAAGTACATCGAAGCGTGCGCACGTCAGCCGGAACTCATCAACCCGCTGCAAACGAAGATGTTCCTGCTGGCCGGCCTGATCGACGCTGCATTCCTGATCGGTGTTGGTGTCGCAATGCTGTTCGCGTTCGCGAACCCGCTCCTGTCGAAGCTCGCAGGCTAAGGTTCCTCGGAAATATGCGCCCGGCGCAAGCCGGCGCAGGGCGGAACGGAGACTTGGGGCGCTGATCGAATGCAACTCGATGAGCGCCTTACCGTTTCATTTTTCCGGATAGCAGATAAGGAAACACCGTGAATCTCAACGCAACTCTGTTTGCGCAAATGGTCGTGTTCCTGGTCCTCGCGTGGTTCACGATGAAATTCGTGTGGCCGCCGTTGATCAACGCCCTCGACGAACGTTCGAAGAAGATCGCCGACGGCCTCGCCGCCGCGGAGAAGGGCAAGGCGGAACTCGACGCAGCGCACAAGCGCGTGGACCAGGAACTCGCGCAGGCCCGCAACGACGGCCAGCAGCGCATCGCCGACGCTGAAAAGCGTGCCCAGGCGGTCGCCGAGGAAATCAAGGCCAACGCCCAGGCTGAAGCCGCCCGCATCGTCGCCCAGGCGAAAGCGGAAGCAGAACAGCAAATCGTGAAGGCGCGCGAAGCGCTGCGTGGCGAAGTCGCCTCGCTGGCCGTGAAGGGCGCCGAGCAGATCCTGAAGCGCGAAGTCGATCAAACGGCCCACGCCCAACTGCTGAATCAACTGAAAGCCGAGCTCTGATCATGGCCGAACTTGCAACCATCGCCCGCCCTTACGCAGAAGCGCTGTTCCGCGTGGCCGAGGGAGGTGACATCGCCGCCTGGTCCACGCTCGTGCAAGAGCTGGCCCAGGTTGCGCGTCTGCCGGAAGTGCTGTCGGTCGCGTCGAGCCCGAAGGTGACGCGCACGCAAGTGGTCGAGCTGCTGCTTGCTGCGGTGAAGTCGCCGGTCGCGGCCGGCGCGGAAGCGAAGAACTTCGTGCAGATGCTGGTCGACAATCATCGTATCGCGCTGCTGCCGGAAATCGCCGAGCAGTTCGAGGCGCTCAAGAACGAACGTGAAGGTGCAGCCGACGCCGAGATCGTGAGCGCGTTCCCGCTGAACGGCGCGGATCTCGAAAGTCTCGTCTCTGGCCTCGAACGCAAGTTCAAGCGCAAGCTGAAGCCGACGGTCGAAGTCGATTCGTCGCTGATCGGCGGCGTGCGCGTGACGGTCGGCGACGAAGTGCTCGACACCTCGGTTCGCGCGCGCCTCGCATCGATGCAGGCTGCCTTGACCGCCTGAGCGCCACGCCGGCACGCAACAGAATTGACTATCAGGAGCGAATAATGCAACTCAATCCCTCTGAGATCAGCGAGCTGATCAAGAGCCGGATCCAGGGCCTTGAAGCGAGCGCAGACGTTCGCAACCAGGGCACCGTGATCTCCGTGACCGACGGTATCGTGCGCATCCACGGCCTGTCGGACGTGATGCAGGGCGAAATGCTCGAGTTTCCGGGCAACACGTTCGGCCTCGCGCTGAACCTCGAGCGCGACTCGGTCGGCGCTGTGATTCTCGGCGAATACGAACACATCTCGGAAGGCGACGTCGTCAAGACGACGGGCCGCATTCTCGAAGTCCCGGTCGGTCCGGAACTCGTCGGCCGCGTGGTCGACGCGCTCGGCAACCCGATCGACGGCAAGGGTCCGGTCAACGCGAAGCTGACCGACGCGATCGAAAAGATCGCTCCGGGCGTGATCTGGCGTAAGTCGGTGTCGCAGCCGGTGCAGACGGGCATCAAGTCGATCGACGCGATGGTGCCGATCGGCCGTGGCCAGCGTGAGCTGATCATCGGCGACCGTCAGTGCGGCAAGACCGCGGTGGCGATCGACGCGATCATCAACCAGAAGGGCAAGGACCTGGTCTGTATCTACGTCGCGATCGGCCAGAAGGCTTCGTCGATCATGAACGTGGTGCGCAAGCTCGAAGAAACGGGCGCGATGGAATACACGATCGTCGTCGCCGCTTCGGCTTCGGATTCGGCCGCGATGCAATACCTCGCACCGTACGCCGGCTGCACGATGGGCGAATACTTCCGCGACCGCGGTCAAGACGCGCTGATCATCTATGACGACTTGACCAAGCAGGCTTGGGCATACCGTCAGATCTCGCTGCTGCTGCGCCGCCCGCCGGGCCGTGAAGCCTACCCGGGTGACGTGTTCTATCTGCACTCGCGTCTGCTCGAGCGTGCTGCTCGCGTGTCGGAAGAGTACGTCGAGAAGTTCACGAACGGCGAAGTGAAGGGCAAGAGCGGCTCGCTGACGGCACTCCCGGTCATCGAAACGCAGGCTGGCGACGTGACCGCGTTCGTTCCGACGAACGTGATCTCGATTACCGACGGCCAGATCTTCCTGGAAACCGACCTGTTCAACGCAGGCATCCGCCCGGCAATCAACGCCGGCGTGTCGGTGTCGCGAGTCGGTGGCGCCGCTCAGACGAAGGTCGTGAAGAAGCTGTCGGGCGGTATCCGTACCGACCTCGCGCAGTACCGTGAACTGGCCGCATTCGCGCAGTTCGCATCGGACCTCGACGAAGCGACCCGCAAGCAGCTCGAGCGCGGCCGCCGCGTGACGGAACTGCTGAAGCAGCCGCAGTACCAGCCGCTGCAGGTGTGGGAACTGGCCGTGTCGCTGTACGCCGCGAACAACGGCTACCTCGACGATCTCGACGTGAAGCAAGTGCTGCCGTTCGAGAAGGGCCTGCGCGACAACCTGAAGACCAGCCACGCTGACCTCATCAAGCGCATCGAAGACACCAAGGATCTCTCGAAGGACGACGAAGGCGCGCTGCGCGCGGCGATCGAGTCCTTCAAGAAGTCGGGTGCCTATTGATCCGCGAGTGACACACTGAGGCCGCGCGGGTGCTGATGCGCCCGCGCCGCTTCGGTCAAGGAGCAAGCTATGGCTGGAATGAAGGAAATTCGCGGCAAGATCAAGAGCGTGCAAAACACGCGCAAGATCACGAAGGCGATGGAGATGGTGGCCGCATCGAAGATGCGCCGCGCGCAGGAACGCATGCGCGCCGCTCGTCCGTACGCGGACAAGGTCCGAGCCATCGCCGCGCACATGAGCCGTGCGAACCCGGAGTACCGCCACCCGTTCATGGTGGCGAACGACGGCGCGACGACGGCCGGCATCATCCTTGTCACGACGGACAAGGGTCTGTGCGGTGGTCTGAACACCAACGTGCTGCGTGCGACGGTGCAGAAGTTCAAGGAGCTGGAAGAGAAGGGCCAGAAGGTCGAAGCCACCGCGATCGGTAGCAAGGGCCTCGGGTTCCTGAACCGCTTCGGCGCGAAGGTGATGTCGCAGGTCGTGCACCTCGGCGACACCCCGCATCTGGACAAGCTGATCGGCGCCGTGAAGACGCAGCTCGACCTGTACTCGGAAGGCAAGCTGTCGGCGGTTTATATCGCTTACACGCGCTTCGTCAACACGATGAAGCAGGAAGCCGTGATCGAGCAGTTGCTGCCGCTGTCGTCGGAGCACTTCGAGGCCGATGACGGTACGCCGGCCACGTCGTGGGATTACATCTACGAGCCGGACGCGCAGGCAGTCGTCGACGAACTGCTCGTGCGTTACGTCGAGGCGCTGGTTTACCAGGCTGTCGCGGAGAACATGGCGTCCGAGCAATCGGCGCGGATGGTCGCGATGAAGGCCGCGTCCGACAACGCGAAGACGGTGATCAGCGAACTGCAGCTCGTATACAACAAGAGCCGCCAGGCCGCGATTACGAAAGAACTGTCGGAGATCGTCGGCGGCGCAGCCGCTGTTTAAGCGCGCGCCCGGGACGACAACTGCGCCTTTGCGCGAGTAAAGAATCAGGTATTTAAAGGAAAAGCGATGAGTACTGCTGCTTTGGTAGAAGGCAAGATCGTACAGTGCATCGGCGCCGTTATCGACGTGGAATTCCCGCGCGAGAGCATGCCGAAGATCTACGACGCGCTCATTCTCGATGGCTCGGAACTGACGCTCGAAGTCCAGCAGCAGCTGGGTGACGGCGTGGTCCGTACCATTTGTCTGGGTGCATCCGACGGCCTGCGCCGCGGCCTGACCGTGAAGAACACGGCAAAACCGATCTCGGTGCCGGTCGGCAAGCCGACCCTCGGCCGAATCATGGACGTGCTTGGCCGTCCGATCGACGAAGCTGGCCCGATCGAAAGCGAAGTGACGCGTTCGATCCACCAGAAGGCTCCGGCGTTCGACGAACTGTCGCCGTCGACCGAACTGCTCGAAACGGGTATCAAGGTCATCGACCTGATCTGCCCGTTCGCGAAGGGCGGCAAGGTTGGCCTGTTCGGCGGTGCTGGCGTGGGCAAGACCGTCAACATGATGGAGCTCATCAACAACATCGCGAAGGAACACGGCGGTTACTCCGTGTTCGCGGGCGTGGGCGAGCGTACCCGTGAAGGGAACGACTTCTACCACGAAATGAAGGACTCGAACGTTCTCGACAAGGTCGCGCTGGTGTACGGCCAGATGAACGAGCCGCCGGGCAACCGTCTGCGCGTCGCGCTGACCGGCCTGACGATGGCCGAGCACTTCCGTGACGAAGGCCTCGACGTGCTGTTCTTCGTCGACAACATCTACCGTTTCACGCTGGCCGGTACCGAAGTGTCGGCACTGCTCGGCCGTATGCCGTCGGCAGTGGGCTATCAGCCGACGCTGGCTGAAGAAATGGGCAAGCTGCAGGAACGCATCACGTCGACCAAGAAGGGCTCGATTACGTCGGTTCAGGCCGTGTACGTCCCTGCGGATGACTTGACCGACCCGTCGCCGGCCACGACCTTCGGCCACCTGGACGCAACCGTCGTTCTGTCGCGTGACATCGCTTCGCTGGGTATCTACCCGGCGGTCGACCCGCTCGACTCGACGTCGCGCCAGATCGACCCGAACGTGATCGGTGAAGAGCACTACTCGATCACCCGTCGCGTTCAGCAGACGCTGCAGCGCTACAAGGAACTGCGCGACATCATCGCGATTCTGGGCATGGACGAACTGTCGCCGGAAGACAAGCTGTCGGTCGCACGTGCGCGTAAGATCCAGCGTTTCCTGTCGCAGCCGTTCCACGTCGCTGAAGTGTTCACGGGTTCGCCGGGCAAGTACGTGCCGCTGAAGGAAACGATCCGTGGCTTCAAGATGATCGTCGACGGCGAGTGCGACCACCTGCCGGAACAGGCGTTCTACATGGTCGGCACGATCGACGAAGCCTTCGAAAAGGCCAAGAAGATCCAGTAAGGGTCATGTGGGATGGAAGGGAGCGCTGAAGCGCTCACTTCTGCCGACCGCCATGGGGCCCGAGTAAGCGCTAAAGCGCTAATTCAGGCCAACCACGGCATGGGATCGGAGTAAGCGCTGAAGCGCTCACTCCGATCGACAGGAGTTCATATGGCAACCATCAAAGTAGACGTCGTCAGCGCGGAAGAGCAGATCTTCTCGGGCGAGGCGAAATTCGTCGCGCTGCCGGGCGAAACGGGTGAGCTGGGCATTCTGCCGGGTCACACGCCGCTGATCACGCGGATTCGTCCGGGTGCGGTGCGCATCGAAGTCGAGGGCGGCAACGACGAATTCGTGTTCGTCGCGGGCGGCATTCTCGAAGTGCAGCCGGGCGCCGTGACGGTGCTCGCCGACACCGCGATCCGCGGCAAGGACCTCGATGCGGCGAAAGCCGAGGAAGCGCGCAAGCGTGCCGAGGAAACGCTGCAGAACGCGAAGTCGGACCTCGACCTCGCAAAGGCGCAATCCGAGCTCGCGACCGCGATGGCGCAGCTCGAGGCGATCCAGCGCCTCGCGAAGATTCGCAGCCGGCACTAAGCCGCGCGCGCGTATCCCGCGAAAGGAAGCAGCCTTCGGGCTGCTTTTTTTTCGTCCTTCGTTTTCGTCTGTTTTTTGCGGGCCGGATCGTATCGTCCGGTCGTGCTATTTCGTCCGTCCGCCGTGATTTGATGTCAGAGTGTCGTCAGCGGCGCGCGGCATCATGCGTGCAGAGGCGGTCCGCCGCGATCGCGGCGGAGCAGGCGCGCGTGAGCCGCGTGCCGGGCCGATCAGACAAAAACGGACGGAGACATCGATGGCAGCAGACCTTGACGTGGGGGCGCTGATCGCGCCCGAAAACGGACTGTCGTACGTGCGCGGCGCGACCGACGTGCCGCTATCCGAAGCGACGGTCAGCCGGTTCCTGCTCGACACGGCCGGCCGCTTTCCCGATCGTCCGGCCGTCGTGTTCCGCGAACAACAGGTGCGCTGGACCTGGCGCGCGTTCGTGCACGAGGTCGACGTGCTCGCGGCCGGCCTGGCTGCGCTCGGGATCGTGAAGGGCGATTGCGTCGGCATCTGGTCGCCGAACCGCAGCGAATGGCTGCTCACGCAATTCGCGACCGCGCGCATCGGCGCGGTCCTCGTCAACATCAATCCGGCCTACCGGCTCGCGGAACTCGAGTACGCGCTGAACAAGGTCGGCTGTAAGGCCGTGATCGCGGCCGAGCGCTTCAAGACGTCGGCCTACGTCGAGATGTTGCAGACCATCGCGCCGGAGCTCGCGAGCGCGACGCCGGGCGACCTGCGGGCGGCGCGCGTGCCCAGCTTGCGCACGGTCGTGTCGATGGGAGAAGTCGCGCCGGCCGGCATGTTCCGCTTCGCGGACGTGATCGCGCGCGGCCGCGACACGCTCGACGTCGCGCGGCTCGATGCGATCGGCGCGACGCTCGCGGCCACCGACCCGATCAACATCCAGTTCACGAGCGGCACGACCGGCAGCCCGAAGGGCGCGACGCTCACGCACCGCAACGTCGTCAACAACGCGCGCTTCATCGCGATGGCGATGCGGTTCAGCGAGCAGGACGCGCTGTGCATCCCGGTGCCGCTGTATCACTGCTTCGGGATGGTGCTGGCCGTGCTCGCGTGCGTATCGACGGGCGCGGCGATGGTGTTCCCCGGCGAGGCGTTCGACCCGGTCGCGACGCTCGCGGCCGTCGCCGACGAACGCTGCACCGCGCTGCATGGCGTGCCGACGATGTTCATCGCGGAACTCGATCATCCGGAATTCGCGAAATTCGACCTGTCGACGCTGCGCACCGGGATCATGGCCGGCTCGCCGTGCCCGATCGAGACGATGAAGCGCGTCGTGTCGCAGATGCATCTGTCGGAAATCACCATCGCGTACGGGATGACGGAGACGAGCCCCGTGTCGTTCCAGAGCTCGACCGACGATCCGCTCGAGAAGCGCACGACGACGGTCGGCCGCATTCAGCCGCATCTGGAAGTGAAGATCGTCGATCCGGAAGGGCGCATCGTGCCGGTCGGCGCGACGGGCGAGCTGTGCACGAAGGGCTATTCGGTGATGCTCGGCTACTGGGACGACGACGCGAAGACGCGCGAGGTGCTGGTCGACGGCTGGATGCACACGGGCGACCTCGCGACGCTCGATGCGGATGGCTACTGCAACATCGTGGGCCGGCTGAAGGACATGGTGATCCGCGGCGGCGAGAACGTGTACCCGCGCGAGATCGAGGAATTCCTGTTCAGGCATCCGAAGATTCAGAGCGCGCAGGTGTTCGGCGTGCCCGATGCGAAGTACGGCGAGGAGCTGTGCGCGTGGATCGTGTTGCGTGCGGACGAGCAGATGTCGGAGGACGACGTGCGCGCGTTCTGCAATGGCCAGATCGCGCACTACAAGATTCCGCGCTACATCCGCTTCGTCGACGAGCTGCCGATGACGGTGACGGGCAAGGTGCAGAAGTTCGTGATGCGCGAACGGATGATCGAGGAACTCAAGCTCGACGTGCAGAAGACCGCTTGAAACGACGGGCGGCCCGGAGGCGGAAAAGCGCGGCGGCCTTCGGGCCGCCCGATGCGGGCCGCTGCGTTTTCGATGGACGAAAAAAAGCGGGCTTATTAGCCCGCTAAAAACCACACGCTACGGGGTTAGCGCGAGGAGACCAAAGATGAAACCGTGTCCGGCGGGGGCCGGAAACGACTCCAACAGGGATGCCCCTCGGAAGGGCTTCGGTACGTGACCGACTGGCTCGCAGCGCTTCGCGTCCGCTCACACTTGGCACACGAGACCGCATCCGTGTTGAAACCGTTGAGGCCCATTGTGGGCGAATTAATGACCCCTCGCGGTAACAAAGTGTTTCAGGTTGTAACGCCCGCCAGATAAGGCTTTCCGGGATTTTTTGCTGTTTTCGGGATCCTGAAAATGGTCATATTTACTTATCCTTTCCGCAGAGTTTTCATCGTGTGCGCGCAATGCGTTTTTCATGCGTATCGGCATCAGCGAATTGCCGATTTACACGACCGAACGTGCATCGCATGACAGCTACCGCGTATGACGATTCATTCGTCGGAAAGATTTTGAAACGTGATCGGCGGCGGCGATAGTCGGCCATTCGGCCAGTTTCACGGTTTTGCGACCGCCGCGTCCCGCGCCGAGATGTAACGGCGCTTCGCATTCGATGAGAGGGACGCGGGGTCGGTGCGCGTTATCGGCGGCCGTTGCCGTGCGCGATCGCGCTTATTTCAGCCACTTGTCGGAAATCGCCTGATACTCGCCGCTCGACAGCGCGAGGTGCAGCCACTGGTCGACGTACTGCTGGAACGCGACGTCGCCGCGCGGCACCATGTACGCCTTCTCGCCGAACTGGAACGGCTTGTCCGGATGCACCGAGCAGAGGCCCGGATTCAGCTTTTGCTGCAGCATCGTCTCGGACGCGTCCGTCACCATCACGTCCGCCTTGCCCGCGAGGATCTGCTTGAAGATCGTCACGTTGTCAGGGTAGACGGTGAGGTTCGCATGCGTGAAGAACTGCTTCGCAAAGCGCTCGTTGGTGCCGCCCGGGTTCACGATCACGCGGGTCTCGGGCCGGTCGATCTGCGCGACGGTCTGGTACTTGTCTGCATCCGCGCAGCGCGCGATCGCCGTCTTGCCGTCGACCACGTATGGCTGCGTGAAGAACACGCGCTTCTGGCGCTCGAGCGTGGTCGATACGCCGCCCACCGCGATATCACACTTCGCGACGAAGTCGTTGGTGAGGTTCGACCAGCTCGTCTTCACGAAGTCGGCCTTCACGCCGAGCGATTTCGCGAGCGATTCGGCCATGTCGATGTCGATGCCCTCGAAACGGCCGTCCGTGCGGTAGTACGAATACGGCTTGTAGTCGCCTGTCGTGCACACGCGCAGCGTGCCGCGGGCGAGCACGTCGTCGAGGCGCGAGCCGGCGTTGGCGCCGGCGACCGGGGACGCGGCTGCGGCGGTCTGAGCGTGCGCGGCGGCGCAGCAAAGCAGGGTGGCTGCGGCGAGCGCGGCCAGCGGGGCGAATGTCTTCATCGGTCTCCTCCTTCGTTCGGATTGATATCAGCGTCCGATCATAACGGAGCCCTCGCGCGCGTCATATGGCCGCCATCGCATCGGCATACGCAGCGGCACGGCCCCGCTCCGGTAAAATGCCGCTTTGCCTTCGCATCGTCGCTCCTACCGTGGCCCATAACCTGCTCAACGACACCTTCCTGCGTGCGCTTCTGCGCGAGCCGACCGACTACACGCCGATCTGGCTGATGCGCCAGGCGGGCCGCTACCTACCCGAATACAACGCGACGCGCGCACGCGCCGGCAGCTTCCTCGGCCTCGCGAAGAATCCCGACTACGCGACCGAGGTGACGCTGCAGCCGCTCGAGCGCTTCCCGCTCGACGCCGCGATCCTGTTCTCGGACATCCTGACGATTCCCGACGCAATGGGTCTCGGCCTCGACTTCCAGGTCGGCGAAGGGCCGAAGTTCGCGCATCCGGTGCGCACCGAGGCCGACGTCGCGAAGCTCGCGGTGCCGGACATCGAAGCGACGCTCGGCTACGTGACGGGCGCCGTGCGCGAGATCCGCCGCGCGCTGACCGACGGCCAGGGCCGCCAGCGCGTGCCGCTGATCGGCTTCTCGGGCAGCCCGTGGACGCTCGCGTGCTACATGGTCGAAGGCGGCGGGTCGGACGATTTCCGCACGGTGAAGTCGATGGCGTATTCGCGCCCCGACCTGATGCACCGGATCCTCGACGTGAACGCGCAAGCCGTGGCCGCGTACCTGAACGCGCAGATCGAAGCCGGCGCGCAGGCCGTGATGATCTTCGATACGTGGGGCGGTGCGCTGGCGGACGGCGCGTACCAGCGCTTCTCGCTCGACTACATCCGCCGCGTCGTCAGCCAGCTCAAGCGCGAGCACGACGGCGAGCGCGTGCCGGTGATCACGTTCACGAAGGGCGGCGGCCTGTGGCTAGAGGAAATCGCGGCGACCGGCGTCGACGCGGTCGGGCTCGACTGGACGGTGAACCTCGGCGCCGCGCGCGAGCGCGTCGCGGGGCGCGTCGCGCTGCAGGGCAACCTCGACCCGACGATCCTGTTTGCACCGCCGGCCGCGGTGCGCGAGCAGGCGCGCGCGGTACTCGACAGCTACGGCAATCATCCGGGCCACGTATTCAACCTCGGCCACGGTATTTCGCAGTTCACGTCGCCGGATCACGTCGCCGAACTCGTCGACGAAGTGCATAGCCACAGCCGCAAGATCCTTAGCGGAGCGGCCGTCTGAGCGCAAGCGCCGTCATGCTGCACTGCGGCGTGACAGCGTTTCGCGGTCGGCACTAAACAGGGCGCAAGCCCGCACCGGTTGCCGATTCATCGCTTGTCAAGACTTGACTTATGCACATTTTCCACGTTGCAGCGCGGTAGAGCCCTGTATCGGTCGAATTGTCTCGCTATGGTTTGGGAATTTGAATAGCAGCCTTATGGAATAAGGCTTCGCGGGATGCGGCAGCGGGCGGGCCAAATCGGCGGAAAGCACGGCCCCACGCGCTTTGCGGCTGTTGAACGGCGAGTTCTCAACAAAGTTATCCACAGGCAGTTCAGGGTATACGGCGATTCCTAATGCGAATCCAAAACTTAGCGCCGAATCTGAAGTTTTACTTTAAGTTCGCCACCTTGACGCGAACGTGGGCGCCGGCCGTTCGCGCGTCGCGAACCGCCGCCGGAGCGCGCTGATGGCCGATACCTACCTGCGCGTCGCGCTCGACCACCCGCTCGCCACCCTGTTCGACTACCGCTGCGACGTCCAGCCGGCGCCCGAGCCCGGCACGCTCGTCCAGGTGCCGTTCGGCAAGCGGCAGGTCGTCGGGCTCGTCTGCGAAGTGACGACTCACACCGACGTGCCGCCGTCCCGGTTGCGCGCGATCGACGCAATCTGTACCGAACTGCCGCCGCTGGCGCCCGACTGGCTCGCGCTCGTGTCGTTCGCGGCCGATTACTACCAGCGCGGCCGCGGCGAAGTCGCGCTGCCGGCGTTGCCGCAGGCGTTGCGCGATGCGCAGCGCTGGGGGCGGCTGCTGGCGCCGGAAGTGCGCTACCGGCTGAGCGAAGCCGGCCGCGCCGCGCTTCCCGACGCACTGCCCGCGCGCGGGGCCGCGCTGCGGCGGCTCGCGCAGGCACTCGCCGACACCGATTCGCTGACCTTGCCCGACGTGCGTGCGTTGCATCCGAAGGCGGCCGCCACGCTCGACGACTGGGCGGCACGCGGCTGGGTGGCGATCGAGGAGATCGGCTGGGCCGATGCGCCTGTGCCCAAAGCTGTGGATAACCTGTCGACAACCAGTGGACGAGCTGTGCCGCCGGCGCTCACCGACCAGCAAGCCGAGGCGCTCGATGCGATCCGCGCCGCGCAGGGTTTCGCGCCGTTCCTGCTGCATGGCGTGACGGGTAGCGGCAAGACCGAGGTCTATCTGCATGCGCTGGCCGCGCTGCTCGACGCGCGGCCCGACGCGCAGGCGCTCGTGCTCGTGCCCGAAATCAACCTGACGCCGCAGTTCGAGGCCGCGTTTCGCGCGCGCTTCGCGGGCACGCTCGCGGACGACGCGATCGTCACGTTGCACAGCGGGCTCGCCGAGGGCGAACGCGCGCGCAACTGGCTCGCCGCGCACACGGGCCGCGCGCGGATCGTGCTCGGTACGCGGCTCGCGGTGCTCGCGTCGCTGCCGACGCTCGCGCTGATCGTCGTCGACGAGGAACACGAGCCCGCGTACAAGCAGCAGGAAGGGTTGCGCTATTCGGCGCGCGATCTCGCGGTATGGCGCGCGAAGCATCTCGGCATTCCGGTCGTGCTCGGCTCGGCGACGCCGTCGCTCGAAAGCTGGTGGCAAGCCGAGCAGGGGCGCTACACGCGGCTCACGCTGTCGCGCCGCGCGGTGGCCGACGCGACGCTGCCCACCGTGCGGCTGATCGATCTCGAAGAGGAGCGGCGGCGCGGGCGCGCGTCGCTGGGCGGGCTGTCGGGGCCGCTCGTCGCGGCGCTGAAGGCGCGGCTCGAGCGCGGCGAACAGAGCCTCGTGTTCCTGAACCGGCGCGGTTACGCGCCCCAGCTCGCGTGCGACGCGTGCGGCTGGGTCGCCGGTTGCCCGCGCTGCAGCGCGTACGTCGTGCTGCACAAGCCCGAGCATGCGCTGCGCTGCCATCACTGCGGCTGGGAAGCGCGTATTCCGCGCTCGTGCCCGGAATGCGGGAACGTCGACATCGCGCCGCTCGGGCGCGGCACGCAGCGCATCGAGGAGGCGCTCGCCGAGGCCGTGACGGGCGCGCGGATCCTGCGGATCGACGCGGACAGCACACGACGCAAGGGCAGCGCGCAGGCGTTGTTCTCGGACGTGCACGCCGGTGAAGTCGACATCCTGGTCGGCACGCAGATGATCGCGAAGGGGCACGACTTCCAGCGCGTGTCGCTCGTCGGCGTGCTCAATGCGGACACCGCGCTGTTCTCGCACGACTTCCGCGCGAGCGAGCGGCTGTTCGCGCAACTGATGCAGGTGAGCGGCCGCGCGGGGCGCGCCGGGCTGCCCGGCGAGGTGCTCGTGCAGACGCGCTATCCGCGTCACGCGCTGTATCACGCGCTCGGGCGGCAGGATTACGTCGGCTTTGCGAATTCGACGCTCGGCGAGCGCCGCGACGCGCACCTGCCGCCGTTCGTCTACCAGGCGCTGCTGCGCGCCGAAGGACGCACGCTCGACGCGGCGCTCGCGTTCCTGCTGCAGGCCGCCGCCGCGCTGCCGGGGCTGCCGGGCGCCGATCGGGTGACCGTATACGACGCGGTGCCGATGACGATCGTGAAGGTCGCGAACGTCCACCGCGCGCAGCTGCTGCTCGAAAGCGCGTCGCGGGCGGCACTGCAGCATGCGCTGCGCGCGTGGCAGCCGGAGCTGCGCGCGCTGAAGGGCGTCCATCGGTGGAGCCTCGAGGTCGACCCGCTCGATATCTGAATCGAGCGCAACGGCCGCGGCCGTCGTTCCGCGCGCCACCATGTGACGCCCTATGACACCCGGGCCCGTCGTCGAGGCCCTTTCCACACCCGCTTGCGGCGCCCGCCCGGCCGCCCAGTGCAACCGTTTTTCCTCTCCGCCCTTCACCCCGCGGGTTGCCCACGCGCCTCAAATCGGCCCGATCAGGGAAAACACCGATCCGCCGACCACGGGCAACCCCTAGGTTGCAACGATCTAAGTGGCTGATTATATTGGCTAACTTGTGGGTGCAACCAATCTCGCAATTCGGTTGCACCTTTTTATTGCGTGCCGTAGGATTTCGCGCATCCTCTCACACCACATTGCCGGGCCCGCACCGGCGCACGAACCCACCATGGCAAGCACGACTCTCGGCGTCAAAGTCGACGACCTTCTCCGCTCGCGCCTGAAAGACGCGGCCGCGCGTCTCGAGCGCACTCCCCACTGGCTGATCAAGCAGGCGATCTTCGCGTATCTCGAGCGGATCGAGCACGGCCAGTTGCCGCCCGAGCTGTCGGGCCACAGCGGCGTGACGGAGCTCGCCGACGGTCAGGCGACGGACAGCGACGACGACAACTCGCCGCATCCGTTCCTCGAGTTCGCGCAGAACGTGCAGCCGCAATCGGTGCTGCGCGCGGCGATCACGGCCGCGTATCGCCGCCCCGAGCCGGAATGCGTGCCGTTCCTGCTGGGCCAGGCGCGCCTGCCGGCTAACCTGCAGGCCGACGCGCAGGCGCTCGCGACGACGCTCGTCGAGGCGCTGCGCGAGAAGAACTCGGGCGGCGGCGTCGAAGGGCTGATCCACGAGTTCTCGCTGTCGAGCCAGGAAGGCGTCGCGCTGATGTGTCTCGCCGAAGCGCTGCTGCGCATCCCCGACCGCGCGACGCGCGACGCGCTGATCCGCGACAAGATCAGCAAGGGCGACTGGCGCTCGCACGTCGGCCACGCGCCGTCGCTGTTCGTGAACGCGGCGACCTGGGGGCTGATGATCACCGGCAAGCTCGTGACGACCAACAGCGAAGCGGGCCTGTCGTCGGCGCTCACGCGCCTGATCGGCCGCGGCGGCGAGCCGCTGATCCGCAAGGGCGTCGACATGGCGATGCGCCTGATGGGCGAGCAGTTCGTCACCGGCGAGACGATTTCCGAGGCGCTCGCGAACAGCCGCAAGTACGAAGCGCGCGGCTTCCGCTACTCGTACGACATGCTCGGCGAAGCGGCGACGACCGAAGAGGACGCGCAGCGCTACTACGCATCGTACGAGCAGGCGATCCACGCGATCGGCAAGGCGGCCGGCGGCCGCGGCATCTACGAAGGCCCGGGCATCTCGATCAAGCTGTCGGCGCTGCACGCGCGCTACGCGCGCTCGCAGCAGGACCGCACGATGAGCGAACTGCTGCCGCGCGTGCGCGCGCTGGCGCTGCTCGCGCGCCGCTACGACATCGGCCTGAACATCGACGCGGAAGAAGCCGACCGTCTCGAACTGTCGCTCGACCTGCTCGAGGCGCTGTGCTTCGATCCGGATCTCGCGGGCTGGAACGGCATCGGCTTCGTCGTGCAGGGCTACCAGAAGCGTTGCCCGTTCGTGATCGACTACCTGATCGACCTCGCGCGCCGCAGCCGTCACCGCCTGATGATCCGCCTGGTCAAGGGCGCGTACTGGGACAGCGAAATCAAGCGCGCGCAGGTCGACGGCCTCGAAGGCTATCCGGTCTACACGCGCAAGATCTACACGGACGTGTCGTACCTCGCGTGCGCGAAGAAGCTGCTCGCGGCGCCGGACGCCGTCTACCCGCAGTTCGCGACGCACAACGCGTACACGCTGGCCGCGATCTATCACCTGGCCGGCCACAACTACTACCCGGGCCAGTACGAATTCCAGTGCCTGCACGGGATGGGCGAGCCGCTGTACGAGGAAGTCACGGGCCGCGACAAGCTGAACCGTCCGTGCCGCGTGTACGCGCCGGTCGGCACGCATGAAACGCTGCTCGCGTACCTGGTGCGCCGCCTGCTGGAGAACGGCGCGAACACGTCGTTCGTGAACCGCATCGCCGACAAGACCGTGTCGGTGAAGGAACTGGTCGCCGATCCGGTCGACGAGGCGTCGAAGGTCGTGCCGCTCGGCGCGCCGCACGCGAAGATTCCGCTGCCGCGCCACCTGTACGGCGACGAGCGTCCCAATTCGATGGGCCTCGACCTGTCGAACGAACACCGCCTCGCGTCGCTGTCGTCCGCGCTGCTCGCGAGCGCGCATCATCCGTGGCGCGCGGCGCCGATGCTCGCCGACGACGCGCTCGCCGACGCACCGGCGCGCGACGTGCGCAACCCGGCCGACCTGCGCGACGTGGTCGGCACGGTCAGCGAAGCGACGGCCGAACACGTGAGCGCGGCGCTCGCGCATGCGGTGGCTGCCGCGCCGATCTGGCAGGCGACGCCGGTCGATGCGCGCGCCGACTGCCTGGTGCGCGCGGCCGACCTGCTCGAAGCGCAGATGCACACGCTGATGGGCCTGATCGTGCGCGAGGCCGGCAAGTCGCTGCCGAACGCGATCGCCGAAATCCGCGAAGCCGTCGACTTCCTGCGCTACTACGCGGCGCAGATCCGCGACGAATTCTCGAACGACACGCACCGTCCGCTCGGCCCCGTGGTCTGCATCAGCCCGTGGAACTTCCCGCTCGCGATCTTCATGGGCCAGGTGGCCGCTGCACTGGCAGCCGGCAACACGGTGCTCGCGAAGCCGGCCGAACAGACGCCGCTGATCGCAGCACAAGCCGTGCGCCTGCTGCGCGAGGCCGGCGTGCCGGCCGGCGCGGTGCAGTTGCTGCCGGGCACCGGCGAGACCGTCGGCGCGGCGCTGGTCGCCGACCCGCGCACGCGCGCTGTGATGTTCACCGGCTCGACCGAAGTCGCGCGCCTGATCAACAAGACGCTGTCCGCGCGCCTCGACCCGGACGGCAAGCCGATTCCGCTGATCGCGGAAACGGGCGGCCAGAACGCGATGATCGTCGACTCGTCGGCGCTCGCGGAGCAGGTGGTCGCGGACGTGCTGCAGTCGTCGTTCGACTCGGCCGGTCAACGGTGTTCGGCGCTGCGCGTTCTGTGTCTGCAGGACGACGTCGCGGACCGCACGCTGACGATGCTCAAGGGCGCGATGCACGAGCTGGCGCTCGGCAATCCGGACCGTCTGTCGACCGACGTCGGCCCGGTGATCGACGCCGAAGCGAAGCAGACGATCGACACGCACGTCGCGACGATGACGGACAAGGGCCACACGGTCACGCAGCTGCCGGCGCCGGAAGCCTGCGCGCACGGTACGTTCGTGCCGCCGACGCTGATCGAGATCGGCAGCATCGACGAGCTCAAGCGTGAGGTGTTCGGCCCCGTGCTGCACGTCGTGCGCTACCGCCGCAATCAGCTCGACAAGCTGCTCGAGCAGATCCGCGCGACCGGTTACGGGCTGACGCTCGGCATCCATACGCGGATCGACGAGACGATCGCGCACGTGATCTCGAACGCGCACGTCGGCAACATCTACGTGAACCGCAACGTGATCGGCGCGGTGGTCGGCGTGCAGCCGTTCGGCGGCGAAGGGCTGTCGGGCACGGGCCCGAAGGCCGGCGGCGCGCTGTACCTGCAGCGCCTGCTCGCGACGCGTCCGTCGGGCCTGCCGCGTTCGCTCGCGCAGATGCTGATCGCGGACGGCGCGGTCGAAGGCGACCAGCGCGGCAACCCGGCGGCGGCGCTCACCACGCTGCGCGACTGGCTGATCGAGCAGCGCGAACCGGCGCTGGCCGCGCGCTGCGACGGCTATCTGGCGCAGGTGCCGGCCGGCGCGACCGCGGTGCTGACCGGCCCGACGGGCGAGCGAAACACGTATACACTCGGCCCGCGCGGCACGGTGCTGTGCGTCGCGGCGACGCCGAGCGGTGCGCGCGCGCAGTTCGCGGCGGTGCTGGCGACGGGCAACCGCGCGTTGTTCGCCGGTGCGGCGGGCGAGGCGCTGGTCGCGGCGCTGCCGGCTGCGCTGAAGGCGCATGCGGCCGTGCGCAAGCAGCCCGACGCGCCGTTCGACGCGGTGCTGTTCGAAGGCGACAGCGACGAACTGCAGACGCTCGTGAAGGACGTCGCGCAGCGCCCGGGCCCGATCGTGTCGGTGCAGGGCGTGTCGGCGGGCGCGTTCGAGAACGGCGACGCGGAAGACTACGCGCTCGAGCGGCTGCTGACCGAGCGCTCGGTCAGCGTGAACACGGCCGCGGCGGGCGGCAATGCGAATTTGATGACGATCGGCTGACCATCCTTGCCGTTCGGATCAAACAAAGGAAGCGGCAAGGCGATCCCGAAGCCGCTCCATTTACCCTGGTACCAAGGAGATGCTATGCAACACACGATGAAAAAGGTGGCAGGCGCGACGTTCGTCGCTGTCATGTCGCTGGCGGGGACGGCCCATGCGGACGACGTGAAGATCGGTTACGCAGGGCCGATGACGGGCGCCCAGGCTCACTACGGCAAGGATATGCAGAACGGGATCGCGCTCGCGCTGGAAGACTTCAACGCGACGAACCCGAAGATCGGCGGCAAGCCGGTGAAGTTCATGCTCGAGACGCAGGACGACCAGGCTGACCCGCGCACCGGCACGACGGTTGCGCAGAAGCTCGTCGACGACGGCATCAAGGGCATGCTCGGCCACTTCAACTCGGGCACGACGATCCCGGCCTCGCGCATCTACGCGAACGCCGGCATTCCGGAAATCGCGATGGCGACGGCGCCGGAATACACGCAGCAGGGTTACAAGACGACCTTCCGCATGATGACGTCCGACACGCAGCAGGGCTCGGTGGCGGGCACGTTCGCGTCGAAGGATCTCGGCATGAAGAAGATCGCGATCGTCGACGACCGCACGGCTTACGGCCAGGGTCTCGCCGACCAGTTCGAGAAGGCCGCGAAGGCCGGCGGCGCGACGATCGTCGACCGTGAGTTCACGAACGACAAGGCCGTCGACTTCAAGGCGATCCTGACCAAGCTGAAGGCGGCGAAGCCGGACCTCGTCTACTACGGCGGCGCGGATTCGCAGGCAGCGCCGATGGTCAAGCAGATGAAGGCGCTTGGCATGGCCGCACCGCTGATGAGCGGCGAAATGGTGAAGACGCCGACGTTCCTGAAGATCGCGGGCAACGCGGCCGAAGGCACGATCGCATCGCTGGCCGGCCTCCCGCTCGACGAAATGCCGGGCGGCAAGTCGTACGCCGAGAAGTACAAGAAGCGCTTCGGCGAAGACGTGCAGACCTACTCGCCGTACGCGTACGACGGCGCGATGGCGATGCTGAACGCGATGAAGAAGGCCGATTCGACCGATCCGGCGAAGTACCTGCCGGTGCTCGCGAAGACCGACATGGCCGGCGTCACGTCGACCCACGTCGCGTACGACGCGAAGGGCGACCTGAAGAACGGCGGCATCACGATGTACAAGGTCGAGAAGGGCGAGTGGAAGCCGCTGAAGAGTATCGGCGGCAAGTAAGCAGTCAGTCTTGACGTGGGGAGCGGGGGGGCGGCACAACGTTGCCGTCTCGTGCCTCGTGCGAAAAAGCCACCAGTCCGTCGGGGCCGGTGGCTTTTTCTTTGGGGGTTGCAGGCGGCAGGACATAGGGGGCTTGCAGGCGGGGGGGCAGGCGGGTCGCCGCATGCGTACGTGCCACCGCATCGCCGTGATCGGCGGCAGTATGATGTTACTTGCCGTCGCAGCACTTGTTAGGGCAATCGGGCAGGAAGGAAATTTCCACACGCCGCCCATTGTCCACGTCGCCATGCGCATAGACGCGAGCGCTCTTCTTGATGGTCCCGCGTAAAAAACCTAGTTCCTCCAACAGCGCATACGCGGTTTGCAATCTCGATTGCGCGAGGGCCAGTGCTCCCGGTTCACTTTCCTCGGCATGGCCGCTGATCAGTGTCGTTTCGTTGGTCAGGTGATTTGCATAATTGAGTTTTTGGTCGGCTACCCATTTTGCAATGCGGACGATCTCCAAATTCGATATGTGCGAGCTATCTCTCGAAAAGTAGACGTCGAAGTTCTCGCTGGCGATGCATGCGAATACCGGATTGGAGGCGAGAAGACTTAGGCCAAGAATAAACTGAAGCATTGTAAATGACGTATCCTGCAATACTGTCGGCATTGTTGATTGCTTGATTCGGATTTTCGGCTCCAAACGCCAAACACTCCTCCATGAAGTATCTGTGATCCTTGGTTCCCATTGTGTCATCGAAATGACTCACCTCATGAATCAGAATGGAAACTACGGAATCTTTTTCCCATGAGAAGTCTCGCATTGTACAAAAATCGGGATGTATTGCGATCGTATGAGTTACGGTATCCGGCGAACACACTGATGCAGCGACGCCCGATTTGTTCGGATTTGGAACGCATCCAATATGTTTGAATCGCTCGCTATCCCATCGCGTGAAATTGTAGCCTGTGAGTGCCTTTAGTACTCGAGCGATTGCAGTCAGGCCTGTTAATAGCGTTATGCGGGTGCCTTCATCGGTTCTGCCGAACCACTGTAATACGCGTGCCTTATCAGCGTTCGACCAGCGCTGCAAATCCTCGATTCTTTTGTCGACGAGAGAAATGGCTCGATCGCGCTTACTCAATACCATTTCCCGGAATTGCTTGTTTGTCATGTTGTGACATATTTTTTCGGTATTGATTGTTACTTCCACCATCGATCCAGGATTGGTGTTGGTGACTGCACCTGAGTGTACGAGGAACCATTCTCCGCCGTCATTCACATCAAAATTTTTCATTGCTTCAATGTTCCGTCGTATAGATTTTCAGAGTTGCCGAGACGTCGGTGGCGATCCGATGTGTTTGCCCGGCCGTGTCCGTGGTGCCCGTGAAAATCTGGCCAGTGTCGGTAACGATTCGGTAGCGGATGTTCGCGAGCGGGCGGCGGGAGTCATCGAGCAAGGTGAATTGCTCGTCGTGTACGGCAGCCGATCGAGCAAATGACCGCACGGCTGCATCAGATTTGCGCCCATTCAGCGCCGCAGTCTCTCCTGCAGTAAAAATCATCCGCATGCCGCGCTCCGCATAGAAGATCGGCGGCGGGTTGCATCCGCAGACATTGATATCCCCGCTCAATGCCCACTGTTTGCCGTTCGGGCCGGTACCGGGCCAGCGCGGCCCTTGCGGTGCGATGTACCCTTCACGCTTGCAGGCCGTACAGTAGGTCTTCATATCGAGCGTGGCGATATGAACCCTCGGCGGCGGATTGGAACAGGTCACTGTGTCGAGGCCTTCAACAATCACCGCTTCCCCGGCGCGGTCGCCTTTGGCAAGAAAGTAGCGGATCATGGGCGCTACCTCAGTGGGGCATGGACGAGCGGGTGACGAGGCTAAATACAACTGACGACGCTACGCCTTGTCGCTCGGGGCTATCGGTGATCGTGTCGCCGTTATCGAGTCCGCTGCCAACGAATGCGAGCGGCGCGAAGTCGGGCCCGTCGGCCAAACCCAGACCGCTCGTCACGCGCGCGGTTGAACCGTCCGGATAGTGGATCAGGTCGCCCACCGTGGCAGCCTTTCCCAAGTGCGGCGCTACTTCCCACGTGCCGGAAGGCTCGCGCAATACACCGCCGCGCGCTGTTGTCGCGCCACGTACCGCCAGTCTGTAGGCGGGCGGCGCGAGCGGCGGCACATATGTCGGATCGAACAGGCCCTCAACGCGTTGCCCATCCCCCACGTTAATGCCCCATGAACTGCGCAGCGTTTCGGTAATGCGGTCGCCGTTGCTCAACCGGCTGCCCACCAATGCGAATGGCTTGCCTCCGCTATGGTTGTTTCCCGCGCCGTCGATAATCGCGGCCTCGCTGCCGTCGTCATAGGTCACTACATCGCCGACGCAGGCGACTTCCAATCCAGCCAAGGTCAGGCCGCTGGTTGCGGTGGTGATACGTCCACCGCGTTCCGTGAGCGCGCCAATGGTGGCGAAAAGATGGGTCGATGCTTTGAGTTCGTTTTTCATCCGGCTTCCCCTGTTTCAGTAAATGGAATGGCT
This sequence comes from Burkholderia sp. SIMBA_051, assembly GCF_046534915.1. NCBI lineage: Bacteria > Pseudomonadati > Pseudomonadota > Betaproteobacteria > Burkholderiales > Burkholderiaceae > Burkholderia > Burkholderia sp. SIMBA_051. The sequence goes on along the minus strand of NZ_JAWRXS010000014.1, from coordinate 109,295 downwards.
GCCAAGAGACGCTATTCCGGATAAGAAACGTCGATCAATCGGACGAATATGATTCAGTGCCGGTAACTACTATTACTTGTTCCGTTCCGCTTGTTGCATTGACCGCGTGCGCGAATGCGGTAGGTCAGGTGGGTAGGCAATGGTGCCGTTTCCTGCTTTTTGGGTTCGCAAGGGGGTATGAGTGTGCGAGCTACCAGTGCGCCGCCTCCATCGCGGATACTTAGTCTCTGCGCACGCGCAGCAGGAACTTCTGCAATTTTCCCGTCGGTGAGCGCGGCAGCGTTTCGGCGAACACGAATTCGCGCGGGATCTTGTACGCGGCGAGCCGCTTGCCGTAAGAACGGCGGCATCACGATGTACAAGGTCGAGAAGGGCGAGTGGAAGCCGCTGAAGAGCATCGGCGGCAAGTAAGCACGATGATGGTATGACGGGGTTCGCGGCGCCGTGAAACGGGAGTTTCGCGGTGTCGGCGGCCAGCGTCGAACGCCTGCGGCAAGCGCGATGCGCTTGTGGCAGGCGTTTTTTTACGTCTGCAATAATTTTCGATCGCCGACGACCGCACGGTGCGCGGCGATCTCCAGCCATTGGCCGGTTCAGCCGTCAACCGAAGCCGACGCTGCCGATGATGACGAAGCCGCGTGTGCCAGCGTCACGGCCCGTTCGCGCGCAGCCTCTCTGCCCGCGTGATCGATTTCAGGTCCAAACAGCGTTTTCTCGACGACGATCGATTCGATGTCCGTGATACCGATGAAGCGCAGCCACGCTTCGAGAAACGGCCGCTGAAAGTCGAACGACTCGGCGGGCGTGCTCGATTGCCTTGAATAGTCGAGGCCTCTCGCATAGATCACGACTGCTTTCTTGCCGTTCAGCAATCCCGCCAACCCGCGCTCGTCATATGAGAACAGGATGCCGCGGTGGGACACGGCATCGATGAAATGCTTGAGCTTGTAGGGGATGGAAAAATTCCACAGCGGCACGGAGAACAACAGCGTATCCGCGTCGTGCATCCGCTGCGCCAGCTGCCGAAAACCTGCCCACGCTTGCTGCTGGCCTTCGCTGAGCGGCGTGCCGCTCAAGTCCGCGTATTTGGCATCGAGCGCATCGCCGTCGAGTTCCGGCAAGTGCGTCGCCCACAGGTCGAGCATGTCGACCCGATGCTCCGGATGCGCGTCGCGCCAGGCGTCGAGATACGCGTGCGCGACGTCGAGCGATGCGGACCGCGACTTGCGCGGGGAAGATTCGATATGCAGCAAGGTCGACATGGAACCACTCCTGACAGGTTGACGGCCCTCATCAGAACATAGTTCGATTCAAAATATAAACGAAGTATCATCGCACTAATCAGTAGCATTCGCACTATATGGCGGGGCATCTCATGTTCGATACCGTTTTGCTGCGCTCCTTCGTGGCCGTCGTCCAGGAAGGCGGGTTCACGCATGCCGCGGCCCGTCTGAATCTGACGCAGTCCGCGGTCAGCGCGCATCTGCGGCGCCTGGAAAAACAGATCGGCCGTGATCTGCTCGTGCGCACCACCCGCTCGGTCACGCTCACCGTGGACGGCGAACTGCTGCTCGGTTACGCGCGCGCCATCCTCGCGCTCAATCAGGACGCGCGGGCGCAGCTGATGCGCGAACCGAGCGCCGGCACGATCCGCGTGGGTCTGTCGGAAGACCTCGCCAATGTCAGGCTGATGCATGTGATGCAGGCGTTTGCCGTGCGGTACCCGCGCATCGCATTCAGCATCAGGGTCGGCATCCCGGGCGAACTGCTCCAGGCGCTGGATCACGGTGAACTGGATGTGGTGATGGGTGGGCGCTGCCACGACGGGCCCACCGGACGCGTGCTCTGGCGCGAGCCGCTCGTGTGGGCCGGTGCGGATTGGGCGTCGCTCACGCCTGGCGCACCGGTGCCGATCGCGCTGCTGCCGGAACCGTGCCCGTATCGCGAAGCCGCGCTGGCAGCACTGGCCCGCACGCGCGTGGATTACCGGATCGTGCTCGTGTCCCCGAGCAGCGCCGGCCTGTGCGCCGCCGCGCACGCGGGCTTTGCGGTGACGCCGATCGTGCACACGCAACTTGCGCACGGCTTGCGTGCGATCCCGCCGGATGCGGGCCTGCCGGCCCTGCCCGATGTCGAGTTCACGATGTTCGCGGCGCCGGGCGCGTCGGCACGGGTGGTCGATGAACTGGGCAACGCGATCGTGCTGGCATTCGCGCACAAAGGATGACGACGATCATCGGGACGACAGGCGCGGGAGGCCATCAAGCCGGATAGGCCCGTTGCAGCAACGCGGCGACGTCGAGCGCATGCGGATCGAAGCCGCCTGCAATGCGGCCCCACGACGATTCACCCAGCCGCGTCGCGACGAACGCGTCGGCCACTGCCGCGGGCGCGTCGCGCCGCAGCAGGCACGCCTGCGCGACGAGCGCGAGCCGCTGCGCGAACAGGCGGGCGGACGCCTCGAGCGTGTCGGCCGGCGCCGCGAGCATCGCGCGCAGCGCATCGAGCGCCGCGCGGATGCGCGGTTCGCCCGCGCCGAGGTCGGTCAGTTCGGCGAGCAGCGCCGCGGCCGCGTCGGGTTCGCGCGACACCGCGCGCAGCACGTCGAGGCACATCACGTTGCCGGAGCCTTCCCAGATCGAGTTGACCGGCGCTTCGCGGAACAGCCGCGCGATCGGGCCGTCGTCGACGTAGCCGTTGCCGCCGAACACTTCCATCACCTCGCCGGTCAGCTCAACCGCGCGCTTGCAGACCCAGAACTTCGCGGCGGGCGTGACGATCCGTTTCCACGCGCGTTCGCGCGGCGAGTCGTCGCGTTCGAACGCATCGGCGAGCCGCATCGCGAGCACGAGCGCGGCCTCGCTTTCGAGCGCGAGATCGGCGAGCACGGTGCGCATCAGCGGCTGCTCGGCGAGCGCGCGGCCGAACGCATGGCGCTGGCGCGTGTACGCGATCGCCTGCACGACGCCCTGGCGCAGCATCGCCGCGCTGCCGAGCACGCAGCTCAGCCGCGTGTAGGTGGCCATCTCGATGATGGTCGGAATGCCGCGGCCTTCGTCGCCGAGCATGATGCCCCACGCGTCGTTCAGCTCGATCTCGCTGCTCGAGTTGCTACGGTTGCCGACCTTGTTCTTCAGCCGCTGGATCTCGACCGCGTTCTTCGTGCCGTCCGGCCGCCAGCGCGGCACGTAGAAGCACGACGGGCCGCCGGCCTCGGTACGCGCGACGACCAGGTGCGCGTCGCACATCGGCGCGGAGAAGAACCACTTGTGGCCGCGCAGCCGGTATTCGCCGCCGCGCCCGCCCGCGCCGACGGCAGTCGCGAGCGTCGTATTCGCGCGCACGTCGGAGCCGCCCTGTTTCTCGGTCATCCCCATGCCGAACCAGATCGAGCGCTTGTCGGCGACCGGCACGTCGCGCGGATCGTAGTCGTCGCTGTACAGCTTGTCGCGCAGCAGGTTCCACAGCGCGGGCTCCTTCTGCAGCACCGGAATCGCGGCCTGCGTCATCGTCGCCGGGCACAGCGTGCCGGCCTCGATCTGGCCGTGCAGGTAGAAGCCGGCCGCGCTTGCGGCCCAGCGGCCGGGGCGCGTATCGCGGAACGGCAGTGACACGAAGCCTTCGTTGCGGTACAGGCCGAGCAGCGTGTGCCAGGCCGGATGGAAGTCGACGCGGTCGATGCGCCGGCCGCGCCGGTCGAACGCGTTCAGCTCCGGCGTGTGGCGGTTCGCTTCGTCGGCGAGCTGTGCGGTGTCGGCGCTGCCAAGGCGCGCGCCGTATGCGTCGAGCTGCGGCACGGCCCAGTCGGCGCCCGCGCGGGCCAGTGCGTCGCGCAGCGCGATGTCGGTGGCGAAGAGGTTATAGTCGACCAGTTCGTCGAACTGGTTCGTGACGGCATGGTTCGATTCGGTCATCGGGCTGTCTCCGGTCTCGTGCTTCGCGGTCTGCCGCTCGGGGGCCGCAGCGCTGGCGTTCGCGCGCCAGCGCCGGTGCCGGCTCCGGGTCAAACGTCTATCCGCTGAATTTCAGAGTAGCAAATATGCCGCCGCGACATGTTCAGGTTCCGGCGCCGCCCGGCCAGCCGGCGGCGCAACCCGCGCCCGCATTGCGCCGCCGGCCGCGCCAGTCGCGCGCGCAGGCCACGTCCGACGCGCTCCAGCAGGCCTTCGTTCAGCTTTTGCTCGAGCGCGGCTACGCGAAGGCGACGATCCGCGAGATCGCGGCCGTCGCGGGCGTGAGCATCGGCACCTTCTACGAATACTTCGGCGACAAGCAGAGCCTCGCCGCGCTGTGCATCCACCGGCGCGTGCAGGCGCTGGCCGATCGGCTGCGCGACGCGGCGCACGGCTTGCGCGGCGCGCCGCGCGCCGAACTCGCGGCTGCGCTGGTGGATGTGCAGATCGACGCGATCGGCGCCGACGCCGCGCTTTGGAGCGCTTTCTTCGCGCTGGAGCGGCAGGTGTCGCCGCTCGCCGCGTATCGCCGGCATTACGACGCATACGTCGCGCTGTGGCGCGACGCGTTCGCGCAGGCCGCCGATCCGCCGCCGGCCGCGCGGCTCGACGGGATCGCACGGATGGCGCATACGATCTGCTACGGCGGCGTGTCGCAGGCGCTGCTCACGCTCGGGCCCTCGCTCGATTTCGCCGCGTTGCGCAGGGAGCTTCACGCCGTGGTGCGCGGCTATCTGGCGGCCGTGGGCGAATAATGCGCGCCGCGGCCGCGCGGCCCTAGGGGTAATGCCTGATTCGCATGCGTGGCCGGCGGCACCACGGTGGCGTCGCGCCTTTCTGATGCAAGGCCATGAGAAAAATGCATGGCCTCCATGACGAACTTTCGGTTGTCCACGGTTATTGGCTCGGGCTAAATCATGCGGCATGAGCCGGGCCGCGTGCGTTGCGCGGGCCAGCCAGAAGGGACATCAGAAGGAGGAGTCATGCGAAGCGCCACCACGCCCCGTTCGAAATTGCCGGACGTCGGGACGACGATCTTCACGGTGATCGGCCAGCTCGCCGCGCAGCACGATGCGCTGAACCTGTCGCAGGGCGCGCCGAATTTCGCGCCCGATCCGGCGCTCGTCGAGGGCGTCGCGCGCGCGATGCGCGACGGCCACAACCAGTACGCGCCGATGGCCGGCCTCGCGTCGTTGCGCGAGCGGCTCGTGGAGAAGACCGAGGCGCTGTACGGCGCGCGCTACGACCCAGGCACCGAGATCACGGTAATTGCGAGCGCGAGCGAAGGGCTCTACGCGGCGATCAGCGCGCTTGTGCATCCGGGCGATGAAGTGATCTATTTCGAGCCGTCGTTCGACAGCTATGCGCCGATCGTGCGGATGCAGGGCGCGACGCCGGTCGCGATCAAGCTGTCGTCCGGGCATTTCCGCGTGAACTGGGACGAAGTGGCCGCGGCGATCACGCCGCGCACGCGGATGATCATCGTCAACACGCCGCACAACCCGACCGCGACGGTGTTTTCCGCCGACGATCTCGAACGGCTCGCGCAGCTCACGCGCGATACCGACATCGTGGTGTTGTCCGACGAAGTCTACGAGCACGTCGTGTTCGACGGCGCGCAGCACCAGAGCGTCGCGCGTCATCGCGCGCTGGCCGAGCGCAGCGTGATCGTGTCGTCGTTCGGCAAGTCGTTCCACGTGACGGGCTGGCGGGTCGGTCATTGCCTCGCGCCGGCCGAGCTGATGGGCGAGATCCGCAAGGTGCACCAGTTCATGGTGTTCTCGGCCGATACGCCGATGCAGGTCGCGTTCGCGGAGATCCTCGCGCGGCCCGACAGCTATCTCGGCCTGTCGGCGTTCTACCAGGCCAAGCGCGACCTGCTCGCGCGCGAGCTGGCCGATTCGCGCTTCGAGCTGCTGCCGAGCGAAGGCTCGTTCTTCATGCTCGCGCGGTTCCGGCACTTCTCGGACGAGCGCGACAGCGACTTCGTGCTGCGCCTGATCCGCGATGCGCGCGTCGCGACGATTCCGCTGTCGGCGTTCTATGCCGACGGCACCGACGCGGGCGTGATTCGCCTCAGTTTCTCGAAGGACGACGCGACGCTGATCGAAGGCGCGCGGCGGTTGCGGTCGCTGTAAATCGCGGGCGCGAGCCCGCACCCAAGCAGGCGACATGTACGTCGCACCGAAGGCCACGGATGGGACCGGAGCACGCGCCGAAGCGCGGCGCCGGTCGACAAGTCAGGAGATCACGATGAAGCACGGACACACCCTGAAACTCGCGTTCGCACTCGCATGCGCGCTCGGCGCCGGTGCGGCGTTCGCCGACGGCCAGACCCTGCGTTTCGGCCTGGAGGCGCAATACCCGCCGTTCGAATCGAAGGCGCCGAACGGCGACCTGCAGGGCTTCGACATCGACGTCGGCAACGCCGTCTGCCAGAGCGCGAAGCTGTCGTGCAAGTGGGTCGAGACGTCGTTCGACGGATTGATTCCTGCGCTCAAGGGCCGCAAGTTCGACGCGATCAACTCGGCGATGAATGCGACCGAACAGCGGCGTCAGGCGATCGACTTCACGACGATCATCTACCGCGTGCCGACGCAACTGATCGCGCGCACCGGCAGCGGCCTGCTGCCGACGCCGGAATCGCTGAAGGGCAAGCGCGTCGGCGTGCTGCAGGCGTCGATCCAGGAAACCTATGCGAAGGCGCACTGGGAGCCGGCCGGCGTGTCGATCGTCGCGTACCAGGACCAGAACCAGGCGTATGCGGATCTCGTGGCGGGCCGCGTCGACGCGACGCTGGTGCTCGCGCCGGCCGGCCAGCGCGGCTTCCTGTCGCGTCCGGACGGCAAGGGCTTCTCGTTCGTCGGTCAGCCGGTGCGCGACGACAAGATTCTCGGCAGCGGGATCGCATTTGGCCTGCGCAAGGGCGACGACGCGCTGAAGGCGAAGCTCGACGCGGCGATCGACAAGCTGAAGGCGGACGGCACGGTGAAGTCGCTCGGCCAGAAGTACTTCGGCGACATCGACATTTCTACCCGGTAAGCGGGCGCGCGATGCAGAGCTTCGATACGGCTGCGGCGAAAAGCGGTCACGGCGCGGCACCGCTGACGGACGACGCGCTCGAGGCGGCGCTCGTCGCCGGCTTGGGCGACACACTCGTCACGCGGGCGGCCGACATCGATCCGCGCTACTTCACCGCGTACAACGAGCCGGCCGGCGTGCGGCCGCGCGCGCTGGTGCGGCCGCGCAGCGTCGACGACGTGTCGCGCGCGCTTGCACTGTGCACGCGGCTCGGGCAGCCGGTCGTGCCGCAGGGCGGCCTCACGGGGCTTGCGCGCGGTGCGGTCGCGCTGGGCGGCGAGGTCGTGCTGTCGCTGGAACGTTTCGCCGGCGTCGAAGCGATCGACGCGGCGGCAGGGACGATGACGGTGCGCGCCGGGACGCCGCTGCAGACGGTGCAGGAAGCGGCGGACGCGGCGGGTTTCACGTTCGGTGTGGATCTCGGCGCGCGGGGTTCGTGCCAGATCGGCGGCATGCTCGCGACCAACGCGGGCGGCACGCGCGCGATCCGCTACGGCATGATGCGCGAGCAGGCGCTCGGGCTCGAGGCCGTGCTGGCCGACGGCACCGTGGTGTCGTCGATGAACCGGATGCTGAAGAACAACGCGGGCTACGACCTCAAGCAGCTGTTCATCGGCAGCGAAGGCACGCTCGGCGTCGTCACGCGCGCGGTGCTGCGGCTGCATCCCAAGCTCGCCGCACCGGCCACCGCACTCTGCCGGGTGCATGGCTACGACGCCGTCGTCGCGTTGTGGAACCGCATGCGCGCGCTACCGGAGATCGTCAGTTTCGAAGCGATGTGGCCGGCTTTCTATGACTACGTCGCGCGTCATACGCCCGGCGTGGTCGCGCCGTTCGCGGGCGACGGCAGCTTCGCGGTACTGATCGAGTGCGCGACGAGCGCCCCGCGCGGTGATGCGCGCGAGGCACTGGAAACCGCGCTCGCGGATGCGATCGACATGGGGTTGGTGGACGATGCCGCGCTCGCGACCTCGGAGCGGCAGGCGCGCGACCTGTGGACGTTGCGCGAGGGCCTCGCCATCGATGCGCTGCCGCATCTGGTGAACTTCGACGTGAGCCTGCCGACCGGCGAACTCGGCCTGTTCGCCGAGCGCTGCGAAGGGGCATTGCGCGCGCTTTGGCCCGATATCGTGTGTCTGTGCTTCGGCCACGTCGGTGACGGCAACGTGCATATCGGCGTCTCGCTCGACGGCATGCGCGACGCGGACGCCGACGCGATCGATCGGTGCGTGTATGCGGTGGTGCGCGACATGGACGGCTCGGTGTCGGCGGAGCACGGCATCGGCATGCTCAAGCGCGCCTATCTCGGCCACACGCGCGGCGAAGCCGAAATCGGCCTGATGCGGCGCCTGAAGGCCGCGCTCGATCCCGCCGGCCTACTCAATCCCGGCAAGGTGCTTTGAGCGGCGCGAGCCGACGGTGACGCGCGTCAGCCGTCGACCCAGCGCAGCGCGCCGATCTTCAGGTGTTCGACGACGCTGCGGGCCCAGTCGAGCTCTGCGTTGAGCAGCACGAGCGCATGCTCGTTCTGCAGCAGGAACAGGCGCGGCACCTGGTCGTTCTGCGCGGCGTTGCGCAACGACTCGAGACGTTCGCGTTCGGCTTCGAGCGCGGCGATGCGGCGCTCGAGTTGGTGGCGTGCGTCCTCCGCGTCTAGCAGCGGCAGGAATGCAAGGCCGGCGCCGAACGCCGGAAACTCGCGCGCGGGCTCGGCGAGCAGCGCATGCAGCCACGCCTGCCCGGCCGTGTGTCCGGTCTCGGTCAGCGTGTACAGCGTGCGCTCGGGAAACGCGCCATCGCGCTGGGTGTCGTGCACGGCGATCAGCCCGTCGCGCAGCAGACGGTCGATCGTCTGGTAGAGGCTCGTGCGCTGCCGCACGTTGACGACTTCGTCGTAGCCGCGCGCCTTCAACTGCTGCAGCATCCCGTACGGATGCATCGGCGTTTCGGTGAGTGTCGCGAGGACCGCGAGCGCGAGCGGAGACGGGCGGCTCGATGTCATGAATAGTTATGTTATGCCTAGTAAGAATATGACTAGTATTAACTAGACCATCATATTCCACAAGGGTTTCAGCCGAGGTGCGAGCGCTTCGCGGCCGGCGCGACGGTTTCCATCGTCGCGAGACCATGCACGATTCCGCAATCCTCCACCGAATGTTCGCCGACGCACTGGCGGCGCAATTCGGTGAGCTGGTCGCGCAGATGCGTCAGTTCGGCGAGGCGCGCATCGACGTGGCCGATATGCTCGTCGAGCAGCGAGTTGACCGAATCGCACGGGTCGGCCGGCGTGTCGGTGAGCTGCAGCAGCGTGCGGATTTCGTCGTGCGCCATGTCGAGCGCGCGGCAGTTGCGGATGAAGCGCAGCCGTTCGACGTGCACGTCGGTGTAGTTGCGGTAGTTCGCATCGGTGCGCTCGGCGTCGGGCATCAGCCCCTCGCGCTCGTAGAAGCGGATCGTTTCGGGCGTGCAGCGGGCCGCCTTGGCCAATTCGCCGATCTTCATGGCTTTCTCCGTTGCAAGGGTTGACCTTGTAGTGGCTTCAGGGTGTTAACTCTACACCGTCAAGCCATAGAGGAGGTTGTCATGACCGACGCGCAGCGTACCCACGACCCACGACACCGTCATGCCGGCGGCGGCGCCACCTGCAGCGCCGACGCGCGCGACACGCAGGCGGCGACCGTTGCCGATGCGGGGCCGGCGGCCGGCGAGCACGCGCACGGCGACGCGGCAGCACGCGGCGCGCAGGCGGATGGATGCGGTCACAACCATAACCACGATCACGCGTCCGCGCACGGTACGGGGCACGATCACGGCGACCACGGCGAGCACGCGCATGGCGGCGCGCAGCCGGATGGATGCGGTCACAACCATGACGACGATCACGCATCCGCGCACGGCACGGCGCACGACCACGGCGACCATGGTGACCACGCGGACCACGCGCCTGGCGACGGGCATGTGCACGGCGCTGCGTGCTCGCACGACCATGCGGCGCATGACCATGCTGGTCACGACCACGACCACGACCACGACCACGACCACGACCACGCCGCCGGCGCCTGCTGCGCGCCTGCCGCGCTGACGCTCGCGCCGCTGCCGGTCGCGCGGGCGACCGCGTCGGGTCACGTGCGCTCCGCGTTCCGGATCATGCAGATGGACTGCCCGACCGAGGAAACGCTGATCCGCAAGAAGCTCGGCGGGATGCAGCAAGTGTCGGCGCTCGAATTCAACCTGATGCAGCGGATGCTGACCGTCGAACACGTGCCGGGCGCGCAGCCCGCGATCGAAAGCGCGATCCGCACGCTCGGGATGACGCCGGAGGCCGCAGCGGCCGACGCGCCGGCAACACCCGTCGCGCCGCCGCCCGCGAAGCCGTGGTGGCCGCTCGCGCTGGCCGGCGTCGCCGCGATCGCATCCGAGGCCGTGAGCTGGGCCGGCCTGCCGGTGTGGCTGTCGGCCGTGCTGGCGCTCGCGGCGGTGCTCGCGTGCGGGCTGACCACGTACAAGAAGGGCTGGATCGCGATCCGCAACGGCAACCTGAACATCAACGCGCTGATGAGCATCGCGGTGACGGGCGCGATGGCGATCGGCCAGTGGCCTGAAGCCGCGATGGTGATGGTGCTGTTCACGATCGCCGAGCTGATCGAGGCGAAGTCGCTCGACCGCGCGCGCAATGCGATCCAGGGCCTGATGCAGCTCGCGCCGGACACCGCGACCGTGCAGGACGCCGACGGCACGTGGCGCGCGATCGAGGCCGCGCAGGTCGCGCTCGGCGCGGTCGTGCGCGTGAAGCCGGGCGAGCGGATCGGGCTGGACGGCGAAGTCGTCGCGGGCCGCTCGACGGTGAACCAGGCGCCGATCACCGGCGAGAGCCTGCCGGTCGACAAGACGGCAGGCGACGCGGTGTACGCGGGCACGATCAACGAGGCCGGTTCGTTCGACTATCGCGTGACGGCGGTTGCCGCCAACTCGACGCTCGCGCGGATCATCCACGCGGTCGAGCAAGCGCAGGGCGCGAAGGCGCCGACGCAGCGCTTCGTCGACCAGTTCGCCCGCGTCTACACGCCGATCGTGTTCGCGATCGCGCTGCTGGTCGCGGTGGCGCCGCCGCTGGTCATGGGCGGCGCGTGGCATGACTGGATCTACCGCGCGCTGGTGCTGCTCGTGATCGCGTGCCCGTGCGCGCTGGTGATCTCGACGCCGGTGACGATCGTGTCGGGGCTCGCGGCCGCGGCACGGCGCGGGATACTCGTGAAGGGCGGCGTGTATCTGGAAGAAGGCCGCAAGCTCGCGTGGCTCGCGCTCGACAAGACCGGCACGATCACGCACGGCAAGCCGGTGCAGACGGATTTCGACCTGCATGCAACGGACGTCGACGCCGCACGCGTGCGTCACCTCGGCGCGAGCCTCGCGGCGCGCTCCGATCACCCGGTGTCGCAGGCGATCGCCACGGCGGCCCGCGACGCGCAGGCGACGGCGTTCGCCGAGGTGGACGCGTTCGAAGCGCTCGTCGGGCGCGGCGTGCGCGGCACCATCGACGGCGCACGCTACTGGCTCGGCAACCACCGGCTCGTCGAGGAGCTCGAGCGTTGCTCGCCGGCGCTGGAGGCGAAGCTCGACGCGCTCGAGCGGCAGGGCAAGAGCGTCGTGATGCTGGTCGACGATACGCGCGTGCTCGGCATCTTCGCGGTGGCCGACACGATCAAGGACACCAGCCGCGCGGCGATCGCCGACCTGCATGCGCTCGGCATCCGCACCGCGATGCTGACCGGCGACAACCCGCACACCGCGCAGGCGATCGCGCAGCAGGCGGGCATCGACGATGCGCGCGGCAACCAGTTGCCCGAGGACAAGCTCGCGGCGGTCGAGGAGCTGTCGGCGGGCGGCGCGGGCGCGGTCGGGATGGTCGGCGACGGAATCAATGACGCACCGGCGCTCGCGCGCGCCGACATCGGCTTCGCGATGGGCGCGATGGGCACCGACACGGCAATCGAGACGGCCGACGTCGCGCTGATGGACGACGATCTGCGCAAGATTCCCGCGTTCGTGCGGCTGTCGCGCGCGACGCACCGCGTGCTGGTGCAGAACATCGGCTTCGCGCTCGGCGTGAAGATCGTGTTCCTCGGCCTCACCGTCGCCGGGCTCGGCACGATGTGGATGGCCGTGTTCGCCGATGCGGGTGCGAGCCTGATCGTCGTCGGCAACGGGTTGCGGCTGTTGTCGAAAACAGGCGTGTTCGACGGCGCGCAGACGCAGCGATGAGGTGCCGGTGATGAGCTTCCTGAAACGGATCCTGGGCGGCCACGGGCGTGGTCATGGCGGCGGGCACGGTGGTGGCGGCCATGGAGACGGGCATCATGGCGGAGCGGGCCGGGAAGGCCACGACGGCCACGATGCGCGCGGCCGCGACCGTCATGGGTGGGGCTGGCAGCCGCCGGCCGATGCGCAAGGCGGTCCGGGCGGAAACGTGCCGCTGCGCCAGCTCGCCTGCGCGGGCTGCGGCGCGATCAACGCGGCGGATGCGCGTTTCTGCGCGCAGTGCGGCGCATCGCAGCGCGGCAACGCGTGCAGCCGCTGCCACGCGGCACTGGCCGCCGACGCGCGCTTCTGTCCGAACTGCGGGACGCAGGCCGGGTAAGGCTCGCTCGCGGGGTTTGTGGCTGGCGTGACAGCCGATCTCGACTTCGGGATGGCGCCTGAAACGGCCATGGTGTCGCAACAAGGCACTGTCTCGCGCCGCCCGACAGCGCGACAGCTCGACTGACCGACTGACCGACTGACCGACTGACCGACTGACCGGCGGTCCGACTGACCGAACGCCAGAACGCCAGAACGCCGGAACGCCGGAACGCCGGAACGCCGGAACGCCGGAACGCCAGAACGCCGGAACGCCATAACGTCACAACACCGCAACGCCCGAATCCCCGCCCCCGGCCCGCCGATCAACGCAGCGGCAAATGAATCTCGGTGCGCAGGTCGGCCGGCGCCGCATCCATCGGGGTGTTCAGATACAACTCGAACGGCGGCGCGTCGGCGGCTTCGCGGCCCGAGTGACGCAGCCAGTCGCCGTACAGCCACTGGTAGGCCGCCTTCAGGTCCGCATAGGGCCCCGTATGCAGCAGCACCGCGTACTCGCCACCGGCGACCGTCACGCGCTCGACGGGCGGCGCCGGCTCGACGTCCGGCGCGCCGTCGGCCGGCACGAAGCACGCTTTCGCGCGCAATTGCGCTTGCGGCGTGGTATCGGGATCGTCGTAGAAGATCCCGATCATCTTCGCGCCGGGGCCGATCAGCCCGTGCTGCGCGACCCACGCGCCGATCTGCCCGAACGCGTCGCCGATCTTCAGGTACGCGCCCGTATGCGGCACCGCATAACCGCGCAGTTCCGGCAGCCGCCGGATCTCGACTTGATGCCTGAACATGTCTTCCTCTCCTCTTTGTAACGGATAAATCGGACGGTGGACTCGCCCCGTCGCACCCTCCGCCCGATCGACTCGCCGCACAGCGCGCGACGCGTGTCGCATGGGGACCCACGCCACCGCTCCGGCTTTCGTCTCGACGCTCCCGCGTGCATCCCCGGCACGAACCGAGGCCACGGTAGCACGCCGCCGATCGACAAATCTCGCCGAGATACGTAGGACCACAAAATCTGCCCCTTTTTATTTCGAACAAATTGGGTCTCGTCCCCGTCGATCTTGTCTAAAGTTAAAGACGGTGAAATCGGGTGAACGTGTCATTTTTCTCGGGTAAGTTGGTCGGGCCGCACCGCACGGTTTTCGAAGTACGCAGGTAGTTCGTCGATGTCCAATGGCAACGCCACGTTTTTCGGGAGAACAAGAAATGGATGCTTCCAGCTTCATCACGTCGCTGCAGACCACGCTAGGCGGATACCTGCCCAAGATCGCCGGTGCGATCGGCATCCTGGTGATCGGCTGGCTGATCGCCGTGGTGGTGCGGGCCGGCGCGCTCCGGCTGCTCCACGCGCTGAAGGTCGATCAGCGGATCAACGAAAGCACCGGGCAGGGCGCGTATGTCGAGCGGATCATCGCCGGCGGGCTGTTCTGGCTCGTGCTGCTCGTCACCGCGGTGGGCATCTTCAATGTGCTCAACCTGTACGCGGTGTCCAATCCGTTCTCGCTGCTGGTCACGCACATCGTCAACTACCTGCCGAACCTGATCGGCGGCGCGGCGCTGACGCTGATCGCGTGGTTGATCGCGTCGCTGCTGCGCAGCCTCGCGAACCGCGCGCTGCGAGCGAGCAAGGTCGACGACAAGCTGTCCGAAAGCGCGGGCATGCAGCCGATGAGCGGCTATCTCGGCGACGTGCTGTTCTGGCTCGTGATCCTGATGTTCCTGCCGGCGATCCTCGGGTCGTTCGCGCTGTCCGGCCTGCTGTCGCCGGTGCAGGGGATGGTCGACAAGCTGCTCGCGATCGTGCCGAACCTGTTCGCGGCCGCGGTGATCGGCGTCGTGGGCTGGATCGTCGCGCGCGTGCTGCGCGGCCTCGTGACGAACCTGCTGGTCGCCGCCGGCGCCGATCGCCTCACCGCGAGCCTCGACAGCCCGACGCCGGTGCGCGTGTCGAGCCTGATCGGCACGATCGTCTACGTGTTCGTGTTCGTGCCGACGCTGATCTCCGCGCTCGACGCGCTGAAGATCGACGCGATCTCGATTCCCGCCACCAACATGCTGAACCAGTTTCTCGGCGCGGTGCCGGACATCGTCGCGGCGATCGTGATCGTGCTGGTCACGTACTATTTCGCGCGCTTCGTCGCGTCGCTCGCGCAGCGGCTGCTGGAAGCCGCCGGCGTCGACGGGCTGCCGGCCATGCTCGGCGTCGAGCGCGTGTTTTCGGGAATCCTGCAGCCGTCGGTGCTGGTCGCGCGGCTGATCGTGTTCTTCGCGATGCTGTTCGCGGCGGTCGAGGCCGCGAACCGGCTCGGCTTCACGCAGGTGCGCGACGTCGTCACGCTGTTCATCGAATTCGGCGGCCACGTGCTGATGGGCGGCGTGATCCTCGTGATCGGCGTGTGGCTCGCGAGCGTCGCGCGCCGCGTGATCGAGCAGGCCGACCGCGAACACAGCGTGCTGTTCGCGCGGATCGCGCAATTCGCGATCCTCGGCCTCGTGTTCGCGATGGGGCTGCGCGCGATGGGCATCGCCAACGAAATCGTGCAGCTCGCGTTCGGCCTCGTACTCGGCGCGATTGCGGTGGCGGTCGCGCTGTCGTTCGGTCTTGGCGGCCGCGAAGCAGCCGGCAAGCTGCTCGACCGCTGGTTCAACCAGCGCGGCGGCGGCCAGTAAGCGGCGTCGTGTCGCCGCCCATCCGGCCGCTCCGTGCGGCCGGATGGCGCGCGCATGAAGGAGCGCACGACGATCGCGGGCCGCGGCCGGCGTTGCCGCCGGCGAAACGCCAGCCGCCATCTTTGCCGAATTTCGATAACACGTCCTTTAATGACTCTCTAGCATCGATTCTCAGTCGCGCGGGCCGACAGGCCGGCGCCTTTCAGGAGAATCCGATGAAAGCAGAGTCGAATGGCCGGCCCACCGCCGGCGCCAAGTCGTCCGGCCAGCCCGCGCTGCAGCAGACGCTCGGGACCTGGCAACTGTGGGGCATCGCAGTCGGCCTCGTGATTTCCGGCGAATACTTCGGCTGGAGCTACGGCTGGGCGAGTGCCGGCACGCTGGGTTTCGTGATCACCGCGGTGTTCGTCGCGGCGATGTACACCACCTTCATCTTCAGCTTCACCGAACTGACGACGTCGATCCCGCACGCGGGCGGCCCGTTCGCGTATGCGCGCCGCGCATTCGGCCCGACGGGCGGCTATCTCGCCGGCGCGGCGACGCTCGTCGAGTTCGTGTTCGCGCCGCCCGCGATCGCGCTGGCGATCGGCGCGTATCTGCACGTGCAGTTTCCGGGGCTCGAACCGAAACACGCGGCGATGGGTGCGTATCTCGTCTTCATGGCGCTGAACATCGTCGGCGTGCAGATCGCCGCGACGTTCGAGCTGGTCGTCACGCTGTTCGCGATCTTCGAGCTGCTGGTGTTCATGGGCGTCGTGTCCCCGGGCTTCGCGTGGAGCAATTTCATGAAGGGCGGCTGGTCGGGCGCCGATCATTTCAGCGTCGGCGCATTCCACGGGATGTTCGCGGCGATCCCGTTCGCGATCTGGTTCTTCCTCGCGATCGAAGGCGTCGCGATGGCCGCCGAGGAGGCGAAGAACCCGAAGCGCTCGATCCCGATCGCGTACGTGGCCGGCATCCTGACCCTCGTCGCGCTGGCGATCGGCGTGATGGTGTTCGCCGGCGGCGCCGGCGACTGGACCAAGCTCGCGAACATCAACGACCCGCTGCCGCAGGCGATGAAGTACATCGTCGGCGCGAACAGCGGCTGGATGCACATGCTCGTGTGGCTCGGGCTGTTCGGGCTGGTCGCGTCGTTCCACGGGATCATCCTCGGCTATTCGCGCCAGATCTTCGCGCTGGCGCGCGAGGGCTACCTGCCGGAATGGCTCGCGAAGGTGCATCCGCGCTTTCGCACGCCTTATCGCGCGATTCTCGCGGGCGGCGTGGTCGGGATCGCCGCGATCTACAGCGACGAGCTGATCCAGTTCGGCGGCCAGACGCTCACCGCGAATATCGTGACGATGTCGGTGTTCGGTGCGATCGTGATGTATATCGTAAGCATGGCGGCGCTGTTCAAGCTGCGCCGTTCGCACCCGGACATGGCGCGGCCGTTCCGCGCGCCGCTGTACCCGTTCTTCCCGGCGTTCGCGATCTTGGCGGCGCTGGTCTGCCTCGGGACGATGGTGTACTTCAACGGGCTGGTGGCGATGGTGTTCGTCGGCTTCCTCGCGCTCGGCTACGCGTACTTCCTCGCGACCCGTTCGCAGCGCGCGAGCGCGCCGGGCGACGTGGCGCTCGAGGAGTGAGGATGGCGAACCCGCACGGCCGCGCCTGACGGCATCCGGCGCGCCCCGTCGAACGGGCGCGCCGTCGGCGTCTGGCACGGATGAGCAAGGACTGGCAAGGAGATTCGAACGATGGCCTATACGGAGACGATCGGCCCGCGCACGTACCGCTTCGCGGACCTGAAGACGCTGCTCGCGAAGGCGAGCCCGTTGCGCTCCGGCGACCAGCTCGCCGGCGTCGCGGCGGCGAGCGAGGAGGAGCGCGTCGCCGCGAAGATCGCGCTCGCGGGCGTGCCGCTGAAGGCATTCCTGAACGAGGCGCTGATTCCGTACGAACACGACGAGGTCACGCGCCTGATCCTCGACGATCACGACGCGGCCGCGTTCGCGGAAATCTCGCACCTGACGGTCGGCGATTTCCGCAACTGGCTGCTGTCGCCCGTGGCCGACGGCGCCGCGCTCGAGCGGATCGCGCCGGGCCTCACGCCGGAGATGGTCGCGGCCGTGTCGAAGCTGATGCGCAACCAGGACCTGATCGCGGCCGCGCGGAAGCGCCGCGTGGTCACGCGCTTTCGCAACACGGTCGGGCTGCCCGGCCGGATGTCGGTGCGGCTGCAGCCGAACCACCCGACCGACGACGTGAAGGGCATCGCCGCGTCGATGCTCGACGGGCTGATGTACGGCTGTGGCGACGCGATGATCGGCATCAACCCGGCGACCGACAGCCTCGCGGCGATCGTGAAGCTGCTCGCGATGATCGACGGGTTCCGCGAACGCTACGGCGTGCCGACGCAGTCGTGTGTGCTCACTCACGTGACGAACACGATCGCCGCGATCGAGAAGGGCGCGCCGGTCGACCTGGTGTTCCAGTCGATCGCCGGCACCGAGAAGGCGAACGCGAGCTTCGGCATCTCGCTCGCGCTGCTCGGCGAGGCGCGCGAGGCCGCGTTGTCGCTCGGGCGCGGCACCGTCGGCAACAACCTGATGTATTTCGAGACGGGCCAGGGCAGCGCGCTGTCGGCGAACGCGCATTTCGGCGTCGACCAGCAGACCTGCGAGGTGCGCGCGTACGCGGTCGCGCGCAAGTTCGACCCGTTCCTCGTGAACACGGTGGTCGGCTTCATCGGGCCCGAATACCTGTACGACGGCAAGCAGATCATCCGCGCGGGGCTCGAGGATCACTTCTGCGGCAAGCTGCTCGGCGTGCCGATGGGCTGCGACATCTGCTACACGAACCACGCGGAAGCCGACCAGGACGACATGGACACGCTGCTGACGCTGCTGGGTGCGGCCGGCATCAACTTCATCATGGGGATTCCGGGCGCGGACGACGTGATGCTGAACTACCAGAGCACGTCGTTTCACGACCAGCTCTACGTGCGCGAAGTGCTCGGCCTGCGTCGCGCGCCCGAGTTCGAGGAATGGCTGGAGACGATGGAGATCGCCGACGCGCACGGCGCGCTGCGCGTAGCGAGCGCGCGCGTGCCGCTGCTCGCGGGCGCGAACGACTGGATGGGGATTTCCGCATGAGCGACGCCGTCGAAAAGAACCCGTGGGCGCAGCTGAGGTCGTTCACGAACGCGCGGATCGCGCTCGGCCGCGCGGGCAACAGCCTGCCGACCGCGCCGCTGCTCGCGTTCAACCTGTCTCACGCGCAGGCGCGCGACGCCGTGCACCAGCCGCTCGACGCGGACGCGCTGCGGCGCGAGATCGAGGCGGCCGGCTTGCTGCCGACGCTCGGCGTGCAGAGCGCCGCGCCGGACCGCGACCACTATCTGCGCCGGCCCGACCTCGGCCGCAAGCTGTCGGATGACAGCCGCGGGCTGCTGGCCGGCTACGGCGCGGCGCTGGACGACGCGCCCGACGTGGTGTTCGTGGTCGGCGACGGGCTGTCGGCGTTCGCCGCCGCGAAGCAGGCGCTGCCGCTGCTGCAGGCCGTGCGGCCGCGGCTCGACGCGGACGGCTGGCGGATCGGCCCGGTGGTGGTCGCGACGCAGGCGCGCGTCGCGCTCGGCGACGAGATCGGCGAGCTGCTGCGCGCGAAGGTCGTCGCGATGCTGATCGGCGAGCGGCCGGGGCTCAGCTCGCCCGACAGTCTCGGCGTGTACCTGACGTGGGCGCCGAAGGTCGGCTGCCACGACGCGCTGCGCAACTGCATCTCGAACGTGCGGCCCGAGGGGCTGCCGCATGCCGCCGCCGCGCACAAGCTGCATTACCTGATGACGCATGCGCGCCGGCTCGGGCTCACGGGTGTCGGGCTGAAGGACGACAGCGATGCGCTGCTGCCGCAGGCGGACGAGCAGCGGATCGGCGTGGAATGACGGGGCGGGGGCCTAGCGCGCCAGCCGTCTACCTATCTACTTGAACAGCCGCTCGCACAGGAAGTCGACGAACACGCGCAGCTTCGGCGACAACTGCCGGCTCGACGGCCACACGATCGAGAACTGCCCCGGCGCGATCCGGTAGTCGTCGAGCACGGTGACGAGCGCGCCGGTGTCCAGCGCGTCGCGCGCGAGGAAGTCGGGCATGTAGCCGATGCCGAGCCCAGCCATGACCGCGCCGCGCAGCGCTTCCATGTTGTTGCAGGTCATCGCGGTGCGCAGCTTAAGCGGCGTGCCGTCGGCGGCGGCGAGCGCCCAGTCCTGCAGCTTGCCGGTGGTCGGGAAGCAGTAGCGCACGCAATCGTGCGCTTCGAGATCGTGCGGCGCGCGCGGCGTGCCGGCCTGCGCGAGATACGCGGGCGTCGCGCACAGCACGAACGCGAACGGGCCGAGCCGCCGCGACATCAGGCTCGAATCCGACAGCGGACCGCTGCGGATCACCGCGTCGAAGCCGCCTTCGACGACATCCACCATCCGGTCGTTGAAATCCAGGTCGAGCTCGACGTCCGGATAGCGCTGCCTGAATTCGGGCAGCACCGGCAGCAGGAACCGGTAGCCGATCACCGGCAGGCTCACGCGCAGCTTGCCGCGCGGGCGCTGCGCGGAGGCCGTCACAGTCGCTTCCGCATCGCGAAAATCCTCGAGGATCCGTTGGCAGCGTTCGTAGAAATGGCGCCCTTCGTCGGTCAGCGTGACGCGCCGCGTCGTGCGGTTGAACAGGCGCACGCCGAGCGACTGCTCGAGCCGCGCGATCGTCTTGCCGACGGCGGACGCGGAAATGCCGAGCGCGCGGCCGGCCGCGACGAAGCTGAGCGCTTCGGCGGTGCGGACGAAGGCGGCGATGCCGTTCAGGTTTTCCATCGACATAAGCGGGCCGGCAAGCAGTGGCGAAGAGGTGGATTGCGGAATATTAGTCCGTTATATCCGGAGTCTTGCACGGTTTTTCGTCGATTGAATCGGATTTATCTTTGATCGCTCTGGCGGCGCATCCGCGCCCGCTTTTCGAGGAGCGATGATGGATCACCCGTTTTCACCCGATTCGGCCAGCTCGGCGCGCCGGCGCGCATGGGTGCTGGCCGCCGTCTGCATGGCCGCCGTCGCGCTGCCGCTGTCGTTTTCGGGCGGCGCGGTCGCGACGCCCGCGATCGGCCGCGACCTGCACGGCGGGCCGGTCGCGATGAACTGGATCACCAACGCGTTCATGCTCGCGTTCGGCAGTTTCCTGATGGCGGCGGGCGCGCTGGCCGACCAGTTCGGTCGCAAGCGCGTGTTCGCGATCGGCGTCGGCGGCTTCACGCTGATGTCGGTCGCGCTGGCGTTCGCACCGTCGATGCTCGCGCTCGACCTGCTGCGCGCCGCGCAGGGGCTCGCGGCGGCCGCCGCGCTGGCGGGCGGCACGGCCGCGCTCGCGCAGGAGTTCGACGGCGCGGCGCGCACGCGTGCGTTCAGCTTGCTCGGCACGACGTTCGGGATCGGGCTCGCATTCGGGCCCGTGCTCGCCGGCGGCCTGATCGCGCACTACGGCTGGCGCGCGATCTTCGTCACGGGCGCGGCGGCCGGCGCGCTGTCGCTCGCGTTCGGTCTGCCGCGCATGCACGAATCGCGCGACCCGCACGCGACGGGGCTCGACTGGCCCGGCACGACCGCGTTCACCGCCGCGCTCACGCTGTTCACGTTCGGCGTGATCGAGGCGCCCGCGCGCGGCTGGATGCATCCGCTCGTCGTCGCGCTGCTGGCGGGCGCGGCGCTCGGCGCATGCGCGTTCGTCGCGATCGAGACGCGCGTCGCGCGGCCGATGCTCGATCTTTCGCTGTTCCGGATTCCGCGCTTCGTCGGCGTGCAGGTGCTGCCGGTGTCGACCTGCTGCTGCTACATCGTGCTGCTCGTCGTGCTGCCGCTGCGCTTCATCGGCATCGACGGCTTCAGCGAGATCGACGCGGGCTGGCTGATGCTCGCGATCTCCGCGCCGATGCTCGTCGTGCCGTTCGTCGCGGCGACGCTCACGCGCCGGCTGTCGGCCGGCGTGATCTCGGGGCTCGGGCTCTTGCTCGCGGCGGCGGGCCTCGTGTGGCTGGGCGTCGCGCTGCGCGGCGGCGCGGGGCCGGCGGCGATCGCGCCGATGCTCGCGATCGGCGTCGGGGCCGGCATGCCGTGGGGGCTGATGGACGGGCTGTCGGTCAGCGTCGTGCCGAAGGAGCGCGCGGGGATGGCGACCGGGATCTTCAGCACGACGCGCGTGGCGGGCGAGGGGATCGCGCTCGCGATCGTCGGCGCGGTGCTCGCGACGCTCGCGCACGCCGATTTGCGGCGGATGGCGGCCGGCGCGTCCGGCGCGACGCTGCGGGCCGCCGCGCGGCTCGCGACCGGCGATCTCGCCGGCGCGGCGGCCGTGTTGCCGGGCGTCGATCGTGCGGCGCTGCTCGCGAGCTATACGCACGCGTTCGACCGGCTGCTGATCGGCCTCGCGGTCGTCACGGTGCTGTGCGCGGGTGTGGTGTTCGCGTTTCTTGGCGCTCGGCCGGCGATTGCGGAGGGGCGCGGCGATGAAAGCGACCATGCGCGTGCCGACGCACCGGCGCGGCGCCGGACCGAGCCGGCTTGTGCGGAGGCAAACGGGCGGTGAAGGGTGGGGGCGTCGACGGGGGCTGGCGCCTCCGCAGGAGCGGTCGGGTATTTCGCGCGCGTCACCCCGCTGCAGGAGGAGCCGGCTCCCGCGTCATGTCGGCACGCGCGGTGGGCGCCGCCGCGTCGGTGCGCGCGCATGCACCCGCCGTTTCAACGGCGACATGGCGCAACATCACGCCAGCACGAGCGGCGGCAGTCCCGCTTCCGCCCGCGCGTGCGCGCTCTCGACTTCAACGATCACGTAACGCAGCGCAGCCGGCCACAGGTGCGCGTGGCTTCCCGCGTCCTCGTCGATCGTCGCGCGCCCTTGCACGAGCCACGTCGTCTGCCGGACGAAATCGACGAACAGCAGCGCAATCGCCGGATTCACGAGCAGGTTGCCGATCGTGTTGAACAGGTTGTTGCCCGCGAAGTCGGGCAGCACGAGCGTCCGGCGATCGGGCAGGTCGACGAGCGGGGCGAACGAGCCGTCCGCGCGCGGTTGCCGGCCGCGATACGAGCAATCGCTGTCGCCCGCCGTGTTGGCGGTCGCGACGAGCAGGAACGCCTGTTCGCGGATGAACGCGACGGCATCGTCGCTAAGGGGGCCCGGTTCGTTCATGGTGTCGGTCGGTGCGTGGCCGCGGCGTGCGGATTCGCGTTGCTCACGCAAGCGACATGCCATGCGGCGCGCGTGGCGCGAGGCGACGCGTGCACAGGTGCGCTGTGAAAAATCCGAACACCCGCCGCGTCGCTGTGCCGTCGCGGTGTTCAGAATCGGCACACTCGTTTCCCGTGCGCCGGCACTGCGCCCGGCGGGCGGCCGGACGCACCGCTCCTGTTCCGTTTTCGGCCCGTGTGGCACGCATGTTGCGTAAACCGTGCAGCGCGATCCAACCGGCGCTGCATTCACACAAGCACGATGAACAGGAGACATGTATGAACCCGTTTGACCTGAAACAACTGGGCCTCGACGTCGAATATCCGTACCGTCAGCAGTACGACAACTACATCGGCGGCAAGTGGGTTCCGCCGGTGAAGGGCGAGTATTTCGAGAACGTGTCGCCGATCAACGGCAAGCCGTTCTGCCGCGTGCCGCGCTCGAGCGCCGACGACATCGAGGTCGCACTCGACGCCGCGCACGCCGCGCGCCGCAAGTGGGGCAAGACGTCGGTCGCCGAGCGCGCGAACCTGCTGCTGGCCGCCGCCGACCGGATGGAAAAGAACCTGAAGCTGCTCGCGGTGGCCGAGACGATCGACAACGGCAAGCCGCTGCGCGAGACGATGGCGGCCGACCTGCCGCTCGCGATCGACCACTTCCGCTATTTCGCGGGCTGCATCCGCGCGCAGGAAGGCGGCATTTCCGAGATCGACGACAACACCGTCGCGTATCACTTCCACGAGCCGCTCGGCGTCGTCGGCCAGATCATCCCGTGGAACTTCCCGCTGCTGATGGCCGCGTGGAAGCTCGCGCCGGCGCTCGCGGCCGGCTGCTGCGTGGTGATGAAGCCGGCCGAGCAGACGCCCGCGTCGGTGATGGTGCTGATGGAGCTGATCGGCGACCTGTTCCCGGCCGGCACGATCAACATCGTGAGCGGCTTCGGCAAGGAAGCGGGCGAAGCGCTCGCGACCAGCAAGCGGATCGCGAAGATCGCGTTCACCGGCTCGACGCCGGTCGGCAAGCACATCCTGCGAGCGGCGGCCGACAACCTGATCCCGTCCACGGTGGAACTGGGCGGCAAGAGCCCGAACATCTTCTTCGCCGACGTGCTCGACCAGGACGACGCGTTCCTCGACAAGGCGCTCGAAGGCCTCGCGATGTTCGCGCTGAACCAGGGCGAGGTGTGCACGTGCCCGTCGCGGATCCTGATCCAGGAATCGATCTACGAACGCTTCATCGAGAAGGCCGTCGCGCGTGTGGAGCGCATCAAGTCCGGCCACCCGCTCGACATGCAGACGATGATCGGCGCGCAGGCGTCGCAGCAGCAGCTCGACAAGATCCTGTCGTACATCGACATCGGCCGCGACGAAGGCGCGCAATGCCTGACGGGCGGCGAGCGCACGGCACCGGGCGCCGATCTCGGCACGGGCTACTACGTGAAGCCGACGATGCTGTTCGGCAACAACAAGATGCGCGTGTTCCAGGAAGAGATCTTCGGGCCGGTCGCGTCGGTGATGACGTTCAAGGACGAGCAGGAAGCGATCGAACTCGCGAACGACACGTTCTACGGGCTCGGCGCGGGCGTGTGGACGCGCAACGGCACGCGTGCGTACCGGATGGGCCGCGAGGTCGAGGCCGGCCGCGTGTGGACCAACTGCTACCACCTGTACCCGGCGCACGCGGCGTTCGGCGGTTACAAGCAGTCGGGCATCGGTCGCGAGACGCACAAGATGGCGCTGTCGAACTATCAGCAGACGAAGTGCCTGCTGGTCAGCTACCAGGCCGAGGCGCTCGGGTTCTTCTGATCGCCGAAGCAGGGGGCGAAGTGCCGGGGCCGGCCGGGCGGCGGGGGAATGCTGCCTGGTACGGTTGCCGGTTCACGATTGGCGGTTGCCGGTTGCCGGTTGCCGGTTGCCGGTTGGCGGTGGCCAATTGCCGATTCCGCGCAAGGTTCGACGCTCGGGTGACGCATCTGCCGCCGTCGAGCGGTGCCCGCGGCGATGCAATGCGCCGACGGCCGCTCGCCCGGCACTTCGCCGCTTTCGCCTCGAGACATTCGACTCGCGGCGTTGCCCACCCCCGGCAGTCGCGCGGCCGCATCGCGCACCGGTGGGCCTGACGGAAAACCAGCATGGCAGAACCATCCCGATCCTATCCGCGCCACCCGGTGTTCCACGCGGGCGAGCTCGACGCGCATCACCGGTTCGGCGTCACCGACGAAGCCGAGCGGATGAGCGACGTTGTGACGACGTGGCTGAGCATCGGCGTGCGCCAGTTCGTCGAGTCGCAGCCGTTCATGTTCGTCGGCACAACTGGCGGCGAACCGGCGCGCGTGACCTGCGACATCGTGCAGGGCGTGCGCGACGCGAACGGCGATCTGTGGCCGGTCGTGCGCGTGATCGACACGAAGACGCTGCGTTTCGCGCTGCCGACGCCCGGCGACGGCGACCGGATCGATGCGCGCGGATGCGACGGCCGCGGCGTCGGGCTGCTGTTCATCGATTTCGTGCGCGGCATCCGCTACCGGATCAACGGCCGTGCGACGCTGCGGGCCGATCTGCCGGAAGCGGACGCGGCGCCCTGGCCGGCCGGCAGCCCGATCGTCGAGCTGGCGGTCGCGCAGGCGTACGGCAACTGCGGCACGCGCGTCGTGCGGCTGCAGCCGCGCACCTAGCGCGTGGCCGGGCGGCCGGCGGCATGCATGCCGCACCCGCGCGGTGCGCGGCACGCCGCCTCCGGGTGCGCCCGCATGGCGCGCGGCGGCCGTCCGGCGTGCAATGACGGGCTTGTCGCCGGGCCGCGCGGTTCGGCACGAGACTTGCGTGATGGACGCGGTCCCGGGCAGGTGAGGAGAACACGATGGAGCAACGAGTGGAGTGCATGGCCGAACCGACGGCCGAGGACACGCGGTGCAGCGCGCAGGGTGACGATGCGCTGGCCGGCCAGGCCGTGGTCAGCGTCGCGCACGACGCCGACGAGCAGGCGCGCAACCTGATCGGCTGGCGGCAGACCTACGACCAGCTCGCGGCCGGCCGCTTCGTCGGCACGCTGACCGAGCTGCCGCTCGACACAATGAAGCTGTTTCGCGAATCGACCAGCCACCTGCTGCGCCAGGCGTGCGAGGTGCGCGGCGACGCGTACTGGTTCGGCATCCCGCTGGTGAGCGACGGCAGCGCGCGCGTCGATGCATGCCGCATCGGCCCCGGCGCGCTCGCGTTCCGGCCCGGCAACGTCGAATTCGAATTGCTGACGCCCGCGCAGTTTTCGATCTACGGCGTCGTCGTGCGCGGCGACGTGTTGCGCCGTTACGCGGAGGAGGTTGAACACCGCGCGCTCGACGAGCGGCTGTTCACGCAGCACGTGATTCAGGTTGGCGACACGCGGCTCGCGCGCCTGTGCGCGCTGCTCGGCCGCCGGCTCGACGGCGCGGCGGCCGTCGGCGGGCCGCTGCCCGACGCGCAGCGCGACGAGCTGCAGGCCGAGGTGCTGGGCGCGCTGTTCGACGCGTGCGCGCAACCGGCGGACGACGGCGCGGGCGGCGCGCCGTCGACCCGGCGCTGGATCGTCGAGCAGGCGCGCGAGTACGTGCTGGCGCACCGTACGCGCCCGGTCGGCGTGCCCGAGCTGTGCGAGCAGTTGCACGTGAGCCGGCGCACGCTGCAGTACTGCTTCCAGGACGTGCTCGGCATGGCGCCCGCGACCTACCTGCGCACGCTGCGGCTGAACGGCGCGCGGCGTGACCTGTGCGGGCGGGCGGCCGGCTCTGTGCAGGACGTCGCGGAGGCGTGGGGCTTCTGGCACCTGAGCCAGTTCGCGACCGATTACCGGCGGCTGTTCGGCAAGCGGCCGTCGGAGACGCTGCGCGATCGCGACGTGATGGTCGCGGCCGGGTGAGCCGGGTGAGCGTGGCAGCAGCGCGTGCAGGCCGCTGAAGGTTCGATCTTTCGGGGCGACTTCCGTTTTTCTATTCGGCCGCGGCGCCCGCAGCGGCCGCTTCGCGCGGCGCCGGCCACGGCAGTGCATCCCAGTCGATCGCGCGGTAAGCGGCTTCGACCGCCGTCAGATCCTCCGGCCGCTCGCTGCGATGCAGCCCGCGCAATTCGGCCGGCACGTCGAGCTCGACCGGCACGCAGTGCGGATAGTCGCGCACGCGCAGCGCCGGCCCGATCGTCGTGAAACAACCGAGCGTCGGCACGTCGAAGCCGTCGGCGACATGCAGCGCGGCCGTGTCGGGCGCGAACAGCACGCTCGCACCCTTGACCCAGGCAATGAAGTGCGCGGTGTCGGGCGCGTCGCGGCTCACGTCGACGTAGGCGGGATGCTCGACCGGGCCGAACCCGACCACCGGCAGCCCATAACGCTGCACGAGCCGCTCCACGAATGCCGCGCGTAGCGCGGGCGGCACGCTGCGCACCGCGGTGCTCGCCGTCGGGCAAAACAGTACGTACGGCCGCTGCCATTCGGCCGGCAGCGCGGGCAGCCGCAGCCGCGCGAGCCAGCGATTGCGCTTCGCGGCGGCCGGCACCGTGGCCGGATCCACCCCGAGCGCGTCGAGGAAGAAATCGATCATCGGCTGCTGTGCGAACGCGGGCCAGTACAGGTGATTGCCGAGATCGATGCACGGCGCGTGCGCGGGCAGCGCGTCGATGGGGTACGGCAGCGCACGTGACGGTGCGACGACGTCGGCCGCGAGCGCATACAGCGCTTCGACGTAGCGCGGTGCGCGGGCCGGCCGGTACAGCGTGAAGCGCACGCCCGGATGCATCGCGCGCAGCGCGGCGAGCGCGGTCAGCCCGATCACCGAGTCGCCGAGTGCGACACCCATCCCGTTGATCACGTGCACGTCCGACGCACGGCCGTAATCGCGCCGGAACGGCCGATGAACGGCATGCAGCAGGCCGAGCGCCGCCGCGGCCGGCACGCAGCCTTCCGCGCGATCGCTGCCGTGCTCGATGTCGTACGGCGCGACGAGCGTGCCGTCGGGCGCGAGCAGCGTGCCGGGGAGGACGAGTGCGTCGTCGTGCGACAACGCGAGACTGGCCGGTGCGGCGTGCATGCCCATGGTCATGCGCCGCGCGCCCGGCGGCCCTGCTCGCGGATCTGCTCGAGCGTCGCGGCCGGCGTGCTGGCGTCCTGCGGAATGCGGATCTCGATCAGCGCCGGCAGCCCGCAGGTCAGCGCGCGCTCCAGTGCCGGCGCGAAGTCGGCGGTGCGCTCCACCGTCTCGCCATGCGCGCCGAACGCGCGCGCATACGCGGCGAAATCGGGGTTCGTGAGCCCCGTGCCGTGCACGCGCCCCGGATAGTTGCGCTCCTGATGCATGCGGATCGTACCGAAATGCCCGTTGTTGACGACGATCGCGACGATGTTCAGCCCGTACTGCATCGCGGTTGCGAGTTCGTTGCCGGCCATCATGAAGCAGCCGTCGCCGGCGAGCGCGACGACGGCCCGCTCCGGATAGAGCGACTTGGCCGCGAGCGCGGCGGGCAGCCCGTAACCCATCGCGCCGCTGGTCGGCGCGAGCTGCGAGCGGAAGTGCCGGTACGCGAAGTGGCGATGCAGCCAGATCGCGTAGTTGCCGGCGCCGTTGGTCAGGATCGCGTCGTGCGGCAGGCGCTCGCGCAGCTGCACCATCACGTCGCCGAGCTGGACATCGCCGGGCATCGGCAGCGGCGCATGCCATTCGCGGTACGCGCGGTGCGCGTCGGCGGCCGTGCCGGCCCACACGGGGTGCGCCGGCGGTTCGAGCGCGGCGAGCGGCGCCGCGATCTCCGGCATCCCCGACACGATCGGCAGGTCGGCCGCATACACGCGGCCGAGCTCGTCCGCGCCCTGGTGCACGTGGATCAGCGTCTGGCGCGTCTTCGGGATGTCGAGCAGCGTGTAGCCGCCCGTCGTCGCTTCGCCGAGGCGTGGGCCGAGCACCAGCAGCAGGTCGGCGTCGCGAATCCGCTTGCCGAGCGCGGGATTGATCCCGAGGCCGACGTCGCCCGCATAGTTCGGGTGCGCGTTGTCGAAGGTGTCCTGGAAGCGGAACGCGCACGCGACCGGCAACTGCCAGCGCTCGACGAAGGTGCGCAGGTCCGCGCATGCGTCGGGCGTCCAGCCGCTGCCGCCGACGATCGCGAACGGCCGTTCCGCGCGCGCGAGCCGTTCGCGCAGCTCGTCGAGCTGCGCGGCCGACGGCGACGCCGCGACGCGTTTCGCGGCCGGCAAGACCGGCTGCGACACGCACGCTTCGGACAGCACGTCCTCCGGCAGCGCGAGCACGACGGGGCCCGGGCGACCGGCGGTCGCGACGTGGAACGCATGGCTCAGGTATTCGGGAATGCGGCGCGGGTCGTCGATCTGCGCGACCCATTTCGCCATCTGGCCGAACATCCGCCGGTAGTCGATTTCCTGGAACGCTTCGCGGTCGAGGTGCTCGCGCGCGCACTGGCCGACGAACAGGATCATCGGCGTCGAATCCTGGAACGCGGTGTGCACGCCGATCGACGCATGGGTCGCGCCGGGCCCGCGCGTCACGAACGCGATGCCGGGGCGGCCGGTCAGCTTGCCGACCGCCTCCGCCATGTTCGCGGCGGCCGCCTCGTGGCGGCAGACGACCGTCTGGATGCGCGCGGTGTGATCCGCGAGCGCATCGAGTACGGCGAGGAAGCTCTCGCCCGGCACGCAGAACGCGCGTTCGACGTGATTGGCGAGCAACGCATCGACGAGCAGTCGCGCGCCGGTGGTGACGCTCTGCTCGAGATCCTTGGAATGCGACATGGGCTGCCGTCTCCTTGGTAGCGGGACGTACAGCTTACGCCGGTTGGCGGGCCGCTGAAAAGTGTCGGATCCCCGGCGACTTCGGAACGGGCGTCGGGGTTTCGGCTGGCCGAACGGCCGGCTTGTGCCTATGCGCTCGGCGGTGAAAAGTAAGCGCTATGGATGTTGGGTCGGAATTTGTGCCGACTCGGAAATGGCGTATCCCAATCAACAATAAAGTGGGAGGCCGCTCAATAGTAAAATTCAAGGAAGGGATGGATAAACCGCATCGAGGATCGCCATGGCAACCGAAACGATCGATCAAAAGACGCTGATGGAGCTGGTTGAAGCCGGTGCCGTACGCGCGGCCCGCGTGGTCGGCTGCGGCAACGGCTGGGCGCTCTCGGCCCGGTGCGGCGCGCGCGACCGTTTCCTGTCGGCCAAGCGCGGCGACGTGCGGGTGTTTCGCCGTTTCGAAACACTGGTCGGATTTCTACGCGACATCGGCATCACCCGGTTCGATGTGGATGCGTCGGCATTCGACCCGGATGCGGCCGGCCGGGCGACCCGGCCCGATCGCGCAGCCGCGTTGAAGGCGGCGCACGAGGCAGCGGCCCACGATCGCTGGTTTCGCGAGCAGGTGCAGCAGGCGCTGGACGATCCGCGGGCGCCGATTGCCGACGCCGAGGTCAGCGCCGACTTTGCGTCGCGCCGTGCGGCGCTGCGTGAGCGGCTCACGGGCAGGCGAGGGGACGCTTCTTGACCCTTGCGCTGTACTGGAATCCGAAGGCGTACGAGGATCGCGCCGCGATCATGGACCACATCGGCGAGGACGACCCGCTGGCCGCGCTCGAACTCGACGAACTGCTGGAAGAAAGGGCACGGTCGCTGCCGGCCGA
The DNA here is from genome assembly GCF_046534915.1 of Burkholderia sp. SIMBA_051. Classification (NCBI taxonomy): domain Bacteria; kingdom Pseudomonadati; phylum Pseudomonadota; class Betaproteobacteria; order Burkholderiales; family Burkholderiaceae; genus Burkholderia; species Burkholderia sp. SIMBA_051. Next base: position 79,058 of record NZ_JAWRXS010000014.1, on the reverse strand, counting down.
TGCCGAGTTGTATCGGCAAGGGCGGGTGGCGGGCACGCGTGAGCTGGTGGTCGCGCCGAACTATGTGCTCGTGTATCGCATCCGCCCAGTCGACCGGATCGTGGAGGTCCTCCGGGTGTTGCATGCGCGACGGCAGTGGCCGTGATGCAATATTCGCCGCCGGCCCGGTCAACGGCGCATGGATCGCGCCAACTGCGGTACGAAGAGGCCGGCATGTCGGCGTTCGCGTAGCAATCGATGCGGGATGAAGGACCATGTACACACATGGATTTACATCGCCCGCTGCATGATATGATGTACATCCACTGTACATCCGAATGTGGGAGATCAACATGCACACCACGAGGGTATTTCGGAACGGCAACTCGCAGGCCGTGCGAATTCCTGCGGACCTTGCCTACGAGCGCAGCGATATCGAACTGGAAATCGAGCGCGTCGGTGACGAAATCCGTATTCGGCCGACGCGGCAGCCGCTGACCCACGTACTCGAGAAATTTGCGAAATTCGGGCCGGATTTCATGGCCGAAGGGCGGGGTGACCAGGAGCAGGCCGACCGCGAGGGTTTGTGATGCCGCGCTATATGCTCGACACCAACATCTGCATCTATTTGATGAAGAATCAGCCGGAGCAGGTCGCGAGGCGGTTCGCGCAGTGTTACACCGGAGACGTCGTGATGTCGGCGATCACCTATGCCGAACTCGAGTACGGCGTTACCGTGTGCGCGAGTCCTGCCCGCGAGCGTCGCCATCTTGCCGCGCTGATCGACGATATTCCGGTTGCGCCGTTCGACGTCGCGGCTGCGCAAGCGTATGGTCCGGTCCGCGAGGCAACCCGCGAGCGAAAGAAGGATCACCTCGACAAATTGATCGCCGCTCATGCGGTGTCGCTCGATGTCGTCCTCGTGACCAACAACGCGCGGGATTTCGTCAGCTACCCGGGGTTGCGGTTGGAGAACTGGCTGAACGATTAGTGTCCGAGGCTACGTTCGACGGTAAGTCGGGGCATCGATCCGCCCCGCATTACCGTCCGACCCCGCATCAACACTCGACGATATTCACCGCCAGGCCGCCGCGCGAGGTTTCCTTGTACTTCGTCTTCATGTCGGCGCCCGTCTCGCGCATCGTCTTGATCACCGAGTCGAGCGACACGTAGTGCGAGCCGTCGCCGCGCAGCGCCATGCGCGCCGCGTTGACGGCCTTCACCGACGCCATCGCGTTGCGCTCGATGCACGGGATTTGCACCATCCCGCCGACCGGGTCGCAGGTGAGGCCGAGGTTGTGCTCCATCCCGATCTCGGCCGCGTTCTCGACCTGGCGCGGCGTGCCGCCGAGCACGGCCGCGAGCGCGCCGGCCGCCATCGAGCATGCGACGCCCACTTCGCCCTGACAGCCCACTTCCGCGCCCGAAATCGACGCGTTGAGCTTGTACAGAATGCCGATCGCCGCGGCCGTCAGCAGAAAGTCGATCACGCCCTGTTCGTTCGCGCCCGGCGTGAAGCGCGTGTAGTAGTGCAGCACGGCCGGAATGATGCCGGCCGCGCCGTTGGTCGGCGCGGTGACGACGCGGCCGCCGGCCGCGTTTTCCTCGTTGACGGCGATCGCATACAGGTTGATCCAGTCGATCATCGACAGCGGATCCTGCAGCGCCTGTTCTGGGTTGCCGGTCAGCGTGCGATACAGCTGCGGCGCGCGGCGCTTGACCTGGAACGGGCCGGGCAGGTTGCCGTCGGCATCCGGGTTGCCGATCCCGCAGCCGCGCGACACGCACGACTGCATCACGGCCCAGATCTTCAGCAGCCCGTCGCGCGTCTCTTCCTCGGTGTGCCACGCGCGCTCGTTTTCCCACATCAGCCGCGCGATCGACTTGCCGGTCGCCTCGGTCAGCGCGAGCAGCTCGGCGCCGGTGCGGAACGGGTGCGTCATCTGCTCGGCCGCGCTCAGCACCTTCGTGTTCGGCGCGCCGGCCGTCACGACGAAGCCGCCGCCGACCGACAGGTAGGTGCGCTCGACCAGCACGTCGCCGTTCGCGTCGGACGCGCGCAGCTTCATCCCGTTCGGGTGCTCGGGCAGCGCCTGCCGGTAGAACGCGATGTGCTCCTTCAGGACGAACGGCACCGGATGCGTGCCGAGCAGCGCGAGCTTCTTCGACTTGCGGACGTCGTCGAGCCGCGCGTCGATCGTGTCGGGATCGACGGTGTCGGGCGCGTCGCCGAGCAGGCCGAGCATCACGCCGCGGTCGGTGCCGTGGCCCTTGCCGGTCGCGCCGAGCGACCCGTACAGCTCGACCTTCACGTTGGCCGTCACGTCGAGCAGCCCGTCGCGCTCGAGGCCCTGGACGAACATCAGCGCCGCGCGCATCGGTCCGACCGTATGCGAACTGGACGGGCCGATGCCGATCTTGAAGAGGTCAAACACGCTGACTGCCATTTTGATATCTGCCTTGCTTTGAGAATGATGCTAGCGCGCCTGCAATGGCAGGCACGCGGCCAGCCATGCGGGCGGCATGACGGATAACTGCCGCGCGACACGGGCATAGCGCCCGTCGAGCCGCGCGGCCAGATGAAAGAGTTCGGTGGCGTTTTTCGGGTCCCACTGCCCCGTGTAGCCCGGCAAGCCGGCTTCGCGACGCTTCGCATCGAACGGCACCGGCGAATTCACGAATTCCTCGTGGGTCTTCTCGCCGAGCGCGTACGGCACCAGCCAGTCGAGCGCGGCCGCGAGCGACGCGCCGTTCGCGCCGCGCTCGCGCAGCCAGTTGCGGTTGAAGCGGCGCGCGGCGAGCGCGGCCGTCACCAGCGGCTGCAGGTCGTACACCGCGTAATGCAGCGCATCGCGTTCGTCGAAATCCCAGGTCTTGCCGTCCGGACCGATGTTGTCGGCGAGATGCTCGACGAACAGCCGCTGCGCGGCGTTCATCATCTTGCGATCGCCGAGCGTGAACGCGGACAGCGCGATCAGCTTGATCCGGTGGCTCTGCCAGTTGTTGCGCCACGTGCCGGTGAGCGGGCGCTTCTGCGCGTCGATCTGCGCGACATAGCCGGCGCCCAGCTTCGCGATGAACGCGGCGGTGGCGTTGCGCGTCTTGACGGGCAGCGCGCTCGCCGTCATGTCGTACGCGACGATCAGGCTGTCGAAGCGCGTCTCGTCGATCGGGTTGAAGCTCGGCTGGTAGGTCGACACCCACGCGGACAGGAAGCGGTCGACGAGCTGCAGATAGCGCGGCGCATTCGTCACGCGCCACGCGAGCGCGGCGTCGCGCATCAGCTCCATGTCCTTCAGCGCGTCGGCGCTCTGGTCGTAGATGCCTTCGTGCGGCAGCGTGCCCTCGGTGTGCACGCGCGGCATCGCCTTCGGCTGCTCGCCGATGCGCGCGTCGACGCTGCGGATCAGCGCCTGCACGCCCGGCTCGGCCTGGATCGTCTCGCTCGCCTGCAACGCGGGCGCCGCGCAGAAATTCATCGCCGCGCGCGCGCTACCTGCCGTGCCGAGGCCGACGGTAGCGAACGACAGCGACGCGACGAGCAGCGGCACGAAGCGGCGCGTGCGCGGCCGCTCCTGCGTTGCACCCTGGCCCGGAAACATCGGACGCACCATGCGGAACTCCTTGATTGGCTGGATCGCGTGTGATGTTAGCCGGATTGGCGGGCGAGCGTGAATCGATTGGCCGGGCGGCGAACGCAAAAACCGCACGCAACCGGCGGTTGCGTGCGGTGTGGTCACGATCGGACTCCGGCGCGCGGCAGGCGTTATGCGTAGTCCGACATCGGCACGCACGAGCAGAACAGGTTGCGGTCGCCGTAAGCGTTGTCCGCACGGCCGACCGGCGGCCAGTACTTGTTCGTGCCGAGCGATGCGACCGGGTACGCGGCCTGCTCGCGCGAGTACGCGTGCGGCCACTCGTTCGCGGTGACGACGGCGGCCGTATGCGGCGCATGACGCAGCGGGTTGTCCTCGCGATCGGCGCGGCCTTCCTCGACGGCGCGGATTTCCTCGCGGATCGCGATCATCGCGGCGATGAAGCGGTCGAGTTCTTCCTGCGATTCCGATTCGGTCGGCTCGACCATCAGCGTGCCCGGCACCGGGAAGCTCATCGTCGGCGCGTGGAAGCCGTAGTCCATCAGGCGCTTGGCGACGTCGTCGACGCTGATGCCGCTCGTTTCCTTGAGCGGGCGCAGGTCGAGAATGCACTCGTGCGCGACCAGCCCGCCCGGGCCCGAATACAGCACCGGGTAGTGCGGCGCGAGGCGCTTCGCGATGTAGTTCGCGTTGAGGATCGCGGTCTCGGTGGCGGCGGTCAGGTTCTTCGCGCCCATCATCGCGATGTACATCCACGAGATCGGCAGGATCGACGCCGAGCCGTACGGCGCGGCCGACACCGCGCCGATGCCGTCTTCTTCGCGCGTGTAGCCGGTCGAACGCTGGTTCGGCAGGAATTTCGCGAGGTGCGCGCCGACCGCGACCGGGCCGACGCCCGGGCCGCCACCGCCGTGCGGGATGCAGAAGGTCTTGTGCAGGTTCAGGTGCGACACGTCGCCGCCGAACTGGCCCGGCGCGGTCAGGCCGACCATCGCGTTCATGTTCGCGCCGTCGACGTACACCTGGCCGCCGTGCGCATGGACGATCTCGCAGATCTCGCGCACGTTCTGCTCGAACACGCCGTGCGTCGACGGATACGTGATCATGATCGCCGCGAGGTCGTTCGCGTGCTGCTCGGCCTTCGCCTTGAGATCGGCGATATCGACGTTGCCCTGCGCGTCGCACGCGACGACCACGACCTTCATGCCGGCCATGTGTGCGGAGGCCGGGTTCGTGCCGTGCGCGGAGGCCGGGATCAGGCACACGTCGCGATGCGCGTCGCCGCGCGATGCGTGGTACGCGTGGATGATCAGCAGGCCCGCGTATTCGCCCTGCGAGCCGGCGTTCGGCTGCAGCGACACGGCCGCGTAGCCGGTGGCCGCGACGAGCATCTGCTCGAGCTGGTCGATCATCTCGCGGTAGCCGACGGTCTGCTCGGCCGGCGCGAACGGGTGGATCCTGCCGAACTCGGGCCACGTGACCGGCAGCATTTCCGACGTTGCGTTCAGCTTCATCGTGCACGAGCCGAGCGGGATCATCGAGCGGTCGAGCGCGAGGTCCTTGTCCGACAGGCTGCGCAGGTAGCGCAGCATTTCGGTCTCGGAATGGTGGCGGTTGAACACGTGGTGCGTCAGGTACGCGCTCGTGCGCTCGAGGCCGGCCGGCAGTGCGGCGACGCCGGCGAGGCCCGCGTCCAGCGCGTCGACGGACGGCGCGGTGCCGCCCGCGGCCTGCGCGAACACGGCGAGGAGAGCGGCGAGGTCGTCGCGGGTCGTCGTTTCGTCGATCGACACGCCCACTTGCGTGTCGCTCACGCGGCGCAGGTTGATGCGGCGGGCCTTCGCGAATTCGTGGACCTGCGCGGTGCGCGCGCCGGTGTCGATCGTCAGCGTGTCGAAGAACGTGTCGTTGATGGGCGCGAAGCCGAGCTGCTTCACGCCGGCGGCGAACAGCGCCGCAATGCGGTTCACGCGCAGCGCGATCGTCTTCAGGCCGTGCGGGCCGTGGTAGACCGCGTACATGCTCGCCATGATCGCGAGCAGCGCTTGCGCGGTACACACGTTCGACGTCGCCTTCTCGCGGCGGATGTGCTGTTCGCGCGTCTGCAGCGCGAGGCGCAGCGCGGGCTTGCCCTGTGCGTCGACGGTCACGCCGACGAGGCGGCCCGGCATCTGGCGCTTGAATTCGTCGCGCACCGCGAGATACGCGGCGTGCGGGCCGCCGAAGCCCATCGGCACGCCGAAGCGCTGCGTGTTGCCGATCGCGACGTCCGCGCCCCATTCGCCGGGCGGCGTCAGCACGGTCAGCGCGAGCAGGTCGGCCGCGACGACCACATGGCCGCCGGCCGCGTGGATCGCTTCGGTGAGCGCGCGGTAGTCGCGCACGTCGCCGTTGACGCCCGGATATTGCAGCAGCACGCCGAACGCGTTGGCCTGCGCGGCGTCGGCTGCCGGGCCCGTCTTCACTTCGATGCCGACCGGCAGCGCGCGCGTGCGGATCACTTCGAGCGTCTGCGGCAGCACGTCGTCGGCGACGTAGAACACGTTCGACGCCGGCTTGCCGGTGCGCTGCAGCAGCGTCATCGCTTCGGCCGCGGCGGTGGCTTCATCCAGCAGCGATGCGTTCGAGATCGCGAGGCCCGTGAGGTCGGCGACCATCTGCTGGAAGTTCAGGAGCGCCTCGAGGCGACCCTGGGAAATTTCGGGCTGGTACGGCGTGTAGGCCGTGTACCACGCCGGGTTTTCGAGCACGTTGCGCAGGATCACGGCCGGCGTGTGCGTGTCGTGATAACCCTGGCCGATGTATGAGCGGAACACCTGGTTCTTGTCCGCGAGGGCACGCAGCGCGGCGAGGGCTTCGGCCTCGCTCTTCGGTTGCGCGAACGGGCCGAGCGGCAGCGTTTCGGCGCGGCGGATCGAGGCCGGGATCACGGCGTCGATCAGGGCGGCGCGCGACGCGAAGCCGAGCGTGTCGAGCATGGCCTGCTGGCTGGCGGCATCGGGGCCGATGTGGCGTTCTGCGAACGCATCATGCGTTTCGAGCGCGGCGAGCGAGAGGGGCGTGCGGTTCATCAGACGGTCCGGGTGTTCGAGCTTCATGGCGTGACTCTGGTCCCGCGCGGGCCGGCTGGCCGGCCGCGCGCGGTTCGGGTAAGGAAAATTAGTCGATCAGCTTGCTGTATGCAGCGGCGTCGATCAGCTTGTCGGTCGATGCGCCGTCCGCGAGCTTGATCTTGAAGAGCCATACGGCGTATGCGTCGCTGTTCACTTCTTCCGGCGAGTCGGCGGCTTCTTCGTTGATGGCGATGATCTCGCCGGACACCGGCGAGTAGATGTCGGATGCCGCCTTCACCGATTCGACGACGCCGACTGCGTCGCCTGCGCTCACCGACTTGCCGACTGCCGGCAGCTCGAGGAAGACGATGTCGCCGAGCGTGCTCTGCGCGTGATCGGTGATGCCGACCGTCAGCGTGCCGTCGGCTTCGGTGCGGATCCACTCGTGTTCGTCGGTGTACTTCAGATCGGCCGGGACGTTGCTCATCGGATGCTCCTGGATAAAAGGTATGTTCGTTATGCTGGCGCGCCGCCGGGGCGCGCCGGATGGGGTTGCGCCGGGCGCCATTTCCCGGCTTCCGGGAGGTGGCCCCCCGGTCGTTACGCAGCGAGGACCTTGCCGTTGCGCACGAACGGCAGTTTTACCACGCGCGCGGGAAGTTGCTTGTCTCGAATCTGCACATGTATGGTGTCGCCGACGTGGACGGCCGCTGGCACGCGTGCGAACGCGATCGATTCCTGCATCGACGGCGAGAACGTGCCGCTCGTGATCTCGCCTTCGCCGTGCGGCGTGACGACCTTCTGGTGCGCGCGCAGCACGCCGCCCGCCTTGCCGTTTTCCTTTTGCAGGATCAGCCCGACGAACGCGGCGCGCGTGCCGTCGCGCTCGAGCGCGGCGCGGCCGACGAAGTCGCGCGGCGCCGACAGGTCGACCGTCCATGCGAGGCCCGCGTCGAGCGGGGACACGGTCTCGTCCATGTCCTGGCCGTACAGGTTCATGCCGGCCTCGAGGCGCAGCGTGTCGCGCGCGCCGAGCCCGCACGGGCGTACGCCGTTTTGCTGCAGCGCGGTCCACAGCGCTTCGACGTGCACGGCCGGGACGATCACTTCGAAGCCGTCTTCGCCGGTGTAGCCGGTGCGCGCAACGGTGAGCTCGCCGAACGGCGTGCCGGCGACCCGTGCGGCGTTGAACGGCTTCAGTTCGCTGGTGGCGGCGCGCGCGGCGGGCACCGTCGTCCAGACCTTTTCACGGGCGTTCGGGCCCTGCACGGCGACGATCGCGAAATCGCGGCGCGGCGCGATGGTCAGGCCGTAGCCGCCTTGCTCGTTGAGCTGGTTGAACCACGCGATGTCCTTCTCGGCCGTGCCGGCGTTGACGACGACGCGGAAGAAGTCTTCGGTGAAGTAATAGACGATCAGGTCGTCGATGACGCCGCCCTGCGGATTGAGCAGGCACGAGTACAGCGCCTTGCCGGGGGTCTTGAGCTTGCCGACGTTGTTCGCGATCGCGTGCTCGAAGAATGCGCGCACGCGGCTGCCGGTGAAATCGACGACGCACATGTGCGACACGTCGAACATGCCGGCGTCGGTGCGCACGGCTTCGTGTTCTTCGATCTGCGAGCCGTAGTTGACGGGCATGTCCCAGCCGCCGAAGTCGACCATGCGGGCATTGAGCGCGCGATGCGCGGCGTTGAGCGGGGTGTGATTCAGTGCAGTCATCGAGGCCTCAGGCAAGGCGCTTGCGCGCGGGTCAGAACGGCCATGTGCCGACCGCCGCGGCCGTGTGCCTGCGAGCGAGCCGGTACATGCCCCTCTGTCCTCGATACCTGAGAGATTGCGCTGCGGCCGTGAGCCTGCGAACGCGCGCCCCTTCGGTGGGCAGCTTGCCCGCGCCGCATGGGCGCAATGGGCTACTGCCGCTCTCCAGAGTGCGGGGAGTGCGGCCCGCGCAATGCGCGGACGGGATTCCCCGACGCGGTCGGTCCTTTTGCCTGAGAGTTTGCGGGTGTGCCCCTTCGGCGGCGCGACCGGCGTTCCTAGCTACGCGGTCACACGCTCTCCCGACGCGTGCGGGCGACTGTACGCGAGCGGGTGGGCGTTGTCAATTTGAGCAAAAGAATGTCGCTTCGCGACAAGCGGCGGCGTGGGGCGCCGCCGCTTTTGCCGGCGCGGGCGGGCGCCGGCGTCACTCGCCGATCGCGCGCGCGGCCGTGTCGAGTTCCTGGTTCAGCACGCGCTGCTCGTCGCCGGACAGGCCGCCGTTGTGCTGGGTCGACATGTCGTTCGCTTCCTGGCGGATCACGTCGAGGCGATGGTGCAGCTGCGCGCCGTACGGCGGCGGGTAGTAGCCGCCATTGACGCGCGTGTCGATCCGGCGGTGCAGGTTGTCGATCCGGCCCTGGACCTCCTGCATGCGGTCGTTCGCGATGACCTGCGGGTTCGGCCGCGCGGGAGGCGGCGGCGCCTGCCGGACCGGCCGCTGCGGCTGCACGACACACGCGGCGAGCGAGGAAACCAGGACGCAGCATGCCGCTGCGCGAATCAACCGTTGCATCACATTCTCCTGACGGTTTGGAGTCGGATCGACTTTTTGAGAAACGCGTCAGACCGGCCGACCGCTGACTTTCGTTCCCGCACCATTTGTAACGGAATGTTCGGGGTAGGGCGCCGTGGGGCTGACGGATGGCCGCCGCCGGCGTGCGGGGCGGCGCGCAATGGCGCGGATTGCCGCGAGATGGCGGCTTTGTGGCCGGGGCGGCATCGACCCGGCCGGCGGCCGTCAGACGATGCGGCGCACGAATGGTACCCGACGGCCTTCGTGCTCGCTCTGCGCGGCAAGCTCGATGATCGTCATCACGTCGACCGCGTCCTGCGGCGTGACCGGGAACGGTGCGCCGTCGTGGACCGACGCGGCGAGCGCGCGATAGAACTCCGCATACTGGCCGTCGAGCGTCGGCACCGGCCGCTCGACCTCGACCTCGCCTTCGAGCGTGCGCAGCACGCCGGGCGGGTTGCCGCCGCCGAACTCGACGTGATCGGGCGTGAGGCCTGCCTTCAACTGGTCTTCCTGCGTATCGAGCCCGAACTTCTGATAGCTGCCGCACGTGCCGTGCAGCGTGAAGCGCGCGGGCTCGATCGCCGACAGCGCGCTCGCGTGCAGCGCGACGTCCTTGTCCGGATAGCCGAGCAGCAGGTGCACGAAATCGGGCGCCGTGCCGTTGTCGCGGCGCGTCTTGACCGTCGCGCTGACCGTGTCCGGCAGCCCGAACAGCGCGAGCGCCTGGTCGATCAGGTGCGGGCCGAGGTCGAGCAGCAGGCCGCCGCCGCGTCCGGGCTCCTCGCGCCAGCGCGTGCGCGGGGTCGGCCGGAAACGGTCGAAGTGCGACGCGAAATACGTCAGCCGGCCGAGTTCGCCGGATTCGACGATGCGGCGCACGGTGAGGAAGTCGCCGTCCCAGCGGCGGTTGTGGAACGGCGCGAACAGGCGGCTGCGCGCGTTCGCGAGCCGCGCGAGCGTGAGCGCCTCGTCGGCGGTGAGCGTGACCGGCTTGTCGACGACGACGTGCCGGCCGGCTTCGAGCACCTGGCGCGCGAGCGTGAAGTGGGTGTCGTTCGGCGTGGCGATCACCACGCAGTCGATATCGTCGAGGCCGAGCAGCGTATCGAGATCGGGGACGATGCGCGCGCCCGGATACGCGGCGCGTGCGCGATCGGGCTGCCCCGTCGCGATCGCGGCGACCTCGGTGCGGCCGCTCGCGGCGATCACGGGCGCGTGGAACGTCGCGCCGGCGAAACCGAAACCCATCAAACCAATCCTGAGCAATGACGACATGGCAATCCCTGGCTGCGTACGAAACGAAAGGATGGCGCGCCGTGGCGGCGCGTGGATGACCGGCTATTTTGGCATGGCGCGGCGGCACGCATCGCGGCCGTCGGCAAAACGCGCGGCAGGAGGCGGCGGATGCGCGGACGGTGCCGGCGTTTGGCGCCGCACTGGAAGGGTACTGGCGCGCGGTTGGTCGTGCCGCGGGCGGCATGGGATCGCCGTCGGCAGGCCGTCGGCGTATCGCGCGATCCGGCACGCGCTGCCGCGGCAGGGCGGCGGCGGCATGTGCGGGCCGGCCGGAAGGCCGTCAGCGTATCGCGAGATCCGGCGCGCTGCCGTCGCATGGCGGCGGCGGCATATGGCGGCCGGCCGGAAGGTCGTCAGCGTATCGCGAGATCCGGCGCGCGCTGCCACCGCATGGCGGCCGCATGGGGCGCCGACCGGCAGTCCGTCAGCGTGCCGCGTGACCCGGCGCCCGCTGCCGCGGCAGTGCGTCGGCCACTTGCGCGGCCCACGCGGCGCAGGCCACAGCGCCCGGATGAAAGCCGTCGGCCGCCATCAGGTGGCGTTCGAGCGGCAGCGCGACGCGCAGGAACGTGCAGTTCGGCTGGGTCGCGGCCCAGTCGGCGAGCGCGGCATTGAGCCGCTTCGCGCGCAGCCCGAGATACCACGCGAGCGGCTGCGGCAACGCCGGAAAGCGCTCCATCGGCGGCACCGCCGACAGGATCACGTGCCCGACCTGGAAGCGTGCGGCGAGCAGCCGCACGAGTTCGGCCTGCTGCGCCTGCCAGCGCGCCGGCGGCACGCCGCCCGTCACGTCGTTGACGCCGAGCGAGGTCACGGCCACGTCGAACGGCTCGGCCGGCTCGGTCGCGAGCCAGTCGACGAGCTCGCGCGTCGTCAGCCCGGTGCGCGCGAGCAGCTTCCAGCCGACCCGGTGGGTGGCCGCGAGCGAGCGCGCCAACTGCCCGGACAGCGCGTCGTGTTGCGACGCGACGCCGACACCTGCGGCGGCCGAATCGCCGACCACCAGCACGCGCAGCGGCGGGCCGTCGCCGGCCACACCGTCGCGCGGGCCGGCCGCCTCGGGCAGCCGCGGCGTGACACGGCGCACGTGGCGCCCCTGGAGGAACAGCAGCGGGCCGAGGGCGGCGGTGGCGAACGGGTATCCCATGAAATCGATCCGGTAACGATGCTGGCGGGCCCGGCGCGGGGCGCGCCGACATGCGTCCATTGTGGCCGATTGGCCCGCGGATGGGGCCGGATTGGCCGATCGGACAGGGGACGAAACGGTGGCCTGCCTGCGCGGCCCCCGTCCGGCGGGGCTCCCGAAAAGTGCGCCGTCGACGTGTTAACATGCGCGTCCTGCCCGTGTGTCCGCCTGCATTCCAGGCCTGCCGCGCGCGGCATCCTCCCGGCGTTCCGCCGTCAACCGCAACATCATCCGCCATCATGTCCGCAGGCCTCAACCCCGCTCAGAACGAAGCGGTGCGCTACCTCGACGGTCCCTGCCTCGTGCTCGCCGGCGCGGGCAGCGGCAAGACCCGCGTGATCACGCAGAAGATCGCGCACCTGATCGAAGCGAAAGGCTTCGAGCCGCGCCACATCGCGGCCGTCACGTTCACGAACAAGGCAGCCGCCGAAATGCGCGAGCGCGTGTCGAAGCTGCTGGAGGGCAAGACGCTCACCACGCCCGGCAAGGAAGGCCGCAAGGTGCCCGTCAATCAGCTCACCGTGTGCACGTTCCACTCGCTCGGCGTGCAGATCCTGCGCCAGGAGGCCGAGCACGTCGGGCTGAAGCCGCAGTTCTCGATCATGGATTCGGACGACTGCTTCGGGATGATCCAGGAGCAGATCGGCACCACCGACAAGGGTCTGATCCGCAAGATCCAGAGCACCATTTCGCTGTGGAAGAACGGCCTGATCATGCCCGACGAGGCGATGACGATCGCGGCCAACGAGGACGAGCACCAGGCGGCGCTGGTCTACCGCAACTACGTCGCGACGCTGCATGCGTACCAGGCGGTCGACTTCGACGACCTGATCCGCCTGCCGGCCGAGCTGTTCGCGAAGAACGAACAGGTGCGCGACCGCTGGCAGAACAAGCTGCGCTATCTGCTGATCGACGAATACCAGGACACCAACGCGTGCCAGTACGAGCTGCTGAAGCAGCTCGCCGGCCCGCGCGCTGCGTTCACGGCGGTGGGCGACGACGACCAGGCGATCTACGGCTGGCGCGGCGCGACGCTCGAAAACCTCGCGCAGCTCGGCAAGGATTTCCCGAAGCTGCACCTGGTCAAGCTCGAGCAGAACTACCGGTCGACCGTGCGGATCCTGACCGCCGCGAACAACGTGATCGCCAACAACCCGAAGCTGTTCGAGAAGAAGCTGTGGTCCGAGCACGGGATGGGCGACTCGATCACCGTCACGCCGTGCAACGACGAGGAACACGAAGCCGAATCGGTCGTGTTCCGGCTGTCCGCGCACAAGTTCGAGCGGCGCGCGCAGTTCCGCGACTACGCGATCCTGTATCGCGGCAACTTCCAGGCGCGGATCTTCGAGCAGGTGCTGCGGCGCGAGCGGATCCCGTACGTGCTGTCGGGCGGCCAGTCGTTCTTCGACAAGGCCGAGATCAAGGATCTGTGCGCGTACCTGCGCCTGATCGCGAACGCCGACGACGATCCCGCGTTCATCCGCGCGGTCACGACGCCGCGCCGCGGGATCGGCAACACGACGCTCGAGGCGCTCGGCTCGTTCGCCGGCCAGGCCAAGGTGTCGCTGTTCGAGGCCGTGTACATGGGCGGGATCGAGGCGCGGCTGTCCGCGCGGCAGGTCGAGCCGCTGCGCATGTTCTGCGACTTCATCCAGCGCCTGACCGATCGCGCGGACAAGGAGCCCGCGACTGTCGTGCTCGACGACATGATGGAGGCCATCCACTACGAGGCCTACCTGTACGACGCGTTTGACGAGCGGCAGGCCCAGTCGAAGTGGCAGAACGTGCTCGAATTCCTCGAGTGGCTGAAGCGCAAGGGCACGAAGCCCGAGACGGAAGCCGTCGACGGCGAGGCGGAAGGGTTCCACAACGCGGACGGGCTCGCCGATACCGGCAAGAACCTGCTCGGCCTGATTCAGACCGTCGCGCTGATGTCGATGCTGGAAGGCAAGGACGAGGATCCGGACGCCGTGCGGCTGTCCACCGTCCATGCATCGAAGGGCCTCGAGTATCCGCACGTGTTCCTGGTCGGCGTCGAGGAAGGCATCATGCCGCACCGCGGCGGCAGCGAGGACGACGGCCCGATCGACAGCGAGCGGATCGAGGAGGAGCGCCGGCTGATGTACGTCGCGATCACGCGCGCGCAGCGCAGTCTGCATCTGAACTGGTGCAAGAAGCGCAAGCGGGCGCGCGAGACGGTCGTGTGCGAGCCGTCGCGCTTCATCCCCGAGATGGGGCTCGACGAAGCACCGCCGCCGACGCCGGAAGAAGCGCCGATGACGCCGAAGGACCGGCTCGCGAGCCTGAAGGCGTTGTTGCAGAAGTGACGTGCGCGGCGGCCTTCGATTCGGCCGCCGCAAAACAAAACCCCCGCGATGCGCGTGCACCGCGGGGGGGTTTTCTGGCCGGCAGGCGTTACTTCGACGCGTTGACCATGTAGTCGACGGCCGCCTTCACGTCGGCATCGGACGCGTTCGACCCGCCCTTCGGCGGCATCGCGCCCTTGCCGTGCAGCGCGTAGTTGTAGACCGTATCCATCGACTCCTTCAGGCGCGGCGCCCAGTCGTCCTTGTTACCGAACTTCGGCGCGCCGAGCACGCCGGCCGCGTGACACGCCTGGCACACCTGCGTGTACAGCGCCTTGCCGGCCGATGCGGCGTCGGCGCTGGTCGGTGCGGCCGCGGGCTTTTCGCCGGCTTTCGGAATCGCGGCGATCGCGGCCATCGCGGCGGCGGCTTGCGCGTTGGATGCGTCGGCGCCCGATGCGCCTGCCGTGGCCGCCGCGCCCGCCGCGCCGCTTGCTGCCGGCGCCGCATTGGCGGCCGGGGCAGCCGGCTCGGGGAAGTTCGCGCCGTCGTTGTTCGCCATGTAGACGATCGCACGGGCGATTTCAGAGTCGCTGACGTCGTCGGGGTTCGTGCCGCCGCGCGGCGGCATCGCGCCCTTGCCGGACAGCGCCGTCTTCAGCAGCGTGTCGAAGCCCTGCGAGATGCGCGGCGCCCAGTCGTCCTTGTTGCCGACCTTCGGCGCGCCGGCGGCGCCCGTGCCGTGACAGGTCACGCACACGGCCTTGTAGACTTCCTCGCCGGTCTTGTACGTGCGGGGCGCGTTGGCGTCCTTCACGTCGACCTTCGCAATCGGTGCGATGCGCGCGGCGACCTGTTCGTCGGAGAGCGCGTCCGTGCCTGCGCCCGCACGGAACGCATGGTTGGCATAGGTGGCAAACAGGACGATCACGGCGATCGGAATCGCGAACGACGCAATGATGACGGCAATCAGCTGCCCGGGAGTTTTGACGGGAGATTCGTGGGGTGCTTCGCTCATGCTTGCCTCGTCTCCATTAATAGGAATTGTGAGCGCGGTGCAACGGCAAATGGCAGTCCAATGAAGCACGGACGATTATAGACGGAACGTTTACATCACGGCGAGCGGTGCGAAGGCGCGTGTTTACCCGCACGAAAGAGGGCCGGGTGCGGATTCGGGCGGGCACGGTGGACGCGTCATGGGAAACCGGGTATCCTTGCCGTCTTGCCAATGGTGGGCGGCCGGTTTATCAGGGTCGGTTCACTGTCACACGCGCCCGTAGCTCAATGGATAGAGTACTGCCCTCCGAAGGCAGGGGTTGCTGGTTCGATCCCAGCCGGGCGCGCCAAGTCTAGTAAGGCTTTCAGCAGCTTATCCCCTCAAATTGGTCGTGCTCGATTAGGGCAGCATGAGGGCAAATTCTGCGCGCGATGCGGGTCCACCTTCCCGCTGCCGAACATTATCTCGACGTGCCAGACTGACCGGTCACAGAAATGAAAAGCCCCGCGGGAAGCGGGGCGTGAGTTAGTGCGCCGATACGTGGTCTTGTGATCTGCGCCTTGCGACGACGTGCCGTATCAGACTTTTGGAGTCGTCGGCTACGTTTGAAAGTCTGACCCTGGAGCGGAACGCATCCCATCCGATCACTTGGCAAAGTATGCCCACGCATTCATCGGCAAACGATGGGGAAAGATGAGCCCCCATAAAATCGAGCTCGACGAGATCATGCTCCTCAAGGGCGTGCAGAACGAAGTTGCGTGCCTCGACGCCGTTTGGGCGCGTCGCAAGCTTGAAGCGCTCGGGGATCGCAACCCTAAAAGTCGAAGTCATCATCTTCTCCATCTGGCGAAGGCCAACTGTCATATACCTGTTTTACATCAAGGGGAACGTTCGTGTTCCACTCGAATACCACCAAAGTGCCGTCAAAAGCAATAGGGATGGTACCAGATGCCTCCTTCCCGCGTACGCAGCTATGGTATTCATCCCCCGACACGAGAAAGAATGCCCCTTTGTTCTGTTGGATTAGTTGCTTGGCGACAGTCAATCCATAGCCGGAGTGCCCTCGCCCTGGCTTGCTTGTCACCTCGAAACGCGTCGCGAACTCGCAACTGTTGAGCTCCTTGAGTGCCTCTCTGTAGGCCTCGTTCTGACCGAGCGACGCTCGAATCCCTATGCCACCATCAATAATCGCAAGTTGAGCCTTGTGAGCGCGCGGCCACATCTGAGCGGTAACCAGTCCATGGTTTCCGAGTTGAGACTCGGAATGGGCATAACAGTTACCGAGCAATTCTTGCGCCAATATTTCAAGGCTATTGACCGAATTGTCACCCTTTCGGCCGGCGGCTGGGTCGAGGATTTGGATGATCTGCGCTGCCGTTTCGCCTACTACTTGCTCATTGGTCAATGGCTCCAGCGGGTGGAATCGCCCTCCCGCATCGTATTCGTTAATGTACTTCGGCCGAGGCTGACCTATCGCCTCGAACAGATGCATTCGGGTGGCGTACGTAAGGAGGTTGTCGTTGCAATCCCATGTAACGCCGCTCTCATTCCGATTGATCGCCATCGCGAGGGTTGCGAAGTGATATGGACGAAGGAAATCTGGGGCTTCTGCCTGGCCGTCCGTAATGAATTGATCGAGCGCAGCCAACCAGGAGTTGATGTCCTGCAGTGTCGTGAAATTCATGCGATTTCCCTTGGTCCGCCTATCTGTAGATGGGGCGATTGCGGCATCTCATTCACCCGGGCGTGTGATCTGTCGGCAACACAGAGGCCTGCACCCTGTACGTTAGTCTGGCATATGTCACTGTTTTTGAGACATCCCTGTGGATAGCGTGTAGCGCGCATGCGCGACGATCAAGCGCCCCGCATTTTCCGTATAAGATCAAGCCCCCAGCCGATATGCATTGAAGTAGAACCCCGCAATCAGTCGGATTTGCGTTCACGGTGTTCGTCGAGCAGCTGACGCACGAAGCTCCTCCGTGCGCCGCCGTCGTCAATCGATCGCGGCGTCCGCGATCGCCGTTTCCGGCGCGCTGGCACCAGCCTCCATGTCCGCCGCGTCGATGATCGCGACCCAGTCGAACGCGGGCATCGCGGCCAGCTGGTCGGCGGTGGCCGCATACTCCTGCGCCGACGTACTCAGATAGCGCAGCCGGTCCGTCCATTCGGGCAACGGTCCGGACGACGTCTTCAGCACGACGCTCAGCAGATCCCGCTCGTCACGCGCCGCGACGATGCGCAGCGCGGCTTGCACGCGCTCGGCGTCGCCGGCGGCGTCGAGGATCAGCGCACCGGGAATCGGCGCATCCCGCAGCGGCGACCGCACCGCCGTGCCTTCGCCTTCAGCGCACATCCGGTAGATCTCGCGAATCAGCGGCAGGCGCACCTGCAGCGCGTCGTGCTTGCGCACGCGCGCCTGCGCGGTACGCGCGATCCGCCGGCGCAGCGCCGGCTGCGTGACCACGCGCTCGAGCGCGTCGTCCCATGCGTGCGCGGTATCGCCGGCGAGCAGCGCGTCGTCGCCGTCGTTCAACGTGATGCGCAGGGCCGGCCGGTCGCTCGCGACGACGGCGATGCCGGCGGCCGCGAATTCCTGCCGCTGGATCGCGCTGGTCGCGCCATCGTCGGTATCGGCGAGCGGCATCAGCGCGACGTCCCAGTCGAGCGCGCGCAACTGCTGCGCGTAGGCGCGGTATCCGTCGGGTGCGGGCCGGAACTCGGCCGCTGGTTGATCCGCCCAGCCGGCCGGCACCTGGGCGCCGAAGAACTGCACGGCGATGCGGCCGGCATGGCGCTCGCAGAGCGCACGCAGCGCGGCGTCCACCCGCGCGAAGTTGGCGGGCAGCAGCGATGCGCCGGCGACACCGATCGTCACGCGTGCATCGCCGCGTGCGGGCACCGGGCGCAGGAACAGGTCGAGATCGACGCTGTCGGGCAGCACGAACACGTTCGGATTCCACGGCCGGTACTGGCGCGCGAGGTCCGGCGTCGGGACGATGATCGCGTGCGCGTTGCCGAGCGTGAACGCGATGCCGGTCCACGTCGAGTCGGCCTGTGTCGTCGGTTGCGCGGCGAGCGGAAGATCGGTCGCATAGATCACGGGCTTGTCGAACTCGAAGATTGCGCTCAGCGCCTTCAGCGGCAGCAGGCCCGGCGTGTGGCGATCGAGCAGCACGGCATCGGCCGTGGCGATCGCCGCGCTGTCGGCCAGCCCGCTGACGAGCGCCCAGTCGTCCTCGAGCCGCGCGAACGGCAGCGCGAAACGGCGCTGCACGGACGCACCGTCGACGGGATCGATCGCGTACGCGACAAGGCGCTTCTTCTGCTGCGCGCGCGTCGCGGGCGGTTCGCCGGGTGCTGGAACCGCGGCGGCCGGCCGCCGGCCCTGTTCGGCGAGTCGCGCGTACAGCGCGCCGCGTCGCGCGGGCTCGGCATCGACGGGCAGCGCGTGTACCGCCGCGTTCATGTGACGATACGTGGCGGCCATCGCTTCCGATGGCACCACCAGCGCATCGGCGCGGCGGATCGCGTCGCGCATGGCGGCGAGCCGGCGCGCGCTGCCGGCGATGTGCGGATCGTCGAGCGAGAACGCGTCGAGCGGCCGGTCGAGCTCGCAGACGACCGGCTTGCCGAGCGCGAACATCTGCTCGAGCGCGGCGCCTGACAGCAGGCTCGGCGTCGCGTCGTGCAGGACGATCAGGTCGGCCCGTTGCAGCACGTCGAGGTCGATGCCGTTCGCGCCGACGGGAAAGTCCACGGTCCATTCGCGAGCGGGCAGCGCGAACCGCGCCGAGACATGCGCGTGCACGGCCGGCTCCGCGCACACGACGGCCATGCGCCGCGTCGCGGGCGCTCGCGCGGCGGCCGCACCGTTCGGGCCGGCACGCTCATGGAGACGATCGAGCTCATCGGCGCGCGCCTGGGTCTTGTCGACGAACTGCCGCAATTGCCGCCAGAACGTCGTCTCTTCTTCGCGATACACGTCGCGCGCTTCGTGCACGGTCGCCTTCGCATGTGCGATTTCATGCGGATCGAGCCCCCACGCGATGCCCTTGCCGCCCATCACCCAGCGTTCCGCATTCGGCATCGACGCGTCGTTCAGGATGCAGACGACCGGGCAGCCGCACAGCAGCGCCTCGAAGGCCGCGGTGGACCACTCGTACAGGTACAGGCATTCGACGCGGCGAAACAGCTCGGCGAGCTCGTGCGCGGAGCGCGGCGCCACGCGGCCCGAGATCTCGATCGAGTCGGCCGTCGCCGGATGCAGGTTGCCGCCGCGGCGCAGATGCCGGTTCAGGAACACGGCCGTGCCGCTGCGGGCTGCGTCGTCGACACCGTCGCAGTGAAAGATGCGCGTATCGACGAGCGGCATTCTCAGCAGGTCGGCGTGCCATCCGTCGGGCACGATCGACGGCCCGAACGCGAACACGAGATCGGTCGGCGCGAGCGCGATCGGTTTCGCGTTGATGCGGCCCGGCTCCGCGAGCAGGTAGCGCGCGACGCAGCGCGCGTTGAACGGGTTCTCGTCGACGATTTCCGGATAGACGGCGACCGGGCTGCGGCCCGCGGCGCCATGCGCGTGCGCGACTTCCTGCGTCAGCAACGGCGTGCGCAAATCGCGGTGCACGACCGTCGTGTTGACATAGGCCTCGCAGCCGAGCAGGTTCAGCGCGTGGCACAGGTAGTGCATCGCGCGCACGCCGCCGGAGGTCTGCAGGTACGGCGGTGCGAAGACGTAGTACGGATGGCCGAGCGACGCGAAGATGCGGGGTGAGTCGTTCATGAAAGGGAGGGCTCGAGGTGCGGCGAAGCAGGACGGACGGCCGGTCGCGCGCCGCTGCGGTAGAAGTCGGATACCACCTGAAGGACGCGGTCCTGCTCCGCGTCGCTCATCGCGTGGTACAGCGGCAGGCGCACGAGCCGGTCGGCGACGTCGTCGGTCACCTGCATGCCGGAGCCGCAACGGCCGTAGCGGCGGCCCGCCGGCGAACTGTGCAGCGGCACGTAATGGAACACGGCGAACACGCCCGCGGCGCGGATCCGCTCGAGCAGCGCCGTGCGCTCGCCGAGGTCGCGCGCGAGGAAATAGAACAGATGGCCGTTGCCGGCTTCGCTCAGCGGCGTCGCGGGCAGCGTGAGGTGGCCGGCGTCGTGCAGCGGCCGCAGCGCATCCTCGTAGCGCTTCACGGTCGCGCGCCGCTGCGCGGTGATCACGTCCGCGTGCTCGAACTGCGCGTACAGGAACGCGGCGATCAATTCGCCGGGCAGATAGGACGAACCGAGATCGACCCACGTGTACTTGTCGACCTGGCCGCGAAAGAACTGGCTGCGGTTGGTGCCTTTCTCGCGGATGATCTCCGCGCGCTCGACGAGTCGCTCGTCATTGACGAGCAGCGCACCGCCTTCGCCGGCGATCACGTTCTTGGTCTCGTGGAAGCTGAGGCACGCGAGGTGGCCGAGGCTGCCGAGCGGCTTGCCTTTCCAGGTCGACTGGATCGCCTGCGCGGCGTCCTCGACGACCCACAGCCGGTAGTCGTCGGCGAGGTGCGCGATCGTGTCCATGTCGCACGACACGCCCGCATAGTGGACCGGGACGATCGCGCGCGTGCGCTCGGTGATCGCGGCGGCAACGAGTTTTTCGTCGAGGTTCAGCGTATCGGGACGGATGTCGACGAACACGGGCGTCGCGCCGCGCAGCGCGAACGCATTGGCGGTCGACACGAACGTATAGGACGGCATGATGACTTCGTCGCCCGGGCCGACGTCGGTGAGGATCGCCGCCATCTCGAGCGCGGCCGTGCACGAGTGCGTGAGCAGCGCGCGATGGCACCCGATGCGCGTTTCGAGCCACTGGTGGCACAGCTTCGTGAATGCCTGGTCGCCGGCGAGTCCGCCCTGTTCGACTGCCTTCGCGATGTAGTAGAGCTCCTTGCCGACGATGAACGGACGGCCGAACGGAATGCGGTCGAGATTGGGAGGAGCGAACATGACGGAACTCCGCGAAGGCGTGAAGAGGGGCAACGGGGCCGGCGGCTTGCGCGTGGGCGCTCAGCCGTCCTTCCGGACGAGGATCGTGAATTCGTACAGTCCGTAGTCGTGCAGCAGCGCGACGTGGCGCGAGTAGCGGCGTTTGCAGCGATCGAACAGCGCGCACGGATCGGCGTAGTACAGCCGCTCGGGACGCATGTGCGGCGGATCGGAATACGACGTCAGGCAGTTGAACGCGAAGCCGAGACGGCTCGTCGCGTGCAGCGTGTCGAGCGTTGCGTGGATGTAGTCGAGCCATGCGTCGTCGCCGTGGCCGCGATGCACGTTGAAGATGCCCGACGCGATGCCGTAGTCGGCGACCGACGACGGCGTGTCGCCGACGTGGAACGACACGTCGGCGCGACCGCGATAGCGCTGCCGGGCCGCATCGATCATCTCCGGCGACACGTCGTTGCCCGCATACGCATGGCTGCGCCCGGCCGCGTGCTCGTCGAGAAAATCCACCAGCGCGCCGTAGCCGCATCCGAGGTCGTTGACCGAGAAGCCGTCGGCGACAGGCGCGACGATCTTCGTCAGTTGTGCGAATCGCAGCCGCTGGCCGTCCTCGCCGTTCCAGTCCACGCCGCGTGCGGTCTGGCCGTGCTCGGCCAGGCGCGCGCCGTAATAGGCGGCGACGTCTGCCAGCAGGCCCGAGTGTCGGGAATCGAGCATCGCGTAATCCTCAGTGTCGGCCGGTCACGACATGCCGGTGCGCATCCGGCCCGCAATGAAACAGCACGTCGAGCACCGTCACGCCGTGGACGAACTCGCCCCACAGCTGCGCGTACGGCGGATAGGCCGGATAGTCGAACCAGCGCACCGCGACCTGCGCGGCGGCGAACCGGCTTTCGTCGAGATAGTCGCGTGCGGCGGGGCCAGACAGGTATTCGGTCGCGCCGGCCTGCAGGCACAGGTTCAGCAGCTTGTCGGTGCGATCGCCTTCCAGCGTGTAGTCGGACGACGACGACATGCGCGTGGCGATGCCGAGCTGCCGGTTGACCCAGGTCAGCATCGCGAGATTCAGCGCGCTCAACGTGTCGTGCCGGCCGTGCAGGTACAGCGCTTCGAGCTCCGGCGCGTAGCGCGCGAAATGCGGCGCGCGCGCATAGTTCTGGCGCAGACGCGTCCAGTGCTGTTCGGCCCACTCCGTGCCGTCGATCTCGGTTTCGCGAATGCTCTGGTGATAACGCCCCTTCACCCGGACCGGCACGGTCAGCCACTGCACGCCTTGCGGCGTCTTGATCTGGTTGCGGTTGCGCCAGTCGCGCCGCGTGTACTGCGCGTCGTCGTACAGGATGAACTCGTCGGTCGCGGCGATCAGGTCGAAGTAGCCCTTCCACGGGATGTAGTTCGACTGGACGATCGCGATGCGTTTGGGCTGCGCAGTCATGTCGTTCAGACCGGAATGTGACCGTACCGGTACATGTCGACGAGCTCGGGCGGAATCCCCCAGTCGGTCGCGCCGAGCCGGTCGTGCAGCGCCTCGAGGTCCGCGCGGATCGCGCGTTCGAGCTGCTCGACCATGCGGTTGCGCGCGGGCACGAAGTCGTGCTGGTAAGCGGCGTTGATCTGGTGGCGGACCGTCTTCGCGATCGCCGCGTCGCGCGACAGATTGCGGATCAGCGGCCGCTCGGGCGCCAGCTGCGCATAGCGCGGATCGATCGGCAGGCCGCGCATCGCGGCGACGAGGTCGCGGCACAGCACCGGCGACAGGTGGAAGCCGTCGCGCTTGGTGCCGCCGAGAATCCACAGGTCGCGCACGCTGGTTTCGCCGATCAGCGGGTACAGGTCGGACGTCGTCGGCCGCCAGCCGACGTTCACGTTGACGAGATTCGCACGCGAGAACCGCGAGTTGATCTGGTCCATCGCGGATTTGAGCAGCGTGTACGCGCTGCCGGCGTGCCCGTGCTCGTGCGGCACCGGGCTGATGTAGTTGCTGGCGCCCACGAGCGTGCGGTCCGGCCCGTACGGCGCCGAATAGACGCCGCACGCGAGGCCACGGTTGGTCGTGCGCACGCAGTGCGTATGCACGTTCTCGCTGCTCTGCAGCTCGATCGACATGCCGATCCCGTAGAACAGCCGTTGCACCGGCAGCTCGGGCACGCTCGCCTGCAGCACGCGCGTCAGGTTCGCGCCGTTGCAGAGCACGAACCGGTCGGCGTCGAGCGTCGTGCCGTCGCTCAGGCGGGCACCGGCGACGCGCCCGCCCGCGACGTCGATGCGTTCGACTTCCGCGGACACGAACGTGACGTTGCCGGCCGCGGCCACGCTGGCCTGGAGCGCATCGAGAAACTGTTTCGGGTTCGCCCAGCCTTCGCGCTTCAGATACACCGCATTCAGCGCGCGGAATTGCGGTTGCGGGTGGTAGTTCGGGATGCCGGCCGGATCGACCGCCTCGCACGGTTCCTCGAACTCGCGGCAAAAGCGCCGCATCGCCGCGAAGTTCTCGTCGTCGAGCGCGTCGGTCGCCGCGTTGTTCAGCACGTAGGTGCCGAAGCCGTGCGCGACCGCGCGATCCGGCGTGCAGATCTCTGCGAATACGTCGGGCCACGCGGCGGTCGCCGCGCGGCTCAGTTCGAACTTGAAGCGGTCGATCGGCGTGCCGAGCGAATCGCCTTCCAGTTCGGTGAACGAGTTGAGCATCGCGGCGGCCGCGCGGGTCGCCGAGCCGGGGCGCTGCGCCGGGCCGACGACGACGAGCTCGATGCCCGGCTCGGCGCGTTGCCAGGCACGGGCGGTCATCAGCCCGAGGATGCCGTTGCCGAGGATCGCGATCTTCATGGGCGCACCCCGCCGCCTTCAGGGAAGCTCAGATAGCAGAGCGACGGATACGACTTCGCCTTGTGGATCCGGTGCGGATGCTTGCCGAGCAGCTCGCGCACGTAGTGGATCCCTTCGGCCGGCGTCTGGCCGCCGCGTGTGAGCTGCCAGAACGCGACCACGCCGCCCGGCACGAGGCGCTTCATCACCGTCTCGAACGCCTGACGGGTCGGGCCCGGCACGTTCAGGTCGAACCATGCGAGCGCGACCGGTTCGCCCGGATGCGCTTCCTCGTAGGCGGCCAGCGTGTCGCGGCAATCGCCTTCCCACACATGGTGCTTGCCGTTCACGTGGCCCATCGCGTTGTTGCGCTCGTGCAGCGACAGCAGGTTGCGCAGCAGGTCCGCATAGTCGCCGGCGAGCGAGTACGTGCCGTCGGAGAACAGCTTGCGGTCGCGCGAATCGCCGTCGGCGAAGCCCGCGTAGCCGGTGAACGTATCGAACGCGTGAATCCGGCGCTGGAAGTTCAGCGGCTCGAGGATCGCGCGGAAGTTTTCGCACAGCACGGCAGTCTGGCCGCGCCAGGTGCCGAGATCGAGGATCGAACCCGGCAGCGGCACGATCTGCTCGTAGACCTCGAACGTCGCGAGGATCCGCGCGAGCAGCGAGCCGCGCACGAACAGGCCGAGCGAGCGTTCGAACTCCTCTTGCGTCGCCGGATAGGTCTGCATCAGGTCGAACAGTTCGCGTCGTGCGGCGAGCTGGTCGTCGTTCGAGTTGGAGATGATTGAGGACTCGTGCATACACATGGCTCCAGGCGCTGAGGGTGGCTTCGGGGCATCCCTGGCCGCGGCCCGGCAAGCGGCTTGCGCCCTGCGCGATCGGCCGCGCGGTGGACGCCTCCAAGTCTGTGAACGAGTCTAGCGACCCGCGCGCCAATCAAATGCCGGATTAGCGGGCCGTTTTCCCCCGCATTTCGGGGAATGCCGGCACATGCCGCGGCCGGGCGCGTGCCGCGACCTTGATCGTCGTCAAGCCGCCGATCGCACCTTCACACGAAAAGCGACCAAATCCGCCACCTGCTCCGCCGATTGGAACGGCGAGCCCACGCCGAGAATGCTGGCATGTCGAGGGCCGTCCGCGCGTGTGCGATGCCGGCCTCCGCGCGTTTGCGCGCTCCGTACCGAACTCACGCTGGCTTACCACGATGACTGATCTCACGCTGTCCGACTCCCCCGTCGCCACGATCGAAGCGGCGCTGGCGCTCCACCAGGCCGACCGGCTCGAGGAAGCCGAGACGCTGTACCGCCGGATTCTCGACGCCGAGCCGCGGCACGCGGACGCGCTGCACCTGCTCGGCCTGATCGGTCACCAGTACGGGCGGTATCGCGAGGCGACGGAACTGATCATGGCGGCGATCGAGATCAAGCCCGACGCGACCTACTACTACAACCTCGGCAACGTGATGCAGGCGAACAACCGGCCGGCCGCCGCCGCCGAGTGTTTCCGTCTCGCGATCGAGCTGCGGCCCGGCTACGTCGACGCGTACAACAACCTCGGCAACGCGCAGCGGCTCGCGGGCCATGCACGCGAGGCCGTCGACGCGTTCTGCCAGGCGATCGCGCTGCAGCCCGACCACGGGCAGGCCTACAACAACCTCGGCAACGCGCTGCTCGACCTGAACGAGATCCCGGCCGCGCTCGAGGCGTACCAGCACGCGGTCGCGCTGCGTCCGGAGTTGCCGGAGCCGCGCAGCAACCTGCTGTTCGCGTACCACTACAGCGATGCGTTCGATCCGCACGCGTACCTCGACGAAGCCGCGCGCTTCGATGCGCTCGTCACGCAGCGCGCGCAGCCGTACTCGACGTGGCAGGTCGACCTGGGCGCGCGCATCGGGCGGCCGCTGCGCGTGGGCATCGTGTCGGGCGACCTGAAGGCGCACCCGGTCGGTTATTTCATCGAAGGGATGCTCGCGCACGTGAAGCGCGAGCGCGTCGAACTGCATGCGTATCCGACGCGCGAGATCGAGGACGACGTGACCGCGCGCATCAAGCCGCGCTTCGCGTCGTGGACGTGTATTGCCGGCCTCGACGACGCGGCGGCTGCCGCGCGCATTCACGACGACGGCATCGACGTGCTGATCGACGCATCCGGCCACACGATCCACAACCGCCTGCCGCTGTTCGCGTGGAAGCCCGCGCCGCTGCAGGTGAGCTGGCCCGGTTACTTCGCGAGCACCGGGATGCGCGCGATCGACTACGTGCTCGGCGACCGCCACGTGATGCCGGCCGACGAGGCCGCGCATTTCGTCGAACGCGCGTGGCACCTGCCCGATAGCTATCTGTGCTTCACGCCGCCGGCCGTCGAACTCGACGGCGGCCCGCTGCCGATGCTCGCGAACGGTTATCCGACCTTCGGCTATTTCGGCAAGCTCGCGAAGCTCACCGATCACGTGATCGACGTGTGGTCGCGCGTATTGCGCGACGTGCCGAACGCGCGACTGTTCGTGAAGGCGCCGCATCTCGACGACCCGCGCGAGCAGGACGCGCTCGCGGCCCGCTTCGCCGCGCACGGCATCGATGCGGCGCGTCTGCTGTTCGAAGGCCGGTCGCCGCGCGATGAATATCTGGCGGCCTACCGGCGCGTCGACCTGATGCTGAGCCCGTTCCCGTACCCGGGCGGCACGACGACGGCCGAGGCGCTGTGGATGGGCGTGCCGGTGCTCGGCCGCCGCGGCGCGCGGTTCCTGTCGCACATCTGCGAAAGCCTGCTGCACGCGGCGCGCCTGCCCGAATGGATCGCGGACGACGACGATACGTATGTCGCGAAGGCCGTCGCGTTCGCGCGCAATCCGGCCGAGCTGGCCGTGCTGCGCACGACGCTGCGTGCGCAGGTGCTGGCGTCGCCGCTGTGCGACGCGCCCCGCTTCGCGCGTCATTTCGAGGAGGCGCTGCACGAAATGTGGGTGCGCCGCGTCGACGCCGCACCGGGAGCCGCAGCGTGAACGGCCAGTCCGTCCTCGTCACCGGCGGCGCGGGCTTTCTCGGCTCGCACCTCTGCGAGCGGCTCGTGCACGCCGGCTACGACGTGATGTGCGTCGACAACTTCCACACCGGCAGCAAGCGCAACATCGAACACCTGATCGGCCAGGTCAATTTCGAGGTGATCCGCCACGACGTGTGGCTGCCGCTCTACGTCGAAGCGGACCGCGTGTTCAACATGGCCTGCCCGGCGAGCCCCGTGCACTACCAGAGCGACCCGGTGTCGACGGTGAAGACGGCCGTGCTCGGCGCGATCAACATGCTCGGCCTCGCGAAGCGCTGCGGCGCGCGCATCCTGCAGGCGTCGACGAGCGAGGTGTACGGCGACGCGCAGCAGCATCCGCAGCAGGAAAGCTACTGGGGCAACGTGAATCCGAACGGGCTGCGCGCGTGCTACGACGAAGGCAAGCGCTGCGCCGAGACGCTGTTCTTCGACTATCACCGCCAGCATCGCGTCGATATCCGCGTGGTGCGGATCTTCAATACCTACGGGCCGCGCATGCGCGCCGACGACGGGCGCGTCGTGTCGAACTTCATCATGCAGGCGCTGCGCGGCGAGCCGATTACGCTGTACGGCGACGGCAGCCAGACGCGCTCGTTCTGCTATGTCGACGATCTCGTCGAAGGGCTGTTGCGGATGATGGACCAGGACGACGACACCGGCCCGATCAACCTCGGCAACCCGAGCGAGATCACGATCCGCGAGCTGGCCGAATGCGTGCTGCGGCTCACCGGTTCGAAAAGCCGCATCGAATATCGCCCGCTGCCGGCCGACGATCCGCTGCAGCGCCGTCCCGACATCGGCCGCGCGCGCCAGCGTCTGGACTGGCAGCCCGGCATCGCGCTCGAGGATGGCCTGAAGGAGACGATCGCCCATTTCCGCAAACAGGTGAATGCATGAGTCACGACCTGATCGACGCCCCTTGCCCCGTCTGCGCGCATACGGTTGCCGCGCCGTTCTTCCCGGGCGGCGAGCGCACGCTCGCGACGCTCGCGTGGCCCGCATCCGCCGAAGCGGCGCGCGGGCTGCCGCGCCATGCGCTCGACTTCGTCCAGTGCCCGCAGTGTTCGCACGTGTGGAATCACCGGTTCAGCTACGACGCGATTCCGTATCAGAGCAACCCGAACCGGATGTTCAACAGCGGCGGGATCTGGAAAGGCCATCTCGCGGCCACGCGCGACCTGCTGCTCGGCACGCTGCCGGCTGAACCGACGGTCGTCGAGATCGGCTGCGGAGAAGGCCATTTCGTGCGCGGCCTCGCGCAGGCGAGCCGCGGCGGGCGTTTCGCCGGCTTCGATCCGAACGCGAGCGCGGGCACCGGCAACGGCATCGAATTCCACGCGCGGCTGTTCGAACCATTGGCCGACATGCCCGCGTTTCGTCCCGACGCGATCGTGATCCGGCACGTGCTCGAACACCTGACCGAACCCGCGAAGCTCGTCGAACAGCTTGCATGGGGCGCGTCGCGCCAGCCGAACGCGTGCTGGCTGTTCGCGGAAGTACCGTGCATCGACCGCGTGTTCGAGACGGACCGCCTCGCCGACTTCTTCTACGAGCACGTATCGCAGTTCACGACGGAGTCGTTCCGCACGCTGATGGCGCGCGCCGGCGAGATCGTGACGCTCGCGCACGGCTACGACGGTGAAGTCGTCCATGCGCTGGTACGGCTCGGCGTGCCGGCGCACGCGCGCACGCGCGCCGACGCGTCGCTGCGGTTCGCGGCGCGCTCGGTCGAGAACCGCGCGGCGATCGCCGGGCAGCTCACCGAGCTTGCCGGGTCGGGGCGGCGCGTCGCGATCTGGGGCGGCACCGGCAAGGCCGCCGCGTTCATCCATCACTTCGATGCCGATGCCGCACGCTTCCCGCTCGTCGTCGATTCCGATCCCGACAAGGTCGGCACCTATGTGCCGGGCACCGGCCAGAAGATCGAATTCCGCGACGCGCTGAAGGCGGCGCCGGCCGACGTGATCATCATTCCCACGCAATGGCGCGCACGCGACATCGTCGCCGAGATGTCGCGCGAAGGGATCGCGGCCGCGGCCGTGATGATCGAGCACGACGGCCGACTGATCGACTTCGGGCGCGAACCGCATCCGTATTGAGCGGCGCGCGCGATGGAGTCGATTGAACTGCAACTGCGCGCGGCGCTCGCGCATCACGAGGCCGGACGTCTCGGGGAAGCGAAGGCGTTGTACGACGCGATCCTGAACGCCCAGCCCGGGCAGCCCGATGCGATGCACTTCCTCGGGCTGCTCGCGTGCCAGCTGAAGCAGTACGACGCGGGCCTTGCGTTGATGGAGCGCTCGCTCGCCGAGCGCCCGGACGCGTCGTACTTCAACAACCTCGGCAACATGCTGCGCGAATGCGGGCGGCTCGACGACGCGATCGCGCACTACCGTCGCGCGGTGGCGTTGCGTCCCGACTATCCGGAAGCGCACAACAACCTCGGCAACGCGCTGCGCGACGCGCGCGACCCGGCCGAGGCGATGCAGAGCTGTGCGCGCGCGATCGAATTGCGTCCCGGTTATGCGGAGGCCTACAACAACCTCGGCAATGTGCTGCAGGACCTGGGCGAGCTGGATGCGGCCGCGGCAAGCTACGCCAAGGCGATCGCATTCCATCCCGCGTATGCGGATGCGCACAGCAACCTCGGCAATGTGCTGCGCGCGCAGGAGCGGCACGCGGACGCGATCGTTCACTACCGCCGCGCGATCGAACTGAACCCCGCGCTGCCCGCTGCGTGTCACGGCCTCGGCCTGTCGCTGTGGGCGCTCGGCGAACTGAGCGAAGCCGCGAGCGTGCTGGGCGCCGCCGCGGCCGGATCGGGCGACGCGAGCCTGCACAACAACTACGCGGGCGTGCTGCGCGACGCGGGCGATCTCGACGCCGCCGCGGCGCAATACGCACGCGCGATCGCGCTCGATGCGTCGCTGGCCGCCGCGCATGCGAACCTCAGCGGCGTGCGGCGCCGTCAGGCGCGTTATGCGGAAGCGCTCGTGCATGCGCAGGACGCGATCCGCATCGCGCCGGATCTCGCCGATGCGCACAACCAGGCGGGCAACGCTCACCACGGCCTGGGCGATCTCGTCGCGGCGCAAGCGTGCTACCGCACCGCGCTCGAGCTGAATCCGGCCGACAGCGGTGCATGCCACAACCTGTCGGTCGTGCTGCTCAAGCGCGAGCGGCACGCCGATGCGCTCGCGTATTGCCGGCGGGCGCTGGCGGGCGGCCGCCCGACCGTATCGATGTACGTGAATCTCGGCGACATTCTGCGCGCGCAGGGCAACGTCGACGCCGCGGTGCCCGCGTATCGCGACGCGCTCGCGCTGGTGCGCGACGACGCGAGCGACGATGCGGCGGAGGTGCTCGGCCGCCTGCTGTTCGCCGCCGCGGCATCGGCGACCGTGTCCCCCGCCGACTACCTGAACGATGCGCGCCGCTACGGCCGTCACCTCGCGGCGCGTTCGACGCGCTATGCGCATGACGTGCACGCACGCGCGGCCGACGCGCTGCATCGCCCGCTGCGGGTCGGCTTCGTATCGGGCGACTTGCGGCAGCACCCGGTCGGGATCTTCGTCGAAAGCGTGTTCGCGCATCTCGATCGCACGCGCGTTGCGCCGTACGTGTACACGACGTCGGACGAAGCGGACGCGATCACCGCGCGACTGAAGCCGCACGCGGCCGTCTGGCGTTCGATCGCCGGTTGCGATCCGCGAGCCGCCGCCCGCACGATTCACGACGACGGCGTCGACGTGCTCGTCGATCTCGCCGGCCATACGCAGGCGAGCGGCCTGGCCGCATTCGGCTGGAAGCCGGCGCCCGTGCAGGCGAGCTGGCTCGGCTTCTTCGCATCGACGGGCAGCGACGCGATCGACTATTTCATCGGCGACGCGCGGACGTTGCCGGCCAACGAGGCCCATCACTTCGTCGAGCAACCGTGGCGGCTGCCCGACAGCTACCTGTGCTTCACGCCGCCGTTCGACGACGTCGCAGTCGGCCCGCTGCCGATGGCCGCGAACGGCCACGTCACGTTCGGCTGTTTCGGCAAGCTCGTGAAGCTCGGTGACGACGTCGTGCGCGTGTGGTCGCGCGTGCTGGATGCACTGCCCGGCGCACGGCTGTTGCTGAAGGCGCGCGAGCTCGAACAGGCGGCGGTGCGCGAGGCAACCGCCGCGCGCTTCGCACGGCACGGGATCGACGCGAGCCGGCTGCTGTTCGACGGCGCATCGCCGCGCGCGGAGTATTTCAACGCGTACAACCGGATCGACGTCGCGCTGAGCCCGTTCCCGTACCCGGGCGGCACGACGACGGCCGAAGCGCTGTGGATGGGCGTGCCGGTGCTCGGGATGAAGGGCGGACGATTCGTCACGCACATCTGCGAGAGCCTGCTGCACGCGGCCGGGATGCCTGACTGGATCGCCGGCGATGAGGACGACTATGTCGCGAAGGCGGTCGCGGCCGCACAGGACGGCGCGCGGCTGGCGGCGTTGCGCGCGACGCTGCGCGAACGCACGCTCGCGTCGCCGCTGTGCGATGCGGCACGCTTCGCACGCAATCTCGAAGATGCCTTCGTCGGCATGTGGACACGCTATACGGAAACGGCACAGACAGCATGAACGATATCCAGCAGGCCCTGCAGGAGGCCCTCACGCACCACCAGGCCGGACGTCTCGGGGAAGCAAAGACGCTGTACGACGCGATCCTGCACGCGCAGCCCGGGCAGCCGGACGCGATGCACTTCCTCGGGCTGCTCGCATGCCAGTTGAAGCAGTACGACGCGGGCCTCGCGTTGATGGAGCGCTCGCTCGCCGAGCGACCGGACGCGTCGTACTTCAACAACCTCGGCAACATGCTGCGCGAATGCGGGCGGCTCGACGACGCGATCGCGCACTACCGTCGCGCGGTGGCGCTGCGTCCCGACTATCCAGAAGCGCACAACAACCTCGGCAACGCGCTGCGCGACGCGCGCGATCCGGCCGAGGCGATGCAGAGCTGTTCGCGCGCGATCGAACTGCGCCCCGGCTATGCGGAGGCATACAACAACCTCGGCAACGTGCTGCAGGACCTGAGTGAGCTGGATGCGGCCGCCGCAAGCTACGGCAAGGCGATCGCATTCCATCCCGCGTATGCGGAAGCGCACAGCAATCTCGGCAACGTGCTGCGCGCGCAGGAGCGACGCGCGGACGCGATCGTGCAGTACCGCCGCGCGATCGAACTGAACCCTGCGCTGCGCGTCGCGCATCGCGGGCTCGCCATTGCGCTGCGCGCGACCGACGATTTCGACGGCGCGCTCGAGCATGCGCGCGCGGGGCTCGAACCGGACGATGCGGAAGGCCATTGCACGCTCGGGCGGTCGCTGCGCAGCATGAACGACTTCGACGGCGCGGCGCGCTTGTTCGAGCGCGCGTGCGAGATCGATCCCGGCTACGCGCCGGCATGGTGCCGGCTCGGCGAGCTGCGTTGCCAGCAGGGCGAATACGAGGAATCCCTGCGCCTGTGCCGGCACGCGATCGAACTCGATCCCGAGCTTGCGGATGCGTACAACTTCCTCGGTCTCGCGTATCACAACCTCGACCGCATGGCGGCGTCGGAGCTGAGCCATCGCCATGCGATCGACCTGAATCCGGACGACGCGGACGCGCACCACAATCTCGCGGCCGCGCTGTTTCGTCTCGACAAGCTCGACGAGGCGATGAGCGAATACCGGATCGCGCAGGAACTCGGCGTCGATCCGGTGAAGATCCAGCTGACGCTCGGCGACATCCTGTGGGCCAAGCGCGATTTCACCGGTGCGGTCGCGGCGTTCCGCGAAGCCGTCGAACACGATCCGCACCGCGCTTACGCGCGGCTGCTGTTCAACATGTCGAGCTCGCCGGCGTTCGCGCCCGAGGAGTGGGTCGTCGATGCGCAGCGCTACGGCGACTACCTGGCGCGCGACGCGCGGCTGCTGTCGCATGACCGCGAGCAGCGTGCGCGGCAGGCGCGCGGCCGGCCGTTGCGCGTCGGCTTCGTGTCCGGCGACCTGCGTCAGCATCCGGTCGGCATCTTCCTCGAAAGCGTGCTCGCGCATCTCGATCGCACGCGCATCGAGCCGCATGCATACGTGACCTTCGTGGTGGAGGACGACGTGACCGCGCGGCTGAAAACGGGCTTCGCGAGCTGGAAGAAGCTCACGTGCCTGAATCGCGATCAGGCTGCGCGGATGATCCACGACGACGGCATCGACGTGCTCGTCGATCTGGCCGGCCACACCAACTGGAGCGGGCTGCCCGTGTTCGCGCACCGGCCCGCGCCGGTGCAGGCGAGCTGGCTCGGCTTCTTCGCGACGACCGGCTGCCGCGCGATCGACTACTTCATCGGCGATCCGCATACGCTGCCGGCCGACGAGGCGCATCACTTCGTCGAGCAACCGTGGCATTTGCCGGACAGCTACCTGTGCTTCACGCCGCCGGCTTACGACGTCGCGGTCGGCCCGCTGCCGATGGCGACGAACGGTGGCGTGACGTTCGGCTGCTTCGGCAAGCTCACGAAGATCAGCGACGACGTGATCGCGCTGTGGTCGCGCCTGCTGCACGCGCTGCCCGATGCGCGGCTGATGCTGAAGGCGCACGAGCTCGGCGCGAGCGACCTGAACCGCGCGACGCTCGAGCGCTTCGCGCGGCACGGCATCGGCGCGCAGCAGCTGATCCTCGAAGGCGGTTCGCCGCGCGCGGAGTATTTCAACGCGTACAACCGGATCGACATCGCGCTGAGCCCGTTCCCGTATCCGGGCGGCACGACGACGGCCGAAGCGCTGTGGATGGGCGTGCCGGTGATCGGGATGAAGGGCGGCCGCTTCGTCACGCATATCTGCGAAAGCCTCCTGCATGCGGCCGGGATGGGCGACTGGATCGCCGCCGACGAGGACGCGTATCTCGCGAAGGCGATCACGTTCGCGCGCGATCGCGACGCGCTGGCGGCGTTGCGTGCGACGCTGCGCGAACGCACGCTCGCGTCGCCGCTGTGCGACGCGGCGCGTTTCGCCCGCAACCTCGAGGATGCCTTCCACGGGATGTGGGCGCACTACGTGGCCGGCGACACGGACGGCACACGCACATGACGGGCGCTGTCGTGGAACGGTTGAACGCGGCGTTCGTGCACCATCAGGCCGGGCGCTTCGACGACGCCCGCGTGCTGTACGAGGCGATCCGGCGCGACGAGCCGGATCAGCCGGATGCGACGCACTTCCTCGGGCTGCTCGCGTGCCAGCTCGGCCAGTTTCCGGCCGGCCTCGCGCTGATGGAGCGCGCGATCGCGCTGCGCGCCGATCCCGTCTACCTGAACAACCTCGGCAACATGCTGCGCGCGCACGGCCGGCTCGACGATGCGATCGGTGCGTACCGGCGTGCGATCGCGCTCGCGCCCGACTATGCGGAGGCGCACAGCAACCTCGGCAACGCGTTGCGCGACGCAGGCGACGCGGATGCCGCGATGCTGAGCTGCGCGCAGGCGCTCGCGCTGCGCCCCGATTACGCGCCGGCGTTCAACAACCTCGGTAACGCGCTGCAGGACAAGGGCGAACTGGACGCCGCGGCGCGCGCGTACGAGAAGGCGATCGCGCTCGATCCCGGCTACGCGCAGGCCCGCTTCAACCGGGGCAACGTACTGCGTGCGCAGTGCCGGCTCGACGATGCAATCGCGTGCTACCGCGAAGCGATCGCGCTGCAACCGGATCTGCATGCCGCGCATCACGCGCTCGGCGTGCTGCTGTTCGAGCGCGACGATCTCGAGGGCGCGATCGCGAGCCTCACCCGCGCGGCGGAATCGGGCGAAGCGGACTGCCTGTTCCATCTTGCGGCCGCGCTCGAGCGTGTGGGCGATCTCGACGGCACGGTGGCGAGCCTGCGGCGCGCGCTGGTGGCGGCGCCCGATCGCGCCGATCTGCATCACCACCTCGCGCAGACGCTCGTCCGGCAGGGCAAGCGGCGTGAAGCGCTCGACAGTTGCCGGATCGCGCTGTCGCTGCCGAACCCGACCGCGCAGATGCAGGCGGTGATGGGCGACATCCTGTGCGCGATGTGGCACCTCGATGCGGGGCTCGCGAGCTACGATCGTGCGCTCGAAATCGATCCTGCATTCCGCAACGCACACTCGGGCCGCATGTTCCACGCGGCAGGCACCGACCGGCTGTCGCCCGCGCAACTGCTCGAACGCGCGCGTGAATTCGGCTCGCAGATGGCCGCGCAGGCGTCGCCGCGTACGCATGTGCCGCGGCCGGCCGCCGGGCGCGTGTTGCGTGTCGGGTTCGTGTCCGGCGACCTGAAGTCCCATCCGGTCGCGGTGTTCCTGTTGAGCGTCGTCGCGGCGCTCGATCCGTCGCGCATCGAGGCGGTGGCCTACGCGACGCAGTCGGTGGAGGACGACACGACCGCGGCGCTCAAGCGCCATTTCGCGGTGTGGCGCGACATCACCGCGCTCGACGATCGCGCGGCCGCCGACCTGATCGCCAACGACCGCATCGACGTGCTGGTCGACCTGAGTGGGCATACCGCGTCGAACCGGCTGCCGTTGTTCGCATGGAAGCCGGCACCGGTGCAGGCGACCTGGCTCGGCTATTTCGCGACGACCGGCATCGCCGCGATCGACTACGTGATCGGCGATCGCCACGTGCTGCCCGACGACGAAGCGCATCACTTCGTCGAGCGGCCGTGGCGGCTGCCCGACAGCTATCTGTGCTTCACGCCGCCCGCGCAGCCGCTCGAGGTCGGGCCGCTGCCGGCCGCGCGTGAAGGTGTCGTCACGTTCGGATGCCTGAACAATGCGAACAAGATCGGCGACGCCGTCGTCGCGCTGTGGTCGCGCGTGCTGCATGCGGTACCCGGTTCGCGCCTGTTGCTGAAGTCGGCGCAGCTCGACGAAGCCGCGCTGCGCACGAGCATCGCCGCGCGCTTCGCGGCACACTGTATTCCGGCAGAGCGCCTGCTGCTGCGCGGCGGATCGAAGCGGCTCGCGCACATCGCCACGTACAACGACATCGACATCGTGCTCGATCCGTTCCCGTATCCGGGCGGCACGACAAGCGTGGAAGGACTGTGGATGGGTGCGCCGTTCATCACGCGGCGCGGCGACCGCTTCCTGTCGCATATCGGCGAAAGCATCCTGCATACGCTCGGGATGCCTGAATGGATCGCGGACAACGACGACGACTATGTCGCGAAGGCGGCCGCGTTCG
Source organism: Burkholderia sp. SIMBA_051 (assembly GCF_046534915.1). NCBI lineage: Bacteria > Pseudomonadati > Pseudomonadota > Betaproteobacteria > Burkholderiales > Burkholderiaceae > Burkholderia > Burkholderia sp. SIMBA_051. The sequence continues at coordinate 43,048 of NZ_JAWRXS010000014.1, read as the reverse complement.
CGCAGGATCTGCCGCACGTCGCGGCCGTGCGGGCCGGGCTGCGCGAGCGGCTGCTGGGCTCGCCGCTGTGCGATGCGCCGCGCTTCGCCCGCCATCTCGAAGCGGCGTTCGCGCAGATGGTCGACGCAGCGGCGGTGGCCGCGCGCTAGTCGATCCGGCACGGTGCGGATTTGCATCGTGCCGGCATCCGTGCCGTTTCTTTTTCCTTCGCTCAAAAAAAATAGCCGCCCGAAGGCGACTAGACGTTACGACATCGGCGCACGCTCGACGGCGGCGCGCGTTGTTGTTCGTGGGCTTACAGCATGCCGGTCGCCTGATAGAGGCCGGCCGCGCGAATCCGTTCGCGCGATGCGGTGAATTGCTGCGCGAGCTGATCGCGATCGGCCTGCGCGTCCTGCGCGATCGACGCGTCGATCTCCATGATCCGCCGGATCGTGTCGAGCGCTTCCGGCGTCTGCTCGGGCGATAGCCCCATCAGCAGCGGCGAGCGCGCGTCGGCCAGCGCCGCGACGCGTTCCCAGTCGCGCAGCGCGGTGGCCGACTGCATCGCGTGGGTCAGGTGGAGTGCTTGATTCAGCGTATCGGTCGTCATGGTCGTCGTCCGGATGCGTCCCGCGAAAAGGCGGCTTACTTGTTGGTGGCGAGCGCGCCGGCGCTGTTCGTGCCGCCGAACAGCTGGGTCAGGTACTTCGTGTTGTTCGCCATCGTCGCCATCAGGTTGTTCAGCGCGGTGAACTGCGCGTTGTACTGCGCGGTCAGCTGATCCGAATAGTTCTTCAGCTGCGTCGCCTGGTTGGACAGGTTCTTCAGGTCCGCATTGAGCGCGGTGGTGCGCTGGTCGATCAGGCCGTTCGCCTGCGTGTACGTGTTGACCAGCTTGTTCAGCGTCTGGCCGACGCCGTTCGTCGTGTTGAACAGCGCGGCGACGGTCGGGCTGTTCGACGTAAGCGCGGTGTTCAGCGCGGTCGAGTCGACCTGCAGCGTCCCGTCGGCCTGCAGGTTGATGCCGATCGCCGCGAGCGAATAGGTCGTGCTCGGGCTGCCCGTCTTGACGCCGCCGCTGATCGCGGTCGCGAGGCCGCTCGTGATCGTGTTGAGCATCGCGTCGCCGAGCAGCGGGCCTGCCGTCGACGTGTTCGGATCGTACGACGACAGCGACTTCGCGGTCGTCACGTAGCCGTTGTATGCGTTGACGAATGCGTTGATCGCGCTCGTCGTGGCCGTCGTGTCCTGCGACAGCGTGACCGTCTGGGTCGTGTTCAGCGCGGCCGGCGTCAGGTTCAACGTGACGCCCGTCAGCACGCCCGACACGCTGTTGGACGCGCTGCTCACCGGCGTGCCGTCGACGGTCAATTGCGCGTCCGCGGCCTTGGTCACGGTGGAATAGCCCGACGTCAGCTTCGCGTTGACGCCGGTGCCGCTCACCGACACCGTGTTGGCCGCGCCGGTGTTGTTCGACTGGATCACGAGATGCTGGCCGTCCGAGCCGGTGATGACCGACGCGGTGACGCCCGGGTTGCCGGCCGTCGTATTGATCGAGGTCGCGATGTCGGACAGCGACGCGCCGGCCGCGACGTTGACGTTGAATGCCGCGTTGCTGCCGAGCGTGATGCTCAGCGAGCCGGCCGCGATCGTGTCCGACGCCGTGATGCCCGCCGACGACAGCTTGTTCGCGCTCGCGAGCTGCGTGACGTTGACCGCGTACGAGCCGGCCACCGCCCCGCCGCCGTTCTTGACCGACGCGGTGATGCCGGTGCCGCTCGCGGTCGCCGCGAGGCCGCTCAGCGTCGAGCCGTTCGCGAGACCGGCGATCGCGGTCTGCAGCGCGGACAGCGCCGATTTCAGTTTGCCGACCGCGGACAGCTCGGTGTTGTCGCGCGTCTGCTTGGTCGTGAGGGTTTGAGTCTGACCGGCGGTCTTGGCCGTGACCAGCGCGGACACCAGCGAACTGACGTCGAGCGTCGAATTGGTCGCGCCGCTGATGATCGATTGTCCGGCCTGCGCCAGAAGACTGCCGATATCGGTCGTGCTCGTGCTCGTCGTGGTCATGCGGGTGCTCCAGTCGTTTGCGCGGTCGCGCGCGTTCCGGCGGGTCGCCGTGCTTCGATTTCAATGCAAGCAGGGAGGCAAGCCTCCCTGGAGTTTCGGGTCCGGGGTACCGGACCGGCGCCGTCGCGCGCCGCAACGCGGACGACGCCGTGCGCGCGGGCGGCGAGCCCGGCGCGGATGTTCCCGATTACTGCAGGAGCTTCAGGACCTGCTGCGGCAGCGAGTTCGCTTGCGCGAGCACCGAGATGCCGGCTTGCTGCAGCACTTGCGCCTTGCTCAGGTTCGCCGTTTCCGTCGCGAAGTCCGCGTCGGTGATCTGCGAACGCGCTGCGCTCATGTTGGTTGCCTGCGTTTGCGTCGTCGTGATTGCAGCCTGGAACGTGTTCTGTGCTGCACCCAGCGTTGCCTGGAACGTGTTGACGTTCTTCAGTGCCGTGTCGATTGCCGTGATCGCCGACTGTGCGCTCGTCTGGTCGCTGACCGTCAGGCCGCTCAGGCTCAGGCCTGCGCCCGTGCTCGTCCACACGGTCGCGCCGAAGTTGACGGCGACGGTCTGGTTCGCCGATGCGCCGACCTGGAACGTGACGTTGCCGGCGTTGCTCAGGATGGTCTGGCCGTTGAACGTCGTTTGCGTTGCCACGCGGTCGATTTCACCCAGACGCGTCGTGACTTCAGCTTGCAGGTTTGCACGTGCGTTCGAGTCCAGCGAGCCGTCGCCGGATTCGACTGCCAGCGTACGGATACGCTGCAGGTTGTCGACGGTCGACTGCAGCGCGCCGGCTGCGGTCTGGATCATCGAGATACCGTTGTTTGCGTTTGCGACACCTTGCGTCAGCGCGTTGATCGCGGCCGTTTGCGTCGTCGAGATCGCGAGACCTGCCGCGTCGTCGGCTGCCGTGTTCACGCGCTTGCCCGACGACAGGCGGTTGATCGCTTGCGACAGGGCGCTTTGCGAGCCCGACAGGTTCGTCTGCGTCGTCAGCGAAAGGATGTTGGTATTGATGTTCAGCATTTGCTTCCTCTTTTTGGAAAATGCCTGAGTACAGACAGGGTCGTTTTCGGCGTTGCGCTTTATCGCGAGTGGCGCTGCCCGCCTTTCCTGGTTGACGGCGGCACCCGGCGAAAACTTTAGAGAGATGTTCGAGGAAATTCGGGACCGAAGAGTCGCATCGCCGCGAAGTCCGCGTCCGGCGTGGCTGGCAGCGATTTCGGCCGGGCCGCGTGCGGGTCTCGTTGGGCGGCTCGTGTGGCCGCGCCGCGTCGGACGGCGAACCGGCATCGACAAAAGGATGGTTTTGTCTGTGATTTCCTGATATGATGGCGGGCTGAATTGAGATTTTCTGTCACGCCTGTGCCGTCTCGGCATTCTTGCTGGCAGTCAAACGCGGCGCTGCACGTGGCTTGTGAAGCGTACCCGCGGTGCTTTCCGCCTCTCTTTTCCGGCCTCCGAGGCCGTATTTCCGCTCGTTTCGCCTGTTGTGGGGACGCCCGGATGGCCGGTGCGTGGCGCTTGGCCGCTACGTTTTTGACCGTTTAAGCAATTTAGGAACGACATGACGACGATTCTTCTGAAAGAAAACGAGCCGTTCGAAGTGGCGATTCGCCGCTTTCGCCGTGCTATCGAAAAAAATGGCCTGATCGCTGAACTGCGCGAACGCCAGTCCTACGAAAAGCCGACCGCAGTCCGCAAGCGCAAGAAGGCAGCAGCCGTCAAGCGCCTGCATAAGCGCCTGCGCAGCCAGATGCTGCCGAAGAAGCTCCACTAAGAGCGTCTGTCGGTTCGCCGCGAAACGGCGGAGCGTGCTTCGAAAGAAGCCGCTCCGCCGTTTCGCTTTTGGGGGGGGAAATGGGCTGCGGGGCTGGGGCTGGGGCTGGGGTTTTCCCGGCGGCGGCGGTTCAGCACGTTGTCGATCGATGCGCGCGGCGTCACGTCGTGGCAGCCGATGCGTGGCAGGTAGCGCGCCGGCATTGACGACCAGGAAGCCCGGTGCGGCGAAGTCCCGCCGGCCGCGCGTAGCGGCGCCGTCGCCGTCAGCCCGCCTTGCGGCGCCGCGCCGGCTGCTGCTGCTTGCCGCCGAGCACCGCGCATTTGGCGTGACACGGGCAGCCGGCCTCGTGGTCGTTGACCATCCCGGTTGCCTGCATCAGCGCATAGCAGATCGTCGAGCCGACGAACTTGCAACCGTATGCCTTCAGCGCCTTGCTGAGCGCGTCCGACTGGGCGGTCGACGCGGGCGCGTCGCGATACGACTGCCAGGCGTTCTGCACCGGCATGTGATCGACGAACGACCACAGGAAGTGTGCGAGCGAGCCGTGTTCGTCGCGAATGCGTTGCACGGCCAGTGCATTGGTCACCGCGGACTGGACCTTCGCGCGATTGCGCACGATGCCGGGATTCTCGAGCAGCTTCTCGATGTGCTTCGGCGTGAAGCGCGCGACGGCGTCGACATCGAAGTCGGCGAACGCGTCGCGATAGCCGGCGCGCTTGTTCAGGATCGTCGACCACGACAGCCCCGCCTGCGCGCCTTCCAGAATCAGCATCTCGAACAGGTGGCGATCGTCATGTGACGGCACGCCCCACTCGGTATCGTGATAGTGAGCATCCGCTTCCGTCTTTACCCAGTTGCACCGCTGCGACATCATCCGCCTCGTTCCAGTGTCGATTCGATCGTGCCAGCATAGCGGAAGGCCCATTCACGGCATAGCTGGCCGAACGGCAGATGGGCGTGCGGCGCCGATCCGGTTAAGCTTGGCGCCTGTTCGAATCAGCAGGATCAACGCATGACGGCATTACTTTTTGCGATCGGCATCGACGGCGGCGGCACCGGCACCCGCGCGGTGCTGGCCGACCGGAACGGGCGCGAGCTCGCGCAGGGGCGCGGCGGCCCGTCGGGCCTCGGTCTCGGCATCGAGCGGGCGTGGGCGTCGATCGGCGCGGCCTGTGCCGACGCGTTCACACGGGCCGGGCTCGCGTTCGATTGGACGCAATGCGCGCTCGGCTGCGGGCTGGCGGGCGTCAACAATGCCGCGTGGCTCGCCGCGTTCCGCGCGCAGGCGCCGCTCGACGCGCTGGCGGTCGAGAGCGACGCCTACACGACCGTCGTCGGCGCGCACGGCGGTGCGCCGGGCCTCATCGTCGCACTCGGCACCGGCAGCATCGCGGCGGCGCTCGATGCGGCGGGCGACTGCCGCATCGCGGGCGGTTTCGGCTTCCCGTCCGGCGACGAAGCGAGCGGCGCGTGGCTCGGGCTGCGCGCGCTGGCGTACGCCCAGCAGGCGCTCGACGGCCGCGCGCCGCGCGATGCATTCGCCGGCGCGCTGCTCGCGGAAACGGGCGCGCACGATCGAGACGCACTCGTCCAGTGGTCGTGCGATGCGAACCAGACGATCTATGCGCGCCTCGCCCCGATCGTGCTCGCGCATCGCACCCACCCGTATGCGGCCGCGCTGATCGCGCAGGCCGGCGACGAGATCGGCAAGATGATCGACGCGCTCGATCCGCAGCAGGCGCTGCCGGTCGCGCTGTGCGGCGGGCTGGCCGACGCGCTTGCACCGGCCGTGCCGGCACGTCACGCGGCCCGGCTGCGCGCGCCGCTCGACGATTCCGCGCATGGCGCGTTGCGGCTCGCGCTGCAGGCGTTGCGGGCGGCTGAAGCGGGGTGAGTGGTTTGAGGAGGCCGGGCGCGGTGCGTGGGCTGGGCTGACCGGCTGGAGCAGGTGGGCGAGCTGAGCGGACTGCGCAGCCCGAGCAGCCCGAGCAGACCAACCGGATGGCAAGCAAGCCGGCCACTCCGAACGGGCAACGCGCGCAAGCCTAAACGGCTTGAAACCCCTCTCCCCGCCCCACCCCCGTTCGACCAACCGCCCGACGCCCCACCGGGCACGACGTTAAAATGGCGGTTCCGCAGCACCCTGCGCGCCATTTCCCCGCTCCCATGTACAAAGTCATCGCCACCGATCTCGACGGCACCCTGCTGAACAGCGACCACCAGCTCGATCCGTACACGATCGAGACCGTCCGCCGGCTCGATCGCGACGGCCTGCAGTTCGTGATCGCGACGGGCCGCCATTACGCGGACGTCGCCGGCATCCGCGACGTGCTGGGCATCCGGCCGTACCTGATCACGTCGAACGGTGCGCGCGTGCATGCGCCGGACGATACGGCGATCCATGCGCAGGACATCGATCCCGCGATCGTCCGCGGGCTCGTGCAGCCGGGCGTGACCGGCGCGCACGGACGCGTGATCGTCAACCTGTTCACCGACCGCGGCTGGCTGATCGACCGCGAAGCGCCGCACCTGCTCGAATTCCACCAGGATTCGGGTTTCCGGTACGACGTGATCGACATGGCCGCGCACGACGGCGCGGACATCGCGAAGGTGCTGTACATCGGCGAGCCAGCCGATCTGGCGGTGGTCGCCGAGCAAATGCGCGTGCAGTTCGGCGATGCGCTGTACGTCACGTACTCGCTGCCCGACTGCCTCGAAGTGATGACCGCGAACGTGTCGAAGGGCCGCGCGCTGCGCGCGGTGCTCGCGCGGCTCGGCGTCGATACCGGCCACTGCATCGCGTTCGGCGACAACATGAACGACATCGACCTGCTCGAAACGGCCGGTCACGCGTTCATGATGAACAACGCGAATCCCGACCTGATCGCGCAACTGCCGCATATTCCGCGGATCGGCAACAACTTCGACGCGGGCGTCGCCCGCCACCTGCGCACGCTGTTCTCGCTCGAGGACACCCTCGACGGCGTCGCCGCTTCCTGAACGCAAATGAAAAACGGGCGCCAGCGGCGCCCGTCCAAATTACCTGCCTCGATGTTGTTCGCCAGCGTGAGGCTCGCTGTTCTGCTCGCGTCACCCCGTAGTGTTTTATTCGCTTGTGCGAGCGGATGCGGGCAGCAGGTCGACGGCGTTGTCACGCCCCGCGACCAGCGGATAGATGATCCCGGCGATGGCCGCACCGATGATCGGCGCGATCCAGAACAGCCACAGCTGGCCGATCGCCTCGCCGCCCACGAACAGCGCGGGGCCGGTCGAGCGGGCCGGGTTCACCGACGTGTTGGTGACCGGGATCGAGATCAGGTGGATCAACGTCAGGCACAGGCCGATCGCGATCGGCGCGAAGCCGGCCGGCGCGCGCTTGTCGGTGGCGCCGAGAATCACGAACAGGAAGAAGCCCGTCATCACGACTTCGCAGATGAACGCCGCGCCGAGCGAGTAGTGGCCGGGCGAGCGCTCGCCGAAGCCGTTCGTCGCAAAGCCGCCGCCGACGAGGTCGAAGCCCGGCTTGCCAGTCGCGATCAGGTACAGCACGAACGCACCGAGCGTCGCGCCGACCACCTGCGCAACGATGTACGGCGCGAGATCGCGTGCCGGGAAGCGGCCGGCGACCGTCAGGCCCACACTCACAGCCGGATTCAAATGGCAACCCGAAATATGGCCGATCGCGAATGCCATCGTCAGCACGGTCAGGCCGAATGCAAGCGCGACGCCGGCAAAGCCGATGCCGAGGCCCGGAAAGGCGGCGGCCAGCACGGCGCTTCCGCACCCGCCGAGCACCAGCCAGAACGTGCCGAATGCCTCTGCAGCCAGACGCTGAGAAAGATTCATGTAGGGACCTCGTTCAAGTGGGTTGAAGACAAACGGGCGGGCGGATGATTTATTCCGCCGCCCGGAATTGGTCTGGATTATAGGAAATGAATCGGGTTCAAGAGGGTCAACGATTGTTAAATTTGAATGCTGGCGAATGGCCTTTATTAGAATAAGTCCGCATTCTCCATATAGCCAAATCGGTTAAAGATGGCAGCATTAATTTTGAAGAGCAGGGCGGCAGTGCGGACGACGTAACGGGTGTTGGTGTTCCGGCCGGACTCGCCGGAGCCGCATCATGGAAAAAGGGAGTCGAAAAATGTCTCAATACGCGAAACTCAAGGCGCAGATCGCCGATCTGCAGGCTCAGGCGGATGACGTGCGCCGTCAGGAAGTGGCGACGGTGATCGCCGAAGTTCAGCGAATGATTGCCGAATATGGGCTCACGGCCCAGGATCTGGGCTTCGTGGAGCGCGCGCGGCGCGGGCGTCCGCCGAAAAAGGCGCCGCTGCCGCCGAAGTACCGCGATCCGAAGTCGGGTGCAACCTGGAGCGGGCGCGGCAAGCCGCCGAATTGGATCGTCGGGAAAAACCGCGATCGTTTCCTGATCGAATGACCGCGCAAAAAGAAAGAGCCGCATCGACGATGCGGCTCTTTGGTTTTCCGCGCCGATTTCGGCGCGAATTTTACGGAATATTTCCTGACGAATTTCGCGGCGTCAGGCGCCCGCGACCTGGCGCAAGGTCGGCCGTTTTGCCGCCGTGCAAAGCGATTCGTAGGTTTCGACGTAACGGCGCGCCATCGCTTTCGAGCTGAAACGCGTATCGAAGCGCGCGCGGATCGCGTCGCGCGACAGGCTGTCGATCCGGTGCAGCGCGCCGACCGCGCCCTGCACGTCCTCGACGATGAAGCCCGTCACGCCGTCCTCGATCACTTCCGGCACCGAGCCGCGGTTGAACGCGACCACCGGCGTGCCGCAGGCCATCGCCTCGATCATCACCAGGCCGAACGGCTCCGGCCAGTCGATCGGGAACAGCAGCGCTTTCGCGCCGGACAGGAACGCGGGCTTCTGCGCCTCGTTGATCTCGCCGATGAATTCGACATGCGCCTCGCCGAGCAGCGGCTCGATCACTTCCTTGAAGTAGTCGGCGTCGGCCTTGTCCACCTTCGCGGCGATCTTCAGCGGCAGCCCGCTTTTCGCGGCGATCCGGATCGCGGTGTCGACCCGCTTTTCGGGACAGATCCGGCCGAGGAATGCGAGGTATTCGGGCTTCACGTGCGGTTGCGGCGTGAGCAGCGTGTCGGGCAGCCCGTGATACACGGTGCCGGCCCACGCGGCCTGCGGCAGCGGCTTGCGCTGCGAATTCGAGATCGAGACGACCGGCGAATTCGGGAACGCGTCGAACACCGGCTGCAGCTCCGGCAGGTCGAGGCGGCCGTGCAGCGTCGTCACGTAAGGCGTGTCGAGACGCGACATCAGCGAGAACGGCAGGTAGTCGAGGTGGAAGTGCAGCACGTCGAATTCGTGCGCGACACGGGCGACCTGCTCGATCAGGCGCATATGGGGCGCCATCGAATCGCGGATCGACGGGTCGAGCCGCAGTGCGCGCGGCCATGCCGCCTCGAGACGGGCCGACGTGACGGAGTCGCCGCTGGCGAACAGCGTCACATCGTGGCCGAGCTCGACGAGCGCCTCGGTGAGGTAGGACACGACACGCTCGGTGCCGCCGTAGAGTTTCGGCGGGACAGCTTCGTAAAGCGGCGCGATCTGGGCAATACGCATGGGCGTTCTCCGGTGTCGACCGGCGTGGGCGCTCGATGCGCATGCCGATCCGATACAAGGTTACGGAACTCGCCGACGCACGCTCTGAGCGGTACGTGGCCGGGTCCGGGGCAGGATGCGCCGGACGCCGGGCGGCAAGCTGCGGGGGCGGGGCGGTGCGCCTCACGCCGCCGCCCGTTTGAGTCCATTATCGATATCGCCTAGAAGGGTTCGAGTGTTTTTTCAAACACTTAAGGCTTGTTACACCGTGAAATACGAGAAAACCCGGATAAAAAGGGTCCGGAATCATCACGCGAGACAGACGCAACTATTGTTGCGCTATCGTGAAAAACCACTATAATTTTTACCGATTCACACGCCGGCAGCCTTGCCGGACGGCCTCCAGCCGGATTCGTCCCATGCGGAACCCCATCTCCGACGAATTCGCGCCCCTATTTGCCCCGCCTTTTGTCCCCTTTCAATTCGCCTTGTCGGAAAAATTCCTACACGGTTTACAGACAAATCCTGCGCGGCATACGCCACTTCGCTGATACCGACATAAATGCGGTTTGGCCAAAATTCGCCCTGTAAGACTGATAAACGTGCCGGCGGAGCTTAGTAGGGCCCGACCGAGCAAACGTTTTCATAACATGAAAGGCCAACAGCAAAGCTCTTTAACGGGGGAATCATGAGCGCCACCAGCGAAATGCTCAGTGAGATCAAAGAGGTCAACCTGTCGTACCTCCTCCTCGCGCAACGACTGCTGCGGGAAGACAAAGCGATGGGGATGTTCCGCATGGGCGTTTCCCAGGAACTCGCCGACGTGCTCGCCAACCTCACGCTCGCCCAGACCGTGAAGCTCGCCGCGTCGAACCAGATCCTGTGCCGTTTCCGCTTCGACGATCACGCGTTGCTGTCGTCGCTCGCCGACAAGGGTCGCAGCGACGTCGTCACGCACGCGCACTCGGCCATCCTGATGGCCGGCCAGCCGGTCGAAAGCGTCCGCTGATCCTTTTTTTGCCTTGCGTTCGTCCCGGCGCGCCGCGCCGGCGGGCGGCGTATTGGCCACTCATCCGAACCACGTCAAGCGGACAGTTATTCACCATGGCAAGCAAAAGCGTCGTGATCGAGGTGAAGGAAATCACCCTCGCCATCGAACTGATCGAACTGGGCGCCCGCCTGCAGCTGCTGGAGGCGGAGACGAGCCTGTCGCGCGATCGCCTGATCAAGCTGTACAAGGAGCTGAAGGGCGTGTCGCCGCCGAAGGGGATGCTGCCGTTCTCGACCGACTGGTTCATGACGTGGCAGCCGAACATCCACTCGTCGCTGTTCTACAACATCTACCGGTTCATGCAGGACCACGGCCGCTGCGATCCGATCCAGTCGATCGTGAAGGCGTACCGGCTCTACCAGGAGCACGTGAACCTGTCCGGCGACGAAGCCGCGCTGAGTCTCACGCGCGCATGGACGCTCGTGCGCTTCTTCGACTCGGGGATGCTGCAGATGACCCCGTGCACGCGCTGCGGCGGCCACTTCGTCGCCCATGCGCATGATCCACATCAAGGTTTCGTGTGCGGCCTCTGCCAGCCGCCGTCGCGCGCCGGCAAGACCCGCAAGGCCGCCGCCGCGCGCGCCGAACTGGCTGCCGCCGCGGCCTGAACGGCGCCGGGCGGGGCCGAGCGGCAGCGGGACGGCTGCCGCGGGCCGCGCGAACCGGTCGAGGCTTGCTGGTAAACACCGCCGCGCCGCCGCGGCGCTGCCGCGAAAGTTTTCCTGCCGACTGCCGTAAACCTGATTAACGGCGGTCTCCCCGCCGGTTCTTTCGTGAGGGACAGGCAGTGCTGATTATCGTGGGAACACTCGTGACGCTGTTGTCCGTCTTCGGCGGTTATGCGCTGGCAGGCGGGCATCTGGGCGCATTGGTCCAGCCGCTCGAGATCCTGATGATCACCGGCGCGGGCGTCGGCGCGTTCATCCTCGGCAACGGCATGAAGACCATCAAGGCGACGCTGCTCGTGCTGCCGACGCTCTTCAAGGGCTCGAAGTACACGAAGGACGTCTATATGGAGCTGATGGCGCTCCTGTACGTGCTGCTCGCGAAGGCGCGCAAGGAAGGCACGCTGACGCTCGAAGCCGACATCGACGATCCGGACAAGAGCCCGATCTTCACGCAATACCCGAAGATCCTCGCCGATCGCCACATCGTCGAATTCCTGACCGACTACCTGCGCCTGATGGTGGGCGGCAACATGAACGCGTTCGAGATCGAGAGCCTGATGGACGAGGAGATCGAGACGCACCACACGGAAGGCGAAGGCCCCGCGCACGCGCTGATGCGCGTCGGCGACGCGATGCCGGCATTCGGGATCGTCGCGGCCGTGATGGGCGTCGTGCACACGATGGCGTCGGCCGACAAGCCGCCCGCGGTGCTCGGCGCGATGATCGCGCAGGCGCTGGTCGGCACGTTCCTCGGGATTCTGCTGTCGTACGGGCTGATCGGGCCGCTCGCGAGCCTCGCGGAGCAGCGCGTCGCCGAGTCCACCAAGATGTTCCAGTGCATCAAGGTGACGATCCTCGCGAGCCTGAACGGCTATGCGCCGGCGATCGCGGTGGAGTTCGGCCGCAAGGTGCTGTTCTCGACCGAGCGTCCGTCGTTCACGGAGCTCGAAGAGCACGTGCGCCGCGTGAAGGCAAAGTGACGCGGAGCGTTCGATGAGCAATGGCAAGGATCGCGCGATCGTCGTGAAACGGGTGGCCCCGCAGAAGAAGGGCCATCACGGCGGCGCATGGAAACTCGCGTATGCGGACTTCATGACCGCGATGATGGCGTTCTTCCTGCTGATGTGGCTGCTGAGCTCGGTCACGCCGGTGCAGCTGAAGGGGATCGCCGAGTACTTCAACACGCCGTTGAAGGCCGCGCTGTTCGGCAGCGGCGATCGCAGCTCGCAGGACTCCAGCATCATCAACGGCGGCGGCCGCGACCTGTCGAGCGCCGACGCCGGCACGCTGCGCCGCACCGACGGCACGACGTCGCTGGCCGACCGCGTCGCGAAAGCGGGCGACCAGCATTCGCGCGCGCAGGCGCAAGGCGCGCAAGACCGGCTCGAGCAGGCGCGCCTGCACGACCTGCAGATCAAGCTGATGGCCGCGATCGAGGCGAACCCGACGCTGCGCCAGTTCAAGCAGCAGATCCGCATCGATTCGACGCTGATGGGGCTGCGCATCGAGATCGTCGATTCGCAGAAGCGGCCGATGTTCGCGATGTCGAGCGACCACGTCGAGCCGTACATGCGCGACATCCTGCGCGAGATCGGCAAGACGCTGAACGACGTGCCGAACCGGATCATCGTCCAGGGCCACACCGACGCGGTGCCGTACGCGGGCGGCGAAGGCGGCTACAGCAACTGGGAGCTGTCGGCCGACCGCGCGAACGCGTCGCGCCGCGAGCTGATCACGGGCGGCATGGACGAGTCGAAGGTGCTGCGCGTGCTCGGCCTCGCGTCGACGCAGAACCTGAACAAGGCCGACCCGCTCGATCCGGAAAACCGCCGGATCAGCGTGATCGTGCTGAATCGCAAATCCGAAGACGCGCTGATGCGCGACGACGCGACGACCACGACGCTGTCGGCCGACGCGGCGGGCTCGAAGCTGCTGGCCCAGCAGCTCGGCGGCCCGACGCCGGCCGCGCGACCGGAGCTCGCGAGCGCCGTCGCCGTGGCGCCGAAACCCTGACGTTTCCCCGATTCCGAGACACGCATGAAACGACCCCAACGCTCACTTTGTTCGCTGCCCCCCGAGGGAGCGCTCGGCCGCCCACGGCCGGCTCTGCAAAGCCGGCCGGCCGCACAGGCGCGAAGCGATGCTTCGCGCATTGCCTGCTGCGCCGTCGGGGCGGCCCCGCGGAGGCTGGCATGATCCGGACCATTCTCGCGATCGACGACTCCGCGACCATGCGTGCGCTGCTGCAGGCGACGCTCGCGCAGGCCGGCTACGACGTGACGGTGGCGCCGGACGGCGAAGCCGGCTTCGACATGGCGGCCACCGTGCCGTACGACCTGGTGCTGACCGACCAGAACATGCCGCGCAGGAGCGGGCTCGAGGTGATCGCCGCGCTGCGCAAGCTGAGCGCGTACGCGGACACGCCGATCCTCGTGCTGACGACCGAAGGCAGCGATGCATTCAAGGACGCCGCGCGCGAAGCGGGCGCGACCGGCTGGATCGAAAAGCCGATCGACCCGGCCGTGCTGGTCGACCTGGTCGCGACGCTGTCCGAGCAGACGGCCTCCTGACATGAACGCGACGAATCCAACCGGTGACCGGGCATGACTCTCGACATCACGCAGTTCTACCAGACCTTTTTCGACGAAGCCGACGAGCTGCTCGCGCAGATGGAGCAGCTGCTGCTGAACCTCGACGTCGGCTCGCCCGACCCCGAGGACCTGGCCGCGATCTTTCGCGCCGCGCATTCGATCAAGGGCGGCGCGGCGACGTTCGGCTTTTCCGCGCTGACCGAGACGACCCACATCCTCGAGTCGCTGCTCGACCGCGCCCGCAACCATGAGCTGACGCTGACCAAGGAAATGGTCGATGCGTTCCTCGAGACCAAGGACGTGCTGTCCGACCAGCTGGTCGACTATCGCGCGAGCGCCGAACCGGACGCGGCCGCCGCCGCGACGATCTGCGCGAAGCTCGAACGCCTGAAGGCCGAGAGCGGCGCGGGTGCGCCCGCGGCCGCCGACGTCGCGCCGGCCGCGCCCGCCGTGGCGGCTGCACCGGCGCCGGCACCGGCCGCCGGCAGCAACGGCGCGCCCGATCACGTGGTCGAACAGGCGGTCGCTGCCGCGCATCCGGCGGCCGACGTCGACGCGGACGGCCCGCACCTGAAGATCACGCTCGTCGGCGTCGACCCGAAGGACCAGGCGCTGCTCACCGAGGAACTCGGCAATCTCGGCCGGATCGTCGGCCGCGAGGAAGCGGGCGCCGATCTCACGCTGTGGCTCGAATCGGACGTATCGTCCGACGACATCACGGCCGTGTGCTGCTTCGTGATCGACGACAGCCAGATCCGCATCGCGCGCGGCACCGCGCCGGCCGCACCGGCGGCGCCTGCCGCCGCGCCGGCCGCCGAATCGTTAGCCACGCCGGCAGCCGCGCCGGAGCCGGCCGCGCGGGTCGAGGTATTCGCGCAAGCCCCCGGTGCCGCACCGGCCGCCGCCGCGCCGCAGGCCCAGCCGAGCGCCGCCGCGCAACCGGCACCGCAAGCGGCGCCGCAACCGCACGCCGAACCCGCGGCGCCGGCCGCCGCGCATCACGACGACAAGCGTCCGCGCCCGGCTGGCGCCGCAGCGGGCGCCGAAGGCAGCTCGATCCGCGTCGGCGTCGAGAAGGTCGACCAGCTGATCAACCTGGTCGGCGAGCTCGTGATCACGCAGGCGATGCTCGCGGAAACCGCGAGCGCGTTCGATCCGGCGCTGCACGACCGCCTGTTCAACGGGATGGCGCAGCTCGAGCGCAACGCGCGCGACCTGCAGGAAGCGGTGATGTCGATCCGCATGATGCCGATGGACTATGTGTTCAGCCGCTTCCCGCGGCTTGTGCGCGACCTGGCCGGCAAGCTCGGCAAGCAGGTCGAGCTCGTCACGTTCGGCCAGGCGACCGAGCTCGACAAGAGCCTGATCGAGCGGATCATCGACCCGCTCACGCACCTCGTGCGCAACAGCCTCGATCACGGGATCGAAACCGTCGACAAGCGCGTCGCCGCCGGCAAGGACGCGGTCGGCCAGCTCGTGCTGTCGGCCGCGCATCACGGCGGCAACATCGTGATCGAGGTCAGCGACGACGGCGGGGGCCTGAACCGCGAGCGGATTCTCGCGAAGGCCGCGAAGCAGGGCATGCAGGTGTCCGACAACATCAGCGACGACGAAGTCTGGCAACTGATCTTCGCGCCGGGCTTCTCGACCGCCGAGACCGTGACCGACGTGTCGGGCCGCGGCGTCGGGATGGACGTCGTGAAGCGCAACATCCAGTCGATGGGCGGCCATGTCGAGATCTCGTCGCAGGCCGGCCGCGGCACGACCACGCGGATCGTGCTGCCGCTCACGCTCGCGATCCTCGACGGGATGTCGGTGAAGGTCGGCAGCGAGATCTTCATCCTGCCGCTGAACTTCGTGATGGAGTCGCTGCAGCCGTCGAACGACGACATCTACACGGTCGGCAACGGCGAGCGCGTGGTGCGCGTGCGCGGCGAATACCTGCCGCTCGTCGCGCTGCACGAGGTGTTCTCGGTCGAGGACGCGCGCACCGATCCGACCCAGGGGATCGTCACGATCATGGAAACCGAGGGGCGCCGCTTCGCGATGCTGATCGACGAACTGGTCGGCCAGCAGCAGGTGGTCGTGAAGAACCTCGAAACCAACTACCGCAAGGTGCACGGCATCTCGGCGGCGACCATCCTCGGCGACGGCAGTGTCGCGCTGATCGTCGACGTCGCGGCGCTGAACCGCGAAACCCGTGCGATGCACGGCGCCCGAGTCGGCGCCGAGCTCGCGATCTTCTGACTCTCGCCATTCAACCGATTGGGGGCACACGTGTCTGCTGAAGTCCAAATGATCAATCCGGCCGCGGCGAACGCGGCTACCAGAGGCCGCGACGCCGCGCATGGCGATGCGACGGGGCAGGAGTTCCTCGTCTTCACGCTCGGCGACGAGGAATACGGGATCGACATCCTGAAGGTGCAGGAAATCCGCGGCTACGACAGCGTCACGCGCATCGCGAACGCCCCGGACTTCATCAAGGGCGTGATCAACCTGCGCGGCATCATCGTGCCGATCGTCGACATGCGGATCAAGTTCCATCTCGGCCGCGTCGAGTACGACCACCAGACCGTCGTGATCATCCTGAACGTGTCGAACCGCGTGGTCGGGATGGTGGTCGACGGCGTGTCTGACGTGCTGACGCTGCAGACGGACCAGATCATGCCGGCGCCGGAGTTCGGCGCGACGCTGACGACCGAGTACCTGACGGGCCTCGGCACCGTCGACGGCCGCATGCTGATCCTGATGGACATCGAGAAGCTGATGTCGAGCCGGGAAATGGCGCTGATCGAGACGCTCGGCGGATAAGTGCGCCGCGCACGCAGGAATTTCGGGAGAATCTGCAATGTTGCATAACTGGTCGATCCGCACGACGCTCACGGCGGTCGGACTCATCCTCGTGGGCCTGGCCGCCGCGGTCGGCGGCCTCGGCCTTTACGCGCTCGATCACGCGAGCCGCTCGCTCGACGAGATCGCGCACGTCGATCTGCCGGCGATCCATACGCTCGACGACACGTCGTCGTACCTGCTGCGCGCACGCGTGTCGCTCGACCGCTTCCGCTCGCTGACCGAGGCCGGCAACACGGCCGACGCGAGCAAGGTGCTCGAGCGCGCGCAGGAGCTGTACACGAAGTCGAACCAGAACTGGCAGGCGTTCCAGGCGACGCCGAAGTTCGGCATCGAGCAGGCGCTCGTCGACGACCTCGCCGCGCGCTACGCGACGATCATGAAGGAAGGCGTCGAGCCGGAATTCGCGGCCGCGCGCGCGGGCGACATGGCCGCGTATCACGCGGTCGCCGACACCAAGATCAGCCCGATGTTCGTCGCGTACGACCAGGCGGCGGCGGCCGTGGTCGCGTCGCTGCAGAAGCGCGCGGAAGAACGCCAGACCGCGACGCAGTCGCAGATCTCGATGATGATCGGCCTGATCGCGGCCGGCGTTGCGATCGCGTTCGTCGTCGTGATCGCGATCCGCTTCGCGCTGCGCGGGCTGATCATCAATCCGCTCGAAGACGCGATCGCGCACTTCGAGCGCATCGCCGGCGGCGACCTCACGCAGCCGGTGAACGTGTCCAGCACCAACGAGATCGGCCGCCTGTTCGGCGGCATCAAGCGGATGCAGGACGCCGTCACGACGATGGTGCAGGCCGTGCATCGCGGCACCGAGTCGATCGACGTCGGCGCGCGCGAGATCTCGACCGGCAACACCGACTTGTCGCAGCGCACCGAGGAGCAGGCCGCGTCGCTGCAGGAAACCGCATCGAGCATGGAGCAGCTGACGGGCACCGTGCGCCAGAACGCGGAGAACGCGCGGCAGGCGAGCCAGCTCGCGGTGAACGCGTCCGACATCGCGACGCACGGCGGCGAAGTCGTCGGCCAGGTCGTGTCGACGATGCAGGACATCGCGGCGAGCTCGGGCAAGGTCGTCGACATCATCGGCACGATCGAAGGCATCGCGTTCCAGACCAACATCCTCGCGCTGAACGCGGCGGTCGAGGCCGCACGTGCGGGCGAGCAGGGCCGCGGCTTCGCGGTGGTCGCGGGCGAAGTGCGCTCGCTGGCCCAGCGCAGCGCGAGCGCCGCGAAGGAAATCAAGCAGCTGATCGGCGATTCGGCCGAGAAGGTCGAAAGCGGGTCGGCGCTCGTCGCGCGGGCCGGTTCGACGATGGACGAGATCGTGCAGGCCGTGCGCCGCGTGACCGACATCATGGGCGAGATCAGCGCCGCGTCGGACGAGCAGTCGACCGGCATCGAGCAGGTCAATCGCGCGGTCGGCCAGATGGACTCGGTCACGCAGCAGAACGCGGCGCTCGTCGAAGAGGCCGCGGCGGCGGCCGCGTCGCTCGAGGAGCAGACGCGCCAGATGAAGGCGATCGTATCGGGCTGGCGCGTCACGGGCGGCATCGCGATGGCGCCGGTGCGCGGCGCGGCGCGCCCGGCCGCACAAGCCCAGGCCCCGGCGTCGCCGTCGGAGAGCCGTCACGAAGCCGCGCCGGCTGCGCACGCACCGCATGCAGCGCAACCCGCCGCCCAGCCGGCCCGCCGCGCGGCGCCCGCGCCGCACGCCGCGGCACCGGCGACGCGCAATGCAGCGAAGCCCACGACGGATTCCGCCGCACGCGCATCGAAGGAAGCGCCGGCCGCCGGCGGCTACGGCCCGCGTCTCGCGAAGGCCGCTGCAGCGCCCAAGCCGGCCGACAAGCCCGCACTGGTGCGTCCGGCGCTGAACGGCGAGAAGCCGGCGCTGGCCGCGGCCGGTGCTTCCGACGACGACTGGGAGACCTTCTAAGCCATGCCGTCCGCGCGCGCACCGTTTCGACCCGATGCACCGGATACCTCGCCCCGCGCGGGCGAGCCGGGGCGCGACTTCGCGTTTACCGGCGCGGATTTCGCACGCATCCGCGCGCTGATCCATCAACGCGCAGGCATCTCGCTGTCCGAGCACAAGCGCGACATGGCGTACAGCCGGCTGGCACGCCGGCTGCGCGCACGCGGCCTCGACACGTTCCGCGACTATCTCGACCTGCTCGAGCAGGAGGACGATCCGCTCGAGTGGGAGGCGTTCACCAACGCACTGACGACGAACCTGACCGCGTTCTTCCGCGAGTCGCACCATTTCCCGATCCTTGCCGACTTCGTGAAGGGGCGTCCTGCGCCCGTGTCGGTGTGGTGTTCGGCGGCGTCGACCGGCGAGGAGCCTTACTCGATCGCGATCACGCTGATCGAGGCGCTCGGCGAATCGGCCGCGCGCGGCGCGTCGATCCTCGCGACCGACCTCGACACGCAGGTGCTCGCGAAGGCCGAGGCCGGCATCTATACGTACGACCAGGTCAAGCACCTGAGCCCGGAGCGGCTCAAGCGCTTCTTCCTGAAGGGCACCGGCGCGCAGGCCGGCCGCGTGAAGGTGCGCCCGGAACTGCGCGCGATGATCCGCTTCGAGCAGCTGAACCTGACCGATGCCGACTACGGGATCGCGAAGCCGTTCGACGCGATCTTCTGCCGCAACGTGATGATCTATTTCGACAAGCCGACGCAAGGGCAGGTGCTGTCGCGCTTCGAGCCGCTCGTGAAGCCGGGCGGGCTGCTGTTCGCCGGGCATTCGGAGAATTTCACGTACGTGTCGCAGGCGTTCCGGCTGCGCGGGCAGACGGTGTACGAACTGACGCGCGATGCCGCGCAAGGCTCGCGCCCGCGCGGCGCGACGCCGGCCGCCGCAGCGCCGCCGCGCGCGCCCGCGCGTGCCGCGCTCGCTTACGGAGAACGCGAATGAGCGGCCTGCCGATCGCGACCAATCGCTACTTCGACAACCACTTCGAACGCCCGGGCGTGAAGCTGCTGCCGAACGAGTTCTACACGACGTCCGAGGACATGGTGCTGATGACCGTGCTCGGCTCGTGCGTCGCCGCGTGCCTGCACGACCCGCTCGCGGGCATCGGCGGGATGAATCACTTCATGCTGCCCGACGACGGCGCCGATGCCGGCGCGGCCGCATCGGATTCGATGCGCTACGGCGCATACGCGATGGAAGTGCTGATCAACGAACTGATCAAGGCCGGCGGGCGCCGCGAGCGCTTCGAGGCGAAGGTGTTCGGCGGCGCGGCCGTGCTGGCCGGGATGACGACGATCAACATCGGCGATCGCAACGCGGATTTCGTGCGCCGCTATCTCGCGCTCGAGCGCATCCGCATCACCGCGGAGGATCTGCAGGGCGTGCACCCGCGCAAGGTCGCGTTCATGCCGCGCACCGGGCGCGCGATGGTGAAGAAGCTGCGGCTGCAGGTGCCGGGCGTGACCGAGCGCGAAGCCGCGCTGGCGCGCGAGGCCGACCGCGTGCGGGCCGGCCGGCAGCGCGCGCACGTCGAGCTGTTCGCGGCGAAGCGGCCGGCCGCGCCGCCGCCGACGCGCCCGCGCATCGAGCTGTTCGGCGCACGCGGCGCCGGCGGCGCGCAGACGACGAACCCGAAGACCGGCAGCTCGTACGCCGGCAGCCCGACCGCCGCCAACCTTTCGAGAAAGCAGGAGGCATGACCGCAGTGCAGAAGATCAAAGTGTTGTGCGTCGACGATTCGGCGCTGATCCGCAGCCTGATGACGGAGATCATCAACAGCCAGCCCGACATGACGGTGTGCGCGACCGCGCCCGATCCGCTCGTCGCGCGCGATCTCATCAAGCAGCACAACCCGGACGTCCTGACGCTGGACGTCGAAATGCCGCGCATGGACGGGCTCGACTTCCTCGAGAAGCTGATGCGCCTGAGGCCAATGCCGGTCGTGATGGTGTCGTCGCTGACCGAGCGCGGCTCCGAGATCACGCTGCGCGCGCTCGAGCTCGGCGCGGTGGATTTCGTCACGAAGCCGCGCGTCGGGATTCGCGACGGCATGCTCGACTACGCGGAAAAGCTCGCGGACAAGATCCGCGCGGCGTCGCGCGCCCGCGTGCGGCAGACGCCGCAGCCGCAAGCCGCCGCGCCCACGGCGAGCGGCCAGCCGGCCGCGCCGATGATCAATAACCCGCTCGTCAGTACCGAGAAGCTGATCATCATCGGTGCGTCGACGGGCGGCACCGAGGCGATCCGCGAGGTGCTGACGCCGCTGCCGCCGGATGCGCCGGCGGTGCTGATCGCGCAGCACATGCCGCCCGGCTTCACCAAGTCGTTCGCGCAGCGGCTGAACGGCCTGTGCCGGATCGCGGTGAAGGAAGCCGAGCACGGCGAACGCGTGCTGCCGGGCCATGCGTACATCGCGCCGGGCCATGCGCACCTGCTGCTCGCGCGCAGCGGCGCGAACTACATCGCGCAGTTGTCGGACGAGCCGCCGGTGAACCGCCACCGGCCGTCGGTCGACGTGCTGTTCCGCTCGGCGGCGCAGCACGCGGGCAAGAACGCGATCGGCGTGATCCTCACGGGGATGGGCCGCGACGGCGCGGCCGGTCTGCTGGACATGAAGCGAGCGGGCGCTCACACGTTCGCGCAGGACGAGGCGAGCTGCATCGTGTTCGGGATGCCGCGCGAGGCGATCGCGCTCGGCGGCGCGGACGAGGTCGTCTCGCTGGCCGAGATGAGCCGGCGCGTGATGGCGCGCCTGGCGACGATGGGCGATCGGGTGCAGCGCGTCTGAATCAAATGTCACGGGGCACGTGGGTTGCTACGCGCCCTGACGGTAACGAATCTGGAAAGGAACGACGATGGACAAGAGCATGAAAATCCTGGTGGTGGACGATTTCCCGACGATGCGCCGGATCGTCCGCAACCTGCTCAAGGAACTGGGCTACACGAACGTCGACGAAGCCGAGGACGGCGCGGCCGGCCTCGCGCGGCTGCGCGGCGGCGGCTTCGACTTCGTGATCTCCGACTGGAACATGCCGAACCTCGACGGCCTCGCGATGCTGAAGGAAATTCGCGCGGACGCGACGCTCACGCACCTGCCGGTGCTGATGGTCACGGCCGAGTCGAAGAAGGAGAACATCATCGCGGCCGCGCAGGCGGGCGCGAGTGGCTATGTCGTGAAGCCGTTCACGGCCGCGACGCTCGACGAGAAGCTGAACAAGATCATCGACAAGATGGCGAAGGCCGGGAGCTGACGTGAACCAGCCGATCCATGCAGCGCTCGCCAGCGCGGCGTTCAGCGCCGACAGCCACGCCGAAGGCGCCGATTTCGCGAGCGACCGGATCCTCGCGCGCATCGGCCAGGTCACGCGCGCGCTGCGCGACTCGATGCGCGAGCTGGGGCTCGACAAGCACGTCGAGCGCGCGGCGGAAGCCGTGCCCGATGCACGCGACCGGCTGCGCTACGTCGCGACGATGACCGAGCAGGCGGCCGAGCGCGTGCTCAACGCGATCGAGATCGCGAAGCCGGTGCAGGAGCGCATCCAGAGCGAGGCTGAGGCGCTTGACGCGCGCTGGACGCAGTGGTACGCGGCGCCGATCGAGCACGCGGAAGTGCGCGAGCTGATGGACGACACGCGCTCGTTCCTGCACGCGCTGCCCGACGCGACGTCGGCGACCAGCGCGCAGCTGCTCGAGATCATGCTCGCGCAGGACTTCCAGGATCTGACCGGGCAGGTGATCAAGAAGATCATGGACATGGTCTACCTGATCGAGCAGCAGCTGCTCACCGTGCTCGTCGAGAACATCGCGCCCGAGCGGCGCGAGCAGTTCGCGGCGACCGCCGCCGCGCTCGCGGCCGAGCAGATCAGCGCGACCGGCAGCCCGGAGTCGCTGCTGAACGGGCCGCAGATCGCGCCGGAAGGCAAGTCAGACGTCGTGCAGGACCAGGGGCAGGTCGACGACCTGCTCGCGAGCCTCGGCTTCTGAGGCGGCCCCGCGGCTTCTCATCGCATCGGCGCCGTTCCCTGTCGCGGAGTGGCCCGACGCGCATGGTTTTCACCGGTTTCCCCCCACCGGCCGGGAGCGGGCTGTTGCGCGCGTCGTGCCATTCGT
Organism: Burkholderia sp. SIMBA_051; assembly: GCF_046534915.1. Taxonomy (NCBI): domain Bacteria; kingdom Pseudomonadati; phylum Pseudomonadota; class Betaproteobacteria; order Burkholderiales; family Burkholderiaceae; genus Burkholderia; species Burkholderia sp. SIMBA_051. Next base: position 20,392 of record NZ_JAWRXS010000014.1, on the reverse strand, counting down.
GCCCTTCGTGCCGCGACGATTTGACACTCTGACACACTCCGCAGGCATACTACGCATCAGCAGTAACGACGCGTCATTTTTACGACTTTCATATGTTGGCCGGTGGCGCCGAGCCTGATGGGGCCCGCCGGCAACGAAGCCAGTCCCTTTGGGGGGGAACGTGAAGCTGAAACGCTTGGGCTGGGCTGCCGCACATGCGGCGGCTGCAATGGGTGTGCTGTGGAGCGTCCACGCACACGCCGAACTGGGCGGCGCGCCGATGTCGCCGCCGGCGGACGATCACGCCGCCACCGTGCGCGCGATGCAGCGCGCGATGCGCTCGGCCGACGGCGCGCAGGCGAACACGGCTGCCTACACCGTCCGCGAGATCACGCTCGGATCGGGCACCGTCATTCGCGAATATACGAGCGCCGCGGGCACCGTGTTCGGCCTTGCCTGGCGCGGGCCGAGCATGCCGGACCTCGCGTCGCTGCTCGGCAGCTATTTCCCGCAGTACACCGCCGGCGTCCAGGCCGCGCACGCGGCGCGCGGCTGGCGCGCGCCCGTGTCCGTCGATACGAGCGGGCTCGTGATCCGCACCGGCGGCCACATGGGCGCCTTCGCGGGCCAGGCGTGGCTGCCGGCCGCGCTGCCTGCCGGCCTGTCCGGCACCGACATCCAGTGACAGCGGGAGAGCGATCTTGAGAATTCCTCGTACCTTCAAGCGCTGGGTCGGCGTGCTCGGCCTGGCGGCTGCCACGGCCCTGCTCGTGACCGCATGCGGCGGCGGCGACGACAACAACGGCGGCAATGGCGGCAGCGGCGGCGGCAACGTATCGGACGGCAACACCGCGAACACGGCCGTGATCACGGTCAACAGCGGCGTCGCGCAAGTGATCAACATCCCGACCGTCAACGTGAAGATCTGCGCGCCGGGCACGTCGAACTGCCAGGTGGTCAACAACGTGCTCGTCGACACCGCGTCGTACGGGCTGCGGCTGGTCGGCAGTGCCGTGGGCGTGTTGAACAACCTGCCGCAGGTGACGAGCGGCGGCGCGCCGGTCGCCGAATGCGGGAAGTTCGTGTCGAGCTACACGTGGGGCACGGTGCGTACCGTCGACCTGACGATCGGCTCCGAGCAGGCGGCTTCGCTGCCGGTGCAGATCATCGGCGACCTCGGCACCAGCAACGTACCGAGCTCGTGCACGAACGGCGGCGCGTCGGCCAACACGGCGCGCGACCTCGGCGCGAACGGCATCCTCGGCATCGGGCCGGCGCCGGTCGATTGCGGCATCAACTGCGCGACGTTGACGTCGGCGACGTACAACAACTACTACGCGTGCCCGAACGGCAATTCGAGCTGCACGGTGGCGCTGGTGCCGGTGGCGCAGCAGGTGGCCAACCCGGTCCATCGCTTCGCGACCGACAACAACGGCGTGATCGTGCAGATGCCGAACATCTCGAACAGCGGGCAGGGCAGCGCGACGGGCCTGCTGACGTTCGGGATCGGCACGCAGAGCAACAACGCGCTCGGGGCGTCGACGGTGCTGACCTCGACATCGGGGGGCGACGTCAGTACGACGTTCCTCGGTAATAACGTGGCCGCGTTCTTCGACACGGGTTCGAATGCGTATTTCTTCAATGATTCGAAGCAGACGCCATGCTCCCTTAACAAGGATTTCTACTGCCCGGCGTCAGCAGCTACCTATACAGCGACGCTGACTGGGCAGAACGGCGCAACTGGTGGCGTATCGATGCTCGTTCAGAATGCGGACACGTTGTTCTCGAATCCGTCGACATTTGCGTTTAACGATATCGCGGGCCCGTATAGTTTGACGTCGCTCGATCTCGGCATGCCGCACTTCTACGGCAAGACGATCTACTTCGGAATGGACAAGACGTCGACCGGCGGTCAGCAGCCTTACGTCGCGTTCTGAGCGCGCACGAACGGCGGCAGCAAGAGGGGGCGAGCGATCGCCCCCTTTTTTTGATTTCGCGGGGCGGGCGGACTACGTACCGGGCGGCCGCGCCACGCCGGCATAGCGCCTACGATATAAAACCGGCATTGGTGCCGGCACGACATCGAGGAGACAGCGCCATGAGTCAGCGCATTCAACGCATCACGCCGTTTCTGTGGTTCGACCAGGACGCGGAGGCGGCCGCCCGCTTCTACGTGTCGGTGTTCGACGACGCACGCATCCTGCACGTCGCCCGCTACGGCAAATCCGGCGCGCAGGCGTCGGGCCAGGCCGAGGGCACGGTGATGACGGTGTCGTTCGAACTGGACGGGCAGGCGTTTCTCGCGCTCAACGGCGGCCCGGTGTTTCCGCTCACGCCGGCCGTGTCGTTCGTCGTCAATTGCCGCGACCAGCAGGAGATCGACCGATACTGGGCGGCGCTGGCCGAAGGCGGCGACGAGCGCGCGCAGCAGTGCGGCTGGCTGCGCGACCGCTTCGGCGTGTCGTGGCAGGTGGTGCCCGTGCAGATGGCCGAACTGATGACGGGCGACCCGGCACGCGCGGAACGCGTAATGGCGCAGGTGATGAAGATGAAGAAGCTCGATCTCGACGCGCTGCAGCAGGCGGCGGCCGGCTAGCGCGAATGCCGGCCGGGAGGCGGTATTTTCGATGCGGGCATGTGACGCACGAAGCGCTTCCCGGCCAGCCGGTAAATCGGTCGCCATCTGACCGGTTCGATTATCGACCATGATCCGTTTCATCCTGGCGTAATCAATTCATGGATTAATCCGGCCGATATTTTTGTCGGGGCGTTGCGATTATAAAAATGGCGTGACATGCGCGCGGCGGTCCGGCGCGCCGTCGCTGTGGCCGCCCCGAGCCGCGATGGCAGTCACCACGGCGATCGTCACGCGAAAAGAGATGCGATGTGTGGAAATTCAAACTTATAATGCCCCCGTTGTTTCCGGGGTCGTCGATTAAAAACAGGAGGGCAATAAGATGAATTTCACCGAAGCCATTCGTTCCGTATTCAATCAGTATGCGAAATTCGAAGGCCGCGCACGCCGCGCCGAATACTGGTATTTCGCGCTGCTCACCGGCGTCGTGTCGATCGCCTGCCAGCTGCTCGCCGCCGCCGGCCGCGAAAGCGGCGCGATTCCGCTGCTGCTGGCGATCGTCGCGCTGGTCGTGTCGCTCGCGCTGGTGCTGCCGAGCCTCGCGGTCACCGTGCGCCGCCTGCACGATACGGGCCGCTCCGGCTGGTTTCTGCTGATCGCGTTCATTCCGCTCATCGGCGGAATCCTGCTGCTCGTGTGGATGTGCTCGCGCGGCACGAATGGGCCGAACCGCTTCGGCACGGATCCGATTCCGGCGATCTGAGCGTTGCCCGCCCCGACGCGCGGCCGTCGCGTCGGGGCGGGCCGATAGTTCACCGTCTCACCGACTCCCTGCCTCACCATCTCATCCGCCTCACCGCCTCACCGCCTCGCCGCTTCACCGTCTCATCCACCTCACCACCTCCTCCGCTTCACCACACCCGCCCGCACACGCGTTTCCCCCACCATCCTCCCCCCGCCGCACCCACCCGCCGCCTCTCCCCGCACCGCCTTGCCCGATTCCCCGAAATACCCCCCTTTCCCGGCTTTGCTCGACCGATCGGCGTTTGACCCGCGCATGAATAATCGGTGTCACTGGAAAGCGGCATTTCGCCGTACCCGACTGGAGGCCACGTGGCAGACGAGAGCGATCTCGACAGAACCGAAGCCGCCACTCCGAGGCGCCGCGAAAAGGCGCGCGAGGAGGGGCAGGTCGCGCGTTCGCGCGAGCTGGCTTCGTTCGCGCTGCTCGCGGCCGGGTTCTACGGCGCGTGGCTGCTCGCGGCTCCGTCGGGCGCCCATCTCCAGGCCATGCTGCGCGGCGCATTCGCGTTCGATCGCGCCACCGCGTTCGACACGCACCGGATGCTGTCGGCGGCCGGCAGCGCGAGCATCGAAGGGCTCGCCGCGCTGCTGCCGATCCTCGCGCTCACCGGCCTTGCCGCGCTGCTCGCGCCGATGGCGCTCGGCGGCTGGCTGATCTCGCAGAAGACCTTCGAGCTGAAGTTCGACCGCCTGAACCCGATCTCGGGCCTCGGCCGCATCTTCTCGATCCAGGGGCCGATCCAGCTCGGGATGTCGCTGGCGAAGACTTTGGTTGTCGGCGGGATCGGCGGCATCGCGATCTGGCGCAGCAAGGACGAGCTGCTCGGTCTCGCGACCCAACCGCTCGGCTCGGCGGTTGCCGATGCGATGCATCTGGTCGCCGTGTGCTGCGGCACGACGGTCGCCGGGATGCTGGTGGTCGCCGCGCTCGACGTGCCTTACCAAATCTGGCAGTACAACAAGAAGTTGCGCATGACGAAGGAAGAAGTGAAGCGCGAGCATCGCGAGAACGAAGGCGATCCGCACGTGAAGGGCCGCATCCGCCAGCAGCAGCGCGCGATCGCGCGGCGCCGGATGATGGCCGCCGTGCCTAAGGCCGACGTGGTCGTCACGAACCCGACGCACTTCGCCGTCGCGCTGCAGTACACGGACGGCGAGATGCGCGCGCCGAAGGTCGTCGCGAAGGGCGTGAACCTCGTCGCCGCGCGCATCCGCGAACTCGCGGCCGAGCACAACGTGCCGCTGCTCGAAGCGCCGCCGCTCGCGCGTGCGCTGTATCACAACGTCGAAATCGAACGCGAGATTCCCGGCTCGCTGTACTCGGCCGTCGCCGAGGTGCTCGCATGGGTTTACCAGCTGCGGCGCTTCCGCTCGGAAGGCGGCGCGTTCCCGGCCGCGCCGGTCGATCTCGAGGTGCCGGCCGACCTCGACAAGGGGACGTCGGTATCGGCCGACGACGCGCGTGAAGAAGCCGAGGACACGCTCGGCACGCAAGGGAACGCAGCATGAGCACCCCGACCACCGGCCTGTTCGCCAAACGCACGAACCCGTTCGCGGGCGCCAACCTGCGCGGGCTCGCGGGCCCGATCCTCATCTGCATGATCCTGGGGATGATGATCCTGCCGCTGCCGCCGCTGCTGCTGGATCTGCTGTTCACCTTCAACATCGCGCTGTCGGTGATGGTGCTGCTCGTCAGCATGTACACGATGAAGCCGCTCGACTTCGCGGCGTTCCCGAGCGTGCTGCTGTTCTCCACGCTGTTGCGCCTGTCGCTGAACGTCGCGTCGACGCGCGTCGTGCTGCTCGAGGGCCACACCGGCCCCGACGCGGCCGGCCAGGTGATCGAGGCGTTCGGCCACTTTCTCGTCGGCGGCAACTTCGCGGTCGGCATCGTCGTGTTCGTGATCCTGATGATCATCAACTTCATGGTGATCACGAAGGGCGCGGGGCGGATCGCCGAAGTGTCCGCGCGCTTCACGCTCGACGCGATGCCCGGCAAGCAGATGGCGATCGACGCCGACCTGAACGCGGGCCTCATCAACGAAGAGCAGGCACGCAAGCGCCGCCTGGCCGTGTCGCAGGAAGCCGAGTTCTACGGGTCGATGGACGGCGCGTCGAAGTTCGTGCGCGGCGACGCGATCGCGGGCCTGATCATCATGGCGATCAACGTGATCGGCGGGCTGATCGTCGGGATGGTGCAGCACGACATGAGCTTCGCGGCGGCCGGCACCAACTACACGCTGCTGACCATCGGCGACGGCCTCGTCGCGCAGATCCCGTCGCTCGTGATCTCGACGGCGGCCGGCGTGATCGTGTCGCGCGTGGCGACCGACGAGGACATCGGCACGCAGATCACCGGCCAGCTGTTCACGAACCCGCGCGTGCTGAACATCACCGGCGCGATCATCGTGCTGATGGGGCTCATCCCGGGCATGCCGCACTTCGCGTTCCTCGCGCTCGGCGCCGGCGCGATCTGGCTGGCCCGCACGCAGAGCCGCCGCGCGGCGGCCCGCCTTGCCGCCGGCGACGTGACCGAGGTCGCGCCGCCCGCCGCGCTGCCGGGCGACAGCCACGAGGCGACCTGGGACGACGTGCAGCTGATCGACCCGCTCGGCCTCGAAGTCGGCTACCGGCTGATTCCGCTCGTCGACAAGAACAGCGACGGGGAACTGCTCAAGCGCATCAAGAGCATCCGCAAGAAGTTCGCGCAGGAAATCGGCTTCCTGCCGCCGGTGATCCATATCCGCGACAACCTCGAGCTGCGGCCGAACGCGTACCGGATCGCGCTGAAGGGCGTGGAGATCGGCGCGGGCGAAGTGTTCCCGGGCCAGTGGCTCGCGATCAACCCGGGCCAGGTGACGGCCGCGCTGCCGGGCGCCGCGACGCAGGACCCGGCGTTCGGGCTGCCGGCCGTGTGGATCGACGTGGCGATGCGCGAGCAGGCGCAGGTGTACGGCTACACGGTCGTCGATGCGAGCACGGTTGTCGCGACGCACCTGAACCATCTGGTCGTCCAGCACGCGGCCGAACTGCTCGGCCGCCAGGAAGTGCAGGCGCTCGTCGAGCGCACCGGCAAGGATGCGCCGTCGCTCGTCGAGGACCTCGTGCCGAAGACGATCTCGCTCACGACCCTGCAGAAAGTGCTGCAGAACCTGCTCGAGGAAGGCGTGCCGATCCGCGACATGCGCACGATCCTCGAGGCCGTGTCCGAACACGCCGGCCGCGGCGACGCGTACGAGATCACCGCCGCGGTGCGGCTGTCGCTCGGCCGCGCGATCACGCAGCAGTGGTATCCGGGCTCGGGCGAGATGCAGGTGATGGGCCTCGATTCGAATCTCGAGCGCGTGCTGTCGCAGGCGCTCGCCACCGGCGCGAACCCGGGCCTCGAGCCCGGCCTCGCGCACAACCTTCTGACCGGCACGCAACAGGCGATGCTGCGTCAACAGAATCTCGGGCTGCCGCCCGTGCTGCTGGTGCAGCACGCGCTGCGCGCGATGCTCGCGCGTTTCCTGCGCCGCAGCCTGCCGCAACTGAAAGTGCTGTCGTATGCCGAAGTGCCGGACACACGCACGATCAAAGTCGTTAACGTCATCGGGGGTTCCGCTTGAACATTCGCAAATTCACTGGCGCGACCAGCCGCGACGCGCTTCGCCTCGTGCGAGAGGCCCTGGGCGCCGACGCCGTCGTGCTGTCGAACCGTACGCTCGATGACGGCAGCGTCGAAATCGTCGCACTCGCCGATTCGGACCTCGCCGCGGTTACGCCGCCGGCCGCCGCGCGCCCGCGCACCGTCGCATCGCGCGCACCGGAATCCGTGCAGGCCGCGGCCGTCCCGGGCATCGTGTCGCGCCCCAGCGCCGCGCTCGCGCGCCCGGTGATGAATCCGTATGCAGCCGGCGACGGCGGGCTGCCGGACGTGTTCTCGTCGGTGTTCGGCGCAAGCGCCGAAGCGACGGAACCGGCCGCGCAACCGGCCGCCTTCGATGCTGACGCACACGCAACGGACGCGGCGGCGTCGTCGCCGGCTGCGCCCGCTGCCGGCGCGCCGGCAGCGTCGTCCGAACCCGCACCGTGGCTCGTCGAGCACGCGAAGCGCCTGACGCAGCAGCGCGAAGCGCTGATCGCCCGCGCGCAGGCGGCATCGGCCGCGCCGCAAGCATCGGTTTCGGCTCCGGCGCGCATGCAGCAGGACGCGGCAGCCGCGACGCCGGCCGGCTGGGCGCGCGACATCGTGCGCAACGCCGAACGCCGGATCCCGTCCGCAGCCGCCGCCGCCCGCGCAAGCGAAACGAATGAAACGAACACCGCGAAGCCGGCCGAACGCACGCGCCTGTCGGCCGAAGCGGCCGCCGTGGTAGCCGACGCGGTGAAGGCGCGCATCGAGAGCATCGTCAACGACACGGTGATGCACGAGCTCGGCGCGATGCGCGGGATGATGGAAGAGCAGTTCGACAGTCTGATGTGGCACGACCGCCAGCGCCGCAGCCCGGTGCACGGCGCGCTGACCAAGCACCTGTTCTCGGCCGGCTTCTCCGCGCAGCTGGTGCGCATGATGGTCGACAACCTGCCGTCCGGCGACGGCGCGCAGACCTTCGAGCAGGCCGCCGAATGGGCGCAGTCGGTGCTCGCGGCGAACCTGCCGGTGCTCGAGAACGAAGACGCGCTGATGGAGCGCGGCGGCGTGTTCGCGCTGATGGGGCCGACCGGCGTCGGCAAGACGACCACCACCGCGAAGCTCGCGGCGCGCTGCGTGATGCGCTTCGGCGCGAGCAAGGTCGCGCTGCTGACCACCGACAGCTACCGGATCGGCGGCCACGAGCAGCTGCGCATCTTTGGGAAGATCCTCGGCGTGCCCGTGCACGCGGTGAAGGATGCCGGCGACCTCGAGCTCGCGCTGTCCGAGCTGCGCAACAAGCACATCGTGCTGATCGACACGATCGGCATGAGCCAGCGCGATCGCGCGCTGTCCGACCAGATCGCGATGCTGCACGGCGCGAACGCGCCGGTGCAGCGCCTGCTGCTGCTCAACGCGACGAGCCACGGCGACACGCTCAACGAAGTCGTCCAGGCCTACCGCAGCGCGGCCGAGTATCCCGACCTCGCCGGCTGCATCCTGACGAAGCTCGACGAGGCGACTCACCTCGGCGGCGTACTCGACACCGTGATCCGCTACAAGCTGCCCATTCACTACGTGTCGACTGGCCAGAAGGTGCCGGAGAACCTGTACGTCGCGTCGACCAAATTCCTGCTGAAAAGCGCGTTCTGTGTGCCGCGCGACGGTTCGCCCTTCGTGCCCGAGGACGAGGACATGCCGACGCTGCTTTCCGCACTGACCGCCCGTTCCACCGCCGATCTGCACGAGGTGCGATTTGGATAAACGGATCATCGACCAAGCAGAAGGGCTGCGGCGCCTGCTGGCCGGGCGCGCGTCGCGCATCGTCGCGGTGACGGGCGGGCCGGCGGGCGTCGGCTGCACGACCACCATCGTGAACGTTGCGGCGGCGCTCGCCGCGCTCGGCAAGGACGTGCTCGTCGTCGACGAGCGTGCCGACGTGCATTCGGCCTCGGCGACGCTGGCGGGCGCATGGCTGCGCGACGGCGAACGCACGCGCGTCGCCGCCGGGTTCGGCCTGTGCGCGGCCGCGGGGTTCGCTCGCGACGGCTACAGCGATACGCAGTTGAGCGACTTCATCGACGGCCAGGCCGACATCGTGCTGGTCGACGCGCAGCTCGGTGCGGACGGCGCGTTCTCCGCGCTCGCGCGCGAGGCGCACGACGTGCTGATCGTCACGCGGGTTGCCGCGCAGGCGATCACCGAGGCGTACGCGTGCATGAAGCGGCTGCATTTCGCGCACGCGGTCGCGCAGTTCCGCGTGCTGACCAATCACGTCGGCAGCCACGCCGACGCCAGGACCGCCTTCGACAACCTCGCGGGCGTCGCGAGCCGCTACCTGACGGTGTCGATCGCCGACGCCGGCTGCGTGAGCGCCGATCCGCTCGCCGAGCATGCGCGCGACCTGATGCATACGGTGGTCGATGCGTTCCCGTCGTCGGCGGCCGCGCGCGATTACCGGCAGATTGCCGCCGATTTGCTGTACTGGCCGATGCGCCCGAGTTCGGGGGCGGGGCGTGCCGTGCATGCGGGCGGCAAGCCGTCGTACGAGGCGGGAGCGGCCCACGCCGCGTGAGGAAGGAGAGAGCCATGATGTACAACGCTCAAGGCAAGATGACCCAGGCCGACGTGCTCGCGCAATACGCGCCGCTCGTGCGGCGCCTGGGGCTGCAGCTCGTCGCGAAGATGCCGGCGAGCGTCGACCTCGACGACCTGATCCAGGCCGGCATGATCGGGCTGATGGACGCGGCCGGCCGCTACAAGGAGGACCAGGGCGCGCAGTTCGAGACCTACGCGACGCAGCGTATCCGCGGCGCGATGCTCGACGAGCTGCGCAGCAACGACTGGCTGCCGCGCAGCCTGCGCAAGACGTCGCGCGAGGTCGAGTACGCGGTGCACCAGGTCGAGCAGCAGCTCGGCCGCTCGGCGAGCGAGACCGAGATCGCGGAGCACCTGAAGATGCCGCTCGACGAATACCAGGGGATGCTGCAGGACCTGCACGGCAGCCAGCTCATCTACTACGAGGATTTCGACCGCGCGGCCGACGACGAGCCGTTCCTCGACCGCTATCGCGTCGATCACGCCGATCCGTTGTCGGCGCTGCTCGACGACCACCTGCGCGAGGCGCTCGTCGACGCAATCGACCGGCTGCCCGAGCGCGAGAAGCTGCTGATGTCGCTGTACTACGAGCGCGGGCTGAACCTGCGCGAGATCGGCGCGGTGCTCGAGGTGAGCGAGTCGCGCGTGTGCCAGCTGCACAGCCAGGCCGTCGCGCGCCTGCGCGCGCGGTTGCGCGAACAGGCGTGGGTCGGCGCGGAGAATTGAACGTGCGGACGGCGGGGGCGCGGCGGGTCATTCGCCCCGGGAGGTCCTCCGTCGGAGGCTGGCAACTCGATTGCCGCGCAATCCGCTCGCGCGCGTCTCAGTCTCAATAAAAGGGCGCGCTTCGAGCAGCGCGTCGCCGCATAGGCCATCCAACGGTCCGACACAAGAAATTTTCGTCGCGATTTGCTACAATCCCTCCCGTTTTCCGAGGAGCGTTGCGACGGACCTTCTGCGTCCGCCAGGCTCGGAAAGCTTCACCAAGCAGCCGTGCGGCGAGATTCGCGCCGGCCCCGCTTCCTGAACGGCGCTCACGTCACCAATTTCTAGAACTTTTTTAGAAAGGAGGGCGTGATGAACGCCATTATCGATTCGCAAGCTTCCAAGGATTACGTCGTCGCCGACATGGCGCTTGCCGGCTGGGGCCGCAAGGAACTGAACATCGCCGAGACCGAAATGCCCGGCCTCGTGCAGATCCGCGACGAATACAAGGCGCAGCAGCCGCTGAAGGGCGCGCGCATCGCGGGCTCGCTGCACATGACGATCCAGACCGGCGTGCTGATCGAGACGCTGAAGGCGCTCGGCGCCGATGTCCGCTGGGCGTCGTGCAACATCTTCTCGACGCAGGACCACGCCGCTGCCGCGATCGTCGAAGCCGGCACGCCGGTGTTCGCGTTCAAGGGCGAGTCGCTCGACGAATACTGGGAGTTCTCGCACCGCATCTTCGAATGGCCGAACGGCGAATTCGCGAACATGATCCTGGACGACGGCGGCGACGCAACGCTGCTGCTGATCCTCGGTTCGAAGGCCGAGAAGGACCGTTCGGTGATCGCGAAGCCGACCAACGAGGAAGAAGTCGCGCTGTACAAGTCGATCGCGAAGCATCTCGACGCCGACCCGACCTGGTACTCGACGCGCCTTGCGCACATCAAGGGCGTGACCGAAGAAACCACGACCGGCGTGCACCGCCTGTACCAGATGGAAAAGGACGGCCGCCTGCCGTTCCCGGCGTTCAACGTGAACGACTCGGTCACGAAGTCGAAGTTCGACAACCTGTACGGCTGCCGTGAATCGCTCGTCGACGGCATCAAGCGCGCGACCGACGTGATGATCGCGGGCAAGGTCGCGGTCGTCGCGGGCTACGGCGACGTGGGCAAGGGCTGCGCGCAGTCGCTGCGTGGCCTGGGCGCCACCGTGTGGGTTACCGAAATCGATCCGATCTGCGCGCTGCAGGCGGCAATGGAAGGCTACCGCGTCGTGACGATGGAATACGCGGCCGACAAGGCCGACATCTTCGTGACGGCGACCGGCAACTACCACGTGATCAACCACGATCACATGAAGGCGATGCGCCACAACGCGATCGTCTGCAACATCGGTCACTTCGACTCGGAAATCGACGTCGCGTCGACCCGCCAGTACCAGTGGGAAAACATCAAGCCGCAGGTCGACCACATCATCTTCCCGGACGGCAAGCGCGTGATCCTGCTGGCCGAAGGCCGCCTCGTGAACCTCGGCTGCGCGACCGGCCACCCGTCGTTCGTGATGTCGAACTCGTTCGCGAACCAGACGCTCGCGCAGATCGAGCTGTTCGTGCGCGGCGCCGAGTACGAGAACAAGGTGTACGTGCTGCCGAAGCATCTCGACGAAAAGGTCGCGCGCCTGCACCTCGCGCGCATCGGCGCGAACCTGTCCGTGCTGACGGACGAGCAGGCTTCGTACATCGGCGTGCAGAAGGACGGCCCGTTCAAGCCGAACCACTACCGCTACTGATGCGCCGCCGCCGTGCCGTGCGCGTCCCGCTTCGGGCGTGCGCGGCATCGCGGCATGGTGCCGGATCGCCGGCCGTCGCGCCGTGCCCGCGGGCACGCGCGGCGGCCGGCGGCGGCCACTGACCGTACAGATCGACAACCGAACCGGAGCCCTCCATGAGCGTCATCCTCACCTGGGTCATCAACGCCCTCGCGCTGCTGATCATCACGTACCTCGTGCCGTCGATCCACATCAAGAGCTTCGGCACCGCGCTGATCATCGCGGTCGTGCTCGGCCTGATCAACACGGTGATCCGTCCGGTGCTGATCCTGCTGACGCTGCCCGTCACGATCGTCACGCTCGGGGTGTTCATCCTCGTCGTGAACGCGCTGTGCTTCTGGTTCGCGTCGTCGCTGCTCAAGGGGTTCGAGGTGTCGGGTTTCTGGTCCGCGTTCTTCGGTTCGATCCTGTACAGCATCGTGTCGTGGCTGCTGTCCGCGCTGATCTTCGGGCAGCGCGACATCGGCTGACGGCCGGGCCCACTCTTGCGAATCATGAAACCGATCGAACTCTCGTTTGAATTCTTCCCGCCGAAGACGGCGGAAGGCGTCGAGAAGCTGCGCGCGACGCGTGCGCAGCTGCTGCCGCTGAAGCCGAAATTCGTCTCCGTGACGTTCGGCGCCGGCGGCTCGACGCAGCAGGGCACGCTCGACACCGTGCTCGACATGCAGAAGGACGGCCTCGAAGCCGCGCCGCACCTGTCGTGCATCGGCTCGTCGCGCGCCGACCTGCGCGCGATCCTCGACCAGTACCGCTCGCACGGCATCCGCCACATCGTCGCGCTGCGCGGCGACCTGCCGTCGGGGATGGGCGCGGTGGGCGAGCTGCGCTATGCGTCGGAACTCGTCAGCTTCATCCGCGCCGAGCATGGCGACTGGTTCCACATCGAAGTCGCCGGCTATCCGGAGTACCACCCGCAAGCGCGTTCGCCGAAAGCCGACCTCGAGAATTTCGCGCGCAAGGTGAAGGCCGGCGCGAATTCCGCGATCACGCAGTACTTCTTCAACGCCGACGCGTATTTCCGCTTCGTCGACGATGCGCGCAAGCTGGGTGTGGACGTGCCGATCGTGCCGGGCATCATGCCGATCACGAACTTCACGCAACTGATGCGCTTCTCGGAAATGTGCGGTGCGGAAGTGCCGCGCTGGGTCGCGCGCCGGCTCGAGAGTTTCGGCGACGATCGCGACGCGATCCGCGCGTTCGGCGCGGACGTCGTCACGAGCCTGTGCCAGCGCCTGATCGACGCGGGCGTGCCGGGGCTGCACTTCTATACGCTGAACACGGCGTCCGCGACGCGGACCATCTGCGAACGGCTCGCGATGTAAGCGCCATTGCGCGGTTGCATGCGATGAAACCCCGCCGGCCAAAACCGGCGGGTTTTTTTTCGCCATCGGCCGATGGCGGTGGCGATGGCAATGGTGCTTGCGTCAGCGCTGCGCCTGCATCAACGGCGGTCGCCGGTCGAACCACGGCCGCGCCTGTTCGAGCTGGCGTGCAAGCTTCAGCAGCAATGCATCGTCGGTATGGCGCGCGACGAACTGCACGCCGATCGGCAGCCCGCGCGCATTCCAGTAGAGCGGCACCGACATCGCCGGCTGGCCCGTCAGGTTGAACAGCTCGGTGCAGCCGGCCCATGCGAACGCCTTCTCCGACGTCTTCGCCAGCATTTCCCGCAGCAGCGGCTTCACCGGCAGCGCGCCGAGCAGCTTCATCTGCGCGGCTTCGAACGGCGTCGGCTGCAGCGCGCCGATCCTGACCGGCGGCCCCGCGAGCGTCGCGCACAGGACCACGTCGTAGCGCGACACGAGGCCCGCGACCTGCACGGTGAGCTGGCGCTGCCATTCGAGCACGTCCTGCAGCCGCGCGCGGGCGATGCGCCGGCCGATCACGGCCATCGCCCACGTCGCCGGTTCGAATTCGGCGCGCTTCGGCGTGCGGCCGGTGATCGTGCGCGCGCCGAGCACCATCTCCTCGGCGATCGTCGCCCACAGCGTGAGAAAGGTCTCGGCCGCGCGCGCATAGTCGATGTGCAGCGTTGCCGGTTCGACGTGATGGCCGAGCGATTCGGCGAGCGCGGCCGCGTCGTCGAGCGCCGCGCGCGTGTCGTCGTCGAGCGCCGGCGCGAGCATCGGGTCGGTGACGAGGCCGATCCGCAGCGGGCCGGGCGGCGTGTCGAGCTCGCCGAGAAAGGTGCCGGGCGCGCCGGGCGGCAGCGTCTGGCCGGTCGTCACGTCGAGCAGCAGCGCGCTGTCGCGCACGCTGCGCGACACCGCATGCTGGACCACCAGCTCGCCGTTCGACGGCAGGTCGACCAGCACCGGGTTGCGGCTCGGCTTCAGCCCGAACAGCCCGCAGCATGACGCGGGGATCCGGATCGAGCCGCCGCCGTCGGATGCATGCGCGAGCGGCACGATGCCGGCCGCGACGGCGGCTGCTGCGCCGCCGCTCGAGCCGCCGGGCGTGTGATCGAGGTTCCACGGATTGCGGCACGCGCCGAACAGCTCGGGCTCGGTGTACGGCATCTGGCCGATTTCCGACGTGTTGGTCTTGCCGAATACGTTGAGCCCCGCCGCGCGGCTGCGCGCGATCAGCGGCGAATCGTCGGCGGGCACGAAGTAGCGGTAGTGCCGGCTGCCCATCGACAGCGGCAGCCCGGCGACCGCCGCGCCGAGATCCTTCACGAGATACGGGACGCCCGCGAACGGCGCGTCGGTGCCGGCGTCGACGGTCGACTCCGTGCGCTTGCGCGCGGCGTCGTAGTCCTGCAGCACGATCGCGTTGACCGCGCCGTTCACCGCTTCGGCCTGGCCGATCGCGGCGTCGAGCAGCTCGCGCGGGCTCGCCTTGCGTTCGCGCACGAGTGCGGCGAGGCCGATCGCGTCATGCGCCAAATAGTCCGAGTGCATCGCAGTCACCCCCGTTGTGACCTGTGGCGATGAAAGGAGGATAACGCGGGCCCGGCGTGCCGGGCCCGGTACCGGCCGCGTTACAGCTGCTCGGCGAGGAACGTCAGCGTGCGGCCGTGCGCGAGGGCCGCCGCGCGCTGGTTGTAGGACGCGCGGTCGGTGCAGTTGAAGCCGTGCTCGGCGCCCGGGTACACGTGGAACGACGCGTTGTCGCGGCCCGCGAACGCGCCCTTCACCTGTTCGACGGCGTCGAGCGGGATCCCGTGGTCGTTCTCCGCGTAGTGGAACAGGATCGGCTGCGTGACCTGGCCGGCGAGGTCGAGCGCATTCTGGATGCCGCCGCCGTAATAGGCGACTGCCGCATCGACCTTGCCCGTCGCGGCCGCGCGGTACGCGAGCTGGCCGCCGAAGCAGTAGCCGATCGCGGCGAGCTTGCCGGCGACTTCGGGGCGTGCGCGCAATGCGTCGGCGGCCGCGCCGATGTCCGCGACCGCGAGGCCGACATCGGTCTTCTTCATCAGCTCGATGCCTTTGTCGCGATCGGCGCCTTCGTAGGTCAGCTCGACGCGCGGCTGCGTGCGCCAGAACACGTCCGGCGCGAGCGCGACGAAGCCGTCGGCCGCGTACTGGTCGGCGACCGCGCGGATGTGCGCGTTCACGCCGAAGATCTCCTGGATGATGATGACGGCGGGGCCCTTGCCGCGCTTGGGCAGCGCGAGATAGCCGCCGAAGCTGTCGTTACCGGTCGGGATGTCGATCCATTGGGCAGTCACGTTTGAACTCCTGGCGAACGGGCGCGCGACGGGCGCGCCGCGGATGGAAAAAAGGGGCGGCCTAGTGTGCCACCAATCCTGTGGTGTTGCAGCGGGTGCAGGCGGGTGCGTGCCGGGTGTTAGCGCTGATCGCAGCCGCGCCCGAATCCACTTCTCGTGCAGCGATCGTTTCGATCTCGATTATTCATTTTTCGGCGCTGCGCGGCTTCGCTAGAGTCGACGTATCGGCTTTTACAAAGCGCTTTCGCGCATCGTCATCGAAGGATTCACCATGTCCGCCCGTGCATTTTCCACCCCGTTTGCCGAACGCTTCGGCCTGCGCCTGCCGCTCGTGCAGGCGCCGATGGTCGGCGCCACCACGGCCGCGATGGTCGCGGCCGCGTCCAATGCCGGCGCGCTCGGCAGCCTCGGCGCCGGCGCGTTCGAGCCGGCGCGTCTCGCGACCGAAGTCGACGCGATTCGCGCGGCGACCGCGCGGCCGTTCGCCGTGAACCTGTTCGTGTTGTCCGAGGTCGCGCCCGACGCGGCGAGCGTCGCCCGCGCGCTCGCCGCGATCAATCCGCTGAACGCGGCGCTC
This sequence comes from Burkholderia sp. SIMBA_051, assembly GCF_046534915.1. Taxonomy (NCBI): domain Bacteria; kingdom Pseudomonadati; phylum Pseudomonadota; class Betaproteobacteria; order Burkholderiales; family Burkholderiaceae; genus Burkholderia; species Burkholderia sp. SIMBA_051. The sequence continues at coordinate 4,032 of NZ_JAWRXS010000014.1, read as the reverse complement.
GGGCTGCCGCCCGGCACCGCGCCCGCGCGCTACGCCCCCGACTTCCGCGCGCAGCTCGATGCGCTCGTCGCGCTGCGGGTGCCGGTCGCGAGCTTCACGTTCGGCGTGCTCGACGCGGCCGACGTCGCGCGCCTGAAGGCGGCCGGCACCTACGTGATCGGCACCGCGACGCACGTCGCCGAAGGGCTCGCATGGCAGGCGGCCGGTGCCGACGCACTGTCCGCGCAGGGCGCAGAAGCCGGCGGCCATCGCGGCACCTTCATCGGCCCGGCCGACGATGCGCTGATCGGCACGCTCGCGCTGGTGCCGCAGCTCGTCGACGCGACCGGTCTGCCCGTGCTCGCCGCGGGCGGCATCATGGACGGCCGCGGGATCGCCGCGGCGCTCGCGCTCGGCGCGCAGGCCGCGCAACTCGGCACCGCGTTCCTGACGTGCGCGGAAAGCGCGATCGCGGCGGACTGGAAGGCACGGCTGCTCGCGAGCGCCGATACGTCGACGCAGGTCACGCGCGCGATCACCGGGCGTCATGCGCGCGGATTGCGCAACACGCTGATGGCGCGGCTCGGCGAACGCGTGGCCGATGCCGCTCCGTATCCGGTGCAGAACGCGCTGACGCAGCCGCTGCGGCAGGCCGCCGCGCGCGCGAACGACGGCGACTACCTGTCGCTGTGGGCCGGGCAGGGCGCGCCGCTCGCGCGGCGGCGCGACGCCGCGCTGACGACGTCGCAACTCGTCGACGCGCTCGACGCCGAATGGCGCGCAATCGTCGCATGAACGCGGCGTCGCGCCCGTGTGACCGCTTCGTGTCGGCGCGTCTGTCGCATGAAGAAACGCGCGCGCTGTCACGCGCGTTTCATTCAATGATCCCGGGCACAAAATACCGAATCGAAATGACCGGGGAATGCTTTAAATCGACCTTCCCTCCAGCCGTCCGTAATTAGCGGAAACCCTTATCGGGCGGGGCTTGCGACGATATTCGAGCAGTCATTCCAAAGCACCGTATCGGTAGTGTTACCACTACCCCAAAAAAGTCCCACAAATTAATTTGATCACCTACACTTGCGCGCAAGTACGGACGGGGAGCCGCTAAAAGCGACTGTCTTCACGTGCTTGATGCCAAGTGCATGAACGATGCAACCGGCGAATCGTCCAGTGATGCAAACACAGGGATGGCAGCGGGGCACCGGGCGATGGCGTTTTATTGGGACCGAAACTGGAGACTTACATGAATATCAAGATGCAAAAGCTGCTGCCGATCACCGCCGCGGCGATGCTGTGCGTTGCAGCTGCAAGCAACGCGGCCGCCGATCAAGTCGTCAAGATCGGCCACGTCGCGCCCTTGACGGGCGGCATTGCACACCTGGGGAAGGACAACGAAAACGGTGCACGTCTCGCAGTCGAGGAGATCAACGCCAAGGGTCTCACGGTCGGCGGCCAGAAAATCACGCTGCAACTCGATGCGCAGGATGACGCGGCCGACCCGCGCCAGGCCACGCAGGTTGCGCAGAAGCTCGTCGACGACAAGGTCGTCGCGGTGGTCGGCCACCTGAACTCGGGCACGTCGATCCCGGCCTCGAAGATCTACAGCGATGCGGGCATCGTGCAGATCTCGCCGTCGGCGACCAACCCGGCTTACACGCAGCAGGGCTTCAAGACCACGTACCGCGTGGTGGCGACCGATGCGCAGCAGGGCCCGGCACTCGCGAACTACGCGCACTCGAAGGGCATCAAGAGCGTTGCCGTGGTCGACGATTCGACCGCCTACGGCCAGGGTCTCGCGAACGAGTTCGAGAAGAAGGCGAAGGCGCTCGGCCTGAAGGTGATGTCGCACGACGCGACCAACGACAAGGCGGTCGACTTCCGCGCGATTCTGACCAAGATCAAGGGCGAGAATCCGGACGCGATCATGTACGGCGGCATGGATGCCACCGGCGGCCCGTTCGCGAAACAGGCGAAGCAGCTCGGCCTGCGCGCGAAGATCCTCGCAGGCGACGGCGTGTGCACGGAGAAGCTCGCCGACCTGGCCGGCGACGCGACCGACAACGTCGTGTGCTCGGAAGCCGGTGCATCGCTCGAGAAGATGCCGGGCGGCGGCGCGTTCAAGGCGAAGTACGAGAAGCGTTTCGGCCAGCCGATCCAGATCTACGCCCCGTTCACGTATGACGCCGTGTACATCATCGCCGACGCGATGAAGCGCGCGAACTCGACGGACACGGCGAAGATCCTCGCGGCCATGCCGGCGACGAACTACACGGGCGTGATCGGCACGACGACCTTCGATTCGAAGGGCGACCTGCGGCACGGCGTGATCTCGCTGTACAACTACAAGAGCGGCAAGAAGACGCTGCTCGACGAAGTGAAGATGTAAGCTGACAAGCGGTCGACAGAAGGGGTGAAGGCGCGCCCGCGGCAACGCGGGCGCGCTTTCTTTTTGGCGGGCGCGCGGCGGGTGGTGTGCGCCGTGCCCCGCGCCCCGTGCGCTCAGATTTTCAGATGCGCGAGCACCTTCGGCGCGATCACCGCGACGAGCGCCGCGCACAGCGCGACGACCGCCAGGCCGACCGTCAGGTTCGCGGTTTGTGCGACCGCGCCGATCACGACTGGACCGAACAGCAGTCCGAAGTACGCGAGCCCGGCCACGTGCGCGAGACCTTCGGCCGCATGGATGCCTTTCACGCGCGCGGCGGCGGCGAACAGCACGGGCATCATGTTCGCGAGGCCGAGGCCCATCAGCGTGAAACCCGTCAGCACGGCGATCGGGTTCGGCAGCAGCAGCGCGCCGATCATCCCGGCGCACGCGAGCGACGCGCTCGCGAACACGAGCTGCGGCGCGCCGAACCGCGCGCGCACCGCGTCTCCCGCGAAACGCGCGATCGCCATTCCGCCGGAGAACGCCGCGTAGGCGGCGCTCGCGAGGGCGGGGCTCGCCGCGACCACGTCGCGCATGTAGACCGTCGCCCAGTCGTACATCGCGCCTTCGGCGATCAGCGCAAGCAACGCGATGCCGCCGAGCATCCATAGCGCGGCCGAGCGCCAGCGGTTGCCGCCGCCGTGCGCGTGCTCGTGATGCGGGACGTGCGGGAGCACGGCCGGGATCGCCGCCAGCAGCACCGCCGCGTTGATGGCCGCCGCGAGCGCGAGATGCACGGCCGGCGCCATGCCGGCCGACAGCAGCGCGCCGCCGGCTGCCGCCCCCGACATCCCGCCGATGCTGAACATCCCGTGCAGCGACGACATGATCGGCTTGCCGAGCGCGATCTCGACCGCGCTCGCCTCGGCGTTCATCGCGACGTCGAGCGTCGCCATCGAGAAGCCGAACACCGCGAGCACGACGAGCAGCATCCAGTAGTCGGGCACGACGAGGATCAGCGCCGCGCACGCGGACATCACGAGGCCGCCGACGAGGCACGCGGTGCGCGAGCCGACCCGCGCGATCCAGCGCGCGATCGTCAGCATCGCGGCGATCGAGCCGCCCGCGACCGCGAACAGCGCGATCGACAGCAGGCCGGGGCTCAGCGCGAACTTGTCGCGCACGGTCGGCACATGCACGCCCCACGACGCGTACATCATGCCGGCGACGAAGAACAGCGCCATCGTGGCCGTGCGGGCGCGCTGGCGGACCGGCAAGGCCAGCGTGCGATGCGCGTCGGGCGGCGCGGCGAAGCCGGACGACGATCGGGAGGAGGACTCGGACATGGAACTCGCTTGAATTGACGAGATGCGAGCGCGTCGCGCCCATCGGATTCGTCCGATTCTATCGAATCGCTTACGATTTTGCCGGCGCGCTGGCCATTCGGCTGATCTCGGTCTTCGCCTGCGCGACCTGCGGCACCTGCGGCACCTGCGGCACCTGCGGCACCTGCGGCACCTGCGGCACCTGCGGCACCTGCGCGACCTGAGCGACCTGAGCGACCTGCGCGACCTGCGCGACCTGCGCGACCTGCGCGACCTGCGGCACCCACGCCACCCACGCCACCCACGCCACCCACGCCACCCACGCCACCCACGCCACCCACGCCACCCACGCCACCC